>JBBRPD010000014.1:0-96651 GCA_038228575.1 Chitinophagales bacterium | reverse complement strand
TATAAGCATCTCAACCCTGGGAGCTACAGCGGATGATGATTTCTTTAGCAGACGCTTAAGCACTTCTACGGATTCCTGAATCTCTATGATTTGCAATTTTGCCATACATAACTACTGCAAAAATCATGCCGAAATTTAAAATATAAATGGTATTATTAGGTACACAACAATCGTAACCGTGCCAGATGATTATGTATAACTGGTATTAGCCAATTTGGCAATTCCTTCATTAGTTCATTGTGCTGGCTAAGCTGTTTAAACGCAAAAAAATAGAGTACTACAAGTAAATCTCACAATTAACCAATTGCCGAATTGCCGAATTCACTAATTGTCGAATTATCGAATCATTACACCCACCCCTGCGCATGCAGATACTTCGCGATCTGAACGGCATTTGTTGCTGCGCCCTTCCTGAGGTTATCGGCAACTATCCAGCAATTGAGGGTATTGGGTTGTGAATAGTCGCGCCTTATGCGGCCCACGAAAACTTCGTCCTTGCCTTCGGCATCTATCGGCATCGGGTAACCGTTCATAGACGGGTTGTCTATTACCACAACTCCAGACATATTAGAGAGCATTTCCCGCACATCGCTTTCTATAAAATCTTTATGGAACTCAATATTTACACTTTCGCTGTGGCCACCGGTAACAGGCACGCGAACCGTTGTTGCTGTTACTTTTATGGTATCATCGCCCATTATTTTGCAGGTTTCCAGTACCATTTTCATTTCTTCTTTCGTATAGCCGTTATCCTGAAAAACGTCAATGTGCGGAATTACATTCATATCTATCGGGTAAGGATATACGCCGAAACCCTTTCCGCCTGCACGCTCATCCATCATTTCCTGTACTGCCTTCTGGCCGGTGCCAGATACCGACTGGTAAGTGCTCACCACAACCCTTTTTATACCGTATGCTTTATGCAGAGGCTGCAACACCATCACCATTTGTATAGTAGAACAATTCGGGTTAGCTATTATCATATCGTTCGCAGTAAGCACGCCGCCATTAACTTCCGGTACCACTAGCTTAACATCGTTATGCATGCGCCAGGCCGATGAATTATCAACTACCCGGCAACCAACTGCCGCAAACTTAGGTGCCAGTGCCAGTGATGTGCTGCCACCTGCCGAAAACAAGGCTATAGCGGGTTGCATAGCTATGGCAATGTCGGCAGATACCACCGTATATTCCTTTCCCTTAAACGTAATTTTAAGTCCGACCGATTTTTCAGAGGCCACGGGTATCAATTCCGTTACCGGGAAATTCCTTTCTTCCAATACCTGCAACATTTTACTACCTACAAGCCCGGTGGCGCCTACAACTGCAACTTTCATAACTAACTATAATTCAAATAAAGAGTGAAAACAGGCTGCAAAATTACGCTTTAAATGTAATTCCCGCACACAAAAAAGCCGGGGCAGCAACCGCCACCCCAGCCCGAGCGTAAGAAAAAGAGTATTTTATACGAGCATTAACGCTTTTATCAGCTCGGCCATATTGGGCACACCCAAACCTGTAACCATATCGTAACCAGCACCACAACTGTAAGCGCCATTGCTACCTTGTGTAATATCGCGGAAGCTGGATGTGCCGAGCAGTTTATATAAATGGGGATTCAAAAATGAGATCTTGGGCTTGCCTACCGAAGCACGAGCCTCATTAATGAGCGCACAAAAAGCAGCCCATACCGGTGTGCTCCAGCTGGTACCACCAATCATGGTTGGCTGCCCGTTCAGCACCAGGAAAGCACCTGTATTAGGGTCGCCCACTGCACTTACGTCGGGCACCAGCCGCTGCGTTTCGGTTAAGGCTATTCCGTTGCCCACCTGCCATGCCGGCTTTGAAAAGAACGTGCTTCTGCCTCCGCCACTGCCAGTCCACCCAACTTCTGCCGCTACAGTTCCCGTTGCAGATAAATACATGGATGTGCCGCCCACGCCTATAACGTGCGGGTCAGACGATGCGTATTCCACTTGCAGCGGCCCGGATGAAGAATGTCCGGTTGAGTTCGGGTTTGACCCCGCATCGCCGCTGGAAACAAACGTATTTATACCCAATGCTGCCAGCCTCAGGTATTTCTGGGCCTGCGTATTTATTTCATCACTTGGTGGCGCACCATAAGCAGTTTCGCCCAAGCCAAGGCTTATAGAAAGCTGGTTCAGGCCCGGCACGGTAGCCACATCTTTCATTATCTGGTCCAGCGCATAGTCGAGATACACATATTGCAAGGAGCTTGTGGCGTAAATACGTATGTTAGCATTTGGGGCTATCCCGCTCGACCATTCTGTGTCCAGCGTTGTTTCATCATCGGGCGGTGGTAATGTTACACCGAAAACATTTACGGGCTGTATCCTGGCCATATTAGGATAAATACCGTTATACTGCCAGAAGAGGGAAACATCCTGCGCACTCGGGAATGTATCTATGAGTATGGCAATAGTTTGCCCCGCCCCGGTGTACGGCAGGCCTAGGGCATTATAGGCTGATAGTATCTCGGTTACCATGTAAGGCGGCTTGTAACCCATGTTTACGGTGGCTGCTGCACTTGCGGTCAGGTTTGCATTCAGGTACATACGGTTTCCCGTATCGGGAGTTATCCTGCGAAATTTCTTTTGTGCCTGCCTGAAAGGTTGCAAACCATTAATGGCATGCACATTTTCGCCAACATCGCTTGGTAAGCTAGGTGCATTCGCGGCGGCATTATAGGTAATACCCTCGCGGGTAACACGCACCATATTTACCTGCAACGATTTTTCTATTTGCGCAACCGATGCTTTAGCATAAACACCCGTTGAGTCGTTTGACTTTTTCACTATCTCAAATCCCTCTGCCTGCAACCACGTCATTAATTTATCTACTTCGCCGGGCTCGGGTGCATACTTCTGGTTCAGTTCATCCAGGGTCATTATTTCGCCATTGGCAACGCGGTTCTCCAACTCCTGCCTTGCGTCATCTGGAATGCCCACCGAAAAATGGATGGTCATTTTATCATTCTTGTGCTGGGGCTGGGCAACCGCCATCAATAAACCCTTATTGGCTATGCCATCTTCTACGGGCAACGGGGTAATACTGTTAGAGAATACTTTACGTGTACTCATTCGAAAATATTTTTATGTTTAAATAAGATATAAAAAAGACTGTAACCACAAATATAAATAAACATTTGTCTTATTTTCTACTAAATAACGATATATTAATCCATACCGCTTACAGCTATAAATACCCTCATAAAAATGTCACCTCTCACGCCAACCATGATGACGACAACGCTACGCCAACCAAAACAGCGAGCACCTTGCGGTGATAGCAATAAAATGCCCGGAGATAACTCACGTTATTTCCGGGCGACAAATTAATTACATACTATTATTTACAAAGTACAGCTATGCTTTCGGCCAGGAGTTTATCCTTGTTAATGGATACCACACCCACGTCTTCACACACTAACCCTCCGGCAAGGTTGGAAATTTCAGCCATTAGCCTCACGTCTCTGGTAAGTGCATAGATAATTGCGGCAGTAGAAATTACGGTATCGCCAGCACCCGAAACATCGGCAATATTGCGGATGTGAGATGGTATAATTGCACCTTTATCGCCTGTTGCATAAAACACGCCCCGTTCTGACAAAGTAATGAAAGTGATCTGATGGTTCAACTTAACGTTCAGCAAATTATGTACTTCGGTCAGGCTCGCGGTATCAACTAAATCAAGTTCGGTATTTAACCCCTCCCTAACCTCTTTTAGGTTGGGCTTGAAAATGGTAACGTCTTTGTAAGAAAGGAAATTTTTCTTCTTGGGATCCACTGCGGTAATAATGCCTATTGCGTTGCAATGGGCCGTAATTTTATGAATAACGTTCTCTTTAAGTACACCTTTATTGTAGTCTTCAAATATGACCACATCGGGTTTTACCCGCTGCAAGAACTTCAGCACTATATCTATGAAGGGGTGTTCCTCTTCCGTAAACAGGTCATCGGTAATTTCATCGTCCAGGCGTAAAATGTGCTGGCTGCGGCTTAGCACCCTTACCTTGGTTGTTGTTGGGCGTAGCTTACTTTTCATAATGAGCGAGGTATCGATGCCCGCTGCTGCCGCCAGCTTCATTAAGGTATCACCATCGGCATCATCGCCTACCACACTAGCCAATGTCACCTTTGCACCCAGAGAGCGGCAATTTACGGCCACATTTGCCGCGCCCCCCAACCTGCTTTCCCTGCTTTTTAATGATACTATGGGCACCGGAGCTTCTGGTGAAATACGGTCCACACTACCCCACCAGTAATTATCAAGCATTACATCGCCCACTACAACTACATGAAGTTTTTCGGTCTTGCTGAAGATATCCTGAAGATTAGTTTTATTCATTCGGTGCTTTCAATCGCTTTTGTAAAAAATAATAGATAGGGATACCGGCTAATACTATTGCCAGCCCGGGCCATGAATAAACCGGCTTATAAATAAGCAGCATAATGCATATTACAGTGGCAAGTAGAATATATATAGCGGGAATTACTGGATAGCCAAACGCTTTATACGGCCTTGGCAAATCGGGCTGTGTAATGCGTAATTTAAAGATGCCTGCAATAGTAAGTATGTAAAACAACAGCACCGTGAATATGATAAAATCGAGCAGATCGCCATACTTGCCACTCAGGCACAAGGCTGAAGCCCAGACAAACTGCATCCACAACGCTGCAGATGGCACACCCTTCTTATTCAGTCTGCCAGCAGCAGGGAAAAACAAACCATCATTCGCCATGGTGTGATATACCCTGGAACCTGATAGTATGAGGCCATTATTGCAACCGAACGTAGACACCATTATCATGATGGCAATGAATACAGTACCAGACTCACCAAATATTTTCAACGAAGCCATAAGCGCAATTCTGTCCTTCACATTGTTCACACCAATCTCATTCATACTGAGCACATTCAGGTACATGAGGTTCATGGCAAGGTAAACAGCCGTAACCACTACCGTACCAATGAACAGACTTAACCCTATGTTACGTTCCGGGCGTTTAATTTCGCCAGCAATAAAAGTTACATTGTTCCATGCATCGCTACTGAATAATGCACCAACCATGGCCGCGCATATAGGGCCAATAATAGCTAAACCAGTAAGGCTCTCGCGGCTTATAACACCATCTTTAATGGTAGTATTGGTTGCATGCCACATATTTTGCCAATTGGCATGCCAGATGGAAGGATCTTTAAACAGCAAAAACCCGAAAATGATGAGGGCAGCCATAGCGCCTATTTTGGCAAAAGTGAAAATGAACTGTATCCATTTACCACTTTTAACCCCTAATGTATTGATGAAGGTTAGCAGGAAGATGACGCCAATACCCAGTAGCTGCGCCGCCGAAATATTAAAGCCCTTGGGGTCGCCAAAAAGAATATTGCCATCGCCCAGTTCGGGCACCAGATAGCCGGTAAACTTGGCAAAACCTACACCAACCGCGGCAATAGTACCCGTTTGTATAACTGCGAAGAACGACCAACCATACAAAAAGCCATATAGCTTGCCAAACGATTCCCTGAGGTAAACATACTGGCCACCCGCATTCGGGAACATACCACTCAGTTCGCCATAGCTCAGTGCCGCTGCAAGCGTAATAAAACCAGAGAGCAGCCACACCACAATAAGCCAACCGGCACCACCCAGTTGCCTGGAAATATCGCCGCTTACAATAAAAATGCCCGACCCTATCATAGAGCCTATAACCAGTAAAGCCCCGTCAAGCAGGGTAAGCGAACGGCGAAATGAAGAGTTGTTTTCCAAATTGGTATGTGCTAGCTGTGAAGATAGTTTATTTCTTCTTATCCGTACCCTTTGGTGAAGAGGCGTTCATGCCGTCAATAACATCCTTGGTTATCTCGTACTGCTTGTTGGCATACATTATTTGCGAACCCGCACCTGCGGAATAACGCAAAATGAAATCATAATGCTTGTCTTTATTGTAAACTTCAATGAAGCTATCCAGCTTGCCACGCATTTCCTTGTTAATATCGTCTTGCTTTTTGAGCAATTTTTCAGTCATGGACTGCTTGCTACCTTCCAGGCTCTGCTGCATCAGCATCATTTCCTTTTCAGCGTTTTTATATTCGCTTTCGGTAATGGTTTGCATCTGCACCTTCTTTTGCACTACTTCCGCCTTCTGCTGCATTTGCAGGTACGATGCCTGCAATTCATTATCCATCCGCTCCTGCTCCTTCTTGAAGTCGGCCATCTTGGTTTTCAGCAATTCATAGTGCTCATTGAGCGAATCGACATTTACATAAGCAATTTTGAGGCCGCTGCCATTTGCAGCTACCGGAACCGGAGTGGCAGCGCCCTTATTATTACCAGTGCAACTACCTAAAACAACCAAGGCACCCATGGCAACAACTGCACAAGGCACAACAAAAAGTCTTTTTATCAACATTTTACTTATATTATTGCCCAAAAGTAATAGATTAGTTGGGCTGGTAAAAGGGGAAAACGTTAAAAACACTAAAAAGTTGTTTTATCACCCACAATGCACCAAAAGTGAGAAAGAATATTAAGATGTGACCGGCAGATTATAAACCCGCATAATAATCATAACCCTGTTCGGCCCAGTAGTCGCGCGGCTTGGTATTGCTGAAGAAGATGGTACCTATTCGTTTCAGGTGCTTGATACCGTACTTTACCGGTATAATAAGGCGCAACGGGGCACCTTGTATTTTGGGCAGTGGCCGCCCGTTCATTTCATAACAGAGTATTGTTTGCGGTTGCAACATACTGGGCATATCAATGCCCACGTAATAAGTGCCATCGGGTGTAACCATGCCCATGTATTTCATGGCAGTCTGTGCAGTTAAATTATACTTCATCAGGAAGTCGCCCACCCTAACGCCGCCCCAATGTGTTATCTGATCCCACCCTTCCACACACTTAAAATCAAATATGATCTCTCTTTTAGGTAATGCTCTAATATCATCTATCGTCAATACCAAGGTATCACCCGGCTTACGCGCCACCTTTAATTTCCAGGTGGCCGGGTTAAAATCATCGCCCATACCTACATCTCCGTTAACGCGTACCTTCTCATCAGCGTCAGCCTTTTTGTATAGTTTCACCTGCCTGTTAACACTGAATATCCTCGTGAACAGACTCTCATTCGCTACCATAACACTGCGCAAAGTAGGTTGCACGCTATCGGTGCCTTTTGGTTCGTTGAAAAGAAAATAAAATGCAGTGGCTCCAATAGCTAACATTATGACCAACACCGAAAATGCAATAATTGATTTCCTCCTGAAAGCCTGTGGTTCTATTTGCTGCTCCCTGCTGCTAAACGCTTGCTTCTTCATTAGTTTCGTTTGTTTCAGGGTTAATTAAATCCTCCCTCGGCAATTCTTCTACAATATTTTTCTCAGGATGCATTATCGCGGCTTCCATGGATTCTTCTACATGTAACTCGTCTTCAATGTTTTGCCCTAGGGCCATTACATCGCCAGTTGAGACAGGTACTATTGTTATTGGTTTTTCCTTTATTAATTCCACACCCGTAACCATAGCCTGAAAATTGTTCCAGCCGGCCATAATTACCTGTATAATATGTACTAAAAAGAACAATACATACCCTATGGTAAGCGCAAAATGCAATATGCGCGCGAAATGATAACCACCACATAAGGCACACAACCAGCCGAATTGTGTTGGCTTATAAATAGCCAGGCCAGTAATTATGGAGCCGAGGCCCATTACTATAATTGCAGAATAAGCTATGCGCTGTGCTGCATTATATTTTTCCTGCGGTGGCAACCCTTTACGAATGTGGAGATCATGAAGAACAACCAGCCATGCTTCTTTAAAAGAATGCCGGTTGGGCAGCAACAACCGCCACTCTCCTGACCATATCGTATATCCTACATACAGAAAACCATTTATAAAAAACAGCCACATGAAAAGGTAATGGAATGCCATGCCCTGAGCCAGTTTAAAAGGCACATGCAATGCTTCATAAAACGATTTTGGGAAGAATTTGAGTATGGTAGTATCTCCCCAACCCAGCCTGTACACATCATTTGCCCAATATATCAGCAAGCCGCTCCATATCATAACCGTTAGCACGGGGAAATTAACCCAGTGAAACCAGCGGATTGCTAATGGATGCTTCTTAATTACTTTCTTCATGAATGTGGTGTGCTCGTGTGTATCCATGTATGATCAAAGTAATAAAATGGATTGGGTGCAGCGCTCAATAAATTGAATTATCTGTTGCTTGTTTCCCCAATAAGTTCACATAAACCTAATAAAAAACAATGTAATTCCGGGAAAATTTACAAAAATGAAAATTGTTTCAAGAGTAGACGTGGAGAATACTACTGCGGCATTTCGCCTTTTTTCACCTGAACGGCACCTTTGGGGCGGGTTATGCGGTACCACGTAAAATCCTGATTGGCTTCCAAACCAGTACCTTCAAGAGTTTGGGTACCTGTGGTTATCTTAACGTCTTTTTCGGTAAAGAAGCGCTCTATGCTGTTGTTCCAGATCAGTTCTTCTGTATTCAGCTGCTCGCCCTTGGTGCTTACAATTTTCACATTGCCCCAAACAACAACATTACTTTGGGCATCATAAAACCTGCAGGAATCAGCCGTCAGCACATGCTCCAGCGCATCGCTATCATTATAGAATTCTACCCTCAATCTGCCGTTCAAATCGGTATAAGGAGGTTTGGCACCTGGATTTTTTACATACTGATGCGCAAATAACCGGCCCTTTACCTTGCCTTTCTTACTGTAAATAATGGTAACATCGTCAGCCCTGTCCTCATGAAAATGGCTTTTATCAGTGAGTAGCTTTATCTGGCCCGGATCGTTCTTGCAGGATGGTAAAAGAAGTGTTGACAACAGCAGTACTATACCAACATATATTACCTGTTGCCGTAGTTGCTTGCTTTGCAATTGAGAAGTACATCGGTTACATGACTTATTCATACTTACGCGGAATGAACCACTTTTCGTTAAATGACAAGCCCAGGCCTACCCTTACGTATGTTTGCTTTAACAGGTTATTGTTATTAGTACCCAGCCTGCCAATATCGAACGACGTATGGAACCTTGAAGCAGCACGCGTGTTGCGCTTATATGGGAAACTGCCGCCGAATGTGATACCATAACAAGGTAAAGAGGTGTTCTGCAACCTCACATAATCGGTGCCATAGTAAAGACCGAAACGATAGCTTACCCTTGAAAAATAATTCAGCAGGTCGGCTGAATTAGGCGTTAACTGTCCGCCTAAAGCCACTCTGTACGTGCTTGATGCGATACCAAAATTCATCGCAGAATCTTTATTGGCATTAAATTGACTCCAGTTAGTACCAGTGTAATCGATGCCGAACATCCATTTGTCGGTCTTGGCAAAATTTACACCTATGCTGTAAGAAAGCGGCAACTTTACAGTACCTTTTATATTAGCATTGCTGTAAGATGTATCATTGATAAGGGTATCGCCAAGATTTGTAATACTCACCCTGTAGTCGCTGATGGTTTCATTCAGGTTCTGACCTAAAGCCAATGTACCACCTACCCGGAAAACATACTGAGAGTCTTTCAATGGACGCTCATACAACAAACCGCCCTTCCAGTATATACCACCAATGTTCATATACCTTGGGAACTGAGCCTGGTATATGTCGTTGATAGCTAATGAATCGCGGCCTACAACTGTATTAAAATTACGATAGTTGCCAAACATATAACCAAAGTTAAACCCGATGCTTAACCCTTTAATACGGTAAGCACCACCCAAGTATGCATAAGACAGACCACCATCGCCTGCATAAGAACGAGACACCAAGCCAGCAGGGCTGTTAATGGTATCAGCCAGTGCAAAGTAAGACCGTGTGATAGGCTTAAGCCCTATACACAGGCCACCTTTGTGGTGAATAGGAATGCCAATGCTAAGATAAGCCAGCGATGCAGTACCCGTACTGTAACGTTCGCCGGTGCCTGCAACAATAGTACGCGTGCTACCAACGGCACCACCTTCAAATGTAGTTAGTGCCAGGCTGCTGTATGATGCAGGGTTATCGGTATTGATAAGAAAAGGATCCTGATAGGCAGAAGTGATGCTGCCCATTGCCTTAATAGCAGTACTGTTACCGTTCCACAACTCCCCTATACCATATTTTGAATAAGGATTGTTTTCGCGAAGCGCGGAAGCATTACTAAAACTGCTTGTCTGGGCATGAACTGCATTACCAGTTAAAATGAATAGCGCTATTGTTAAGTACTTAACAGGTAATTTATGCATTATGATTGACAATTATGTTTAGCCCTTTCAGCAGTAAGTCAGGGTCAGCAAATATCTTACTTTTAATTTTGTCAGCAAAGAAAGGCGCATCGCCCCCCGTTAATATGGCGTTAAAATCAGGATATTTAGCTTCGTATGCACTTATCATACCGTCAATTTCCGCAGCCATTCCCAGTACCGCGCCACTGCGCATACAGGTTTCTGTATCGTAACCCAGCAAAACAATATCGCCATCGGCTTCAATTTCAGGTAACCTTTTGGTATAATCATGCATTGCCTTTATGCGCATGTGCAGCCCCGGCGAAATTGCACCACCCCTGAAGGTCTTTGTTTTTTGTATGTGGTTGTAGGTAAGGCAGGTACCCATGCAAATCACGAGGTTATTCTTGTCAGGGAACAGCTCACTTGCTGCTGTTACCAGTGCCAGCCTGTCGGCACCAAGCGTTTCCGGTGTGCCGTAAGCGTTGTAAATAGGTGTTGGTGTAAAGCCATCCAGCTTCACAAAAGTTTTCACGCTTTCCTTTAACAGGAAGATCAGCTGGTCGGCCTCATCGGCTACCGCACTCAATATGGCTTTTTCAGGCTTGTATGTATCAATCAGTTTTGCTACTTCCTGCAGAATTTCATCTTCAGCAACAACCGAAGTTTTTTTCAGTGTGCCGTTATCAAAAATTGCAGCTTTTACGTTGGTGTTACCCCAATCGATACAAAGATTTACTGACATAGTGTGCTTTTTTAGAAGGACACGCAAAATAGTAAAATTTTGATGGAATACACCATAAACTCGCCAAAATTCACAGCATGGTGATAGTAGTTTCATTTTTTTAGAACTTTACCAATAGTACATTTGCGGCATGATGAAGCAGAGGCCGGTTATATTAATTACAAATGATGACGGAATTACCGCACCCGGTATAAGAGCACTTGTGGAAGCGGTAAAAGACCTTGGTGAAGTATTTGTCGTTGCGCCTGACAGTCCGCAATCGGGCATGGGGCATGCAATAACCATAGGCAGCCCGTTGAGGCTGGATAAAGTAACTGTATTTGAAGGCATCGAGTCGTGGCAGTGCAGCGGCACACCGGCCGATTGTGTAAAACTTGCCAAAGACAAAATACTACACCGCAAAGCGGATATTTGCCTGAGCGGAATTAACCACGGCGCCAACCATTCTATAAACGTTATTTATTCAGGCACCATGAGCGCAGCCATGGAAGCAGCGATAGAAGGGATACCCTCTATAGGTTTTTCGTTACTCGATTTTAAGTTCGATGCCGACTTCACACTGGCCAAAACCGTAGTTCACGAACTCGTACAACGCATGCTGAACCAACCCATGCCGCAGCACACCTTGCTCAATGTAAATATACCGATAGTAGACAAAAAGGATTTTAAAGGAATGAAGCTATGCCGCCAGGCACATGCCAAATGGGAAGAAAACTTTGACCACCGCACCGACCCCCGCGGCCGCGACTACTACTGGATGGTAGGCAAATTCACCAACATGGACACGGGAACTGATACCGATGCAGAAGCATTAGCTGCAGGCTACGCATCAGTAGTGCCTATTAAAATTGATTTTACTGATTACGCCATGAAGGAAAGACTGGAAAAGGAATGGGGTGATATGGTGTAATAACTTCTTAGCCCACATAATATTTTGCGATCGGCAACGTTTTAGTAAAAAATTTTTTATGAAAAATTTGCTGCCGCTTTTCATTTTGCCAATTATGCTGGCAACTGCATGTAAAAAAGACACGACCGGTGCGGTTGCAACAAAAACCGTAGTGCCTGATAGCGTTATTGTGCCGCATGCGATGGGGTTTACGCCGCATATTGATACTTTTACAGGGCATTATAAAACAAAAATAGGCGACGGAGGCTTTACCGACAGCACCAGTAAATCTGGAGAAATATACATCAACTATCTTACTGACAGCAACATTATATTGTCAGGAAATTGGGCCTATGCTAATACCTTCGATGACATAATGGGAACAGCGGTTTTCAAAACGACTGATTTTGTTTGGGGTATCGTTTTGGGTGCCAGCGGCACTTCATACAGTAACCCTTCTCAGCATGTTTATTACAGCACCTATCTGCGAAGCGACAGCCTTGACTTTAATAAACGAAGTTCGCCTGGTAGCTGCCTCGTAATGCAAGTGCAAAGCTTTAGCGGACACAAGAAACACTAGCTTTGCAATAAATAACAACGCACTTGCAACACGTTTATATTTTTAGTGGTTTGGGTGCCGACGAACGAGCATTTCAGAACCTTGATTTCACAGGATACCCAGTAACCCATATGAAGTGGATAGAACCTGCACCCGGCATGGCCGCCCATACCTATGCATCACGATTACTACATCAAATAACCGCCCCGAACCCTATTTTAATAGGCCTCTCTTTTGGCGGACTGATTGCAATTGAGGTGGCCAAACAAATACGCACAGAAAAAGTGATTATTATTTCTTCCATAAAGAAGAGAAAGGAGATACCCTATTATTTTAAGATGGCCGGCAGCTTGCATTTGCATCGCCTTATGCCAATATACCTAATGAAACGCAGCAACGGCCTAACAAACTGGTTGTTCGGGGTTACCGCCACTGCACACAAAAAATTACTGCAAGCTATACTTGCCGATACTAACCCTGTATTTCTCCGCTGGGCTATTGATATACTTATAAACTGGAACTACACAACCACCCTACCCAATCTGGTGCATATACACGGCACAGCAGATAGAATTTTACCCTATACATTCGTCAATTGCGACCATACCATACAGGGCGGCGGCCATTTTATGGTTTTAGACAAAGCTGAAGAGGTAATGACCATGCTACACCCATTGTTAAAAGCATAATAAGCCAGTTAGCGTTTTCGTAAATTACAATACCTTCGCACCAATGACGCTACGGCTTTTTTTATTTCTGATATGCATTACCCCTTGCGCTACCAGTTTTGCGCAGCACAAGCTGCATATTACAGTAACTAACCTGGAAAAAACGGGCACCATATACATTGCCATATACGATAAGCCCGCCAACTTTGGCAATCCACATAAAGCCATGCGCAGGCTGATTACCCAACCCGACAAATCGTCAATTACCGCAACTGCCGACAACCTGCCCCCGGGCGACTATGCCGTTGCGGTATATCAGGACCTTAACGACAACAAAAAAATAGACAAGAATATTCTGGGCATACCTACGGAACCATTCGCTTTTTCCAACAATGTTCGTCCGGTTGTTAGCGCCCCTACATTTAAACAATGTAAAGTTTCGCTGGGAAAACCCGAACAGGCAATTTCCATAAAACTGATGACCTACCTATAATGCAGTTTCGCCTAAAGAATACAACGATCTTATTTACCAGTTCTGACCCGTAACTAATGCCTTTATACAATGTTCCAGACTAGACAGCCAGTCTGCACTGATATCTGTTTCCTTGCGCATTGCTTTCAGTAGCTTACGTAACCGTGGCAAAAATGATTTGTCGCCTAACTCTATTATAGCCTCGAACAATTGTGCTCCATGATCTCTGGCCAACTCCCTTTCTATTAAACCCTTAACACGCGCATCTTTTCGAATGGCTAAACCAACAATAGCCTCGAACCGGGTATCCTCGTCTTTGTCATCCACCCGCTGCCATAATGCGGCTACTATTTCTTCGTTATTGGTATCTATCTGAGATCCCAACCCAAAGGTTGCCCAATCGCGTACCACAACACTTTTATCAGACGATAACTTTATCAGCACATCAATTGCGCGGGGGGCTTCGAGGGTGGAAAGCGCTAACACTAAATTCCATTTTATCTTTGGTGCAGGCTTGTTGCCCAATGCACAAAGTTTACCTATCTGTACTTTGGTTAATTTGTCATGATTATGGCTGATAGCACTTAATACACAATTTATCATTGGTAACTCTTGCTCCGTCGCCAAAAGCTCGAAATATCGCCTTACACTTCCTTTAAGAAATGGCCGCTCCCGCCCGCCCAATTGCGCCAGCACATACAACCCTATTTCGCGCTCCTTAGCACGCTCGCTTCTGGTCAACTCCATACATCTGTTGTAAACAGCTTCCGTTGGCCTTTTGCGCAATACCTGAATGCTATCCCAGTAGCCTTTATCCGACTTATTATTAATGAGCCTGTAAAATAGTTTTTCGTCCGTCCATTCGTTTCTGCCCATAGCTATTGAGGAATGTTTAAACTTCGTGATAACAAATCAACTTCCCCAGCCTTATAACTACTTCAGCCAAATCAATCCTTGAAATTCAGCTTCAGATAACTGAATATGAGTATGCCTGAAAAAGCGACACTTGCAACAGAAACAAGCATAAGTGGTAATGCACTACCCTTAGCAGCGGGTTGCAGTGCCATGTTAAGTGCAGGCAACAACATCATAAAAATAGAGAAGAAAAGCCCTATGATGCCCAATATAAGATTGGTGAGTAAATGCCTGTAATAAGTTTGTAGCCCAAACGCAAGCATAATAAAAAAGGCAAAAGGGTTCACCTTGCCCGGCGTATTCATAAAACCCAGCAGGAACCACACCAAACCCAGCAATATGTAAAACCCATAGGCTACATATACTAATACCTGGTAAGTTGATGGTCGTGCCTTTATGGTCATAAGTAAGGAATAGTTAGCGGCAAGTCATGAGTTAAGGCGTGCTTGCAGCAAAAGTAAAAAGCAGGCGGCTATTGTGCAACTAAAATATTACGGATGCAGCTCTTTCCAGGCTTCCATGCGCTCTTTTTCGTTAACCGAAACTGATAGTATAATACGCCATTGGTTGTTTTTATCCAATTTCAACACATACTGATAATCGCAACTATATACAGGCTGCTGCAAGGCATCGGTGTATTTCCAGGTTACTTTTGCATTGGCTATGCGGCTGGTAACATCCGTCTTTGTCCAGACTTCAGCACGAATGTAAGCTATGCCCAATTGCCTGTAAAATGATATGCCCTGGTTAAAAAAGCCTTCTAACTTGCTGGCATCGCTAAAAATGGTGTACGCATCATCGGCCAGCATGGTAGTCGGTATCTGGTGCAGATAAGCCATCCCTTTAGCATTATGGCTTTCAAGGGTTTGAGCGTATATGTCAAAAAAATCGTTGATATTTTGCGTTGTGGCGGCAGGAGTATTCATAATCATTAATTCACTTCGGCGAAAGTAGTGCTTTATCAGAATGATAAAACAGGTGTGAAAAACATTTTTCGATAATTAATTCAATTATAACTCAAGCTTTTCTAATTTTGGCCACAAAATCAACGATCTGTGAAGACCTTGCTGAATAGCAACCTCATGAATATCACGCTGCAGCGACTGGCTCACCAGCTTGTAGAAAACCATATTTCTTTCAACGATACTGCTATCATCGGTATTCAGCCGAGAGGTATTTTTCTATCTAACCGCATTGCAGGTCTTGTAAAAAAGATAAGTGGCAATAACAATATTGATTACGGACTGCTGGACATCACCTTTTACCGCGATGATGTACATACTGCTGATATACATGTACCGTCAGATACCAACATACCCTTCAGCATTGAAGGTAAAAACGTGATACTGATTGATGATGTACTGTATACCGGCCGCACTATAAGATCGGCAATGGATGCCCTGATAGACTTTGGCAGGCCCAAAAGAGTGGAATTACTCACACTTATTGACCGCCGCTTCAGCCGCGAGTTACCTATACAACCCGACTATAACGGCTATTCCGTAGATACTATCCTTACCCAAAAAGTAAAAGTATATTGGCAGGAAACAGACGGCAAAGACGAGGTGGTGTTGTTAGATAAAGTGGTTTCTTAGTTAGTCGTAAGTCGTTGATTAGTAGTTAGTACATAGTAGATAGACGGTTAATGTAGTACGTTATCTGGTAGTTGTGCTTAATAAGTGGTGAAGATCAGGCGCAATTAAGCGGTCTTGCTGGTAAGCAAATAATTTTTTGTTGTATCTTGTCAAAACGCCACAATTGCCGAATTGAGAACAGTAAATTATAAAAACGTAAATAAACAAAAATGGGCCTTTCTGTAAAACATCTGCTGGGTATCAAAGAACTGAATGTTCAGGATATTGAACAGATATTTAAAACAGCTGATAATTTTAAACAAGTACTACAACGCCCTATAAAAAAAGTACCTACCCTGCGCGACACCACAGTTGCCAATGTATTTTTTGAAAATTCAACCCGCACAAGGCTGTCGTTTGAACTGGCTGAAAAAAGATTAGGTGCCGATGTGGTCAATTTCTCGGCTTCAGGTTCTTCAGTTTCAAAAGGCGAAACGCTTATCGATACCGTAAACAATATACTGGCTATGAAGGTTGACATGGTGGTAATGCGGCACTCTGCCAGCGGCGCACCATGGTTCCTGGCCAATCATATTGACGCTAGCATTATAAATGCAGGCGACGGAACGAACGAACATCCCACGCAAGCATTACTGGACGCGTATTCCATGCGCGAAAAATTAGGTAACCTTAAAGGAAAACGCATTGCTATACTGGGAGATATTATGCATAGCCGCGTTGCACTCAGCAACATCTATTGCCTGAATAAACTGGGCGCAGAAGTAACCGTATCAGGTCCGCCTACACTTATACCCAAGCACATTGAATCGTTGGGCGTAAAGGTGGAATACAACGTAAAGAAGGCGCTGGAATGGTGCGACGTAGCCAATGTGCTGCGCATACAATTAGAACGCCAGCACAAGCCCTTATTTTCCACGCTACGTGAATACGCTATGTACTATGGCGTAAGCAAACAAATGCTGGATAGCATTGAAAAAGATATTGTTATTATGCATCCCGGCCCTATAAACCGCGGCGTAGAAATAAATAGTGATGTGGCCGACAGCAAGCAATCGATAATACTGGGGCAGGTGGAAAATGGTGTTGCCATACGCATGGCCGTTATTTACCTGCTTTCCGGCAAAAGAGAAGCTGAAGCGCAATTATAATTTAAAGTAAAACTTACCCCTGCGGGCCCTTTTACCCGCCAACAAATTGGAACAATTGGAACAGAAGACCATCAAAATAGATTCAGGAATAGAAATTAAGGAGTTGTATTGCGAACCCATTAAGATGGATGAAATGCCGGGGGTATTTCCGTTCACCAGGGGGGTACATGCGGCTATGTACCGCGACAGGCTGTGGACCATGCGCCAGTATGCCGGATTCAGTACTGCCGAAGAATCGAACAAAAGGTATCACTTCCTTTTGGGGCAGGGCGTTAGCGGCCTGTCTGTGGCATTCGATCTGCCAACTCAAATTGGTTATGACAGCGACCATGCCATGTCAGAAGGCGAGGTGGGCAAAGTAGGTGTAGCCATAGATTCATTGCGCGATATGGAGTTATTATTCGATGGCATAAAGCTCAGCGATATTTCTACTTCCATGACCATTAATGCCACTGGCTTTATTTTATTGGCCTTATACATTGCCCTCGCTAAAAAGCAAGGTGCTGACATAAAGAAAATAAGTGGCACTATACAAAACGACATACTTAAGGAATACGCGGCAAGGGGCACCTACATATACCCACCTACCCCATCCATGCGCCTTATTACAGATATTTTTGAATATTGCAGTAACGAAGTTCCTAAATGGAATACCATTTCCATTTCTGGTTACCACATAAGGGAAGCGGGCTCTAACGCGGTACAGGAATTGGCTTTTACCCTAGCCAATGGCAAAGCATATTTGCAAGCAGCGCAAGAAAAGAACTTGGACATTAATGTTTTCGCACAACGGCTTTCCTTCTTCTTTAACGCACACAATAATATTTTTGAAGAGGTAGCTAAATTCCGGGCCGCAAGGCGCATGTGGGCACACATCACTCAATCGCTCGGCGCAACTGACCCACGTGCCCAAATGCTGCGTTTCCATACCCAAACGGGTGGCAGTACCCTAACCGCAAAACAACCTAAGAACAATATTGTACGTGTTGCGCTGCAAGGGCTTTCGGCTGTATTGGGCGGCACACAGTCACTGCATACCAATGGGTATGACGAGGCTCTATCGCTGCCTACTGAAGAGGCAGCCGGCATTGCATTAAAAACACAGCAGATACTTGCCTATGAAAGTGGCGCAACCGATACCGTTGACCCATTGGCTGGGTCTTACTACGTAGAGGCCCTGACCAATGAAGTAGAGGCCGCCGCATGGAAACTGATAGAAAAAATTGATGCCATGGGTGGCGCCGTTAAAGCAATTGAAAACCGCTTCATGCAAGATGAAATTGCGCGGTCAGCCTACGCTTACAACAAAGCTATTGAAGATGGCAGCAAAATTATTGTAGGTGTTAATAAATTCACCGCCGCCGAAAAGAACGATACGCCACTGCTCAAAATAGATGATTCTATCCGCCTGGTGCAAACCGAAAAATTAAAGAAGCTACGCGCCGAAAGGGATAACGATAAAGCTATGGCTTGCCTGGCAACGATAAAAGAAAAAGCGCAGACTACAGAAAACCTGATGCCATTTGTTATTAATGCCGTTGAAAGCCTTTGTACGCTTGGCGAAATATCGGATACACTGAGAGATGTTTGGGGGGAGTATAAAGGATAGTATGTGAAAAGATATTGAACAGTCAAATCTAAGGGATTAAATTTGCATCGATTACTGGCTATTTCCGACTTTACTTTGAATTAATTTGTTTTCTTTTTTCGAAATATTTTTTCAATTGTTCAAAGGTCATACCCTCTGTCTCTTTGCTTATCCTATCCCTGCTTTCGCGCATGAATTTCACTGCATCAAAATCCTTTGTCTCTTTTTTAGTAGTTTTCATTGTAAATAATTTCTTTAGGTGAACGTATCTCTAATACAGAGTATCCTAATCTCAAATTTACAGAATTATATCCACGAATCCGTTGAACATTTACTATATGTTTAAAATTCCAACTGACTAATATGTCAATTTTATTAATGGTAGCCATTGCAATATGAAAGCAATCTCCTCTGCTGGTTTTCCCAACAACATTTTCCAGCAAATAGGTATCAGCTAGTTGCGATGCCTCTTCTGTCAAATTTATTTTTGAAACCAGATGTGTGGGTAATTCTTTAATTATTTCCTGAACTTTTGGTGGGGCGCCGGATAATTCGTCCTCCGTGATATTCGAAAGCACGACTCTAAACTGTCCAAGTTTTATTTTTTCAAACAATATTCGGGTGTCTTCTTCGAATTCAACATCATAATAACCACCAATTACGGAAGTATCAAGGTAAAGTTGTAAAATTCTCTCTTTAATCATTGTTGTATCTTTTGTTCTACTTCCCTGGCATAAACACCTGCTTTATGCGCATGGTAAACGCCTTTAATAGACCACCATCGTTTTGCAAGTGGCGGTCTACCGTCCAGACAAGGGCTTTATTGGTGTACACTTTATGCAATTTACCGAAGCCTTTGTTGCGCAACTTTACAGCCAGCCAACCATCTTCGTTAGTGCCGGGCGGGTGTTGGTATGCATCTACCTGCAAACATTGCTCTTTCCTGAACCCTGAATTGCAGCCATAAACATTCATGGCTTCCTCTTTAAAATTGCGTTTATACCAACGCAACATATCGGCTATATTCTCGTACACAAAATACGTGAATCGCGCTTTGCCTGTACCTGGTAAAAAGGCGAACATACCATAGGTAATGGCCACTTTGTTATCATCAAGCGGCGGTATCATAGCGTCAATCCAAGTAGGCGGGTAAATTGAATCGGCATCGGCATTTAAAATGTATTTACCCCTGGCAGCATGTAAACCCGCAGTTCTGGCCGCTGTTACTCCCTTAGTTGTTTCCCGTATGCACTTTACGCCTGTAGCAACAACAAGTGCTTCGGTATTGTCTATGCAATTATTATTCACCACAATTATCTCCACTGAGCGCGATGTTATATTGGCACTTATGGATAGCAGCGGATTGAGGATATTCTCTTCTTCGTTATATGCGGGTATTACTACCGTTACTTCAGGTTGCCCTTTCAGGAGTGCAGGGTACTGCTTTTTTATCAACGCGATCTTCTCATCATTTGAGTAACCGAAAAGCCGGGTTATATAGTCAGGAAGCGTAGCAGGCCGCATTTTTTAATGAAGGATTAGAGATCAAAAAAAGTCTGAGAATGTTGATTGATAAACTGTATAAAACCTACGGCAATATTATCTGACTGGTTTTCATACCAAGCAATTATACATTTTCTTTTTGAAGTAATGCAGGCACTGTTTTCAAAATAAGGCGGATATCGTTCACGAAACTATGGGTCTCCGCATATGCGTTATCCAGCATCATCCTTTCCTCGGCCGACATCTCGCCCTTTCCTCTTTTTTCAACCTGCCATAGCCCGGTTATGCCCGCAGGTGCCATAAAGCGCATTGCGTACTTATCGGTAGTTAGTTTTTCCGCCTCATATAATGGCAACGGGCGATTGCCAACAATGCTCATATCCCCTATTAAAACATTCCACAACTGGGGCAATTCGTCAATACTGGTATTGCGTAGTATTTTGCCCACCCTGGTAACTCTCGGGTCGTTTTTTAGTTTTATGAACGCATTTTCGCTGAGCGCTTTGCGGGTATCAATATAGTTTTTCTCGCACCATGAAATATCATCAGCATACAACAACCGCTGGCATGCAGTCCCGTTTTTTACACAGTGGTCGCATAACGCATTAATATCAATAGCCTTGGCATTATCGTCAGCCCCGGCATATTGGTTAAGGTGCTTCAGGTCTTTAAGCCGCTGGTCAGCGTTTACATACATTGACCTGATCTTATAGAATTTGAATACTTTATAACCCGTACCTACCCGCAATGAATAATAGAAAATCGGCCCTTTTGATTCGAACTTCATAATAACGATCAGCAGCAAAAGAAACGGCGAAAGTGCCAGCAGAACACTACCCGCAAAAAGAATATCGAAAGCCCGCTTTACTGAAGGCGTTTTATAGGTTTGTATTTTTTCGCTAACCGCCTTTGTTCGTATTGCCTTCCAGTTCGGGATCAGGAAATTGATTCTTCGCTCCACGTGATGCATTCTGAACGGAGCTTTAAACACATCTGCCACGCCTGTTTGTAAACAAATGCGGCTAACGTTATCATTCACTTTATTGGCCAGCAAAATATACGGCACATCAGGAAAAACAGGGTTTTTCCTGATTGTTTCCAACATATAAATGCCAAGTGGTGCAATTGCTTCACTTTGCGAAATAATGGCTACTATATTCAGTTTATTTCTTTCCCATTTCGAGCAGAGCTCCACTCCGTTCTTATACTGAACAAGTTCCCTACCCTCAAAATTACAGGTTAAAAGCTGTTGATAAACAGCTTCGTCAACATTAAGGAGTGCAATAATTCCATTCTCACTAACAGGCACCGAAGGGCTACTCATCCTTTGTTGTTTAGTTAAATAACAATTTACCTGTTCTGCGCAAAATAGCTTTCATTCTCGCCTCCAGTTCCCGCGGATTAAATGGCTTTACCACATAATCATCGGCTCCTGAATCCAGGCATTTTATCCTTGTCTCCGTACTTTCTTCACCCGAAAGTACCAGTACAGGTATTGCACTAAAGAAACCACTGGCTTTTAGTTGATCTATCATTTCCAGTCCGCCCATTTCAGGTGTGTTCAGGTCCGAAATAATAATATCGGGCAAGTTACCTTCCTGTAAATAAGAAAGTGCATCCATCCCATTTGTATAAGCAACAACCTTGAAGTTCTTCTCCAACGACCGCCTTATGATCAGCTGAATGGTAGGGTCATCTTCTATCACCAGAACTTTTGGTATATCCGCCTCAATAAAAGCCATAGTGTATCTATTGTTGAAACAACTCTTTACGGGTAAAAATAGTACAAAAACTCATATTTTGCTAACTATTAAAAAAAATGCAGCGTTGATGGCGTTGCATCATACATAGCATTGTCACGGTTGCGTAAAAAACGAACAACTATCTCTTTAAACGTGCAAGTAATGGCGTGTATAATTGCCTTATTTCATTTAATCCGGTCAATAAAGTGCCTGATATGGTATAATCAATGTATTTCCTCAAATTAATATAACCAAAAATTAACCCGGAAAGCGTAGCAAAAAATACTGCAAAAACCACTCCGTAAATATTATGAAACAGCGACATTCCTATAAAGTCTCCAATTATATTCACAGAAAGCATTATAATTACTTTTTGAAAATTCACTTTAGGCTTATGAATAATATCTAACGTTATTCCGTTAAATCGATCGAGGGGATACATTAACGCCACAACCATAAGTAACCTGAGCACATTAGCCGCTTCTGAATGAATATATTTCTTGCTGGCGAACAGGTTAACTGCAACATCGGCAAATAACAACACCAATAAAGTTGCAGGCACAAATGCAATGGTAAGCATACCCGCATACTTTTTAAGTATGTATTTGATGTGATCCATATTTTTATTATTGAATGCGACAGCCATGGAAGAAATACCAGTACCTACAAAACTCCGCAATGGTATCTCCACTATCTCCATCAGCCGCGATGGTATATTGTAAATGGCAACAGCTTCCGGCCCCAGCAATGTGCGGATGATGAAAATATCAGAACTGCGAAACAAACTGGAACTTAAACTGGTTGCCAGGCTGAACTTACCAAAGTGATACAATTCACTCATCATGTTTTTCGATCGTTGCGCAAGTGCCGTAATGGTATTCCAGCGCCAAAAGATAGCCACCATGCTCGTGACACAATTGGTTATAAAATTAAACATAATGGCGCGTTCCAGCGTCATTTTATGCAATAAGACCAGTAAAACAAATGCGAGTATAGTTGAACCGTTATTGATGAACCGGAGTATAAGTATCTTCCCATAATCTTCATCTGCCTGTAGTATCCAGAATACAACTGTAAAGGGAAGACTACTTAAAAAGGTAAGCCCCAGCCATTTTATGGTCACCACTACGGGTAATTCATTCGTATAATTGAGCAAAAACAACGCTCCTACATTTAGCACGATGACTACAAGTGTAAGCGAGATGGCGAGAAACCATACGGAACCCATTACTTCCCGGGCCCGCTCGCCAGTTGTGCCAGCGTAAAACTTAATTGTGGCAGTTGAAAGGAAGCCATTTCTCACCGCATCGCACAGGCTTATGATGTTCAAAAAATAAAACCACTCCCCCACCTGCGCCATCGACATGGAATAGTAGAGCAAAGACATTTGCAGCAACCCGAACACGGCCAGTATGCCATTGCCTGCCAGGGAAAGGAAGTGCTTATTGTTTAAACTGGAAAGACTGAGTTTTGACATTTTTGGGGGAGGCGTGTGTTATTTGCAACGGATGCAACAATAAAAATAGAAAAAATAATTGGCTAGCAGACTATTACTCCCGTCAACGTTTACCCCGGTAACCATTTCATGACAAAGCGATGAAAAAAAGATACCAGGAACAGCGAATAAAACATAGCACCCAGACTCACATTAATAAGGTAGATCCAATCATGCAGCCATTCTTCTTGTGCCAGTGTTGTAACTACAAAAACAACCAAAGCTACTGCTACCAAAATGAAATAAAGCCAGAATTTATATTTTTCAACCTGACGCTTCACCACAGGCTGTAATGGCATGCTCCTGATGTACACCGCCAGTATTGCTAACCCGATAATAGAGCTGGCATACTGCAGCAATATATAAACCCTATGCCCATGCCACATAACCCGCGAAGTAATAGCATCGGGAAAGAAAATGTTTAGGTGCGTAAACGCATCCCACGCCATGTGCGAGAAAATTCCTGCAAGGCAAGAAGTGACGACTATTATATAATGCGTATTGGCGTACCCTATCCAATCTATATTTCGCACCTCCTGGAATCTGGCAGACCAGCGCGCCGGAAGATGGTCGATTAGCGGCACTTTAACCAGCACATGGAAAACCATGGCCAGTAATAAAGCAAGGGGCAGATCGAACCACAAAACACCCAACCAGGTGTGGCTATATTCTTTGTCGGCACCCAAACCAAGAAATGATTCAAAATCAGGAGCTATGCTACCGGCAATAAGCGCCGTAGCTGAAAATACCTTCCACCGCCTGCTGAGCAGCGGCAATACAATTGCAGGATGTGCGAATGTAAAAGGCATCTTGAAAAAAGTAAAAATTAAAAGTAAAAAATTAAAATCTCTAACCTTGAGTGAAAGTTGTCAAAAATAGAACGCAAGATGCTGACATTGCCATATAGTGTAAATAATATTTGTCAGTGGCTACGACTTTGCACACATGCAAATTTTAGCCAAGTTAAAAAGGCTGCCCTTTTCAAGGCAGCCTTTTCAAAAATGACTATTTATCAATTACTGCACTTTTATCATTTTAGCAGCTTTCAAAAGTTGGTTGTTTTCGTCGTACACCATTATCATGTACATACCATCGGCATAGTCACTCAGGTTAATGTCCATGGCATCTTTTACCGCTATAACAGTTCTGCCAACCGCAGTAAGCACCACTACATTAACCTTAACATCTGCTTCAATATGTACCATTGCATTTGTAGGATTAGGATAGATAGTTACATTGATTGTCTCGTTCACCTCCGTAACGCCTGAAGAAGAACCATTGGAAACGGTGTATGGCGCTGAAGTAACCGCACAGCCTGCCGCATTAGTTACCCTGACCGTATAAATACCATTGGCACTGTAAACATATACACTACCGGTAGCACCCGAAATTGCAGTACCATTCAGATACCATTGGTAAGTAGTAAATGACCCTGTTGACAAAGTACTGATGCCAGACAGCGTAATAACAGGATTAGGAGATGCCACCACCGCAACACCAGCCAATGTATCGGCACCACAACCATTGTTGATGATAGCTACATAAGTACCTCCGCTTGTCGCGTTATAAGCCGAACCCGTTGCACCCGCTATCAATACACCATTTCTGAACCATTGGTAAGCAAGGCCAGCTGCACCGCTTACAACAGTAAGATGTATAGAACTACCCGTTCCGCAAAGGCTCTGTGTGCCCGATGGGCTGATAGTGCCCGTTGGTGCACCGCTACCTGAAGCTATATTAAAGGTTGTAAACGAGCTGCAACCACTTGCATTGGTAACTGTATAAGTAATAGTTGCAGCCCCTGTTGTAACGCCGGTAACAACACCTGTGGAACTGATAGATGCAACCGCCGCATTGCTGGTAGCCCAAACACCACCTGTTACAGAAACAGAAAGTGTAGTAGATGAGCCAGAACAAATTGCACTCGCGCCGCTTATAGTACCCGCTAATGGCACCGCATTAACCGTCACGGTTGTAGTGGCAACACCTGTGCCGCAACTGCCGGTAACAGTATATGATATTGTGGCGGTGCCAGCTGCTATGCCGGTTACAATACCTGCCGTATTTACGGTAGCTATGCCAGCAGCACTGCTGCTCCATGTACCACCCGTAACCGCATCGCTAAGCGTGCTGCCAGAACCTACGCAAATTGCAGTTATACCTGTTATAGTACCCGCCGCCGGTAACGGATCGATTGTTATAGTTCTTGTAGCCGCTGTTGTACCGCAGCCGCTGGTTATGGAATATGATATTGTTACCGTACCTGCTGCAACAGCCGTAACTACTCCGGCAGTACTAACTGATGCAACCGAGGCATCGCTTGTGCCCCATGTACCACCCGTAACAGATGCCGTTAGCGTAGCGGTAGCACCTGCGCACATTGTTGATACGCCGGAAATACTACCTGCTGATGCACCTGCGCTGACTGATATTGATGCTGTAGCCGTAGCCGTGCCGCAACTATTGGTTACGGTATAAGATATTACCGCTGAACCAACCGCAACACCAGTAACGTTACCTGATGTATTTACACTGGCTATCGCTGCATTGCTGCTGCTCCAAACACCACCCGCTGCAGCATCGGTGAGTGTTGTTGTTGAACCCGTGCAAACCGTAGTTGCACCTGTTATTGCACCTGCCGATGGTGCGGCAATAACAGCGATTGACGACGTAGTTGAAGCTGTGCCACACGCAGTAGTTACTGTGTAAGATATTGTTGCTGTACCAGCACTGATACCAGTTACGTTGCCTGAAGCGTCAACCGATGCAACAGAACCGTCACTGCTGCTCCATGCGCCGCCTGCTGTAGCGTCAGTATGTGTAACAGAAGTACCCACACAAACAAAAGACGCTCCGCTGATACTACCAGCTGAAGGCGCTGTGTTTACGGCGATACCCGCGGTAGCAAAACCCGTTCCGCAACTGCCGGAAACGGAATAGGAAATAGTTGCTGAACCTGCTGCAATACCGGTAACGTCGCCTGTTGTTGCATCAACCGATGCAATTGAAGCGTCGCTTGTAGTCCATATACCACCTGTTGCTGAAGTTGTGAATGTTGTAACTGCACCTATGCAAACTGTAGAGGCACCGCTAACAGAACCCGCAGAACCGCTTGCATCTATCGTAATGCTGAAAGTAGCGACCGCTGAACCGCAGCCACTCGTTACTGTATAAGATATAGTTGCGCTACCTGCACTCAAGCCTGTAACGTTGCCCGATGCGTCAACTGAAGCAACGGAAGCGTCGCTTGTTGTCCATGTGCCGCCCGATATAGCATCGCTTAACGAAGTTGTTGTGCCAGCACATATTGTTGAAGTACCCGTAATAGTACCCGCAGTAGGTGTGCTGTTCACCACAAATGTTACTACAGCGGTACTTGTACCGCAAGTGCCGGTAACCTGATAAGAAATTATGGCCGAACCGGTAGCGACACCAGTTACTACACCAGCCGCATCAATAGTAGCTATAGATGTGTTACTGCTGCTCCAAGTACCACCTGAAACTGCATCACTGAGTGTTGATGATGTGCCTACGCACGATGTTGCAGCACCTGTAATGGTACCCGCTGAAGGAGCAGGATTTACAGTGAATGACATAGTAGCTGTAGCCGCTCCGCAGCTTGTAATAACCAAGTAAGATATAGTTACTGTACCCGCCGTAACGCCCCTTACTACGCCACCTGTGCTAATGCTGGCTATAGTAGCATTGCTGCTCCTCCATGAACCACCAGAAACCGCATCGGATAAAGTAGTGGTTGCACCCACGCAAACAGAAGATGCGCCGGTAATAGTGCCCGCAGTTGGTGCTGTATTAACCGTTATTGTAAATACTGCAGTAGCCGTTCCGCAAGCGGTTGTTGCTGTATAGGAAATAGTTGCTGAGCCGCTGGCCACACCTGTAACGATGCCAGATGCGCTAATTGAAGCAACACCCGCATTGCTGGTAGCCCATGTGCCACCTGCAACTGCATCAGTAAGAGTAGTTGTGCTGCCTACACAAACAACGCCAACACCCGATATGCTACCCGCAGTTGCTGTTGGGTTAACCGTTACTGATGTTATGGCACTCGCTGTGCCGCAACTGTTGGTAACTGTATATGAAATAGTAACTGTGCCGCCTGCAATACCCGTAACAACACCTGCCGCATCAACCGACGCTATGGCAGTATTGCTGCTGCTCCAGGTGCCACCTGCGGTAGCATCGGCTAAAGTTATTGTAGTACCCGGGCAAGGCGACCCTCCGCCAGTGATAGTACCTGCACTTGGTACTGGATTAACCGACATGGCTGACGAAGTAGATGTTGAACCGCAAGAAGTGGTTACTGTATAGTTGATAGCGACTGACCCTGCTGCTATCCCAGTTACCACGCCTGTCGTAGGGTCAACCGATGCTATAGAAACATCAGTGCTCGACCATACTCCACCGCTAACTGTGCTCGTTAATGTAGTGTTTGCACCTTCACACACAATAGTTGCACCCGAAATAGAACCCGCAGAAATGCCTGGTGTAACTGTATAAGCTGTTACGACTCTGGTAGTACCACAACTGTTAGCGACCGAATAAGTGATATTAGCCATCCCGACTGCCCTGGCAAAAACTACACCGGAAGAATTTACCGTAGCAATAGAAAGGTTACTGCTACTCCAGCTGCCACCCGCAGTACTGTCTGCCAGAGCGGATGAAAAACCAGCACAAGCTGTTGTGGTTCCCGTTATTGCCGCAACAACAGGTAGAGGATTGACAGTTTGCGAACGGGTAGCGTAGCTGGTGCCACACGCGCCTGTAACCGTATAAGAAATAATTGCAGTGCCTGTAGATACGCCGAACACCAACCCACTACTGTTTACTGAAGCGATGGATGCATTGCTACTTGTCCAGGTGCCGCCTGAAACTGCGTCGGTTAGCGTATTTGTACTTCCCTGGCAGAACGTGGTTACACCAGAAATTGTGCCAGCAGAAGGAGCTCCGCTCACCGTTACAATCACTCTGATTGTTGCAACAGAACTGCTATTACTGACAGATACGTCAAACGAATCGAGACCAACGTAACCGGCAGCAGGCGAATACGATGTTCCCCCAGGGGTAACAACACCACCCGTGGAAGGTCCCGAAACAGGAAAGCCACTAACCGAACCGTGAACAGGACCAGATAAAACACTCCAGGTCTCAATTGCAGTTGTGGAAGCATCGTTAGCAGCTAAATTTGCGTCAACCGAATTGGAGCTTGAGCTCATACAAACTGCCTTTGTAGTTGTAGCGCCAGCAACAAAAGTTACTGCCCCGCGACTAGTGGCAGCAAGACCAACCAAACCAAATACAAAAACGAATCTTGCGCACGACTTATACCAATTAAATTTCCCAACGGGCATTTGCCGTTGATTCAATGGTATCGTAGACAGTTTGCCGGCAGCCCCGCCGTTAAATACTGCAAAAATTACGCTTTTCAATTTTTGAATCTGCTCCTTCATAATATAAATAATTTAACGCGTAGCGAACTTCATTCTGATGGTTCAAATATATAGTTTAATGGTGGTATTTTATAGCGACGCACCTTACGTTTTTTATGTTTCATCATTTGCTTGTACCTATGCATTATATGCTGAAAAATAAACCTACATCGAAGGTCCATTATCGGGGCCATGACGGGCATTTAACACAAAAGGTCACCATTGAGGCGACCTTTTGTAGAAACTTTTTAAATAAGCCACTATTCACATATTAAACGCTGCGTATACACCTCGTTTCCGGTTATTACTTTTATTACATACATACCGGGCGCAGGCAGGGTAAACTGGCGCTTGAAATAGCCGCTGCTCTGCCATTCGTTCATAATGATGTTGTTCACTTTGCCGTCCAGACTTATGACCGAAATGGTCAATTGTTGTGGCTTATTGATCTTACAGCTTAATACAAAGTTACCTATTGATGGGTTGGGCGAAAGTGTTAAGCCATTGATAGAAGCCGCCAGTTCCGGCACCGCCGTAGTGCAACCATCCTGATGCGTCAAAGCTCCACCCATTGACGTAAAATCGGCTTTGAATGACTGATAGTACACATTAGCTGCAACCGGGTCATGAATGATCAATGTATTTTCATCATTATCCGTATTTGCTCCATTGGTCCAGTTATGAGAACCTGTCAAAACCAAGGGATCGGAACAAGTGTCAGACTGATCAACAATCAAATACTTATTATGGTAAATACCGGTGCCTGAATATTCCTTAAACATCGCTCCCAGATTAGTGGTAAACGTATTATACGGGGTGTAGGTATGGCTGTAACTATCATCGATACCCGCTACATAGACACCATTATTTTTACGCGTAATTATAGCGTTGGCATACGATTGGTAGGTAAATGTATATACACCCCAATACAGATCAGTTTTCGCGCTGTTAATACTTGAAAGGATGTGGTTACCTGTGTTATCCGAAGGGCTGAAATACAATTCTACCTGCCTGCCATCAATAGTGAAATTGTGACGACCCAGGTCTGTTTTGGTATGGCCAAACTTAGATGCAGACGCATTAGGAGCAATACTTGAACCGCCCCACATCATATTAAACTCATCGATATAGGCATGAGCAAGTGCTGAATCCTGAATGATGACAATATTATCATAGTCTGTATCAAACTGTGCAGTGCTCCAGTTGGTGCTACCAGTCCATACGATTGATTCATCAGGATTGGGTGAATAACCGTCTACCACCATAAATTTGTTATGCATGATGGTATAGCCGCTGCTGGTTGGGCTACCTAAAGTATAAATACCCGCATTTATTAATGACAATCCGCTATTCGTTGAATTTCCATCATAGATCCATCTTACCTTAACGCCTCTCGTATAAGCATTGTTAATCGCCGTAGCCACATTTGAAAGGCTGCCAGTTGAATAAGAGGTAAAGTTATAAACCGCAATATCTAAAGTATACTTAGCCCTATTGATGTAAGCAATAAGCGTATCGTCAATGTAACCATTCAGGTTTATTGCATTAACGCCCGTTGATACCGTATTATCAACAGCATGATTAAAATAGTACTTGAATTTGCTACCGGCACTTGCCTTTATAGCAGACAGGGAAAACAGGATAAACAATGCACTTTTAAAAATCTTCATACTTCAGTATAGTTACTTTAAATACAACCTGCAAAATTAGGGTAATTAATGCTATTCATTCACTTTTGGCGTGATATATTCGTGAAATATAACCATGGTACGCTTTACATCAACCTGCAATTAATAGAACAGCCAATCCGGGCCGCAATCTTTTGCATACGCTCCGTAATTACGGACGCTATTCCCTATAGCAATCGCTGGCAATCCACCTTTACCGTATCAGAATAATATCCCCTGCCCTTTCAACAGTGCCACCCAGTATACACCCGAAAATAATACGGTAAAAATAGGTATCGGCATCAGCAGGCTGGCTACCAAAATCGCCATCCCATACCCCTGTATTGCCACTATAAACTACCTGCCCCCAACGATTATACACCCCCATGCTCTTCACAAAATAACCATAATCGGTTACCGGCCTGAATTTATCATTCCTGCCATCACCATTAGGCGTAAAGGCATTGGGTATATAAATAGTACCATCGCAACACTTCTTTACTTCTGCAATCAATTCCACCTTGCCACTCTCGCAATTATCAATTCTGTTGCTAACGTAATAAGTATAACTAGCTAGTGTATCGGTAGGTATTAACGGAGTATTTGCGCCTAATAATAAACCTGCTTTATCATACCAAACAAGGTTATCCCCTTGTGCAAAAAGTGCGGCGCGGTCCGTATTCAGACAAATAATTGCCGGTGACGTAACGCCCGGCGTATCAACAACCGTTACAACCACCCTTACGGAAGCTTTTGCACGGCAACCATTGGTATCGTTGATAACAGTTAGTTGGTATATACCCTGGTCTGCACCCAGTACATTACTAAGCAACGGCTGTAGCATATTACTGGTAAACCCATCTGGCCCGGTCCATCCAAAACTATATTTACTGTTGGGTAATTGCATTTCGGGCGAGAGGCTGAACGAAGTATGCCCGCAAACAACGGTATCAGATACCAGATTGATGTGGGGTGTAAGTTTTACGTTTAAAGTAGCGGTTGCTGTGCGGAAGGGGCATGATGTACCGGGCAGCCACGCCGTAACCGTATATACCGTTGAAGCTTGCGGGTAAACTACCGGCTGTTGTGTGCTGTTACCTGAAATATTAATATTGGGCATCCAGCTATAACTATAAATATCGGCAGCGGAAACTTTTAGCCGTACGCTGTCGGCACCGCAAATAGCGGTATCGGCAGGGCTTACAGCAATACGAATTGTGTCGTAAATAAGCATTACAGCACTGTCAATAATGCCGCTCATTACACCACAATTATTAGGCGATAGCAACAATAACTCCAATTTTCTCACTCCATTTACTGCGGTTGGCAGGCCGTTTACAGTTACATCGGCATAAGTAGCGAAAGCAGGTATCACCACACTATCGGCAATTGGGGCAAAATCTACACCATAAGTAGCAGTACCTGCAATAACAAATTTTACGGTCTGCGGCAGGCTGTTACTTTTAGTGCGTTTTATATGGAAACGGCCCGGCAGGCAGCCCTTTACGCAAATAGGCGCTATCGTATCTCTTACCACTGTGGTGAGCGCTTCAACTGAATAGTGCCCCGACTGCAAACTACCGGCTTCTAAAAAAACACCTGAATCATACTTGGCATTACCGGCATCGGCAATGGCTATTTTAAGGTGGTAATTAACGCAGGGCTTAACAGGGTAAATAGCCTTTAATATGGTGGTGAGTCCCTTATGGGTAAGGGTATTGCCGTTTAAATTGTCTTTATAGTAGGCTGTAAATGGCGAACCTGTGCCCATGGAGGTGCAATTGATAAGATTACCCGTACTGCCGGGTATGCCATTGTTAATGCTATTAATGGTAACGGGTATATTGGTGCCCGGCACTAAAGCCATATTCTTGTTGCCTGCAATACCCGGACCAGATATGAAGAATGCAAAAGCATCGTTATAAGGGCCACAAACCGCACTTATATACTCTTCTGAACTGAATACATAATCAATGCTTATGGTATCGCCCGCAGGCATAACGTCAAATTCTAACGTACAGGCATCCAATGTCCTTTGCCCGGCTAGGGCAGTAAGTGTGGAGTCGCCAGGAGTACCATTATCGAAACTGGCCAAACCACTGGAAAAACCATTAACGCCATAAAACCCGGGCGAAGAAGCGGCCCGCCCTGTAGTTAATACAATGCCACTATCCAGCCCTAGATTACTGCTCACCACTTTAAAGAACCCATTGGCCCAGTTGCTGCAATGCAATACCGGATTAGTAACTATAACACCCTGCCCCGCCAGTTTTTTGGCGAGTGCGGCGGCAGTTTGGCCAGGGTCTACCAAAATCTGCGCCTTTAATAGGCTTGCTGGCAGCAGCAGTGCCAGCAGCAGTGCCTTAAAAAGCCATTTACTATAGTAGGTTTGCACTAGTATTCGTTAACAACTTTGTAGCCGGTCACTTTTCCCTTTTTCCAGAAAGCAATATCTTCTTTGTAAAATTTCTCGTTCCTGTCGGTAATGTACTTGGGGTCAAGGTCAGTAAGGTCTGGTTTGCCTGCATTTACCCATGCAGTGTACCAATAGCTTGCGGTAGCTGATATAGCAGCCCTCATCTGGCTTTCCACCATGCCGTTGAGCAACTCATGATAGACGTGCGCATATTCATAAGCATGAATCTTTTGGCCGTATTTGTTCTTTTCAGGCTGTCCGTTCATGCCAATCTTGTACACCATTTCAGTAGGTTTATCCTTGCGCATCTTTTTGTCGTTATACAACAAAGCAGTTATCAGCTTGTGGCTGCTGTCAATAATAGCCCAGGTTTCCTTTTCAACATTCTTTATATAATGTGCTTCCGCCCACAGGCTGTAGTTCTTCCCAAACTGTTCTGGCAATTGCGATTCCCAAAGTGCATGTATCCCACGCTGGTCGGTAAGCTGCCCGTCATGGTTTACTGATGTGTGCAACGGCATATGCGCATCACCGATGTAATGGCCAAGATTAGCCGAAAGGAATAGTATCTCGGTCTTGTTCCTGGCCTTCATTGCGGCAGTAAGTTTGGTCATTACTTCCTGAATGGTCCAGGGCAAAGTACCGTTGCTGTTTACACTATCTTTCCCGAAACGTACGCGTGCAGCATCAACAGTTTTAGGCATTGACGCGGCATTGGTATATCCATAATTTTCCAGGTCAATATAATGGCGCGGAAATTCTGTTGAATCGCCCATGGTATACTTGCGTATATCTGGTGCAACCGATTCTTCAGTAATAAAATCGGCATGGTTGTAATAGAACAGGCCCATTTCGCGTGGCAGGGCCAGAATGGCACCCCTGTTTATTTTACAATGCCCCCAAACTCCCCAACCATATACAGCGGCAGCCGTTCCGAACAATACACTCAAAATGGCTAAAGATGTAACAATACGTCTTGTCATAAAATTCGTTTATACTAATATACTACAACCTTCAAAATCTGTTTAACGTTATCGCCTTCCGTTTTAACCATGTAAAAACCTGGTTCTACGTTAAAAGTAATGTGTTCGTCTTTATTCAATTCCCTTACATTTTTCTGTGCAACTACTACACCTGCAAGGTTGGTAACGGTAATAACCGTATTATTCAGAGTTCCCGAAGCGCCTATAGAGAATGCACCTTTCGCAGGGTTAGGCGCAATTGTTATAACAGGGCTTGCAGTAGCTACCTCTTGCACCCCAACATGCGAAACAATTACAGTATCAGCCAACCAAATAGTCATATTCATGATGAGTAACTGATGATTGCCAGATGCATCGGCAATGTAACCATCATACAACGTGCATGTTGGATTGCCTGTTCCATCATCTGCCGGCGAACTATCGCCCATAGCAGCAACTTTGCCACTGCCATAACGTGCATAGGCCACCATAGCATTGGTATTGCCGGGGGTAGTACCGGTTTTGAAAATAACACCTTTTACTGTTGCATTCTTCGATGGGTCCAGCGTCATTGTTGTACCACCAGCCCATTGTGCCTTAGTTACATTGCCCATAGGGCCATGTATAATAGAGTCGGTAGCTGCGGCAGATATATTGGTTGTTGTCTGTGAAAAATCAACAGAATCGAAATACATGCCGAATGGATTTACCGCTACGCCATTGGTCTGGAAAAAGTCATTCCATATCATTCGGGAATCATAACCTTCGTTATTGCGATCCGAACCTTCATGATCAGCAATAATAAACAAACCTCCTCCATTCTGCACAAACTGCATCAATGCTGTTTTCTCTGAAGATGAGAACCTGATGTTAGGCTCATCTACAACATATACTTTGTAGTTACTGAGGTCCTGTGCGTTACTTGTATTTCCGTAAGTGATCTGCCCGTTCCAAGGCAGGCTCTCTACTATATATCCTTTTTTTGCACAATCTACAGCCCAACTCGATATACCACCATCCCAATACGTTCCGGGTGTAGCTGCCGTAATACCACTTTGTGGTGGTGTAGGTATTTGCTGCGGGTTACTCTGGTTCGTATCCGGTGTAGTAGTATATGCTAATCCTGAAGTTCCACTGAACTTAATATTGCTATGGTCATGGTCTATCACCCAATCAGCATTACCGGCCATTTCCGCCTTACTTGCGTCAAATAGTATTTTAACCTGCCCATTAACATTGCCACACAGCACACTGGTACCAGCTAAAAAAGAAAAAGTCAATAAATTAAAAAAAGTTTTACGCATAATCAGGTTTAAGAAACAACACAAATGTAAGCAACACAAACAGATTTTAATAGTACCCAACTGTGCTACTTGTACTTTAATGAAAAAAGCCTGTCAATTTTTAGTTGACAGGCTTTTCAATTTTGTATTAAATTACTGAATTACAACTTTAGTAACACCAGCAGCTGCACCATTGCTTAACCTTGCAATGTACATACCCGGAGCTAAAGAAAGACCGTTGGCAGTTACAGTTTGGTTGCCACGAACAGCAGCTACGTTTTGTGAATATACCTTACGGCCAGCAAGATCAGTGATAACTAATGAGAAATCACCAGCATCTTCAGCATCGAAACTGAAAGTAACATTGCTTGAAGATGGCGTACCTGCAACTCCGAAAGGTAATGTACCGTTAGCCGCTACATCACTTACCGCTGCACGACCGCTCCAGGTAAGGCTGAAATCATCGATAGCAGTGCTAGGGCGATTACCTGTGCCTGACGAAAAATCTAAAGTAACAATACGCAAATAAACATTCGAAGATTTGTTATCTAAAGCTGAACCGAAAGACGCAGTGATTGGCGTATTTGAAAACGCATGTCCACCGGTAGTCATAGCACCTGTAACAGTTTGGTCGGTCCACGCACCAGTACCTATCTTATATTGCAATTTCCATGTAGTTACACGTGGGCTTGAAGTATCTAATGATTGTAATTTGAATGATGCACCCAGGTTAGTAATACCTGCTGTATTAGAGATCTGGAATACGAAAGCTGCACCTGAATCTAAATTCGGGTGTGAAGCATTTGTTGGAGATACCTGACGAACACCCATAGCGCGATCAGAAATTGTTAATTGCGCACTGCATGAAGTACCGGCAGTTGCAGCATTTGCTGAAGGGTAGTTTTTAAAACCACCGCCTACTACATCGCTTGTACCACATGTGGTATCGTTATAACGACCATAGCTGGTGGATGTACTGAATGTTTCAAACGTACCTATTGAGGCGGCACTTGAACCACTATAAACGCCCCAACCAGTTGGGAGGCCGCCACCAATTGAGTTAAAATCCTGACTGTAAGGAGAAGAACCTGATAAGGTGTACTGTGCTTGTGAAGCAAAACATGAAGCTACTAACAAAGAGAGTAAAGCTACTTTTTTCATACTTATTGTTTTTGGAGTTAAATTAGGTTTTGAATGTGCAAAGTTAATGGTAAATGACTATCGAAAACTATCCGGCAATTTTTTTAACGATTAAGGGCAACGGGTAGCCGTCATACTAACATCTGATGGATCCCTTAATATAAGTTGTATAGTTCCGCCGTATACTGAACAAATAGCTGTAATAGTGCCATTACCAGCAGGAGTAAGCGTAGGTTGAAAACTACTGTAGCCACTCGTTCTTAAAATGACACTGGCAGAATGATCGCACTTTTCAATTGTACGGTTGGTAGCAGACGCAGATGCACTAGGTGCTGCATAGGACACATTGTTCGATGAAGCATCAAATTGAACGTTTGAAAGCGTAATGAGGGTGTTCAGATATGCGTTAGGGTTACCCTTTATCTGTTCAATTGTAACACTTTTTGAGGTTACAGTAGTGTTAGGGTATGATGCCTTTGTAATATAATTACCTACTAAACCGGAAGGTATTGGAACGGTTACGCCCGCCTGGTCAGCTGAAAAAACGATTTCAGGCAGCCCATTGTAGTTGGCAAGCGTTAAGCCTTTAAGCTTCACATATATTTTACGGCCCACCGGATAGTCATTATATAAATAGCTCTTATCAATATAAAGCACAAGCCCCGCACCAGAAGTATCTTCAATAACTATCTGCTTGTAGTAGTTGCCAGATTTGTCGTCCGCAACTACAACACCATAAATGGTAGTGTCACCTAAAACACGCGACTTTCCCGACGACATGTTTACACCTATAGACGAGATTTGTGCAATGCTGGCTTGCACAGGCAAATTCGGGTCGTAGTGCACCGTATCTGGCGGCGCATCAAAATTCTGTTTTACGCAAGAATTAACGAAAACACTGGCTGCTAGTAACAAAATTGGTAAGCGAAGAAATTTCATATAAATTGATTGTAAGATTTTAAAATTAGAATTTCAAACTAACGGTAGCAAAGTAATTGATACCATACGCATAACTGTACTTATTAGGGAACTTATCAGCATTTTTATAAGTAAAATCATACCTTAACTGCTCATAACCGGTAATTTTTATATCCTGATTGTTCAGCAAGTTTACGATACCAACATTAAATGCCAGCAAAGTTTTGTGATGCAGTTTTTTATACCAGCTGGATATATCAAACGATTTACCACCGCTCAGGTTAACGGTAAAGGCCGCAGGCAATTGTTCCTGGCCATATATCTTATTCCAGTCGGCACTACCCTGAATAACCCTGTCTGCAGCAGCCTGTGTGCGCCTGTCGGGATTAATTTCCACGTAGTTACGATCTATATAATTCAGGTCAAGATTTACGTGCCAATAATTACGCGGATGATAATTAAGTTCTGCGGAATAGATTGATTGCGGACCAACGCCCATGTAGTAGTTATTGATATATACCTGGTGTGAAGCGGCTGATTTCGATGGATCGTTATCTTGATAAATAGTTACCTGCGGACGGTTGGTATAAAACGACTGCCCCACTGCTGCTAAACCGGTAACTGTAAATTCAGAATTGAGCTTGTAGGATGCACAAAACTCAGTACCTATTGACCTTGACGCTACACCCTGCATTACATAGTTAACGAAGGTATTAAAGGCCGGGTCGTCATTAAAATATCTTTTAATAATAGTATTGTCAGTAACATCAGTAACATAACCTGAAAGCCTGAGGTTCAGCCTCGTTGATTTGTGCAAAACTCCGAATTCAGCAGCCTTGGTTTTTACTGTTGTTGGGTTGCTAACGGCATAATCTCTGCTCTTATCTGAAATGTACGTATAATCGACCCTTGGTGCATCGGTCATGTAAGAAGCATTCAGGTAAACAACATTCTTAGGGTCAATTTTGTAATTCATGCCACCTTTAACCTTGTAGGTCGTAAAGCTGATATTTTCACTTTTGCCGAATGAATTATCCGGAAAAAGGCCATTTTTCGTAAGGCCCTCCCTGTTGAAAGAAACCATACCCAGATCTGCTGCTGCAAAGAAGTCGAATTTCTTATAAATGAAAACGCCTTGTCCCCATGCATTTGCATGAGTCGACCTCAATATGTAATCATAACCGTATTTGTCACCCACCTTTACCAATTGGTTAGGCTTATTCAAATCGTTTTGGTTATAATTAGCAACAGTGACTGCACTTTGAACTGCAAATTGATTTTGGTTCAGGAAGAAGTCACCACCCAAAAGATCGGTTAACTCCTTATAATATTCATCTTTCTGGCTAATAACCTGTAAACCGCCATAAACAGTAATATGGTTATTAATGGCCTTTTCAACATTTGAATTGAATACGAATTTCTTCATATCATCAACAAAATTGCTCAGGGCATAAATTGAACGGCGACCTGTAACATTGTTACCCGCTATGCCATTGGCATCTTTTATGGTCTCAATGTTAGCATAGTTGTTACTGTACAAACGATTCCAGTCTATTTGCAACATACCCGGGTTTGCCAGTATTTGTCCTTTAACTGCATCATATTCTGCCTGGTTAGGTGTATTATCACCATTAATATAATAGCTTGGTAAATTACGGTAGTAAACCGGGTTAGGGTTGTAACCATTATAATAGTCAATACTTGAGTTTTTATACTTGCCAAATTCATAAGCCACTGCTGTGTTCCAACGGAAGTTGTCTGATGGTTTGTAGGTATAATTAGCAATAATAACAGGTTGGTTGGCGTCCGATACTCTTGAATTACGTTTTTTACCTTCCTGGTAACCCCAGTCAGAATTGTAATAGTGCGAACCCGCAAGGTCAAAAGCTTCCTGCTGCTCTGCACCTGATTTACCCCTTTTGGTGGGTGCACCAAATGCGGTAAGATTGAGCTGGCTCTTTTTAAACAGCTTACTAACCGAAGCATAATAAGAATAACCATCGTAGAAAGTACCCGGTACATAGCCCTCCTGAGCCCAACGGCGGGAACCAGAAACTGAAAATGCCCAGCCGTTTTTCATAACACCGGTATTGTAAGTAGCCATTACCCTGTTCCTGAACGTACGGTTACCGTTGTAGTAAGATATGGTAGTACCTTTTCTCTGGTCAGCCGCCGTGGCGTTGATTTGAGTTGACCCCTTGGTGGTACCAAATGAAAATTCTGATGGTTTAAGGCCATAGGTAATTGACCTGTCCTTTAACACATCATTCAAGCCACCAACCTGGCCTACCGATGAAAACCCGGTTTCCAGATCTTGCATGGGTACACCGTTTATCTGTACATCGGCATTATCATAACCCCTGGGCTTAAACCTGTAAGTACCAAATGTTATTGCTGCAATCCTCAAAAACGGATCATGGTTTGCAGAATAAAAACCCGATGAACTTTCAGAAGACGAAGAGGCGTTCTCTTCATCCTGATTGTTATTTTCTTCAACGGCTATGGTTGGTATTTCGTTACTTTCCGCGTCGCCTGTGCGCTCATTAGGCTTAACCATTATATCGCCGAGGTCAACAATTTCTTTATCAACGGTAACCGTAATTGTATCGCGCTTGGCAATACCACCACCTACTACCATTGTATGCGTACCATAGGGCACTTCACTGATAACAAAATTTCCACTGCCTTCTGAATTGGTAAAGGTATTAAGCTGCGGTAGCGTAACCTTTACCTCATTAAATGGCATTTTTGTATCTGCATTAATGAGTTTACCTTTAATAATGCCTATCTTCTTAGCATCTTGTGCATTCAAAGAAATGGAACAGATAATAGAAAGTAACAAAACAAGTAGCCTTTTTGGCATAATTTCTGTATATTAGTATAACAAAGCAAATAAGTTGCAAACTTACGATAGACTTCTATATAAAATGCCACCACGCATTAAGTAATTGTTAATGGCCTGTAATTTCGCGGTTATGAAAACAGTGGAGTACTTATTTGTGATTAGTTTTTAATTCCTTTGCCAAAATTTCAATCGTGATCAGATACATCATTTTCGCCTTTTTATTGTCAACTATTGCATCAAAAAGCTTTGCCCAGCAACAACAATATCAGGTAGTTGCCATAGGTTTTTATAATTGCGAAAACTTTTTCGATACCCTCGACGACCCTAATAAAGATGACATTGAGAACACCCCTACCCCCGGCGACTACAAACAAAAACTACATAATATAGCTACTGTTTTCCAAAAAATGGGCACCGATGTAACACCGGACGGACCAGCGCTGATTGGCATTGCGGAGATTGAAAACGACAACGTTCTCAAGGCTGTTATAGCCCAACCGGAAATAGCTAAAAGAAATTACAGCTATGTTTGGTTCCCAACGCCCGATGTGCGCGGCATAAGCACTGCCATGCTCTACAACCCTAAATATTTTAAAGTGATCAGCGCTAATCCCGTGCATGTTCCTTTAGAAACACTGGGGCAATCAAGGCCCACGAGGGATATTTTACATGTTTACGGCATACTTTCTGGCGATACCGTGCATATATTGGTTAACCACTGGCCTTCAAAAGCCGGGGGCGAGGCACGAAGCGCACCAGGTCGCAAACTTGCTGCTGCTGTTGATAAGCAACTCATTGATTCCATACAGGCCGTGAACCCGAATGCCAAGGTATTACTGATGGGTGACCTGAACGACAACCCAACCTGCGAAGGTGTGAAAGATGTACTTAAAGCCAAGGCTAATAAAAAGGATGTTGGTATGACCGACATATACAACCCATGGATGAACATGTATAAAAAAGGCATTGGCACCGAAAGTTATCAGGGCGAATGGAACCTGATTGACCAGATAATGATCACTGGTGCCTTCATGAAAAACCCTAACGATAAATGGAAATATTACAAGGAAGAAATTTTCAACAAACAATTCCTGACCAACCAATTTGGCAAAGATGCCGGCCTGCCGCATCGCTCCTATACCGCAGCCCACACCTGGGATAACGGCTTTAGCGATCACTTTCCGGTTGTTATGTATTTTATTAAAAAGCAATAATACAATTACCGTTTACCAATATCCTTAACGAGGGCGAAGCGAAAGTTTCGCCCTTTTCTTTTGACCTCTACCGTGTAACCACAAGTCATTTTCTAAAGCATGGACGGCCCGCGTGGCGGGTCAAAGGTTTGTAGTATAGCATCCCCCCCATGATTCGTGCCCCGGTCAGGGGCTAAACTAATATTACATGTGCAGCCCCTAACCGGGGCTAGTGTCTAGTTCTGTCTTTTTGCTACAAACCGGTAGCGCCTACTGGCGCATTCCATCAAGAAAGCGCAAAGCTACACAGCTCAATGCAGCCTTTAGACAGTTAGTTGGTATAAAGAAGCAAAAAATTGCTGCCTGCTAATGCCCATTTACGGCATAACAAACAACACAAAAATCATGCAATTTTGCTGCCAGATACACGACAATTGCAACCGTTGCGGGCTATTATATAACACGCACAATAAGGCTACAACTATCCAGTGAATTACCTGCTAACCATCCACCTTCTTCTTTACCACTACCCATTCCGCTATACTAACCGTGAACGGCATATTACCAATTTTCACGATCGCTTTTTTGTCTTTGAATTCAATAAGCGTACCCACCTGGTGACTTATTTTACTGCGAACAAGGTCGCCCAGTTTGGGTTTACCGCCAACCAGTTCATAGTTCTTATCGGCCTTGCGTGCAGCGGTAGCATTGGTTTGTATCTGTTTTTTGCGGAAGAGCACATTTTCGGCCGCATTAATTACGTCCTGCTTGTTTTCGCTTCGCTTCCAGTCTTGTATAATTTGCTTGAATTTGCGTTCGGTATCCCGCAGGTAATCAAGCTCCTCCTTCTTTATTTTATTCTGCAATACCAGCACTTCATGCTGCTGCTTTATCTTTTCTTTATCGGTAAGTAGTTCGTAATTCTTTTTAAGCTTTTCATTTTCTTTGATCAGCTTATCCAGGTCTTTTTCTTTATCCGTAAGGCGCACCGACTGTTGCTCGGTTTGGTGCAACATCTTGTCCAGCTTAAAATGCTCCCGCTGGGTAAGTTGTCTCGCCCTTTCAATAACCGCTTCAGGCAAGCCGCTGCGTTGCGCAATAGCAAACGTGTACGAGCTACCCGGCTTGCCAATGGCCAGCTGATACAATGGCTCCAGCCGCTGTTCATCAAACGCCATAGCACCATTAAAAATACCCCTTACCTTGCCAGCCATCACCTTCAGGTTAAGGTAGTGCGTGGTAATGATGCCTAATGCATTTTTTGAAGCCAGATCTTCAACTATGGCTTCCGCAAATGCGCCACCCAGGTTGGGGTCGGACCCGCTACCCAGCTCATCAATAAAGAAGAGCGTTTTACCGTTGGCGAAGCTCATGAAATACTTCATATCCGCCAGGTGCGCACTATAGGTACTTAATTCATGCTCTATCGATTGGGTATCGCCTATTTGCACCATTACCTGCTTAAAAATGCCTATCTCCGAATTGGGGTCGGCAGGTATTAATAAACCCGCCTGCGCCATCAGTTGCAAGAGGCCCACCGTTTTCATTGATACTGTTTTACCACCGGCATTCGGGCCGCTGATAATAAGTATACGGGTTTGGCGGTCAAGGGTAATATTTAATGGTATGGTAGGTTTATTATGTTGTTTGTTGCGCAGCAGCAGAATGGGGTGATATGCCTTCACCAGGTTCAGCGACGGGTGCGGGGTCAACCGTGGTAAATTGGCATCCATATCCATTGCCAGCAAGGCTTTCGCCCTTATGTAATCGAAAATGCCGCATAAATGATAGTAGCCTTCCAGCTTGGGGCCATGCACAGCCAGGTCTTTAGTGGCCTGTACCAGTATGCGGTGTATTTCCCTGCCCTCGGCACGTTCCAGCGAAAATACTTCGTTGTTCAATTCAATGGTTTCTTCCGGCTCTATGAAAACCGTTTTCTGCGAATCGCTTTCGCCATGTATAATGCCCTTTACAATTCTTTTGTATTCAGCCAATACAGCCGCGGTTCTGCGGCCATTAAAAAAGCCTTCGCCCGTATCGCCCAGGTAGCCGGCCTTGCCCATGCGCCGGAGCACCGTTTCAAATGTGCGGCGCGCAGCATGGCGCACCTTACCCAGTTCCGACCTTATGGCCATTAATTCCTTCGATGCGGTATCTTTCACAATACCGTGGTCATCAACCACAAAAGAGATGCTTTCCGCTATCTGAGGTTCGTAAATTACCTTTTCAACAATGCTAAACAAAGTAGGAAAAAGGTCGCCCTGTTTTTTAAACCACTGCAATATGTCTTTCATATTCAGTGCCAGTTGCCTGAAGGCCAACATTTGCTCACCGGTAAGCACACCACCTTCAGTTTGCAGCAGTTGCAACTCCCGGTGCATATTGCGGGTAAAATCATTCGGAAAATGATCGCCTACCGTCATTATTAATTTAAACTCATGCGTTTGCAGTAGTTCCCGTTGCACATGGTTCAGGTTAATGTGCAGGCGTATATTATCAACGCGTTCATGCGCCGCTACCGTGCGGCACTTGCTGTGCAGCAGGTCACAAACTTTATTAAACTCTAGCGATTCGGCCGCAGTGGCCGGGTACAATTGCATCATGTCATTTCCTCAATGCCGCAAAGGTAAGTTTTTTGCATCACGACAGGCCGCGGCAACAAAAAGGAAATAGTGCGCCCGGTAAGCTTGCGCATACATTACCAGACGACCTGATTCCAGCCAACGGTTTACGAACAAATTTATATTAATTTAGCGGCCAGTTGCAGCACGTCACAGGCGGCAGTTGCAACATCAAAAAACAAACGGCATGGGCAAGTCAGGCAACAACTATTTCGTCAAACACACCCTGTATTCGGGTATTGTATTGGGGCTAACAAGCATTGTATATTATGTTGTTACTTACCTCACCGATCAAATGGCCAATCCCCTTGCGGCATGGTTGCTTTACCCTATACTTTTTGCCATAAGCCTCACATCGGTTTTCCACTACCGTAAAAAATATTCGGGGGGCTTTCTTACGTTCCAGCGTGCATTTACGGTTTGTTATTTACCCTACTTATACAGCTTCCTGATCAATAGCATCTACCAGCTTTTTTTTATGAGCAGACTGATGACACCAGCGTACATTGATAAAGTTATAAACCAGACCAGGGCCCGGCTACAAGCCAAGGGCATGAGCCAGCTGCAGATTGACTATTCAGCCAAGATATCGCGTTTTTTCTTTGAGCGGCCAATGTGGGCATTGGTCGTAGCGTTTCTATCGTTTGTTTTTGTCGGGGCTATCATCTCAGTTATTATTGCAGCTATTTGCAGGAAAGACAATGAAAATGTAGCGTTTGAAGATATTTAACAGGCCATTGACTGCAATTAAAGCACAAAAAGGTTTCACCGAAACGCTCCGGCAAAATACTATTGCACAAAACGATCCTTCAGCATACTACCCACAACCTTATCAATTGCCAGGGTAAAGGTATCAGCCGAAACCTCATTAAGGGCCATCCAGAAAGTGCGTTCATTGGGCATCTCATTAACTATAAGCTCTGGCAACTGCGCCCGCACCAGATAATAAATGCTGATGACCTGCGAAGTATCGAACGCTGAATCCTGAAAAAAATCGGTAGTATAAAAGTGCTCCAGCACCTCAATATCCACATTCAGTTCCTCCCGCCATTCCCGCTTCAGGCAATCGTGTGTGCCCTCACCCCAGTCTAAGCCGCCACCCGGAAATTTATACACCACCCTATCGCGGAAGTGCTCTTCATTAATAAGCAACTTACCATCCTTTATGCAAATACCATAAACCCGGATGTTGAAACGTTTGTCCATTTTGTGGTAGTGAAGGTAGTGGGAAAATATCACTTTGCACACCACCAATACCTGAAAAATACAACCTAACAATAAACAACGATTCTACTTTTTTACTAATTTTAGCTTAACCGAAAAAATCAACATGAAAAAGGGATTATTTATATTATTTGCCCTGTTCACCTGTTTTCTTTTTTCTGTAAAAGCCCAGGATTATAAGTGGGTAAAAGGGGGGGGTACTACAGCATCCATGTCCGGTACTGTTGGCTCTCCTAATGAAGCGTCAAGGTTTATGTGTACAGATCCTAACGGGAATATATACATTCTAAATCTTGTTGGCAGTGGTGCGGTTTACGCAGATACCTTTTACCGAAGCAGTACTTATTGTGGTTCAGGCGGTCATAGTATTTTGGTCTCAAGCTATAATTGCTCGGGCCAAATGCGATGGTCAAAAGTAATAGGTTCTTATGATAACTCTGAGGCTTATGGCATTGTCGCAGATAGCTTCGGGCATATTTATATTGGTGCATTTCTTTATCACGGCCATGGTGACCAAACCGTGCATATCGGCGATGATACTTCTTATTCGTCCAATCCTTATGTTTCTCTCGGATTGATACAATTTGATACAACTAGGAGTTTTAAATGGTTGAGGTTAATAGGACAGAATACATTGGCAGGCTTAGGGACGGGTTCTGCAACAGGTAATGGAGGTACATTACTATTAGATAAACAACAGAATATTCATTTTGTTAAACTAATTACCTCCGGCGTGATATTGCCGACATCGGACACCACGCATTACGGCACTTACGATTTGTCTTATACATCAACAGGTAGTTTAATCAGGGCAAAAAGATTGGCTTTGGATTCTACTTTAGTTGTTCAAAATGCTACTATTGATACTAACACCAACAAGCTCTATGCAGCAGGCGAATATAATATTTCATTCGGCTATGCGCATAACGCATTTATTGCGGCCTTTGATACCGCAAGAAACCTCATTTGGAATGACACTATGTATAGTTCAGTAGGTAATGGCTATTTCTCAGGCATAGCAACTGATAATATTGGACATTTCTACTTATTAGGTCTAGGTCAGGGGACATCCGCTTATGACGGGGATAGCATTACCGGAATTCGCACTTCCTTTATTATCAAAACAGATACTTCAGGCAATGCACTGTGGTTGAAGGGATTTACCTCCACAACCGCTGTCGGGGATTTGATGGCTTTGACACTAATGCCCAACAATAAAATTGCGGCATCAGGAACTATGGCTGGTACAATTACATGCGACCACGATACAATTACCACATATTCGGGCGAAGGCTGGAATACGTTCTTTACAGTGCTGGATTCAAGTGGCTGTGTACATACGCTCGAACAGATTCATGGCAATGCCTTTTATGATTATGGTAAAAGTATAACTTCTGATAGAGTGGGTAATTTATTTATTGGTGGTGCAGTTGGCGACACTACTTGGGCTGGTGGTGTCGGCTACCGCTCACATGGCGGCAATACTGATTTCTATGTTATGAAATATGGTATGGATTGTAGCTGTACCTCTATGCCTGTAGCTATGTTCACCATTGTTAGAAGTGGCTTGGGTGGTTCTACTGTGAATTTTACTTATACGGGTACTTCCAGTGGTTTAGACAGTATGAGATGGGATTTCGGGGACGGGTCAACCAGCACCACGACCAGCCCTACACATACTTACACGGCTGCGGGTACTTACCATGCAACAGTAAGGATTTACTCTTTTTGCGGTGGCGACATGCATTGCATGGATATATTTGTTCCATGTGTAGCAACGCCTGTTTCAAATTTCACATTTTCCGGTACTACTGCAACAAGAAATTTTACTTTCACAGGCGCAGGAACTGCTATAGATAGCATTGTATGGGATTTCGGGGATGGTGGTCACGGCATTGGTGCTGCTACCTCGCATACCTATACAGCAACGGGTAGCTACACAGTTTGCGCTACTGTCTATAATCCATGTGGCAGCAACAGCATCTGCCATACTATAACCGTTCCGTGCGTATCCTTGCCCGTTCCTTCGTTTACAAGCTCCGGCATTACTGCGACCCGCAACTTCACCTATACTGGCACTACAACAGCTTTAGACAGCGTTGTATGGCATTATGGTGATGGTGGTAGGGGTACTGGTACAACACCTTCGCATACTTATGCAGCTATTGGTACTTATACGGTTTGTGTGCTTGCGTATACGCCTTGCGGGGTTGATTCGTCATGTAGCACCGTTACAATAACCTGCATTACCCGCCCTACAGCGGGATTCACCAATAGCGGCATTACAACCGTTAACTTTAGCTATACAGGCACGTCCACAGGGCTTGATAGTGTTGTTTGGCACTATGGTGACGGCGGAATGGGTACAGGCTCAACAAGCAGTCATACATATGCTTCTATAGGGTCATTTACTGCCTGTGTGCTGGCCTACAATCATTGCGGAGTAGATTCTACCTGCCATACTGTAACCATAGTCTGTACTGCACCTCCAACGGCTTCATTTAGCAATACGTCAATTACTACAGGCAGCTATACGGATACATTCACTTATACCGGCTCCACAACAGGTCTGGATAGTGTGGCATGGTATTTCGGAGATGGCGGACATAGTACAGGTTTAACGGCTTACCATACCTATGCACTGCCTGATACCTATACCGTTTGTGTATATGCCTATAATCCCTGCGGATGGGATTCGGCCTGCTATACGGTGATAGTACCTTGCGATACACCGGTAGCCTCTTTTACACATACGGGCATGATACCGGTTAATTTTACCTACACAGGTTCAACGAATCATATTGATAGTGTTGTTTGGATATTTAGCAGTGCTGGTGGTCACTCATCAGGTATGACCGCAGCATATTCTTACCCTACTACAGGCACTTATCTGCCTTGCGTCATTGCGTATGGGTTATGTGCCAATGACACATTTTGCCTGCCAGTTACAGCAACGGGCTTGGGTGTTTCATCAATGTCTCTGCATAGTATTGTTATTTATCCGAACCCAACGGCAGACGAATTATTCATAACAGAAGTATTGGAGCAAATGAATTACAGGTTACTTAATATTGCCGGGGTGAGTTTGCAGCAAGGGACGTTAGCAAAAGGCAGCAATACTATTATAGTGGCAAATTATGCTCAAGGCGTTTATCTGCTGGAGGTAACTGATGCTAATGGCCTGAAAGGCAGGACAAAAGTTGTTAAACAATAATGAGTCGGTAACTAACGTTTCCTCCAAAAAAAAGACAACTGCTATAGACTAAAACTTAAAAAAGTTTTCTTCTTCTCCTTTCTACTTCCACCTAACAGCTTTATACTTTATACTTGCGACTTACGACCCACGACTTATAACTTACGACTCCATAACTTTTAACCTTTTTACACCAAAAAATCACATAAATTGCGCTTACTAACATTTCTATGAACAATTACGAGTGGCTGATATCGGGTTTAGATGCATTTATACGTAAATATTATGCTAATAAGGTTATTAGGGGAACATTGGTTTTCCTGAGTTGCCTGCTGTTTTATATCCTTACCATGACGGTGAGCGAATACTATTTTTACCTGCCTGTGTGGGCGCGCCTTACCATTGTTTCCACTTTTGTTTTGCTGGGTGTTACTTCATTGGTGGCTTGGGTTATTATACCGCTTAGCAAAATGGCCAAGTTAGGTAGCGTTATTTCGCACGAACAGGCCGCCGGAATTATAGGCGAACACTTTACAGAAGTAAGCGACAAACTGCTGAACATATTACAACTCAAAAAGCAACACGACACTACTGGCAGCCGCGAACTTGCCGAGGCCAGCATAGCCCAGAAAATAAGCCAGATCTCAGTAGTGCCCATGTCATCGGCTATTGACCTTTCTAAAAATAAAAAATATCTCCCCTATCTTTTGCCATTGCTGCTTATAGCTGTGTTCTTGTTGGTAGCGGCGCCCAATGTTTTTAAAGAAGGGTCAGCACGTTTATTGCAGCCTACGAAAGCGTTTGAAAAGCCTGCGCCTTTCCAGTTTACGGTAAAGAACGAATCGCTCATCGCCATCCGCAACAGCGATTTTACCCTTAAAGTTGAAGTACATGGCAGCATATTGCCAGCCGACGCTTTTATTGAAATTGGTGGCGAAAAAGTACCCATGCAGCCGCTTGAAAACCATAACTTCCAGTATACTTTCAAAAATGTAACGTCCGAAGTGCATTTCCGCATTTTTGCTGCCGATTTTTACTCTACGGAATATACACTTAAAGTAGTGCAGAAACCTGTGCTTAAATCGTTCAAAGTGCAACTCAATTACCCTGCTTATACCGGCAAGAAAAGCGAGGTGCGCAGCAGCCTAAGCGACATGACGGTACCAGTGGGCACTACAGTTAACTGGTCGTTTTTTACCGAACATACCGATGCGGCAACTATTCATTTTGGTGGTGGCATTGCTACCCCATTGGTTAATTCGGCTGCTACCTATAGCTATCAGTATCGTTTCATGAACGATACCGCTTACACCATAACGCTTAAAAATAACCAGTCAACTGCAGCCGATAGCTTCCGCTACCAGGTACAGATAATACCTGACCAGTACCCTGTAATTCAGTTGCAACAGGTAAGGGATAGCGTTACAGGCAAGCAAATACTTATTACCGGCACAGCAGGCGATGATTACAGCGTTAGCAGGGCATCGTTCAACTATGAAGTAACAGAAAACAACAAGGCAGTGAGTAAAAAGAGTTTGCCGCTTAAAATAGCACCGGGAGCCCTTTGCGCTTTTGAGCAGTTCTTCGATGTAGCAACCCTCAACTTGCAGCCGGGTCAGAAGGTCGCGTTCTATATTGAGGCATGGGACAATGACGGTGTTCACGGCCCAAAATCATCGCGCAGCGAAATGATGAGCTATCAGGCTTTTGATGCCCAGCAAATCGATTCTGCCATTAACGAAAATGCGCAGCAGATCAATTCCGGCCTGAGCAACAGTGCACAAAAAACAAGGGAATTGCAAGGCGAATATAAGGACATGCAGACCCGTATGCTGCAAAGCGACAACATGGACTGGGAGCAACAACAAAGCTTGCAGGAAATGATGAAAAAACAGCAGGACCTGAAAAACCAGATTGAAAACACCAAGCAGAAATTTGAAGAACAGATTCAGCAGAGTGAACAAAAAAAATACAGCGATGATGTAAAAGACAAGCAGAAGGAACTGCAGAAACAAATGGACAACCTGCTGAATGCCGACCTGAAAGAACAACTGAAGAAGTTGCAGGAACTGATGAAGCAGCTGAACAAGGAGCAGGCCATGGAAGCTATGAAACAACTGGAGCAGGAAAACAAACTGTTCAAGATGGATATGGAGCGCATGCAAGAGCAAATGAATAAGCTGGAGCAGCAGATGCGCATGGAAGATGTGGCCAATAAAATGGACGATCTGGCTAAGAAAGAAAAGGCACTGAATGCGGAAACCGACAAAGGGAAAAAAGACGCCGCTGAATTAGCCAAGGAACAAGAAAAGCTAAAGAACGAACTGGATAAAGCCTTGAAAGAGGATATGAAAGAAATAGACAAACTCGCTGGTAAAAACAAAAAGGAAGAAGGTGTTGAAGACGCCAAGAAAGCCGGCGACGATGCCAAAAAGGAAATGGAAGAAAGCCAGAAGCAGCTAGACCAAAAGCAGAACAGCAAGGCCAGTAAACCACAAAAGGACGCGGCTAAAAACCTGGAGCAAATGGCCAATTCATTGCGCAAAGCGGCGGGTGGCATGGACCAGGAAGAGATAGACATAGACATTAAGGCCACAAGGCAAATATTGAGTAACCTGATACGCCTGTCTTTCGACCAGGAAGACCTGATGGCGGAAGTAAGGAGCACATCAACTGCCAGCCAGCAATTCATTACCAACCAGGAAGAACAGAACCGGTTGCACGCTAATTCTTACATGATTCGTGATAGCCTCTTTGCACTAAGTAAAAGGGTAATTAAGCTGGGGCCAAAGATCAATAAAATGACGACGGACCTGGAACATTATCTTGCGCTTTCAGCCGATGCTATTGAAGCCCGCAATATAGGCGGGGCGCTGGCCAACGAGCAATTTGTAATGACCAGTACCAACAATCTGGCACTTATACTCAATGAACTGCTTTCCAACCTCATGCAAATGCAGATGGACGGCTCGGAAGGCCAGGGCAGTTGCAGCAAACCGGGTGGTAAAAAACCAAAACCCGGCGCAGGTCAGCAGCTATCTGATATTATTACAGAGCAGGAATCTCTGGGTAAATCAATGGGCAAAATGGGTAAGAAACCCGGTGACAAGCCTGGAGATAAACCAGGCGGCAACAAACCCGGCGATAAACCCGGCGACAAGGGTGGCAAGAAACCCGGCGGAAAGGGCGAAGGAAAAGGTGACGGCAATGGAAGCGGCGGTGGTGGCGGCAATGGTGAGAACGAGGGCGAAAATACTGAATATGGCGACGCAGAACAACTGGCCCGCCTCGCAGACCAGCAGGCCGCTATACGCCGTAAAATACAGGAACTGGCCAGCTTAATGAACAGTAAGGGACTGAACGGTAGCAGCAAGGAATTGCGCGAACTGGACCAGAAGATGGATAAGAACGAAACGGATATTGTAAATCGTCGTTTTACGCCCGAAATGATGCAACGCCAAAAGGAAATACTTACCCGCTTGCTGGAAGCTGAAAAGACAATGCGCGAGCAAGAACAAGACGATAAGCGCAGTTCAAAAACGCCAGACGAAATAAGCAGGCCAATACCCGCACAATTGCAGAAATACATAACCGACCAAAAGCAATTATTGGAGCTGTACAAAACCGTTCCGCCACAATTGAAGCCATACTATAAAAATATGGTGGAAGAATATTTCCACATCATCGGCAATAAGTAATTCAACAAGCAGCACTTTCAAAACCCATACTGGGCGTGGTTTAACCGCGCCCAGTATGGGTTTGTAGCAAAATTAACCTTGCTCAACAACCCAAACTGAAAGGTGAACGGGATAATTAGTGGTATTGCCGCGTAACAAAATAAAACGCCAACCCTACCCCATTTCTGGCACGGTTTTTATGGTATTAATTATGTATACTTATTTCCGGGTGAACAATATTTTTCCTGAAAATCAGTTATAGTATCAAATAACCCTAAAAACCTTTTCCTATGTTTACCAGAACCTTCTCTTATCAAACCTCTCTTTCGAAAGAAACACTGAAGAACCGCCTTATAGGCAATCATGTCAACATTCACAACCTCGATTTTGAGGTGCTGGAAAAAGACGAATCACTCCGCATAGTGCCTCATGCCGAACAACTAGATGAAATTAAAACCTTACCCATTACATGGGTTGAACTCAATGAAAACGGTGGCAGAACAAAAGTGAAAATAACATCGCGTATGCGCCGGCTTGATATTGGGGGGCCTATGCTCATTGTCATTCTTTGTTGCTTGCTGGTAATAGCATCAGGAGTATTGCTGCTATTGAAAGAACAACTGTTCAGCGGTCTTTTATTAGGGGCAAGTTTGCTAACCTTCATCATATTCCGCATGAGGTTGGAAAAGAGTTATTTCCATTGCATTCGCAAAATACAATCACATGTATTGAATGCTGGCTACTATGCTTCTTAAGTCCTATTCATTACACTAATTATCCCTTAGCAAATAAAATGAGTATAATGGCTTCCAGTGCCATTTATCAAGCGGTTATGCTCACTTTATTAACTTTCAGTTTTAGAATTATACAAAAAACACGGCTATTTACCAAATATTTTTTCAACGTTAATTTCATGCTGAAAAATATTTGAAATGAGGTAAATAATTATTACCTTACATGTAAAACAAGATTTGCTAACCATTAACGACTCAGCCTATGTTTACAAGATCTTACTCTTACCAATCTTCGCTCAACAGGGAGGACCTGAAAAACCGCCTCATCGGTAGCCATGTCAAGATACACAACCTTGATTTTGAAGTTACCGACGATAATCATGTCCTCACCATTGTTCCACATGCCGAACAGATTGACGAAATCAAAACTTTACCCATCACCACTGTTTCCTTTGAAGAAGGCAGTGGGTCAACCAAGGTAAAGATCATTGCAAAAATGCGGAAATTAGACCAGGGCGGACCAATGCTTATGATGATATTGGTGGCGCTACTGCTTATTACCGGGACACTACTATTTTTCGCTTTTAAAGACCACCTTTCCTCCTTTATTGTGCTCGGCATAGGTGTACTCATTTTTGCCATCTTCTGGGTGCGTATGGAAATGGGTTACTTCGACTATGTAAAGAAGGTATTCAGCTACGTAAAGAATACAGAACAACAACCAGCGGGCAGTTTACAGCAGGCAGTTGGCAGTTGACCCATTGCCATAAAAGAAGGTAATTTACCCCGGAAGTTAAACTTGGGCAAAGAATAAAAAAAGCATAACCCGCTCACTGCTGGTTATGCTTTTTTATTTCCGATACTATTTATGCCAACAGCTAATTAATATACTGCTTCAGGCTATCAATAGCCACCTCTCCGTTATATGATTTTATCAGTTTGCGGTCGCTGCCGTAAATGTTTATCTGCGGCAATGCCCCATACTGGAATATGAGTTTAATAAAATCTGAACTATCCAGCCCTACAGTCATTTGCGGATAGAAGTCGCGGGTTTTGTGGTTCTTAACAAAATCCGGCAGGTAGGTTTTCATACTTGCATTGGCCACCAGAACAAGGCGCGATTTCTTGAACAAACCAATGTTCTTCTTCAATATCTCGGTCTCATCTTCGCAATGCCCACAGGTAGGGTTAAACATCATCAGGAACAAATTACCACCATTATCCAGGTCGTCATTACCCACAACTCTGGTTGCTGGCGTATATCCCCACTTTTTAGTGTTCTTTTTATTTATTTTCTTCAATTCCCTACCCTCATAAACTTTGCTCAATGTATCCAGCGTAACCAGCTTCAACCTGGGCATTGGCGAACCTGGTTCGTGATAGTCGATGGGGGTTTCTTTGGCTGCCTTCGCAGGTTCCTGCGCATGTACGTTCATAACACCTAAAACAAAAACGGGTAACAATAACTTGCGTAGCATAATGCACTGGTTTAAAAAACAAACTTATGAAGGGTAAAAATAATAAAGTATAAACAACCGTCGCAACAATTCTAATTGATGTATGCTTTAAGGCTATCAATAGGCACATTACCGGTAAAGGTTTTAAGCAGCTTCCTGCCACTGCTGTAAATATTTATTTGGGGCAGTGATTGGTACAGGAAGGTTTCCTTAATAAAATCGCTATCGTCAAGCCCAACAGGCATTTGAGGAAAATCAAGCGTATGTAGTTTCTTCATAAAATTCGGCAGGTAAGTGGCAAATTTTGGGTTGGTCATTAAAACCAGTTTCGAATCTTTGAATAAGCCTATATTTTTCTCAAAAAGTTCGGTTTGTGCTTCACAATGCTCGCAGGTAGGGCTGAACATCATTATGAACAAATTACCCGTATTACTAAGGTCACTTCCACTCAAAATTCCCTTTACAATAGTATCGCCATAATCATCATTTTTCTTCTTTTTAGCAATAGAAATACCTGTTTTGTTTAAGCCTGTATCCAACGTCTTCAGCCTGAAAAAAGGCATACCGGCTCCCATAAGGGTATAGTCAATCGGCTGCGGTTCGCTTTTGCTTTGCTGCGCCATTGCCCCCAGACCTGAAAAAATGAATATCGTAAAAATGAAAAAACGCCTCATAAGGCTGCTAATTTAGTGAAATGAACATTAACGAAATGCAAATTTCATATACACCCATCCAATATACATAAGGTAACTAAAGACTTATCACAACATTAACATAGGAATTTATAAATTTGCCGTTTCACCAACCAGCTCAAAGGGTAACAATGGCATTATTAGGTAATCTGATAGCTCGCTCATTACAACTTCGTAAAAAATTCAATCTACCGGTAGCAAGTCCCGAAACCTACCAAAAGTATACCTTGCGCCAGCTTTTGGACAGAGGCCAGTATACCAGTTTTGGCAAGCACTATGGTTTCGCTTCTAATATGCTGAGCAGCAAGATTGACCTGGTGAGTGCCTTCCGTGAAACCGTACCCGTTCATACTTACGATGAAATGTACAACCAGTGGTGGCATAGGTGTCAGGAAGGTGAGGAAAATGTGTGCTGGCCAGGAAAGGTAAAATACTTCGCATTAAGTTCAGGCACTTCAGAAACAGCAAGCAAGCATATACCTGTAACGCAGGATATGATAAAATCGATAAAGAAGGTAGGTTTCAAGCAACTTTACAGCATGGCCAACTACAAGATACCACCTGTTGCATTTGAAAAAGGTATTTTGATGCTGGGCGGCACTACATCGCTATTTGAAAAGGGAGAATATTACGAAGGCGATATGAGCGGCATAAGCGCCAAGAATATGCCGCGCTGGATGTCCTCATTACTTTACAAACCCGGTAAAAAAATATCGAAACGCCCGAAATGGGAGGACCGCATAAGGCTGATAGTACTCAATGCCAAAAACTGGGATGTGGGCATTGTTTGTGGCGTGCCTGCCTGGGTGCAGATAGTTCTGGAGCGTGTTGTGAAACACTATAACGTAAAAAGTATACATGAAATATGGCCTAACCTGAGTGTTTACATTCATGGTGGCGTATCAATGGAGCCGTACAAAGAGAGCTTTAAAAAGATGTTTGGCAAGAAGGTGACTTACATTGAAACCTACATGGCAAGCGAAGGTTCTTTTGGTTTTCAGGCAAGGCCGGGAGCAGGAATAAAACTGGTACTTAACGCTAACATATTTTTCGAATTTATACCATTTACCGCCGAAAATTTTGATGAAGACGGCAATGTAAAGCCAAAACCATCAACGGTATTGGTGCAAGAAGTGAAAGAGGATGTGGAATACGCCGTTTTAATTAGTACCTGTTCTGGTGCATGGCGCTACCTTATTGGCGACGTAATTAAGTTTACCAATGCTAAAGAACATGAAATAGCCATTATTGGCCGCACCAAGCAATTCCTGAGTATGTGCGGCGAACACCTTTCGGTAGACAATATGAATAAGGCTATTGATGTTGTTTCAAAAGAACAGGGCATAACAATAAGGGAATTTACCGTTACCGGTTTTAATGAGGGTAACCGTTTTGCCCATAAATGGTACATTGGCTGTGACGATGAGCACGCCAATGCTGAAACAATTGCGCAACTGCTCGATGAAACCCTCTGCAAGCTGAACGATGATTACGAAGTAGAACGCACATCGGCATTGCAGCAGGTATATGTTGAAATACTGCCAAGCAAAACCTTTATTAATTACCTCCGTTTCAAAGGCAAGTATGGTGCCATGAATAAATTCCCGCGCGTGCTGAAAGGCGCACAAATGAACGACTGGGTAGATTATGTGGAAAAGGCCGAAGTTGCCGTTAAATAAGTATTTTAAAACGATGGTATATAAGCACAGGTTAAGCGAACGCTTAACCTGTGCTGTTTCTATTATAACAATAAAGGGCCAGTCCTAAGACAGGCTATTACAACATTAGTTCTTTTTCTTTTTATTAAGATGCTCCAGTTCGTATTGCGCATAATTATGGCCGCCATTTTTTGCCCGTGTGTACCATTCCCTTGCTTTTTCAAGGTCAATTTCTACGCCCTGGCCATACTTATACATGCCACCAATAAAGTAGAATGTCTCTACATCGCCTTTCTCCGCTGCCTTCAAATACCATTTCATCGCTTCCTGGTAGTTTTTATCGGTTCCCGAGCCATTGTGGTAAAGCCTACCCACATTCCGCAAACCATCCGCATAGCCTAAATCGCCAGCTGCCTTGTAATAACTCATGGCTTCTTTAAAATCCTGTTCCACACCTTGCCCGTTTTCATAGAGTAAACCGATGTTGTTCAGCGCTACAATATTGCCTTTGTCAGCAGCCTTCTTGTACCAACTCATAGCAGCGGCATAATCGGGTTTTGCAGAATGACCTTGTTCGTAAAAATAACCTACTTCCAACATTGCATCCACGTCGCCTTTATGAGCTCCTTTTAAATACCAATCCATTGCAGTTTTGTAATCAGTACTCACGCCCTGACCATTCAAATACAGGTTACCAATACGACCATAAGCTGACCTGAAATTTTTATCGGCAGCCCGTAAGAACCATTTCATAGCTTCATTATAATTTTGGGCAACAGTCCAGCCATTTCGGTAAAAAACACCCAAATTATGCATAGCACGGGCGTTATTTTTTTCGGCCGCTTTTGAATACCAGTTGAAGGCTTCAGTTCTATTCATCTCAGTTCCTATTCCTGCCTCATAACAATAACCCAGGCTTGTCATCGCCGGTGCAAACCCGCTGGCAGCACTTTTTTTGTAAGCACTAATAATTGTTTTCACTTCTTCTCTATCGGTTAAACCTGCTTCAAGTAACCGATCAAGAATATATATAGCCCCTTCAGACTGCCAGTTTAGTGGCCCGAGTAAATAATTTATTGCCCGGGGAGTATCTTTTGCCACCCCTTCTCCTTTTAAATACATTTCAGCAACAAGACAGTACCCGTCCATATCCCCCATATCGGCACATTTCTGGTACCACTTCATTGCTTCCTTATAATCTTTATTTATACCGCTACCATCGGCGTACATTTTGCCAATATTCCGCATTGCAACAGGGCTTTCTTTATCTGCAGCTTTAAGGTACCAAGCTATTGCTGAATCGAGGTTCGTTGTAACGCCATAACCATGTTGGTACATTACCCCTAAGCAATTCATCGCGTTCGCGCTACCCAGGGCCGCGGCTTCATGGTAGTTTTTCAAAGCATTGCCATAATCTTGCTGCACGCCAATGCCGAGCCGGTATAACTCCCCAATGTTGAAACGTGCAAAGGCGCTGCCAATTGCAAGCAATTGCTTCATCGCCTCTGCGTAGTCATGTCGGGCATATTCGGGCTCGGCATAAATGTAAGCTATCTGCACAGCACTAAAGGTGTCGCCTTTATCAGCAGCCTTTTTATACCAGGTTATAGCTTCATCATAATTTTTATCTACGGCCCATCCTTTTTCAAATAAGGTGCCGACTTTAATAAAGGCTCTTATATTATTTAAAGAGGCAGCTTTCTTATACCAAGATAATGCCGTGGCATAATTTTGCGCTACACCTTGCCCTGTTTCATACATCCAGCCAATGAAATACATTGCAGAATCACTGCCCTCCCCGGCTGCCTTTAGCTGCCAGTGCATGACTTGTTGCTGATCGGCTTCTGCAATGTTCCAGCTTTCCATAGCTCTGCCCAGTTTATAAAGCTGCAATTTATTAAGGTGGCTGGTATCGGATAAATATAGCTTTGCGGCACTGGCGAATCTTCCGCTATCAAATTCCAGGTCAGCTTTACCTAGGGCATCGCCAATAGTGGCCTGTTTTTTTTGTCCGTAGCCAGACAAAGCAATTAAGCAACAGGCAAAAACAGGTAGTAAAGTTTTCATAGTGGTAGATTATTTTTAAAACTAATAAAAAAGGAACGAAAAATACCTGAAAAAATTATCCTGGCATCCGTAACCAATTCGAACCTAATGTTTAACTTTACAGCAAGAACATTTAAAATCTAACTCACAACATGGCTATTAAAATAACTGACGAATGTATCAATTGCGGCGCATGTGAACCAGAATGCCCGAATAACGCTATTTACGAAGGTGGTACCGAATGGGCAATTGCCGATGGCACTTCAGTAAAAGGCGCTTATACCCTTATGGATGGCTCCGTTACCGACGCTGACGCTCCGCATGAGCCATTGGCTGTTGATGTATACTATATTACCGCTAACAAGTGTACAGAGTGCCAGGGTTTCCATGAAGAACCACAATGTGCTGCGGTTTGCCCGGTTGATTGCTGCGTTTCAGACGAACAATACGTTGAAACAGTAGAGCAATTGCTCGCCAAGAAAGAAAAATTGCACCTTAACTAAGGATCGATAATAAAATAATTCACTACACCCCAATCAGCCCACAGTGGAAGATTGGGGTGCTTTGCTTAAGCAAGAAGCAATATACCAACAAGCGGTAAAGAGAAGCAGTCCCTGATGCCACACCAAACTCAACTGAAAACTTATTGTTTCCCGAAACAGTAAATTTCGCTTACTATCTCTACTTTTGCCACCAGATCGATGGCAAATTGAAAAGAAAAGGAAATAGAAAAAGAAAAAACTAAAAAAATTGAAAACTCCGGACTAAAAACTTACTGCTCAGCTTTCGACTTTATACTTTATACTTTCGACTTTATACTTTCGACTCAAAACTTACGACTCAATTAAAACACATGAAAGTAGTTGCACTGATTCCTGCCCGCCTGGGCGCTACCCGTTTCCCTTCAAAATTACTGGCGCCTATTAAGGGTAAAAGCGTTATTCGCCGCACCTATGAATCAGCCAAAAACACCGGCCTGTTCCATGAAGTAATTGTGGTTACAGATAGCGATGAAATAATGGACGAAATAATAAAATATGGCGGCCAGGCAGTAAAAAGTAAGGGCATTTATGAAAGTGGCACAGACCGCATAGCCGAGGTAGCCGAATTTATGGATGGTGACGTTTTTATGAACGTGCAGGGCGATGAACCATTCGTGCAAAAAGAGCCACTGGCGCAATTGTTACATCTTTTTGCTGGCGATGATGGCGGCAGTGTGCAGGTAGCTTCACTGGTGCAGCAACTAACCGACCCCAACCTTGTTGTTGACCCGAATTATGTAAAAGTTGCACTCTCGCTTAATGGCAATGCTATATTTTTTTCCCGCAGTGTAATACCCTACCCCCGCAATGTAGAAATTGCCATTCCCTACTATGAACACATAGGCGTTTATGCCTTCCGCAAACAAGCACTCATGGACTTTACCCGCTGGCCCATGACACCCCTCGAAGCCGCCGAAAAAGTAGAATGCCTCCGTTTCCTGGAACACGGCATCCCCATGCGTATGGCCATAACCCAATATATGGGCGTAGAAATAGATACCCCCGAAGACATTATCCGCGCCGAACAATTGATGGACAAAAACGGCTGGGTATAAAATGAAAAATGCGGCGCCTACTAGGCAACCGCATTTTTAAAAGAAAAACTTACAACTATTTTTCTACTGTTAACTTAGTGGTAAAACGATGACCGCTTGCATCTTTCAATTCCACAATATAAATACCTGACGCAACATCAGGAAGATTCAATTGCGACTGACCGCCTGCAAACTCAAGGTTACCTTCATAAACACTCGCACCTACAATATTCACTACCCTTGCTTTCACAATACCGTCAACAACTTCGCTCTGCGCGATTGTGATGTTTCCGTTAGTTGGGTTAGGGAAGAGGGTGTAGGATTGGGTAGGAGTGTTTGAATCTGTTAACCCAGATTCACTTCTTCCAGCCCAACTGCTGCCCCCAGGAACCGGCGCACAGAATGAAGAAGATATGGACGTAATACCGGTCCCGCAACTTGCACTCAAATCAATAATAGATGCTGGAGTTGTTGTTGCGCTATATGGTGTCCCCGAGCCGACAGGGCCGTTTACAGTTGGGTAGTACCCATCTACCCCCGTAAGATTTCTTACATTTAGTATCGAATTTGTAGTACTTGCCGCTGGATCGACCCCATTCGTAAAAGTTTGAAAAACTCCGGTTGTAGTCCACCAATTGGGTACTGAACTAGTCGCTGACAGAGCCCAATAATTATCGTTTGGTGCACATCCACTACTTGACCCTTGTTCATCAATCGGACCTGCTAAATACAAACCATACATATTCTTTTCCATTACATTTGTTTTCCAGTCAATGTGGTTGGTGTTTACAAAATAAAAGCCAAGATTTATATCACCAACATAATTACATGCTATTGATGCCCGGTTGGTTGAGCTTTGACCGAGCCCATCACTTAGTATACCTACGAATGCGCCGGTAACAATTGTTGGACTAGCTGGTGAATTAAAGGCGGGTCCGGTAATGCTGTTATAGTCTATGTGGCAACTAGCCCCTACATTATTCCTAGTGGATATACCAAATACTCCAAAAGGAGATGTTTGATTTTTTAATTTTATTGTATTTGAGTTTATGTTTACTGCATATCCATGAAATCCATTTGAACCGCCGTATCCTGTGCCTACATAGATACCTTTGTAAACATTCGTACACGTATTATTACTTACACTAAAGGTCCCGGATTCTGCATATGACGTAATGTAGGTTCTTCTACAACCAACATAAATTGCGTGTTTCACATTTTTAGTAGTAGAAGTTAGACCGCCAGGACCCACATCGGATATGTCATTGTTATTGATATTGACGTTCCCCAAAGTAGAAGTAGGGGTACCAGATGCTGGTTCTCCTATCGTCATCGAAATTGGGAAGCCGATGTTGTAAATACTATTGTGATTTATGTCAATGTCGCTGTAAGAAGAGCCACCTGCATTGATGCCATAATTAGCCGGATTTGATGCATTGCATGTGATGGTAGAGTAATCACATTTGAATGAATAGCAGCCTGATGTATAATAGATAGCCGATGCGCCTCCTACTAACATATTGTAAAATTTATTTCCGGTTGTCAGGCTTGATCCACCACTTACCTTTACAGAATAGGTATTGTTATTAGATATGCCGATTCCAGCGTTAAAACAAGACGTGAATATGTTATTATACACTGATGTATTCGAATTAATTATAAGAATGCCATGATACATAGAGTCGAATAAATTACCTCCAGCTGTCAGGCTACCTATTTCAGCTCCAAAATTTATGTACGGGTCGTTGTAATCAGAACTCGAATGTAAAACCCTAACATTAGCATACCTGATACCAGCGGTTTGCAATGTCGCTGAGATACTTTGAACCTGGTAATTGTCAACACCAAAATCCGGGTTATAATCAACAGGTGCGGAGGAAGAGGTGGTACTTGTCTGAGTAGCTAAAACACTTGCATCCGGCCATACAAACGGGTAATACCCCGAAGGTGTTGAAGGTGAGCCAGTTAAAGGGAACTTTGAAAGTTTGCGGCATGTAAAAACATTATTAACAGTATAGAATGGAAATATGTTTGGGGCGGTAGATGCTGCCAAAACGTAATTATTTACGCTTATGCCAATGTCATTCTGGTTAAAAACTGCATCCTGACAGTTAATCAGACAATTGAGTGTAGGGCTTGTACCACTGTACGAAGATGGCAATGGACTTGTTAAAGGGTAGGAAGTAGCAAGAGAGGTGCTAAATCCTGCATTATCGCAATAAGTATAAATACCTGCTGTGATGAATTGTGTGCCGCCACTATTGGCAAACGTTACCATCGCGGTATTCTCTATAAGTGAATTACCCTTAACTGTAAGCTTGTTGGTACCCATTCCGCTGCCCAGGTTAACTATGTAGACCTTTATACCATTCCATTTACAGCTATTGGAACTAAAAAAATGGCAATGATCAATGGTCAAATTTGCAGAAACGTCGGTTAAAGACCCAACAGCTAAATTAATGCCGCTTGCAACATAAAATATGTCATTCGCTATACTACTTGTTCCGGTTGGGAGCTTTACTTCAGTACCTGTTGGAGGGTGTGCAACATAATAGTTTACCGGTGCCGTGCTGGTTCCTGCCAATAGCGATGTGACCGCAGTGGAATAGATAGTGTGAAAAGATTGGATTATACTACAATCGGGACAAGTTCCGGTAGACACGGCGGCGGATGAACCATACTCAGACACTCGCACAGAATTTACATTAAAATAGTCACATGGGGTACAAGTCCCGGCTGCTGGCACAATTACTGTAACCGTTTTTGTAAGTGGGCATTCACTTGAAGATGTGGTTGTTGATACCGTAAATACATAAGTGCTTCCGGCCGTAAGGGTAAAAGGCGGGGTAAAATTACTTGTCCCTATGGAAGCGGAACCGGTGGCCCCGCCAGACCAGGTCCAGTTATAGGTAACAGTGCCGGTATAGGGGGTAACTACAGATGCATCCAATACTAAGGACGCACCACCCGGGCAAAAAGTATAGGCATCATCACCTGACACGGTCATTGGGGCAATCATATTTATGGACAGCTTCCTGTTAAAAACTTCTATTGAATTAGAAGTTCCTGCACATGCTACTCTTAATGCATAAAATGCTGTTGCTCCTGAACCGTACACAATATTCTTCTCCAGAACCTGGTAAACACCTTCCGTTAACCCTGTAAAATTGATTGAAGAATACCCGGTTCCAGATGGCGTAATAGTTGCTATAACATTGTAGGCAGGATCTACAAGCTCATATTTTTTGCCTCCTTTTGCATTTGCAACAGTAATTGTAACTGGAGAACCCCCAGGGCAAATAACTGTGCTTGAAGCGCTAAATGTGGGGGCTAACGAAGTAAGAGTGTGGCCAGGCTCATCAATATGAACTTCACCACTCATTCTCATATAGCAACCGTTCATTTGTGCAAGCAACGAATATGTGCCCGCACGACCGTCCGCGACATCGCCTAAACCACTTAAAAATGTTCCGGAATAACTAAATGCACCAAAATATCCAGGAGACGAAAAACCTGGAAAATGACATAAGTTATCTTGATACCCCCAAGTACCAGTTGAAGGATTCCACTTTTGCCAATAATACCTTGCATTGGTTTCAAAATGGTCTATTCCGTAGTTCAGACCACAGTTACATCCGTCGGTTGATTCATATAGGATAGAACCACCACTTGATACATCTGTTCCGCCAATAATATTCGCACTTGTTGGCCCTGTATGAGGGGCATCCATTACGGATGTTCCTAACGAAATAGGTGTTGAAGGGCATCCGTTATCGTGTATTTCCACATCGTATGAAATTGCAGCAGTTACTGGTAACTCAACTGACCCATCGGAGGCTGTTCCTGAAGTCGTCATTGGCGTCCACGACCCACCATAAGGGCGATACCATACAGTAGCCCCGACACCAGCCCCACGTTCTACCAGCGTAGCAGTTGTAGGATATACACCTGATGCACCAGTACAATAATATAATGTAGGTTCAATAGATGGGGCCTCTATTTTTCTAATGTAATAATTACCGGCATCTGCAAAAAATAGCTCCGCTCTGCCATTGGGATCAACACAAAGCGCACTTGGGCTGCTCATCCCGTCAGAAAGAGCTGAAATACAGTTTACTGCAGTTGTAGATGTTCCGGAACCTGCATATGGAGTAAAAGGACCTGTTCCGAATATGTCGCCTAAAACAATAGTATTCCCGCTATTCGCGAAAACTTTGAATTCACTACAGGCGACTGAAGTTGGGGAAGATAAGCCTGTTCCAATGGAACTGATCCAACCAAAGGTACCGTAATGCAATCCCCATATTATTAATATTCTGTTTGTGCTGCTTTCAGCAATAATCACACTTGATGTATTATCATCGCAAGCTATTCCTTCAATCGTTCCTAAGCTTGCATTCGTTGCTAATATTGATGTGCCAGTGGTAAAAGGTGTGGCTGTTCCTGTAATGTCACCTCCAATTACAGTAATGGTCGTTGGGCTCCCGGCTAAATCGATATGTCTTATAAGGTGATTACCCGCATCAGAAATATAAAGATTCCCCCGCCAGTCTCCTGCGATTCCAACAGGCAAATTTAATGTTGCAGGTGTCGAGCCTATTGTCGATTCGGTCAAAGTTGTAATCGACCCACTAATGGTTGGCGATCCTGTACCCACCACGGAAGATATTATTCCTGTACCTGGGTCTATTTTACAAACCCTATTATTGCCTCTATCGGTAAAATAGATATTGTAATCATAAGAGCTTTGAAATATAGCATACGGTTCTCCTAAAAGACAACCTGTTGCCGTGGTAGGGCCACCTGTCAAACCATCTCCGGCAACACCAAAAATACCAGCAATTACGTTGATATTTCCCGCCGCATCTTTAACGCAAACGACATGGTTCAATGGGTCGGTAAAAAATAAATCGCCAGAGCCTTGAGTCGCAATTCCGGCAGCTGCACCAATGGAGCTGGTCATCGCAGTGCATCCTGTGCAATAGCCTGTTGTAGCCACTCCGGTACCCGCAACAGCGCCAATATAAGGTGTCTGCGCCCGTGCCCCAAGGTAGCACGCAAGTATAGCAACCATTAAAATTATTCTATTTCTCATAAAATTTTCTTTTAAAAATGAACTTCAAAAAATCAAATTAAATACGACCACATACCATACACACAAGCAAAGCAGTAGCTAAACCACACCTGCGGAGCACAATTACTGATAACGCCTTACGGCATTATGTTCTTAAAATTTCGGGAGTTTTTTAGAGGTTTTTATTTATTGCCATTATATATTTTTAAAAAATGATTATTAATAAGTTATTGTACTTTGTCATTATAATTTGCACTACTATAATTTCAATTACAATGCAATATACCATGGCTGGAGAGGCGGAAATTGAAAAGCCCGCCGAACTGCATGTTTTAATGCGCGAATGGTATGTTTCTTCCGCTGAACGGTATTAACCCAAATAAAAAAAGCTTGCATTTTTGGCGAAATCAGCCTAAAATACAAGCACTTAAAAATCGGTGGTTAATGCCGGTTTACACTACCTTATTGTGAGTTTAAAACACTTGACGAACTCAAAAAATATCGTGGAATAGCTTCAAAAAATCATTCTTTACGGTACGGGACACCGGAATCTCGGTCTTATCGGCCATAATTACCAACAGTGACGATTCGTATCGTAAAACATACTTCAGATTTACTATGTAAGAACGATGTATCTGGAAAAAATGATGCGTTTCCAACAAATGCTGAAAGCGGCCTATGTTCAGCGAACTTACAAACTCATTTTTCGCAGTAACTATTTTGGTGCATTTGTTTACACTTTCCAGGTACATAATATCTGCAATCTCCACATAATCAATACCCATATTATTAGGTATTCCAATTTTCTCATTCAAAACAACAGCTGAAGCAGTATTTTGGTGGGCCTTTTTCTTGTTTTCAATGCGCTGCAAAGCTTTTTCAATAGCACTCGAAAGCTCAAGATCGTCAACCGGCTTCAGCACATATCCGGTAGCTGAAAATGTAAAGGCTTCGAGTGCATAATTATCATGTGCCGTCACAAATATTATTTCGCTGTCTAGTCCCGGTATAAGTTTTAATAATTCAATACCATTTTTCCCTGGCATCGATATGTCCATAAAAAGGAGGTCGCACGGCTCGCTTTTCAATGCTGCAAGTGCTGTGTCCCACTTGGTAAATGAGGCAACTACAGTTATGTTATTATACAAAACGGCCAATCTTCTGGTCAATAGTTCTATAGAATCCTGCTCATCATCAACAATAATACTGCTTATATTACTCGCCATTATCCGGATATTTAATGCTTATTGTCACTATGGTTCCACTTAGTGGTGCCAATTTATCGATATAATCAATGTCAATTTTCATTTTTTCATAGGTCCTGAAAATAGTCACCAGATCTTTTATCATCAGGTTGCCGTAAGATTCATCATTCTGGTCGCGTCTCTCCGTCATTTTTGCAGCCTCTTTACGCCCTATGCCATCATCTTCAATAGTACAAGTTAGCAAATTTTCATCCTTTCGCAAATGAAACCTTAACACTAAACTCCCTGCTCCATTTTTAGCTACAAGGCCATGGTTAATGGCGTTTTCCACGAACGGCTGCAGCAGCAACGACGGAATTTTTAGCCCCTTATTGCTTACTGACTCGTCGGCAACAATTTCGTACCGGAATTTATCTTTGAAACGTACCTGCTGCAATTCAATGTAATTCTTGAGGTTAACTATCTCTTCATCCAGTAATATCAATCTGTTCCTTGAAGATTTAATATAACTCCTCAGCAGTTTCGAAAATTTGGCAATATGATTATACGCCTGATCCATATTATTTTTACTTACCAGCAGTAGTGCCGAATTGAGTGTATTAAAAATGAAGTGGGGATTTATCTGGGCATAAATGCTCCTGAGTTCCAACTCCATTTGCAGGTTTTTCTTACGGTTATTCTTTATCACCATTTTTTGAGTAATCGCTATGGCAACTACCAGTATTAAAATAGCACCGAGTAGAGAAAATACCCAAATAAGCCTGATAGCGCGATGCGTCTGCCACCATAATGGCTGTACATAAACATAAAAATTAAGTTCATCGCTCCTCCATACATTGTCTGTAGCAAAAAGCGATATTTTATAATAATTATCAGGTGTAAGCGTTGCGAAATTGAATTCATCGCCTCTTAGCTCATTAACTTCTGCAGAGTTATTTACCTTGTATGCAAACTTTAATTTCCCGTTACCAGAAAGGTTAATGACATCAAACTGAAGTTTTGGGGCTTGAAGGCGCACAGGAATTGTATCATTTGTTTTGAGATGCATCAAATTTCCCTGATAATTAATTAGAAATTTGTATTCGGGTGCAATCTTTTGTTCGCTGGTAATAAGCATGACAGAATCTGTAGGTAATGGTACTGTAAACACGCCCTTGTCTGTATTCAGCAATATCTTATCTACCATTACCACCCCGCTATACACATATTTGTAATTAACGTCTTTTACATTGCGGTACCATATCGGCTTGCTCACTTGTAAGCGGCCGGTAATTTTACTCACAAGTACACCAAATCTCCCGGCGGTTATGAGCAGGTTTTCATATGTAAACAAGAAAGCCCCTGAAAGATTGAACTGTTTATAAAGCTCCTTATGTTTATTATCTTCGACGTCGTAGACTGTAATTTTTGCATTTCCATTAATGCTTCCGGAAAAAATTACATTCCCATAGTATTTGTCCATCACAATCTTACCAATGTCATTGATCCCAAATTTGAGTAATTCTTCCTTCGAAATTAATTTGTTTTGCGAATTATTGTGTACAAATACCTTTCTATTACTGTATACCCAGTAACTATTTCGCATTGAATCAAAAACAATATTTTTTAACCTGTCCGGCCAAATAATATGTTCCGCACCTATACCATTTCGGTTTAGTGCAAATTTTCTAAACCCACTTAATGTTATAACAACCAACGAATCCCTATTAACGACGTATCCGCCACGTATACCCGGATAATTATATAATAGAAAAGGGGAGCACACAAGGCCAGCAGTTAACCAATAATTCGATTCCCCAAATATAATAAACGAGTCTTTCGAATAATGCGCAATGGAATATATATTTTTTACATAAGATAAATTTATCTTTGAAAACTTCATTTTATCATCACAAACCGCCAAAGTATGCTCTGCACTATTCCACCAATAGTCCTTCACTCCAGGGATCCCACCCATGTGTTCGTAATGCTGCAGGTCTATATCATTTTCCTTTTTAAACTTGTTGTTTAATTCGCTACTCAGGTAAAGTCCGTTCGAATTGGTGCATACGATGTTCCCCCAAAATCCGTCATGTATAAAAAGCAACATATTGCCTTCCTGCACCATGTACGGAGGCAAATATTTTTCAATTGAAAATGAACGAACATATTTCGGTGCTTTACCTATAACAAATACATGTACACTGCTACGCGTAAATACATACAAATAGTCCCCCCTATGAAGCATACCATAAATACCGCAAGTATCACCATAATCACTTAAATTGATCGTTCTTAACTGCCCGCTACGGATATCGAGCGTGGGGAAACCATTTCTGTTTAACAACTGCCCTCTCGCAATAATTGTATTTCCCATTACAAAAGAGTGGCCTTTAAAAAAATCAGTGAACCCGGCAGTATCCCCGATAGTAAGTATTCGTTTCAAGCTGTTTCTACCTGTAACCTTATACAACCCATCTTCATAAAAAACAAAAATTTCGCCGTTATCATTGGTCGTACCAACCATAATACTTCTGGGCGAGTGTTTTTCCAAAAATGATTTCCCTTCCGAAACAAGATCAATATCGCAGTATTTGAATATCGTATCTCCTGCTTCATAGCAATAGGTATTTGCCTGTTTACCATTTATATAAGGGCTGCCGAAAATTATTCCGCCTTTATAGTTCTTAAAGTCATTCGGATAAATGGTTGAATTAATGTCCTTCAGGTAAGCTCTGTGGTATTTGTCGTTAAAAATGTACCCCAGCTCATCAGATATACTACCTAGCCATATTCTCCCTTTTTTATCTTCAAACAGTTGCCACACATCGGTTGTTGATAAGCCATTTGAAAGATTGAAAACCTTATGTTCGTAGCCATTATACTTTACAACACCTTTGTCAGTTGAAAACCAAAGGTAACCCAGCCTGTCTACTAGCGCGGTATACACATGGTTAGATGGTAATCCGTTATCGAGATTAAAATTAAAGTTAAATACATTGTTATCCTGCCCCTTTATCTGCAAGGCAAACAGGAAAACAAAGCAAGTAAGTAATATGAGTCTTGGAATTTTCAAAAGGCGGCAATTAGTTTGCTAAGATAACATTTCTCAATTCGAACAAAGTAAACTATTGCATATTATTAATATCAAGCCGTTTCATACCAATTTACAGCCCATACCCAAGATAAAATAAATAACTTACGTCTGTTTATAATGTAGGTTTACTAAACCTGCCGCAAAACCACGCCCATGAAAAAAACAATACTATCTGTCTTCATTCTATTTTCCATTTTTCATACCAACGCACAAACCATCATATTTTACGAGCCGTTCGATGCCATGGCTGGTTATTCCATAACCGGCTGGCCATACCAGTTTTCAGGCGTAGTGCCCTGGCAATGCGGGCTACCTTATTCTATTGGCGGTGGGTGCATGATGCCTGCCGGGGGAGCCATGTCAACAAGCATAGGAACTAATAAAATAGCTGGCTTTGCAGAGTGCACCGGTCCGGACCATAATGACTCTAATGTACTTACTTATACACCCATAATTAATCTTTCCTCGTATTCAGAAGCCTGGCTGAGGTATGATTCTTACTTTAGCAGGTATACACGTATGGGTGATACAGAAACAGCAACGGTCGAAATATCGACCGATAATGGCAGTACCTGGACCGTACTGGAACATGTTGCGCCTAATACAGCTTTTGTGCGGTTTGAAACACACTATATCAACCTTGGCGCTTATGCACATGCCAGCAATATCCGCATCGGTTTCCGCTACAATGATGGTGGTGGTTATAATATGCAAGGCTGGGCTATTGATAACGTTTGTGTATTTAAACCATTTCGTAAAGACCTTTCTTTGCTGGCAATAACGCCTACCGACAGCCTCTTAAGCTACGTGCAAACCGGCTATGGCTTTTCGCACGATTTCCGGATTTTTAATGCCGGGCTGGATACCATTCATAGCTTTTCGCTGAACTATCGCCTGGCATCAGGTGCCATTAAAACCAATAGCATAACCGGCCTCGCCCTGCTTCCTTTTTCCACAACCGATTTTACGCATGCCATCAGAGATAGTATTTTCAGTACAAACACGTTTAATGTAACTGCGTGGGTAACGCTGGATAGTGACGAATACCATGCTAACGATACCGCTTTTGCGCAATTACGTGGTGCCGACTTTATACCACACAAAGCACTGGCTATTGAAAGCGGAGAAGGCACCTACAACGGATGGACACCCCGCAATATGTATTACTTGAAATCGGTAGTACCACGCGACATTGATGCAACACTAATTTCGGTACACGAGGCTGACCCAATGACGGATACGCCCTACCATGATTATATGCTCTATTCTGCATGGAACTATGTACCCTACATACAATTTGACCGCCGACTGAGTGTGCCGCTCGATAGCTTTTTTGATTTTCTGGACATACAGAAAAATACCTTTGGTTTTGCCGATGTTAATTTCAACGGTACTATAAGCGGCAATTCTGTAACCGTTTCAGGTTCGGTAACACCGGCAATAAACATGGATGGCGATCACCGCCTGGCACTGGTTATTACTGAAGATGGTGTTACTGGCACCACCGCGGCATACGACCAGGTAAACAATTACGCCAGCGGATTATTAGGCCCAATGGATGGCTATGAAACAAGGTCCAACCCCGTACCGGCCACCGACATGGTATATAATTATGTGGGCCGCCAGATATATCCCAACCCTGAAGGTATGGCGGGAGCGTTGCCAACGCACATGCTGGCAAGCCACACCTACAATTTTACCCTAACAACAACTATTGACCCGGCATGGCAAACAGGAAAATTAAAAGCTAACGTACTGTTGATACGGCATGCAGATAGTTCTGTTTTAAACAGCAACCACATGCAATTTTACCTGAGCACTACCAATACTGAATTACCGTTTAAAAACACTGTATTATACCCTAACCCAGCCAATGAAACGGCGCACCTATCTTTCGATCTTACCCAAAATGAACCCGTAAAAATTATAATTACCGACCTTGCCGGCCGATTGCTTTATGAGCAACCCGAAGCCAATTACCATGCAGGCCTGAATAAAATAACTTTACCTATCAGTCAATTTTCGAACGGCATCTACCTGGTAAACCTCTTTACAAACGATGGAACCAAAAGCTTGAAACTGGAGATTTTGCACTAAAGAAAAATGGCCGCCTGGAAACAGGCAGCCACATTTTTAAAAAGAAATCGGGGATGGTGAAGTGGTGTGCTAGTGTGACTTGCTGTTTATGCGGGTTTACACTTTTCATAAGGCATCGATTTCTGCGGGTATAGTTAACAGGTATATTCTAAGGTATATTCAGGGTATATTTCAGGGTGTATTATTCGTTGGTTAAGAGTAACCATGCTGCAATGTAGCACAGCCAATTGCCTTGTTCCAAATATTGTTTACCAGCGGTCATTTTTGTTTACGAACGGTATTATTTTGCCATTTTAAAAAAGCCACAACGGTTGTACATTAGTACCAAACCAGCTATTTTGATTCAAGTGTAAAAAGTCATTTGGCAAAACACTATTTTTGCGCTTACAACTGTATAATATGAAGTTTCGCAATTTTAAGATGGTCGATTATGTGGTATATGGCCGGGGATGCTTTGACCAATTAGATGAAATACTGGCGCCGCAACGCAAAGCCAATGCGCCAATGGTTTACCTGCTTGACCATTATTTTGAAAATGACGAGGCACTTAAAGCACGCATACCGGTAAGAGGTAACGACATACTTATTAATGCAGATGTAACGCATGAACCCAAAACAACTTATATTGATGAACTCGCCCAAATGCTGAAAGATAAATTCAGCACCGTATCTGGCGTAATTGGTATTGGTGGCGGTTCTGCTATGGATCTTGCCAAGGCGGTATCTATTATGATGACCAATCCCGGCAAGGCACAAGATTATCAGGGCTGGGACCTTGTGAAAAACCCGGCAGTTTATAAAGCGGGCATCCCTACCCTTTCTGGCACAGGCGCAGAAGTTTCGCGCACCACGGTGCTAACCGGCCCTACCCGTAAACTGGGCATGAATTCCGATTTCACGCCATTTAACCAGATAGTACTTGATCCGGCGCTTATTAAGGGCGCACCAAAAAACCAGCGCTTTTACACCGGTATGGATTGTTTTATCCATTGCGTGGAGTCGCTGAAGGGTACATTCATCAACGAATTCAGCCGTTCTTATGGCGAAAAAGCACAAGACCTTTGCGAAGAAGTGTTTCTGCACAAAAACGAATGGAACGACGAAAGCGATGAGCAGCTCATGATGGCTTCATTCGCCGGCGGTATGAGTATCGCTTATTCGCAGGTTGGTGTTGCGCACGCTATCAGTTATGGCCTGGGCTACTTGCTGGGCACAAAACATGGCATAGGCAACTGTATTGTTTTTAACCACCTGCAAGACTATTACCCGGAGGGTGTGGCGACTTTCCATAAAATGGTTGCCAAAAACGATATACATATACCTGAAGGTATAACTAAGGGTTTAACCGACGAACAATTTGATACTATGATCAATGTTTCTCTGGGCATGGCACCGCTATGGGAAAATGCGCTTGGCAAAGATTGGCAACAGATCATGACAAGGGAGAAATTACGCACTATCTACGAAAAGCTATAATGCATTGCTAACCAATCTATTTTTATCGATGGTAAAATTATAATACTGGCTATATTTTTTATAGTTTTACGTCAAAAATCTGTACATGAAACATCTATTACTCGCTTCCTTTAATGAGTTCTGGCTCAATTGGAGGGGCTTTTTTCTCACGCAGATAATAGGTATCCTTATCGGTTTTCCTATTGGCTATTTCATTCGCTTTCGCACATTGGGTGTTTTTGTGTCGGTGATACTCGGTTGCGTGGGTAGCTACTTTTGCGATTCTTTTTTTTACCCAAGTTTTCATGTGAGCAAAAATGACCTGACTAACGAAATCACCGCCTGCGCTACCGGTGCACTGGTGCTCTGCCTGGCCATAAATCTAATTTTTGGTTCCAACAAGGGCCGCGACAGAACACCTTGGAGGTCATAATAGCAACTCATTGTTACAACTAAAAAGCCTGCTTTGTTTTACCACTACGTAAACAAAGCAGGCTTTTAAAATTAAATGCAAATCAAAGCAAATGCGCTACCTGATGCAAGAGGTCATGACTAATAGCTTCTTTAGAATTATTGCCATCTACAAACACCACTTTTTCCGTATCGGCCAGTTTATCAAAGGCTTCAACATATTTTGCCCTTACCGCCCTCAGGTTGTCCAGCGTTTCGTATATCTCTATTTTTTCATTGCGTTGTTGCAGCCGGCTCATGGAAACTTCGGGGGCAACATCAATAAACAAAGTCACATCTGGCCTTAACAGTGAGGTGCTCATTGCGTTAGCGGCAATTACCCAGTCCATATCCATGTGCGCACCATGATAGGCGTATGACGAAAAATAATAACGGTCGGTTATTACAGTATACCCTTCCTCCAATTTTTTAAGTATGCCATTTTCCTCGTTCAGCAGGTGGTCCAGCCTGTCTGCAACAAACAAACCGGCTACAGCGCGCTCATCCATTTTCAATTCTCCGCGCAACACGCTGCGTATCATACTGCCAATAGGCCCGTTGGTGGGTTCAAACGTTGCATAAACTTTAAGCCCTTTTGCAATAAGACTTTGCTCCAGTAATTTCGTCTGTGTACTTTTGCCACTTCCGTCAATCCCTTCCAGTGCTATAAATAAGTTGTGCTTCATTAATTATAAATTATCCACGAATTGTTTTCAAAATTTCTATAACGCTATTATCTTCAACAATGCCCAATTTTTTATTGAAGTCAATTCTGCACTTTGGTTTTTTAAAATAAGTGTTATATGAAAATTGCTTTCCTGTTTTCACATGATCTTCGATTTCGTCGTAAACAATGTTCTCTATAGTTCTATATGCCTTTGAATAGGCCGATGCTAATACTTCCTTACTATCAAAATCGGCAAGCTTATTATTGCCTACAATTTTGTAGATACCATAAGACAATAATTCATCAGAATATGAAACTAGTTGACTTTGTTCTCCTTGTTTTTTTTCCTGCACAAACTTATAAATTTTGTGTGCTACAAGCAGTTGCCTATAAACCGGAGAGTTATTACTTCCGTCAAATAAATTCTCTAATGGGTGTTTTTCAATTGTTGCCGCATCAAATATTCTTTGCATAACAGTTGCAATACTGTTTTTTGCTGTTTCAGGCTCTTCATAAAAAGTCGCATACCAAAATTTTAAAACGGTCTCACTTTCTACTGCACTTTTATAGAGTGCTAAATTTCTGGCAGATAGTGGCTCACCTCGCTTTGTTATGTAATTAATACCTTCATTTGCAAAAACCGTTTTCGTAATTGAATTGAAATTTTTATTGCTGATTTTATCCCTGTAATTTATTGGTGTTTGAGTATTTGTTGCATCCGTAATTTTGGCTATCAATTCCTTTTCTCTGGTTTCATAAATTCTTACATTTACAAATATATTGTTTAGTAACTCTTGCTTCTTTTTATAATTTTGATACAACACCCAGGTTGTTTGTAATCCATTTACAATTTGCGGATTTTTAACTGGTAAAAGGTATGTGTCGTCTTGAGTAGATTTTGGAATAGTTAACTGATCGCAAATAATCGTAATCCCATTATTTAAAAATGGAAAATAAACAGCATCCTCTCTATTATTAATAGTGTCGTCCATTTTTTTATTAGCGCGCGCTTTAAGGCCAAGAAAGGAGCGAATATTTTCTTCAAATAACAATTCAACTCGCCCGTTAACTTTCTTTTCCTCATCCATAAGTTTGCAAATCTCTATTGCAGGAACTCTAAAGTTAGCTGCTCTTATATTCTCTATCGCATAGGTATACAACCCTTGACTATCCAAAGTGGATATGTTAGATTTTACAGGCCGAAAAGTGAACAAAACATCACCCCGTTTTTGCGCAGTGACATTAGAAACTCTATTATAAATCTCGTCGCTATCAACTATTCGAAAAAACATTTTATCCGGCTCCGTAGAATTGTAGGTTTCATAAATTTGTTCATTTTTGCCGTAATTGGGGTCTTTAATTACACCATTAAATGTAAAATAGAGACGCGCATCAATTATAAAACCTTGCTCGGAAATTTGTTTATATTCGTCTATCCACGGAGATAAATCGTCAATATTTTCCCTCCCTATTTTATTGCCCTGAACAAAAATCTCCCTGAAGTCATTCCTGAATTTATCAATTTCATTTGCTTTTAAGGAAGGAGTGTTTTTGCACTGAAAAACATGCATAACATAGTATTCGCCGAGATCCTCAAACCAGATACCGTCAAATCCCCCATCCTTTTTGCTATTCTGTCCTTCTTTATTTCTAATTATGATATTATCAAAAACCTCCTCAAAAGGCTTATCTAGTATAACTGCAATTGAGAAAATTTCAAATGCGAGGTTCCTATTGTATTTAGCATCAGTAGATTGCGGGAATTGCTGCGAAATTCTATTCAAAAACCCTTCAATAAATAAATCCTTATTTGTCATTTCCATACTTCAGAATAAGATTAGTTTTGAATATTAGCGTCGCCGAAATTACAGCAAATTTACATTCACCCATTTAAATAATTCAATCACCTGCATGGCTTCTTTTACATCATGCACCCGTAATATATTCGCGCCCTGTTGCAGCGCAACCATGTGCAGGGCTGTGGTTCCGTTCAGCGCATTTTCGGGATTCACCTTTAGCGATTTGCATATTATTGATTTACGCGAAATACCGGCCAGTACCGGGCGGCCCAGTATACGAAAGGTGTGCATTTCGCGCAGTAGCTCAAAATTATGTGCTAGTGTCTTCCCAAAACCAAAACCCGGGTCTATAATAATATCATCAATGCCCGCACTTACGCATTGGTCGCACAGCGTCCGCAAGTAATCGCGTACATCGGTAACAGCATTGTTATAATTGGGGTTTCGTTGCATGGTTTCGGGCGTGCCTTGCATATGCATGGCAATGTAGGGCACTTTTAACCGGGCTACTGTTGCCAGCATTTCCGTATCAAAACGGGCGCCACTTACATCGTTTATTATAGCTGCGCCAGCCTCAACCGCAGCCTTTGCAACAGGGGCATTATAGGTATCAACCGATATCCATGCTTCAGGGAAATGTTTTACTATGGCTTCAATGGCAGGTATTACCCGTTCCAGCTCCGCGGCGGCACTTATTATGGGCTCACCCGGCTTGGTACTGGCACCTCCAACATCGAGTATAGTAGCCCCTTCTGCCAACATTTGCCCTGCATTTTTCAACAAGGCCGCTAAATCGCTATCTTTCCCCTTATTAAAAAAGCTATTGGGAGTCGCATTGAGTATGCCCATAACCACGGGCGCAACCAGATCCAGAAGCCTGCCTCCAGATTGAATTATAGTGCTAACAGGCGGCAATGTTTGTATACGCATCAGCTAGTTAAACTGTTAAAGATTTGTTGATTCAATTGATACCGGCAACCAAACAGGCACAAGCCGCATTTAGTTTGGTAAAGGTAAACTTAATAAAAACAGCTACTTATGAAATTTGCAAATAAGCACAGTTACCCCTCCCCTGTTGATACTACCTGAAACAGATACATTAAATTACGCCTATATCCGTTTTATTACAAAAACATAAAAAAACACAAAACAGTCACAGCTATTTTGCGTGTTTGTTAGAATGATTGCTATTTTTACAAACGTTAGTCTAGTGCCGTTATACTCAACCACTTAAATTACATAAATGAAATATCTTATTTGGATTTTAAGAATTGCCCTTGGCGGCTTATTTATTTTCTCAGGCGTAGTGAAGGCAAATGACCCACTGGGCCTTGCTTACAAAATGACGGAGATATTTGAAGTGTGGGGGATGAACGGACTCGCCAATTATTCTTTTGCCTTTTCTGTGGGCATGATAGCCCTTGAAGTTGTAGCGGGTGTTGCCATGATTGTAGGGAATTCTTTCCGGTTCTGGATAACCATAATGGTGCTGCTCAACTCCTTCTTTCTTTTCCTCACCTGGTTTATCTGGACCTCAGGCAAAGTAAAGGAATGCGGTTGCTTCGGCGATTGCCTCAAAATATCAAATGCTGAAACCTTTTACAAAGATGTTGCCTTAACTGCAATATCCATATTCTTATGGATATTCAGGTACCGTGTTTTTGGCATCTTCAAAAAGGAAGCCATCAACGCAGCTATCGTAGGGGCGGCAACGGTATTTATATTTGCCTTCCAGTGGTGGACGTTACATCATTTACCAGTGCACGACTGCTTACCATACAGGGTGGGCAACAGCATTTATGAAAAAATGCAGCCTTCTGAAACCGCGACCGCAGCAGTTTTCTCTACCATTCTTACCTATCAAAAAAATGGAGTAAAGAAAGACTTCACCAGTGAAGAATTCAACGAGCAAAAAATATGGGAAGACCCTAAATGGAAGTTTGTTGACAGCAAATCGACGCTCGTGAAAGAAGCAACCGGCCAACCCGAAATACCAAGCGATTTCGCACTCACCAGCTATGGCGACGATGATATGACCAAGGCCGTGCTTACCGCCAAAGGTTATACATTCCTTTGGTTTGTAAGAGAACCTAACAAAGCACACCTTGACGAGAAATACATGGAGCGGCTTCATAACATTATTAATAAGTCAACTACCATGAAGGTCAAGTTCTATGTGCTGTGCTCATCGGGTGTAGAACTTTGCAAAACTTATCAGGAAGCATGGAATATGAAAGATGTTACGTTTTATATGCTTGACCAAACGGTGAGCAAAACAGCCATGCGTTCTAACCCGGGGCTGATGCTACTGAAAGATGGTATGGTTGTAGGTAAATGGAGCTACATGGACTATCCGAAAGATATTGTACTCGATAATGGAGAGCTACTCTGCAAGTAAACAATTAATAAATACACTCCTCATAGAACAAGTTGGCAACAGCTTATTCTATGAGGATTTTTTTGGGGGCCTGGCTTACCTGAGCCCAGATGCCCTCAATAAAGTATCAAGTTCAGTATCGGCACGGGACTCTTTTTCTGATTTATCGAACAAGGACAGCAATTTAATATCCTTATTTCTAGCTTCATTACACCCAGGTTAGTTTCGCCCCTCCCACCGACATATCCCGCTAAAACGGACCGTTAGTGAAAAAAACAGACCGTTTGTTCCTTTTATTTGCCATCCATATTTTCAGCGGTTAACTTTAGTTTAACCACACTGAAAATGAAATAAAGTGAAGATAACATTTGAAGTATTGAGAGCGGATATTGCTAAATCGGAGGCTATTCATGAAATTGATATAGCAGATGATGATGACGGTATGGAAGACCAGGTATTGATCGGGTTATGCATAGAACTGCATGGTAAAAACTATGAAGTCATTAACCAGATAGTAGATGTTACAGAAAACCGAAATATTATTTACTATGTGCAGGCAGCCACTAAAAACACAGCTTAAGCCACTTTTTAAGCCACTACAGTTGATAATTTGACTGGCGGGCGGCTTTATTCTTTCGCTCAATCCCGCAACAATTCATTTCTATAGTTGCAACGGTTTATTGTGCTTACCTTTATGCACAATTTTTCTGTAAATGGCTTCCCAAATTACAATGGTAGAGTGCCCGCGCGATGCAATGCAGGGCTGGAAACATTTTATACCCACAGCAGATAAGGTGCAATACCTGAACGCTTTGCTGAAGGTAGGCTTTGACGTTCTTGACTTCGGGTCTTTTGTTTCCGCAAAGGCAATTCCCCAACTTATTGATACAAAGGATATCATCCCTCAGTTAGACCTCAGCAATACTTCAACCAAACTGTTGGCGATAGTTGCAAATACCCGTGGTGCAGAAGAAGCTGTCGCTTACAGCCAGATCAACTATCTCGGCTTTCCTTTTTCTATATCTGAGACCTTCCAGATGCGCAATACCAATAAGACGATCGCTGAGTCGCTGGTGCAGGTAGAAGAAATTCAGAACCTGTGCGTAAAAAACGGCAAAGAATTGGTCATCTATATTTCCATGGGTTTCGGCAACCCTTATGGGGACGACTATAACGCTGAAATAGCCATAAACTGGGTGCGTAAAATAACACAACTTGGCGTTAAGACTATAGCAATGTCAGATACCATTGGAGTGGCAAAGCCTGAAAATATCAGCTATATTTTCAAACACCTGATTCCGGAATTTAAAGATACGGTGATCGGAGCCCATTTCCACTCCACACCCGATACCTGGGAAGAAAAAATGCAGGCCGCTTATGATGCCGGCTGCCGCAGGTTCGATAGCGCCCTGAAAGGTATTGGCGGCTGCCCCATGGCTAAAGACGACCTCGTAGGCAATATGGCCACAGAAAACATCAAATACTGGTGCGAAAAAAACAACATCCCACTGAATATTAATGAAGCTGCATTCAATGAAGCGATGCTGATGGCATCGGGCATTTTTATGTAAGCTGATTGCTATTTCCCTTTTTGTCGCTATAACCCTGAATACACCGCCTATTTAATAACTGCCAAATAGTCAATAGTACCTAATAAAACAACGAGCATGTCCATACACGGAGATATAAAACGTATTACCACCCATACCCTGCAATCAATGAAAGATCAGGGAGAAAAAATAAGTATGTTAACCGCATACGATTTTTCCATGGCAAAAATATTTGACGATGCGGGTATCGACGTGTTACTGGTAGGCGATTCTGCTTCTAATGTAATGGCGGGCCATGAAACTACCCTGCCCATTACGCTTGACCACATGATATATCATGCCCAAAGTGTAATTCGCGCCTGTAACCGATGTCTTGTTATTGTAGACCTTCCGTTTGGTTCGTATCAGGGCAATAGTAAAGAGGCATTGCATTCAGCAATACGCATCATGAAGGAAGCCGGGGCGCACGGCATTAAATTAGAAGGTGGCGAAGAAGTGGTAGAGTCAATAAAGCGCATAGTAGGTGCCGGTGTTCCTGTTATGGGACATTTGGGCCTTACTCCGCAATCTATTTATAAGTTTGGTACTTATTCGGTTCGTGCGAAAGAAGAAGAAGAAGCAGATATATTAATGCACAACGCCCGGTTACTGGAGGAAGCTGGCTGTTTTTCCGTAGTACTTGAAAAAATACCCGCAACGCTTGGTGCTGAAGTTGCCCGATCGTTAAGGATACCTATAATTGGTATAGGTGCCGGCATGCACGTAGATGGCCAGGTTTTGGTAATGCATGATATGTTGGGCATCACCAAGAATTTCTCCCCCCGCTTCCTGCGCCGCTACCTGAACCTGTACGATGAAATAACTACCGCAACAAAAAGCTACATAAAAGACGTAAAAGACAAAGATTTCCCGAACGAAAAAGAACAGTATTAGTTAGTAGTACATAGTAGATAGTAGTTAGTACGTAGTAGTTAGTACATGGTAGTTAGTACATGGTAGTTAGTACATGGTAGTTAGTACATGGTAGTTAGTACATGGTAGTTAGTACATGGTAACTAGTAGTTAGCACATAGACGTACATTACAACAACAAAAGCTTACAAACTATGGCTTTCTACTTTATACTTAAGACTTACGACTTAACAAAAAACAGAGCTTTATACTTACGACTTTATACTTACGACTTACGACTTACGACTCAAAAAAATGGTAAACCTTCAAACCTGGCAAGACCTTACTGATCAATTTTCTTCGAAAGGAGTTACGCTTGTTGCTGTTTCAAAAACAAAGCCGGCTGAAGATATACAGGCATTGTATAACGCAGGGCAGCGCGACTTTGGCGAAAACTATGTGCAGGAAGTTACCGATAAAGTGGCAGCATTACCTAAAGATATCAGGTGGCATTTTATAGGGCACCTGCAAAGCAATAAGGTAAAATACATTTCACCTTTTGTGCATCTTATTCATGCTGTTGACAATGTAAAACTGCTGGCGGAGATCAATAAACAGGCCATCAAAAACAACCGGACAATTGATGTGCTGCTGCAAATGTACATTGCCAGTGAGGAAAGTAAATTTGGTATGGATGAGGCCGAAATTAATGCGTTGATCAGCGAAATGGAAAGTGGTAATGCACTCACCAATATCCGCATTTGCGGGCTCATGGGTATGGCTAGCTTTACTGAGAATATGGCGCAAGTTAAGTCGGAATTTACCCGGTTACACTCCTTTTTTAAACAGCTGGCCGGTACTACGTTTGCAAACAAACCTGAATTCAATACCTGCTCCATGGGCATGAGTGGCGACTACAACCTGGCAATTGAATGTGGCAGCAATATGGTGCGCATCGGTAGTTTACTGTTTGGCAGCAGGTAACGTATCCACTTTTTTAAACAATTTAAAGCCGCCGCCAAATACCTGTGTATCCACTACATAGCTTTGGGGCACTTTCTCAGCTTCATCCCATTGCACATAGTAAAAATCAAATGCTTCGGAATCTGCAGGGTTGGCCTCACCGAATTTTACTATTTTATCGAAACGGCCGTTGTAATAATGTGGCATATCGTATGTTTCAAAAGCCGGAATAAACAGCCAGTTCATACATACTTTTATCTTCCCCTTCTTATCTTTTGAATCGTTCGCCATTTTATGCAATATGGCAACATCGGGCGCATCGAACCACCACAAAAGTACCCTGTCGTAATCGAACTTCTGAACAAAATGAACAATTACAATACTAAAAAATAGCACAAATACCGATGTAGCAAGCCTTGGCAACAACACTGACAGGCTATACAAGAAAAACGTTAATTGCAAGAAGAAAAGGATTATAAAGAAAACGGCCGTCCGGTCAATAAGGTAGTTAATTCCCAACAAAAGAAACTGTGCAATTAATGAAAGTACCGGTATAGCAACCAGCAGCGTAAGTATAAACCCATACTTCACATTAACATCAGCAATGGTGGTGTGAAGCTTCAGCTTAAAATATTTAAATAGCCAATAAACAACCATAAGCCAGAACAAACCCACTACCAGCCAGGGCAGCACCTGCATAATAGCGGCTTCATTACTACTGCCATAAATACTGCAACGGCACAATGAACCTACAGTATCTTCAATAAAACCATTTTTACCCAGATAGGCCAGTTCGCCGCCGCCATGCAATTTTATTAGCGGATGCGTTATGAGTAATGCAAGCACTACAACCGCACCCAGCAAATAACCCCACTCTGTTGGTATCAGTTTTTTCTGTTCCGCGTTTCTGCGGAAAAATAGTTGCTGTAACACAATAACCCCGGCAAGGGCAATAAAAAAGTTGAGCAAACCAAAATTACTTTCCACCGTTAATATGCCCGCCAATAAAGAAAATAACAGCAGCTTCGGTTTAAAAGTGCCGATATAAGACAAGAGAAAATAGATACTCGTCGTCATAAAAAACATACCCAAAGCGTAACCACGACTAAGCCCCCAGAAGTTAAAAACAAAGGGAGTAGACATATTGAGCATTATAAATGAGCACAGCAGCCACCAGTTATTCTTAAACAGCACCTTGCATACCAGGTACGACATTACTATGAAACCAATAAGCGCAAGGCAGCTATCTAAACGCAACGTGAAAAGATGAAAACCGAACAGCTCCACAAAAAACTTACGGCATACCGAATGCAATATGTGGTTATTGGCACTTACTATTTTCTCTGTTAATAAATCGAGGTAGGTATAGCTGGGTACATAACCTGTTTCATCGTGCGTTATAGGCACGTTGAACATCCTGATGACATTGAGGACTATAAGTGTTATTCCAAAGGGGATAACCAACAACATGTTCTTTTTGTGGCTTATTATACTCATGTTGCCTGAACCTTTTTCATCTTATCATCTTTCGCTATACTCATTTCCATCCACCTAAATCCAATGGCAGTAATACACCCTATGGCACCCACAACCCACCACAGTATTTTATAGCCATACATTTCCACTATATGGGTGCCGCAATAAGGGCCCAGTATCTGCGCGATTGACCACCCTACGGTGAGCAGGCCCGCATATTGCCCCCTGTTGCTATCGGTAGTCCGGGTTATCATAAAGGTGTTCATAAAGGGCATGGCCATCATTTCGCCCAGGGTTACCAGTAGTGTACTCACAATAGCCACCACCCAACCGTAAGGCATTACATTAAACACCAAGAACGAAAGCGCCATTATAAAAGTGCCCAGACCCATTACTGCGAGGTTTCGGTTGCGGGCTTCCAGCTTAAATACCAGTGCCATTTCAAAAAATGCAATAATTAAGCCATTCAGGGCCATTATAGCGCCGATAAATTGTGGCGTAAAATGCAATTCTTCCCTGAAGAAAACTGGTATAGTTGTAAACAACTGAAAAAAGCTGAATGCGAACAACACCGTAAACACCAGGAATATCATATAGTACTTATCGCGGTAAGGTGATGGCCCCTTTTCTTTGCTCGTTAACTTCTCTTTGCTGAAGGCCGGTGTTTGTTCATTGCGTTGCGGGGCCAATACTGCACGCAGCAGAATAGCCGCACCAATATTGGTAAGTCCATCTATCCAGAACAATAAAGAATAATTTTTCGCGGCAATAATGCCACCCAAGGCTCCACCAACTGCCCAACCTAAATTTATAGCCAATCGGTTAAGCGAATAACACCTGGTGCGGTTACTTTCATTGCTGTATTGCGCTATGGCTGTAGAGTTTGCCGGGCGGAATGATTCATTCAGTACCGCCAGTATAAAAGTGGCTATGCAAATAGGTACATATTCCGTTAGCTGACCCACTACTAAAAACATGGCACCACCACACACCAGCGCCGATAGCTGCACATTATAAAACCCCAGTTTATCGGTAAGCTTGCCGCCCAATATGCCACCGCAAATAGCACCGGCACCAAAAATAGCCATCACCAAACCCGCCTTTGCAATACCATAGTGGCGCGACTGTGTTAAATACAGCGTCATAAAGGGCACTACCATGGTGCCTGACCTGTTAATGAGCATAACTAACGATAGCCACCATGTAGCCGGCGACAACCCACTGTAAGCATTCTTGTATATTCGCGCTACATATCCCATTCTATTTTTGAAAGCTTGGTATTAATCCTCGCAAATATTATAAATTTATCGGCAAATGTCGGAAACATTTTCCCAAAGAAACATTGACGAAATAAAGTCTACCATATGACGAAGTTATTTTTCTTTTATGCGAGGCAAAAAATCTACGAATAGCAAGCTATTTAAAGACTTATTCAACGAAGCAGAAATGCAAAAGAACAAGACAGATGGTAGCATTTATTTTGTTAACGTTCCTAAACCCTAATAACAAACAACTATACATGGCAGCATTAAAGAGCAGGTGGGTACTGATACTGTTGGTTATCGCTTTTGTGATACTGAAGATACCGGCATTGCACTACCCTTTCTTCTGGGATGAGTCATGGTCTTATGCGCCCGGCGTAAACCTGATGTATAACCACGGCCCCAGCCTTATGCCCAATGCGATAGAACTCTATTATTCCCGGGGGCACCCTATGTTGTTCTATGCTTCTGCAGCGGCATGGATGCATATTTTCGGACCCTCCCTCATTTCGCAACATAGCTTTGCACTGTTCATTTCGGTGTCGCTGCTTATTTCGGTTTACGAAATAAGCCTGCGGTTGTTCAATAAAAACGCCGCGCTGCTTAGCTTGCTGCTGGTTGGGGGGCAGGTAATTTTCTTCATACAATCAACAACGCTGCTGCCCGAAGTAATGGTAACGTTATTTTCGCTGCTTACATTGTATTGTTATGCCACGCAGAAATACTGGCAAACCTTCCTGGCCTGCACCGCCCTGGTTTTTACCAAAGAAAGCGGCATGGCGCTGGGTCTGGTTTTGGGTGTGCATGCCGTTATCTATCTTTTCAATAAGGCTGCTACCCCTGCTCAAAAAGTAAAGAACCTTCTGCCTGTGCTGTGCGCCGGCTTGTGTATCGCCGGTTTTTACCTGGTGCAGAAAAAAGTGAATGGCTGGTATCTCTTCCCCGAACATACCGGGCTTATAGATTACAGCTGGCAGATGTTTAATGGTAAAATGCGCTATTGTGCCGAAATTATATTTCAGAACCAATGCCGGAGCTGGTTATTTTTATTTTTTGTAACAGCTAGTGTTATCGTAGCCATTACAACCCGCAACTACCGCTTTTTAATACCCGTTTTGACGGGCATTTTGCTGTATATTTTTATGGAATCGATGTTCGGCCATATCACCCGCAGGTTATTCATCCCTTTTGTGTTTTGCTCACTAGTGCACAGTTGTTATGTACTCAGTAAACTAGACGCTGAGGGCAAACCTGCCGCCCGGCGCTTTATATTTTTAACCTTATTTTTCTTTGGCGCCTACCTGTCATTCTCCTCGCTGAATTTTTTTAGCATCCGCTACCTGCTGTGCGCTATTGTGGTAATATTGATGGTAGTAGCATGGGTATTTGAATTATTTACGCGGCAAATTAAAAGAACTTTTGTTTTCTTATTTGCCGACTGCGCCATTATTGTATTATGCTCATTCGCCTTCAATAATAAAATAGGAGACACCGAACCTGGCATGTTTGCAGCCATGCGGGTGCAGGAAGATATAGTACGATATCTGGAAAACAATAAACTTTACAGCAAAAACATCTCCGCGCATTCCGCATTGCAACGCATACACCTTACCGAACCCATGACCGGCTTCCGCCATACCGCTGATTCATTTATTACGGTCAATTATACGATTAGCCCGGCTACCGATTTTATAATTAAAGATAATATTGAGCTTGATTCTGCCGACCTTACCAGGCTGCCCCCCAACGGTTTTAAACAGGTATACCAAACTGAACATGGCGAAGCATGGGGAGCAATTTATGGCAGGAAATAATACCAATAAAGCCGCACCATGAAAAAAACGAAAACAGATACGCTGGAAAAACGTGAATGCGACAACTGGGGACCGATACCAGCCGATGCAACCAGCTTAATGGAAAAGGTGTACACGCTCCGTAAAAAAGACCTCGGCGATTTTACTGTGGAGAACCTACGCATAACCATAGGCCAGAACTTTTCACTTGAAATCCTCATTCCGATGGCTATTGAACAATTACATGCCTATCTTTTTGTGAGTGGCGATATGTATGAAGGTGACCTGCTGAAAGTAGTACTTCTTGCAAACCCGGAATACTGGCAAACCCACCCGAATGAAAAACGAGAGGTATTAGCATTATGTGCCGCCCATATAGATAAAATCCATCAATACTACGATTCCGGCTCTATCCTGAACAGCATTTTAGAAGGTTATGAAGCGTTTAAAAAAATGTAATTTATTTTATGTAATTTTAAATCTAAAAATCACATACCCTTTCGAACAAAGTACGGTTTACCCGGCTACTTTAGATAGTAATTCACTACTGTCCGATTAAAATATTATTTGTAAAAGTACGTAACACCTGCGCCGCCGTCCCGGCGCAGACATTAGAGTAACAAGCTTCAGCAAAACACGCCGCAGGGCTCTTTGGGCAGCGGAGCGATTGCCCAAAGTGCCGCTTTTTTTGGTTCTTTTTTTGCGGCAGCACAAAAAAAGAACATGGAGACGCGATGACAACAACCAGTAAAGAGGCCAGACAAAAGCAGGGTAGAATATAATAAAAATTCGCTGTAATGCTTGCTGGCGCTACATTTCAGTCGATGATTACTTTTTTTTTGCCGGACAACAGTGAAAGGTTTTATATAATGAATGGCTTAACTTCTACAACGTTGCTGGAGTGCGCTACGTCAACAATCTTTTTCTACTCAATGATAGTGTTGGTATCGTGAAAATGAGGTTAGAACCACGTGATATGGCCTTACCAAGCTATGCTGGGAATTGCAACGCTGGCATGTAATTAAATAAACCCTATAACGCTAAAAAAATGAAAAGCTCACTATCCATTTTCGCTTTCGCCATACTTTTTGCACTCAGCTGCAAGAAAGAAGCCCCGATGCCAGCTAAGCCCGACCCAATTTATTATTCGCCAATAGATGCTACACTACAATCGCATTTCAACTATAAAATCTTAGTAAGCTATTGGATCTATAGAGACTCTGTAAATGGCATTACAGATAGCTTTTACTTGTCAAGAGCCTACTACTTCGTCGACCTTTACTCGTATGCTCATCCGAGTATGGGAGGCGTAGAGGGACTTGCCCTTGTACTAAGTGAAATGCACCTCGATACGCCCATAGTTGCTGATACATTATATTGGTGCTATACACTAATTGAATCCAAACTATCGTTTTCGCAAACATTTGGAGGCTATCATTCTTTTGAAAATAGCTATCCTTATACTATTACCGACTCCAACTACTTTTTAAATAGCCACTCATTTTCAAATGTGGGTGAAATCAGTTCAAACAACGATAAATTTTAGGTTAATGATAGCGTCGGCATTATAAAAATGAGATTGAATCAATCAGACACAGCACCTCCCAGGCACGTTTGGGAGTTACAACGTTGGCATATTGAAAAATGGTAGTTAAATTACACCGTGCGCTTACCTGGAAACATACATATTATCCCCGCACTATTCACCAATTGGTAAATAGTAGAAATTGCAGGGTTGCTGTTTTGCCAATTTCGCTAATTAAATTACTACATTTGCGCAGCGAATTAAATCAAGCAAAATAAAAAATTAATCTCCTTTTATGACATACGATATAATTGTAATAGGCAGCGGGCCAGGCGGATATGTAGCGGCCATCCGTGCATCACAATTAGGTTTTAAGGTTGCTATTGTAGAAAAAGAAAGCCTGGGTGGTATTTGCCTCAACTGGGGTTGTATTCCTACAAAGGCGTTATTGAAATCGGCAAGCGTATTGGAAAGCTTCCAGCATGCAGCAGACTACGGTATTGCAGCAACCGATTTTAAGGTTGACTTTGGCGCGGTAGTAAAGCGTAGCCGTGGTGTTGCCGATAAAATGAGCAAGGGTGTTCAGTTCCTCATGAAGAAGAACAAGATTGATGTGATCATGGGCATGGGTAAGCTGAACGGCAAGAAAGAAGTTGAAGTTACCGGCACCGATGGTAAGGTTACCATTTACAGTGCTAAACATACCATACTGGCTACAGGCGCACGTGCACGCCAGTTACCTAACCTGCCAATCGATGGCAAAAAAGTAATAGGCTATCGCGAAGCGATGGTACTGCCGCAAATGCCTAAAACAATGATAGTAGTAGGTTCTGGCGCCATAGGCGTTGAGTTCGCTTACTTCTACAATAGTATGGGCGTTAAGGTTACTATTGTGGAATTCATGCCACGCATAGTACCGGTTGAAGATGAAGATATTTCTAAGGAACTAGAAAGGGTATTCCGCAAAAAAGGAATGACCATCATGACCAATTCTTCCGTTGAAAAGGTTGACATTAGCGGCGAAGGCGTAAAAGCTACTGTTAAAACTGAAAAAGGTGACGTAGTACTGGAAGCTGACGTAGTTTTAAGTGCTGCCGGTATTGTTGCCAATATTGAAAACATAGGCCTTGAAGCCGCAGGTGTAAAAACCGATAAGGGTAAAGTATTGGTAGATAAATTCTTCAAAACAAACATCGATGGCATTTATGCTATCGGCGATATTACGCCGGGCCAGGCTCTGGCTCACGTAGCATCGAAAGGCGCTACCATTTGCGTTGAAGCTATTGCACATAAAGAAGGCAAGTACGCACACGCACCAGAACCATTGGATTATGGGAACGTTCCGGGCTGTACGTATTGCTCGCCAGAGGTGGCAAGTGTTGGTATGACAGAAAAACAAGCTAAAGATGCCGGTTACGAAATTAAGGTGGGTAAATTCCCATTCTCGGCTTCGGGTAAGGCAAGCGCATCTGGCGCAACTGAAGGTTTCGTAAAAGTGATCTTCGATGCGAAATATGGCGAGTGGTTAGGCACACACATGATTGGTTCAAACGTTACGGAATTGATAGCAGAAACTGTTGTTGCCCGTAAGCTGGAAACCACATGGCACGAAGTATTGAACAGCATTCACCCACACCCTACCATGAGCGAAAGCGTAAAAGACGCGGTAGAAGTTGCTTTGGGCGAAGCGATACATCTTTAAGTCGTAAGTCTAAAGTCGTAAGTCTAAAGTCGTAAGTCTAAAGTCTAAAGTAGAAAGTAGAAAGTAGAAAGTAGAAAGTAGAAAGTAGGAAGCTGTTGTGCTTTTTGCTTTTACTTTTAGAAGATATGAGAAGCCGCATTTTGCGGCTTCTTTGTTATTATAACCTGATAAATGCCTGAAATTGCGTGCAAAAAACTTAATGCAAGGCATTTCCACTCCCCATCACTATATAAACCCTGATGATTACCGACAGCTTGAAATTTGGTCTGCCTAAAAGCATGAGTATTTTGATGGCAGGGGTTATTTTGTCACGTTTCTTAGGTGTATGTGCAACTCAGAATAGGTGATATGATTGCAGAAACCAGATTATCAAATGGGGAAACCTCGAAGGGCAATGTCATTAACTTAGCGCAAATATCCTCACCCCCGGCCCCTCTCCATAAATGGTAGAGGGGAGATTAATGTCTACGGCGTGCCGCAGGGATGACGCAAAATCCATTAAGTTAATGACATTGCCCCGAAGGGGTGATATAGCTCAGCAGCTTAAATGAACTACATTGCCATTAAATCATGTCATTGCGCCGTTAGGTGCAAAATGGTTGTAGCCAAAAATCAATTAAAAATAACGTGTGCCGTAGGTACACAACAATCTTAACTGTGCCGTATTATTATAACCTGTATTGGGCGTATCGTAATGGTCGGTATCAGCATGGCAGCTTCCTGCAACCCAGAATGGGTGATATGATTGTAGAAACCAGATTATAAAATGGACAAAACCCCGAAGGGGTGATATAGCTCAGCAGCTTAAATTAACGACATTGCCATTAAATCATGTCATTGCGCCATCAGGTGCAAAATGTTTGTAACCAAAAGTCAATTAAAAATAACGTGTGCCGTAGGTACACAACAATCGTAACTGTGCTATATTATTATCTATAACCTGTATGGTTCGTATCAGCTTGGTCGCTTTCTTCAGCCCTGTCTGTCGGCTCTTATTGTAAGTAAAACACTAACAATAAAATGATCATAAAAATATAAAATCAAGCAATAATATGTAAAGTACAGGTGTGCGAACGTGGTAATTGCACCGTTATAAACAGCCCGTATTAGTTACCAAAATTTATGGCTATCCGGCAAAAAAGCCTAACTTTACCCTTTATTACAGCATGAGCGATTATATAGTATCAGCAAGAAAATACCGGCCGCAAACCTTTGATACGGTTGTGGGGCAAGAACATATAACCACTACATTAAAGAACGCAATCCGTAACCAGCATCTGGCGCATGCATACCTGTTTTGCGGTCCGCGTGGCGTAGGTAAAACAACGTGTGCCCGTATACTTTCAAAAACTATCAACTGCCTGCACCCCACCGACGACATGGAGGCCTGCGGCGTTTGCGATATTTGTATCAGCTTTAAGAATAACACTTCCTTTAACGTATTTGAGCTCGATGCCGCGAGTAATAACTCTGTCGATGATATCAGGGAGCTGACCAATCAGGTGCGCTTTGCACCACAGCACGGCAAATACAAAGTGTATATAATAGATGAGGTACACATGCTGAGTGCCTCGGCCTTCAACGCATTCCTTAAAATGCTGGAGGAACCACCTAGCTATGCCATCTTTATATTAGCCACTACCGAAAAACATAAGATACTACCAACTATCCTGAGCCGTTGCCAGATATTCGATTTCAAGCGCATAACTACGCATGATATTGTGGCACACCTGCATAGCATTGCCGGCAAGGAAAGCATGATAGCACAGGAAGCCGCCCTGCATATTATAGCCCAGAAAAGCGAAGGCTGCATGCGCGATGCGCTTTCCATGCTCGATCGTATTGCCAGCTTTACCAATGGCATGCTCACCTACAACAACACCATGGAGCACCTTAACCTGCTCGATGCTGATTTCTATTTTGGCTTAACAGATAATATACTGAGTCAGGATGTTGCAGGCACTTTGCTGATGCTGGATAAAGCGCTGGAAAAAGGCTTTGAAGGAGACGTGGTTTTAGATGGCCTTGCAGCCCACTGCCGCAACCTGCTTTTGTGTAAAGATGCACGTATGGCCAAACTGCTGGATGTGCCCAATGACCACAAACCAATTTACCTGGAAAAAGCCAACCAGACACCCCCCTCGTTTATACTTTCGGCCCTTAACGCCCTTAACCAGAGCGAACTGGAATATAAAAACAGTAACAACAAACGCCTGCACGTGGAAATGTGCCTGATAAGGCTTTGTTACCTGCTGTATGCCGTAAGCGGAAAGGAAAGCACCAACGGGTTGCAAATCGGCAGTGATGCCGCTGACGTAAAAAAAAACTCTAGTCCGGTAGCTATTAGCAGTGCTGCACCGGTTGCACCACCACCTGTTGCTGCTTACCAAAATAATACCGCCCCCGCACCTGCACCACAGGTACAGGCACCCGCGATGGCATATAACCCACCAGCACCGCCGCCCGCAGTAGTGGTGGCACATGCACCGGCAGCAATGCCCCCAGCACAGCAGGTAGCACCAGCCATACCAGCAAGGTCGGTCAATGCAGCACCTTCGGGCCGCCGCCTCAGTGCCAACCTGCTCGATGATTTTGACGATGTTAGTAAAATAACGGTCGCCGAAAAAAAGGAGCTGACGAATGCACTCGCCAATGAGATCTTCAACATTTACCTGGAAGAATTAAAGGCGGCTGGTAAAGGTATGGTGCATGCCCAGTTCACCCTGATGCGGCTTGAAATATATCCGCCTGATGAAGTCCGCATCATAGTGCCTACCGAACTTACCGAAACCTACGCCCAAAACCAGCGCAGCTATATCCTCGATCTGTTCCGTGCAAAAACCAATAGCCTGATCCGCATCACCATTGAGCTTCAGGTTGACGAAGATATAGCCAATTCCCAAAAGAGCATGGTGTTGAGCAAAAGCCAGATGTATGAAGCCATGGCCACTAAAAACCCCTTCATTGCCAAGCTTAAAGAAGGACTGGGCATGCAGATTGAATATTAGTGCCAAGTGAAAAGGAAAATTTAATATGCCAAAGTGGGAAACCTGATTGCAAACGCGATATTTGCATTATCTAGCGTTTAAATACTACATTATGAAAAAAAACTGCCTAATTCTTACGATGCTATTGTTGTGCAACATTCCTCTGTTCGCACAAAGCAATTCAGTAAGCACGCTAATGGACAAAGGGAATCTCTTATATGACCAAGGTGACTATGAGGCTGCGTTAGTAACCTACAATGCTGCGCTAGAAATAGATAAAAACTCAGATTTTGCAAATTATGAAATTGCCAATACCTATCTGGCATTGCAGAAATTCCAGGAGTGCGTTACTTATATTAATAAAGTATTAAAAACAAAGAATACCCTTCATAACCAGGCTTACTTACTTAAAGGAACTGCTTTAGATATGATGGGCAAGCCCACCGATGCGCTGGAAGTCTATTATGCAGGATTAAAAAAATTTCCTGAAGACTTTCTCCTCCAGTATAATACAGCCCTTACCCTCTATAATCAAAAGCAGGATGACGAAGCAATAGAACATGTTATTGCCGCAATTGAGGCAAACCCAAAGCACAAGAGCAGTCACCTATTATTATCACAATGCATGACATTTAGTAACAAGAGGGTTCAGGCGTTAATGAATATGTTTTACTTTCTGATGTTGGATAACAATTCTAAGCGGTCGGGCGACGCGTATATACAACTTCAAAAGTTATTTAGCCAGGGTGTAAAAAGTGATGGGAACAATAACATATCAATTAGTTTGGCGCATACAGAAGATAAAGATGAGTTCCAGTCAGCCGATCTGATGCTAAGCCTGACTGAGGCTGTTAAATTTGAGGATAAGAATAAGGGGAAAACAAAGGGGGAACTATTTTATGACCAGGCAAAAATATTTTTCGAGTTGTTGGGAACAATAAAGCAAAAAAGAAAAAGCCAGCCTATCTGGTGGAATGTATATATTCCGTTTTTCAATTCGCTAGTGCAATCCGGAAATGATGAAGCTTTTTGCTATTATATATCTATGAAGGCGGCCGATTTTAGTGCAGCAGATTGGATGAAGAATAATGTTGAAAAAGAAGCAAAACTATTAAACTGGATAAAGAAGTATCAATAAAGAATGTAGATAGTACAAAAACTAAAGTTATCGTCAACTTTACATTTTTTAGACACAATGAATTAAAGTTGCAGAAAATATAATCAACTCCTATCATACCAAGTATTCTGGCAACGAATATTTACGCCTAAGTAACGATAACATCCTCATGCAAATGCATGGCAAATATTATCAGCTAACTCGGTCATGCGAAATCCTTGGTTTATTTCTAGTGCAATATTTTATAAAAATATCACCTTTTCGCGAGAAAAATATGTTACCGCCGTGTATTCCAAATCTCCAGACACTGCAATATTTATACGCCAAACCACCGAAAATTGCCCACCAAACTAACAAAATTCATGTTTATACGCTTATTTGCAATTTTAGTGTAACAAAATTAAAATATCAATTATATCAACTTGCTAAGCACGTAAAAAAATCATAATTTTGTTATACCTGATTAAATTCCCACTAAGGTTTAAGAATTATGAAGCAACAACTTATTAAATCCTTACTCGTAGCAATTGTGGCCTGTATGCACGGCACTGTTTTTTCACAGCAGATCATCAGAACGATTGCCGGAAATGGCGTTCAAAATTATTCCGGCGATGGTGGCCCGGCCATACTTGCGGAAATAGGCAATGTATATGGCGTAGCGGTTAACGATTCTGGCTACGTTTACAGTTGCGACAACAACTTCAACAACATAAGAAAAATAACACCAAACGGAGGCATAAGTACCCTTACAGGTAATATGTATGGCGGCTTTAGTGGCGACGGAGGCCCGGCAACCGCCGCACTGGTAAATACCCCTTTTAATATAGCCTTCGATCCGCACGGTAATCTACATATCGCAGATGGTGCCAACTACGTTATAAGGAAAGTTGACACAAGTGAAATTATAACCACTGTTGCCGGAAACCATACTACCGGCTACTTTAATGGTAATGGCATTGCTGCTCTTGCATCTAAGATAGGCGCATCAGGTATCGCCTTCGACCGTTATGGCAACCTGTACATTGCCGATGGCAATACACGCCTTCGCAAGGTTGACCTGGCTGGCATTATTACGACACCTGCTGGAAACGGTTCTGTAGGCTTTGCTGGCAATGGAGGGCAGGCGACAAATGCTTCGTTTGAGGGCGTAGTAGGTGTTTGTGTAGATACTTTTGGCAACATTTATATAGCAGATAAAATCAACAATCAGGTAAGGAAAGTAAACGCAACAACAGGCATTGTTTCCGCTTATGTGGGCACCAGTACAGCGGGTTTTTCGGGCGATGGCGGGCAGGCTACAGCGTGTAAGTTAAACGGACCCAACGCAGTGCGCATAGACCCTCAAGGCAATGTAATAGTTGTAGACCAGAACAATAACCGAATTCGTAAGGTAAATAAAGCCACCGGCGTTATTACCACTATTGTGGGCAGTAGCAGTGCAGGTGGCTTTGCAGGCGATGGCGGACCGGCAACAGCCGCAGTAATGGCATTCCCTGCCGATGTTGCCTGGGATCGTTTCGGCAATATGTTCATTGCGGATAAAGGTCAGGCATCAACGAACAACGGCCACCGCATCCGCGAGGTTTTTAACATCGACACCTTGCACCTCACCGTTAGTCCGGGCGATACCATCTGTGGTTTTGCCCATGTTACTTATACAGCACACGAAATGAAGGGCAAGCATTATCTGTCTTTCTACAAATGGAAATTGAATGGCACAGTAGTCGGCGGCAACCTACCCTACTATTATTCCGATACTGTTAGAAATGGCGACGTAATAACTTGTTCTATGTACGATACCGCTGCGGGCGGCTTTACTATTGCAGTGTCCGATACTATCCGCATGACGGTTAGGCCGGTAGTTATACCAGGCCTAACCATTACTTCAACCGAAGATACCTTCTGCGATGGCAGGCCGATAACCTTAACCGCCCATGGTGTAAATACGGGCACATCTCCGGTTTATAAATGGTTGCTGTTTGGTTCTACCTTGCTGGGCACAGGCCCTACCCTTACGTATGCGCCACACATTGGCGATATTGTTACCTGCCGCCTTATAAGCAATGCAGTTTGCGCCTACCCCGATAGTATTTCCGTTTTACGAACAATGATCGTGAACGTAAGCCACCCGGCTATTATTTCACTAATGACTGCGCTTACTGATACCGTTGTAACCCTACATTATTGGGGCGAACATATTAACCTCTTCTCGCAGCTTACTTTTGAAGGCACCCACCCTACTTTCCAATGGTATAAGAATGGTGTTGCCTTGCATGGCGATACCACCCGCACCTACGGCGACTGGATGTACGGAAACGATACTTTCTATTGCGTGATGCGCAGCGATGCCCGTTGTGCAGTACCCGATGTGGATACCAGTAACAAAGTGATCATCAGTCCCGGCCGCCTGGCAGTGAGCAATGGCAGCAGTTCCAATGGCAATTTTAGTATACTGCCTAATCCTAACAGCGGCTCGTTTAATGTTACTGGCACGTTCGGCATTACTAATGACGATCCTGTTACCCTTACGGTAACCGATATGCTGGGGCGCACAGTTTACCAAACACACGCAGCAGTGGTTAACGGAAGGCTGGATGCACACCTGCAGCCACAAACACCACTCACCAGCGGCATGTACCTGGTGCTTGTTGCCCAAGACAGCGGCAATGAAGTATTGCACTTTGTGGTAGAAAATAAATAGGTGCTACCTCAATGTCATTAACTTAGCGCAAATATCCTCACCCCCGGCCTCCCGAAGCGAGTTCGGGACAGGCTCTCTCCATAAATGGTAGAGGGGAGATTAATGTCTACGGCGTGCCGCAGGGATGACGCAAAATCCATTAAGTTAATG
>JBBRPD010000013.1:0-97557 GCA_038228575.1 Chitinophagales bacterium | reverse complement strand
CGACCCAACAGTCGCCAATGTGGACACTACAGGCTTCATAACATCAACAATGACTGGTTCTGTACCTCAATCTGCAATTATCTACTATACTGTTTCCACCGCATGCGGCACGGCAACAGTTTCAGATACGGTAACTGTTTTCCCAAATCCTGTAATCAGCGGTTCGGCTGGTGTATGTCAGGGTTTCACTACTTTACTTACTGCTTCCATAGGTGGGGGCGTATGGGGCAGCCACAATCCTACTATTGCCGCCATTGACACTACGGGTATGGTCACAGGGGTATCATCAGATACCACCTATTTATATTATTCCGTATCAGCGGGCACACTAAGTTGCGGTACAACTTTCCCGTTTACTGTAAATCCAAGGCCGCATATCGGGATTGGCATCGGTTTATTTCCTCCGGCAATTTATCCGGCGGTTATGTGCGGCAACAGGATAACGCTTACGGCTTACGGTGCTTCCAATTATGTATGGAGCACCCCGACATTCCTGTACTTGCCGGGGACGAGCATTCCCTATCCTGCTGGCAGTTATGCTACTACGCTGGATGTGGTCAGTATCACGTTCCCTATCGTAACGTATACCATAACGGGAACAAGCGGTTTCGGCTGTGCCGATACCACTACTTATTCCGTAGCATTGCCGACATGCGATTATGCTTTCTGTTCAGCATTCACCGGAACACCGATTTATCAGCTTAATGGCAATATCGGGGCAAGCGGAACAACTACCGTTATGCCAGCAGGCAACTATAATGTGGCAGGTAATACCAAATTTCTGGGCAATGTAAGGTTCAGCGGCAATGTGCTGGCTATTGCGCCTAACTTTACCCTTACGGTCGATACTGCCGCTGAATTATCCATCGACAGCAGCCACCTGTATTGTTGTGACCGTACTTTGCTCTGGAACGGTATTGTACTTGCAGCAGGTGCAACCACCAGCGGCAAGCTGAACATTAACAGGCATTGCATGATTGAAGATGCAAAAACAGCTGTTAAAATATACGATGGCATTATACCTGCTTCGGGTTATACTTTCAAGTCAACAGGAACAATTTATAACAGGTGCAGACTGGCTATAGATATTGCCCGTTATCCTGCAACCGGTTCCCCCCAACCTCCCCCGCCATACAATTATAATTTCCAGTTGTATGATAATGTATTTACGAGCCGTGACATGACGCAATTTATGCCTGCATCAGGCATGGGCTGGCCTATGCAGTACCCTGCAACATCAGGTACTGCAACAGCATTAAAAGCACCTTACACGCCAACGGCATTTTATAATGCCTTTATGCCGCATTACAATATCATCAACCCTAACGGTGCGGGTATTGGGTTTGGCTATCCGTACCAGTCGCTCAATGACGGGACTATTGCCAATATGGGTATAAGGCTCAATGCGGTAGGCAGTTTTGCCACTTCGACTACAGCAAACGATACCGCTGCTTACAATGGCATTACCATTGGGCAGGATTACCTCTATCCGGGCAATGCAGGCATCAACCTGTTCGATACGCTATGTGAAGGTATATATGCTATCAGCAGTAACCTGACATGCTACAACAATACATTTATGTACATGCACCGTCCGGCTTCACCCCTTCCTAACCCCACAGGAAACGGTATAGATGCTATTACGCCAGCTACTGTTTTAGCCACTGGTGTAACGGCTTATCCGAAGTACAATTTAGTGGTAGCGGGAAATTCAACACCGACCAACAACCAGTTTTTTGATTGCAGCAAGGCTGTTAACTGCCAGCAGTACTACAATGTAGACATGGAGAACAGCTATGTTATCAGCTATCCAAGCCCAACAGCTACAACGAGCGGACAGGGTGGGTTAACATTCCTTTCCCGCAGGTTTCATGATGTAACAGTTAAGGGTAATCAAATCACGAATACGCTGACTGGCATAACGCTGAACACAGCTATTGGCGGTGGCTTTATTAACCAGTTCTCCGGCAATATCGACATCAGCAATAATACCATCAATAGTAATGTGGGCGGTCTTGCACCCATTTCAGGCAGTGGCATGGCTGTTTTTACGGGTATATCCATGACCAATATGTTCCTGTCCGGTACGGGCAGTAATGTGTATTCACTGGGCATGGCATTGGTGGATAACAATACCATGAACTATGTTTATAATGGCATTGCTGTAACAGGTTATCATTTCGGGCAGATCAATAACTGTCGAAATAACTTTGTGAGGATGAATAACCGAACAGGAAGTACTTCAGCTCAGTATGGCATCTCCCACAGGGCTTGCTTTGGCAATATTATTGATGCAAACACCATCTATGGACCGGGTCTGACCGTACCTGCTACAACGTATGGTACATCTGCAATCGGTAAGATTACAGGCATCTACGGCACAGGGATTAACGGTTCTATCATAACCTGCAACTATACAGGGGATATGAATGCTGGCTTCCAGTTTTTTAGTGCCAACCTTGTCAATTGGCTCAACAATGAGATGAACCGTAATTCTGTAGGCATGGCATTGAACGGCACTTTCGGTGACCAAGGCAATCTTTCGATGCCAAGCAATAATGTTTGGAAGAATGCCCTGCCTTGGTGGACAGGAACAACGTCCTATAATATTTTCACTTGGCATCCAAATCCTTGGAGTACTACACCGTGGGCAGACATCATTTATGTTAACGCAAATTCAAGCTCAACGCCAACAGAGTACTATGATCCGATGAATAATTCAAATAGCCCAACTGGCATTACCCGCTCCTATGGCGTGGGTACAGCGGGTACAGGTCAAGGGATATATCTACTTGGTCCTACAGGTACATTGCCGCTCTGCCTAACACCTTATGCAATGTATGCAAGGGCAGCAAAAGTGGTTACCACTCACTATGCAGAAACAGCCGCGCAGGAATTGATTGCAGAGAACAATGTTTGGCAGATGATACAGCATGACCCAAGCTTGATAGATAATTCAGCGGCATTGGCTCAGTTTGCAACAATGGCTGCCGATAGCAGGTTTAAGTGGTTAAGTGATATAGAAGCTGCCATCATGAGCGGTGATAAATCAACGGCGGCAACAATGTTATCTACAAACATTCATACTTACATAGACACAACAACAGACAGCGCAACAGGTGTTATCATGAAAGACGGCATAGGTGGCGATGAGGTGATTAACACTTATGTTACCTTGTACAATCAATACCTCAAGTATATGGACAGCACTATGAATGGCGATGATAGCTTGGTTGTAAAAGCAATCGCCAGCCTTTGCCCGATGAGCTATGGTAACGCTGTATATCAGGCACAGGCATTGTACCGCATAATTTATGAGGACGATACCACCCAATTTGATGGCAGTTGTGAAATTGATATATCCGCAAGGCACAGTCAGCCGGTGGAAGAAATTGCAAGCGCACAATCTTACAAAATTTTCCCTAATCCGAACAATGGTAACATTTCTCTAAAACAGTTTGTAGCTGACGGAACTCTGGTAGCTGTTACCGTTAAAGATGTTTTAGGTAGGAGTGTTTTTGCTGAGGATGTTCAGTTTGCAAACGGTACAACCCAATTGCAATTGAATAGTCTGCCAGCGGGTTTGTATGTGCTTCAGATAACAGACAGTAAGCAAAAAATCAGTAATTTTAAATTCGTGATTCAAAAGTAGATGATGAAAAACAATTTAATAACACTATTAATCTGCTCCCTTTTCCTGCCATTGGCAGGAAAAGGGCAGATTAATTTAGTACTTAATCCGCAATTTGAACAGTACTCTGCCTGTCCTGACAATTTGGATGAAGCTAAGTATTGCACTCATTGGAGTAGTTTAGATACAGCATGGAACCCACCTGATTGGGCTCATGATAAAGATGGTGTACCGGAATATTGTCATGTTTGTGCCACGAGTGCTTTTGCGAAAGTGCCTTACAATGGCATATTTTATCAACATCCTCGTAGTGGCAGTGGGATGATGCAGGTAATAATGTTTACTACAGATACTGTAATTACATACACCAGAGACTATCTACAAGGTCACCTAACACAAACTTTAATAGCTGGGCATAAATACAATGTACAGTTTTATACTAATTTGGAAAACGGTAGTTCTTACGCTTCAAATAATATTGGTGCATACTTTGATGATGGAACGATTGATACAACCAGTACTCCTTCGTTGGCGCAAATACATATAACACCACAAATATTAGATACAAGCATTATCACTGATACGTTAAACTGGACTAAAATTGAAGATACTTTTACTGCAAATGGGACTGAAAGACTGATAACTATTGGAAACTTCTTCGATTATCACCATACTAATTACATATCTCTACCAATTACAGTTGGTGGCGCATTTAACTGGTATCTTGTTGAGGACGTAAGCGTAATTGATTGCGACAATGTGCCTCATGCAGGTAATGATACCGTAATACATGCACCTGACAGCGTTTTTATCGGTACACATGAGCCGCTATTACCTTACAAATGGTATAAACTCGGCAGCACCTCTGTAATTGACAGCAGCGGTGGTATTTGGGTTAAGCCAACCGTTACAACATCCTATGTAGTAGAGCAAATGCTTTGTAGTGTAAAGAGGTGGGACACTGTGAAAATATGGGTATGGCCTGATACACCTTCTTCGGTTGGTAATCAGCAGTTGGCAGTTAGCAGTCTACATGTTTATCCAAATCCTTCTTCTGGCTCTGTATCCATAGAACATGCTAAAAATTGTGAGGCGGTTGTTTATGACGTGGTTGGTAAAGAAGTGTTACGTTTCAATATTATTTCTGATAAACAAACGTTCGATATTTCTACGTTGCTAGAAGGCGTTTATTTATTGCAGGTAGTTGATACGCTCACGGGTGAAAGGGTTGTGCGGCAGGTATTGAAGGAATAATAATATTCACCCCCACAAACTGGTTATTTGCGACAATCGAGTATCAAAACTAACTAACGATTATTAAATTTATCTCAGACCTGTGGTGAGGTTTTGGTTATGCTGCCAATGGAAAACTCCATTGGCAGTTTTTTTTCACAATCTGAATTTGATTTATGAATAAAGCGGAATTAATTGAACAAATCTCACTCGAGGCCAACATCCACAAAAGCGAAGCAAAAAAGGTCATTGAAATTTTCTGCGAGAGCATTATCCAAACGCTGAAAAGCGCAGCAACTGTAACGATAAAAGGTTTCGGAACATTCAGTACAATAAATCTTGCGGAACGAAAGGGGAATAACCCGCAAACTAGAGAAGCCATAATAATCAAGGCTCATAAAAGTGTCAAATTCAAAACCGGAAAAGAATTTGCTGATAAATTCTAAATTGATTTGCGTCTTGGATCTTTAACATGTCGTGGTTTTGGCGTTTTTGCCACTACAGAGTTGGAAAAATCATATAAATCAAAGAGAATGAGGCTGTTTATGATACAACCCCATTCTCTTTATTTGATTTGGCAGACTTTTTCAATGTTTTCCTGCTACTATATGAATATAGAAGTTCCATCGAATTTCTGTAATGTAAAATAAACTGCTTCATGGTACGTCGCCTTTTGCTCTTCCAAAATTGCGATGGCTATATCCTCGCCTAATTTTAAAGAGGCTGTATAATCAGTCCAATAATGGACGCCACCTGCGTTTCTGCCAATAGCAATGTTTGCAGCCACTTTGTTTAGCTCTCCCCCAACTGTTAGTTTATCGCCCCCAACATAAGGTTTTAAACCTAATCCATCGCATGTTGCAATAACAGGATTGGGTATTACAAAAGATTCGTCGAACCAAGCCTTTAAAATGGTAACACATGCCCCGGCTACAGTCGCATGACCGGCACCATAAGACGGATGTGTTGGGCAGCCTTCCGGAAAAGCTTGCGGCAATAAAGCCGAACCTGCAAACTTTGCTTTTGTCTGAACCAAAGCTTGGGAATTCATTAAATCCGCATGAATAGGGTAAAGGCCTCCTATATTTTTTTCCACTCGGCCTCCATATTCTTCTGGCCTTAGCCGCCTGTTAACATTCCATTTCTGGTGCCATACAGCTTTTAATGCCCTCGTGGCTACTTCCGTAACTAATGAAAGAATATGTGGCTCGCCAAAAGTGCCAAAACCTACTTGAGTTTGTGAATTAATATAAGGGTTACCCTTATCAACAGGGGCTCCCATCCCTGTCAATATAAGGCATGCATTTAGGTATGCTTCATACAACTTATCGACATGTACATAATTTGCCAGGTCCCTTAGGCTACGTATATATTTTATTGCAGGGTCATATACACCTGGATCTGTGGATAGGGGAATACAAGGATTGTAAGGAACTTGCAAATTCTTACCTCTTTGGGCATCAAGCCACTCACTATAAATTGTCAGATAATCTTTTCCGGTAACGGCTGTTTTTTGCATTTGTTTAACGCACAACGAGCCATAAGGAACGTCCATTAAAAGAAATTGTGAAATATATGGACCCCATAAATCTCCAGATGAACTGCCCCTGAAAACATTATTAGTAGTTACAGTTCCATTGGCTGGCCCGTTACCGTGATAATCGGTCATATTGTTTAGGTCTTTAACCGCTTGCTTAATAATTACATCAGTGCCGTAATCATTGAAACAAACATCCCTTGAGAGTGCCATCCAGTATAGTTCCACCATTTCCGATGCGGCCTCCGCGCTGGCAAATTCCGGTGCAGGGGGTATGACATAACTCTGCGCATCACCACCTTCAACATCGAAATTCCAGCCAGCCTGTGGGTTTGTAAATTTTCGCCCGCCTGCAATTCCTAAAGGAATAGCTTCATATTCTGCATTTATACCAGTTTGCGTGGCATGTAGCAATTGCGCATAGGCCGCAGGATCAACTTCCCCTGTAGCCGTAGGATGTGGCAATCCTTTACTAAAATTAGCAAAATAATTTCTCTGCCCATAACGGCTCTCATCTCCATTATTTGCTTGCTGCGGATGCTCTTTCAGGAATTCAAATTCTGCATTGTCTATGCGAATTTTTTTTGCTTCTAAGCGTCTGTTAAATCTGTTACTCATTTTGTTTAGTTTTTTAAATTTAGCCTACTCTATTCAGTTTTCAGCACACCTGTTTTTACAATATTAATATTTTTTTCTTTTAAAATAAATAAAAGTTAAATTATTTTTGTATTTTTTTTACATTTTATAAATAAGTTTAGCACACATTAATAGGACTATACGTATTTTATCTTTTAAAATAAAAATTTTATAGTTAAAATGGTAAATAAAAATGGCGATTTTATAGCACGTGACGATAATCAAAACGCCGGGAAATTGATACAATTGTATCCAACCTTGTGCAGAGATATTAATAGTAAAATCAAGTGAATCTGCAAAATTCAACTTCAACGGTGGCGGCATTAATAGTAGGACGTACGTAAGAACGATAACCAATTAGACTGGATTACACAATAAATATATAATTTAAAATTAGTGCAAGACGGCCACTTCGTTAAGCTGTTATTCGCAATTCCTCGACGAAAGGTCGTTATTCTCAAACAGATGAAACAGTCAAAATCTGCCGATGTGATGAATTGCCAAAATAGCGCTAAATTGGGTTGTTTCTTCTATCCTTCACAGGCGTTATATTGCAGTTTTACTCCCATAGCTTTTGCTACGTGATTTTTTCATAGATTGCACTGGGTATATTTTTCATAAAGTAAAATAAGGGCTATTGCTTTTCCAAGCTACAGCCCTTATTTCCATTTTGCACCTACCCCATTTGATATTTTCAGCACCAGTATCAACGAATAATCAGGCACTTTCAACTTATCAACACCTCAAAGGACTCTTTTAACGCTGTTTAAAAAGCGATATGCCTTAAAACAAGGTTCCTTATCCCTGTAAAAGAACCATTTCACATACACTTACCGTCCAGAAGCCCATTTCACGGGCATTCCGCGCCATTGCCGCGTCAATTCTCGCCATTCCGCGCCATTCCGGCCTCATTCCGCGCCATTCCCTCGTCAATTCTCACCATTCCCATGTCAATCGGTCGCATTACCGTCAGTCCCGTTTCCATTCGCATTTCATTCACACTTCAATCCGGCATCATTTACACGTCATTCCGGCACCATTTATTTCCCATTTATTTTACATTTCCATTTTCCCATCCTGATATAGATTGCAAATCTGAAGGACAAAGGCATTGGGTAGACAACCCCGTTTTTCATAATCCGTCTTATATTGACACCTTGTTTTCCTTATATGGTTCACACCGGAAATAGTTAGTACCGCACCCTTCTGACAAATTGTTAATCTGGTTACAGGAATGAACTGAGACAGCCGCGTAAATAACACTGAAAGCACTGATCTGCCACCACAAGTAATGCTGCCCTTGATATCATTGCTACATCATCAGTTAAAAACGTGCCCGGACGTGCCCGTTTGATTCCACCAGCATCGTTCCATAACAACACCTTCCATTACGCAAGCATGTGTGCAGTTTACCACTATTGTCATCAGCACCGTTCAGAATTTCAGATAACACGCGCCAGACCTACATGAACCTGGAAAGTAGGGTTTGCTGCCAATAGCATCTTTGTGTTACAAAAGCGAAAAGCCATGACACAGATCAGATTCCAACCAGCGACAATTCCGGTAAAAGAGCCTAAATGCCTTTCCGTTGAACAGATCACCAATGCAGCCTGGGCATTTGCCAATTCAACCTTCTTTAAAGATTGCCAGCTCTCTGCCGATGCGGTGATTTTCCTGAAGGAAGGTTTAAAGGAAACCATGCTGCAAAGTAAATTGAAGGAAAGCACACTGCTTTTATACTGCAAGGTTTGCATGATCGGCAGCCGCCATATCAAGAAGGTAGCCAGCGTGTATAACAGGAAAGGGCTACAGGGGATTTCTGATTCGGAAGGGCTGCGCCGGATTCTCCGGTTGCTCGAACCTAATCAGAACATAAAGCAGCGCAGCATCTATCTGAAGTCAATAGATATTGTAGCGCAATCCTACCTCCGTTTTGTGCTGCACCCCACTCCGAAAATGTTTGCTGTCTGCCGCGACAGGGTACTCGCTATCGGCAATGAAGGCATGAACCAGTTTTTCTACAATGCTGTTACTTTTTTCAGATTCCTGTAATCAAACCCTCCTTTTTATCCACCATTTTTAAACTGAAAGATGTATGCCAAATCCAGAAATAGTAAACGGCGTTTTAAAAATCAAGCCTTACTCCATAACCGAACTGAGCTCTCTCTACACCGTATGTATCAGAACTTTTAAAAGGTGGCTTGTCCCCTTTAACGAAGAGATCGGGGCCAAATGCGGCAGGTACTTTACTATCGCCCAGGTACGCACCATACTGAAATGTATCGGGTTGCCATCAGAGGTCACGCTGAACGATTAAAATCATTTTCAGAACAATAAACAACCACGCCTGAGTGCACGCGGCTTCAGTATGCTGTAGCTACCGCTTCGGGTAAAAAATCAAAACAGGTATGAAAACAGAAACGGGAAATTTCAGCAGCGTACTGCTGACAGGAACAATACTCCTCGCCAATGTGGATGTCAACGGTTTACTGGACTACGGGCTCAAAGCCCTGCTGGGCGGGGCCATATGGCTCGGGTACAAGCTGACAGCAGAGTTCATGGACAAAAAAAGAAAAACCAATTCATATGGGCACAACAAACAAGATAATAGCGGGAACCATCCTGGGGGCGGGGACGCTGGCGGTGATAGTGTACTTTAAGGAGATTCTCAGGGCACAGGCACAATTACAGGTTATACCCAATGCAAGCATTTATAAACTCAGCCTGGAAGGACTGATCATACGGATAGACGCATTGCTCAAAAACCCAACGGGCGCAAGCTTTAAGATCAAATACCCTTTCATCAAGATCTCACATAAAAACGAAGTGGTGGGCAGTTCCCAATCTGTGGACAAGAACATAACCATACCTGCTTACGGACAGGTGATGATAGCAGACATCATGGTAAAAATCCCGGTGATGAGTTTCTTCTCTGTCGGTTATGACCTGGTAAAATCCATGATGCAGCACAATCCCATCAACTTCACAGTAGAGGTGGTAACTACGGTAGATCTGGGCCTGAAGCAGGTGGCCTACGAACACAAACAGGAAATAACCCTTAAAAAATAGACCTCACCCCTGCCCTTTCCAACGGAAAAGGGAGACAACGGAAAAACAATATTTTATGGAAGCAGGCAAGAACCGGAACATCAAGAGCGGTGCGCAGTACGACCATCTGTTCCCCAGGGCAACGAATCAGGATCACACCATCCTCAGCAGTGCTGTAGTTGATGATACCGTGGCGTTCATCCCGAAGGTTGTGGGCAAGACACTGGACCATACGAAGAAACTGGCCGCACTGGTAAAAGGCCGCAACGATTATCAGAGCTGCGGCAACCTGTGGCAGTTTGTTTACGACCACATCGCCTACCTCAAGGACAAGGACGGGTATGAACAGATAAGAAGCCCCGCACGGGCATGGCATGACCGTAAAAGCGGTGTGGACTGTGATTGCTACACCACCTTCATCAGCAGCGTACTGACCAACCTGGGCATACGGCACAAGCTGCGCATTACCAAGTACAGTAAAGACTATTTCCAGCACATCTATCCGGTCGCGCTGTTGTCCGGCAGGGAAGTGATCGTGGATTGCGTGACCGACAAATTTGATTACGAAGTACCGTACAGCGAAAAAAAAGACTACATCATGGAACTACAGTATTTAAACGGGACGGACGACAGGGAGGAAAACTACCTGTTCGGGAACAATAACGGGATGGAGGAACTGGGCAAACTGTTCAGGAAAAAAACAAAGGCTAATGCCGCAGGTGGCGGCGGCAAAAAGAAGGGCAACAACATTTTTAAGAGAGCGGGAGCCGCTGTTAAAAAAACGCTTAAAAAGGTTGACCTTAAAAAAGTGTTGAACACCGTCAATAAGGTTAATCCCGCCACCATAGCCTTACGCAACGGTCTGCTGGCATCCATGAAGATCAATGTTGGCAATGTAGCCGGACGGTTGCGCTGGAGCTACATCAGCACTGACCAGGCAAGAGCCAGAGGTATGGATATGGGCAGGTGGCAGAAACTGGTAGAGGTTCGCCAGAAGCTTGAAAAGATTTTTTATGGTGCTGGCGGCAAACCGGAAAACCTTAAAAAAGCCATTATCCATGGCAAGGGCAACAAAGACAATGCCGTGCACGGGATTGACGGCCTGGGCAGGATCAGCGATTACGGCTTTCATCCCAACCACCCGCAACACCCGCTGAACCGACTGCATAAGCACATGCCACTGCGGCAGCTGTTGGGCGAAGAGGTCTTCTTTTCCGAAAACAGTGTGGGTGCATTGGGCGACCTGGGAGAACCCATCTCCATGGCTATGATTGCAGCAGCATCGGGAGCCGTTGCCGCAATAGCCGCCACCCTGAAAAAGATTGGTGACATTTTCAAGGGCAAGGGATCGGGAGCAAAAGACTTTGATGAAGATGCCAACAAGGTTGCAGAAAAGGAGATCGCTGAAAATGCAGGCAGCAGTGACAGTTCCGGCAGCGCAGAAAAATCCGATAGTGATTCCGGCAGCGGTAACAGTGCCGAAAAGTCAAAGCGGTTCGAAGACAACAGTTCCGGCAGCAGCGATGCTTCCGGCGGGGGCAGCGATTCGGGTGATAGCGGCGGTAATACCAAAGTCGCTACAACCGACAATGCAGGCAGCGCGGAAAGTGAGGAGGGCACGAATGGTGGCGCAGGTACTAAGGCGGTAGCCAAAAAAGAATCAGCCGCTGATGATGAGCCGAAGGAAGGATTCTGGGATAAGAATAAAAAATGGATCGTGCCTACCGGAATAGGCGTAGCGGGAATAGGTCTTCTCGCTCTGGCACTCAGCAGTTCCAAAGCACCCGCAGCTAAACCCATGCATGGCACACCTGCCAGAAAGAAAGCTGCGACTACCCGCAAAACACCGCCAAAGAAAAACCTCACATCGAAGGGATTGCTGTAACAGGAAATAACCAGTACAAAAACAAATCAATCATGGCAAGTAAGAAAAAAAAGAACCCGTATGCAGTTGCAGCAACCGTTGCGGCTTCCAAAAAAAACATCAATCAAATGCTCAAGACCAAGGGTAACCTGAAAAACACAGGACTGGAAACGGTGAAAGACCTTGCAGGAGTAGTGATCGGTGGCTTTTTAGGGGCAGCAATAGGTAAGCCGTCACTCTATATCGGTGCAGGGCTGACCGCCGCAGGGCACTATACCGACAACCAGATAGGCACGTTGCTCGGCGTAGGGATGATGGCAGCCAACGGTTTTCAGAAATCAACTTCTGTGGAGGGACTGGACGGGCTGGATATGCAGTCAGTCAAAAAGAGAATGGAAGCCTACAAGGAGAATTTTCTTGAAAAGACTTACATCGACAAGGTATTGCCGCAGAAGGCAGGCAAGGAAGGCACTAATGGCATGGACGGCTACCAGTTCTTCAGCTATCCCGATGATAGCGGGACAAGGGATGAACTCAACAGGGAACTCAATGCCACATCCCCCCTGGATCAGTTGCAAAACCATGTGGTGGAGGAAGGGAGAAACCAGATGCGGAAGAACAAGTTTAATGTAGGTGATGTAGATGGCGTTGACGGCAGTGAACCTGTGGATGTCCGCGACTACAATTTATAAACCATCCGGGACCGGATTTTCAAAAAAACAAACAAATCAGTTAACAGTTAACCATTAAAACAAAACGATCATGGACGGATTAGAAGGAGTGGAAGAGTATAATAACCAGGGCGCATTGCTCGGTATCGGCGAACTCGATGATGCGGAGCTGTTAGGCGCACTCCGGGCAATGAATCCCATCATGCGGGCAAGAACCATCAGCAAGCTGTCCAATACAGGCGTGAGCAGCAGGGGTTCGAGGGCTGAAATGGAAAAATTCTTCGGTGAATTGTCCCCGAATATCAAGGACGCACTGGTAAAAGGAGATTTACGTCTTGCAGATGCCATTGTGTATTCTATCAAGCAGGTGACCTCCAAGACTACCAAAATGTTTGAGACACAGGACACAAAGGCTATCGGCATTACCAATGTTTCCAATGCCAAGCTACCCAAGAACCAGGCTTTACTGGTAAGCGGCATTACCCTGCTTTGCGGTACATCTGTAGACACTACCAAGGACAAGGTTATGGCGACCGACTATCGCGGACTGGAGAACTACCCTGCCCTTTGCACGGGAGAGATCAACCTGAAATCCAACAAAAAGCAGATCCTGCCAGAAACCAGCTGCTACCTGTTTAAAACAGCCAACTACCATGGTGCACAGCTGGGTTACTACAAGCTGGCGAACCCGCGCCTGATTATGGATGATGTGCTCATAGAACTGACCCTTGAACTGGGCACTATGGACGGACTTCCCGCAAATGCCTTTGTATTCGCGGCCTTGCACGGCACCATCACCACTCCCTAACGGATAACATAAGGACGGGCTGTAGTTGCTGCTACAGCAGCTACAGCCACCTTTAAAAATTCAGAGCCAAATGTTCACCAACCTGCTCAAAAGCAAATGGAAGTATGTTGTCTCCGGGCTCATGACACCCGCACTGATCGTGCTGATGGTCACAAAAGTCAGAGCCCTGAATACCACATATGCCCATTCTACCGGTCACAATCCCTATGCCAATCTCCGCGCGTTCCTGATCATGATACAATATGCAGAAGGAACTTATGGAAAAAATGCATACCGGACACTTTTCGGCGGCGGCTTGTTCAGCAGCTTCAAGGATCATCCCAATACAGCCATAACCAGAAGCGGACTCACGAGCACGGCAGCAGGTGCTTACCAGATACTCTACCGGACCTGGATAACCGTTCAAAGGGCATTGGTGCTGGAAAATTTCAGCCCGTCCAGCCAGGACAAGGCAGCCACCGAACTGATACGCAGGCGCGGGGCACTGGAGGATGTTCTTGCAGGGAGATTACAGCAGGCTGTCGAAAAAAGCCGAAGGGAATGGGCTTCACTGCCCGGAGCAGGTTACGGACAACGGGAACACAGCTTTAACGCATTGCAACAGGTATACATCCAGGCAGGCGGACAAATGGCGTAACAATTAAAATGAACCGACAATGGAAGACAGCAGAAACGAAGTACCCATAGAAGGACTGTTGTACAAATGGGTTGACATAGCTGTAACCGCACAGAATAAAACCTATTCTGTCATTTACGAACTCGATAAAACGATTGCCTTTATCAAGGGTTTCCAGATCAGTTCGGACAGGGACGCAGTGATGTACAGCCGAGGTACAGTAAAAATCGAAGTCAACAAACAGGAAATAGTACCCGAAGGTTTTGAAGCCAAGCAACTGTACAGTTCGCCGAATGTTGCAGTGAATGAAAGGTTTTTTATCAGGGGCGGCAGGGTTCCGGCGGGCAACGGGCAGGTGAAATTTGAATATACCGACACCAGTGATACATCGGTACAATTTGAGAACTACAGGGTAAGGTTATATCTGGATTGCGTAGTAAAAGGCTTTTGACATGAAACAGAAAATTGTGGTAGTAACCGTAAGAATAACGAAAGCCAATGAACTGAATTTCTTTCAGGTCAACCTGCCACGAGATATTGACCGGATCGTGGGTATGCAGGCGGGAGCAATGGCATTCGACAATATCAACCCGCTTACCGACCGCTACGTTGCCGGAATCATAAAAGTGCAGGCAGAAAATTATGCAGACCTGTGCTACAGTTCGGAAATGTCGGTGGGACAGGGTGCACCACAAACCAACATGACCGGGTTTAACACCAGCAAGGCGGAACTGCTGGCATTGTTCAGCAAACCGGATGCTGATACGGGTATGCACGCCATGCGGCTCACCGGATGCTACACCCTGTACGCCTGTTTTGAAGACAAGCTCATTAAAGTGCTGAATATGCCCATTACCTATACCGCGCGGTTGTATGTATGGACAGAAACAGATGGTCCGCAGTAAAAACAAATACCATGATAGCAGAACTGATGAACGAATATATCCGCAGGCGGATGGCTGAACTGGGACATACTGATCACTACCACATCCGTTTCAGGCATTTTGTACTGGCAGCTACCGAAGTCAGGACCATACCGCACGGCATGCAATTGTTCATCCTGGTAGAGCCGACCGAAAATCTCCGCATCAAAAGCGAAATGGCTGTCTACGACCTACAGGATATCACGGTCAACGAAATACAGTATGAACACCAGGGGGCAATTGAGCTGACGAACTATTCCCTCAATCCATTACACGTAAAAATGATTCAGGTATTTTTTAAAACCCACTGATATGTCAGACCCGATAGTTAAGAAATATAACGAACACAGGATTGAAATGCTCAGGAAGCAGATTGAAACTGAAAAACGCGATTACGAAATACTCGTTGACGGTATCAGGGTGCTGAACAGGACAAATGATGCAGACAGGTTCTATGATTTCGAGACTGAACTGGAAAGCACTGTAAATGAACTTCAGTTTATCCTGTATCACGGCACATCCCACCGGAATCAGAAATATACTTTCCTGATGAACAGTAAGGAAATCCTTCCCCCTCATCCTGTAAACGGGCTGGGCAATTCAGGAGACAGCGAACAGGTGATGAACATGAAGCTGAACGAAAAGGACAAGGACTACGAACTGGCCCGCCTGAGGGAAAAACTGGAAGAGACAACGAAACAGCTGACGCTTTCGGAGGAGCAGGCCACCACGCTTGAAAGTGAGCTGACCCTGCTCAAGGAGGAAAAGGCAGCGGGCAAATTCAATCTTGCAGGGCTCAATATCGCGGAACTGGGAGGGCAACTGATCCGCGCCACAATATTCAGCAATGCGTCAAAAAACAGCACAGCAGCCGCTGTTGCAGGCATGCTCGGCGCACTTAACCCGCAACCGGCGGCAGATGTGCCGCAGGAGCCGGTAACGGAAAGCACTTTCCAGGATTATGAGGAACATCCCCAGTACACACCGGATGAACTGCAAATACTGCAAACCATCAAAAAGGCACAGGACACCATCAACACACCGCAGTTAAAGCAGGTGAACACTATCCTCTCCGCGCTCATTACCCAGCCCGCACAGATCATACCCGTAACTGAATTCCTGAAAATTAAAAACTGAAACCAATGGACACGTACAAATTCAGTATCAGCGTTCCCGCAAATGACAAGCCGGACGCTGAAGTAAAAATGAAAGCACTGGCAACACTGGCATCGCGGCTCAACGCCAAAGAACTGGCAAAGCTGGCACATGTGGTCGTCAATGACCCCATCAAGACCAGGATGGCAAAAGCTGCATTGGGACTTTAAAAAACTGCAACTATGAGTAAAGGATATCATTACCCGGAAAACATTCCAGGTGCCAGCCAGGAGTTGTCACTGAAGGAGAAAATCCAATACTCGCTGATCGGCATAGTAATGGTTGGTGGCGCAGCCTTCATCGGAACAAGGATCGTTAAGAAAGCAATAGCTAAAAACGAACAAAGCAAAACCCTGATAGAAGGCAGTGCCCCCACTATTGCCAAACAGATAAAAATGGCTTTTGACAATGACGGATGGTGGGGAACAGATAAGGAAACGCTACGGGAAGCCATACGGACCATTCCCAGTAAAAGCGAATTCAGAAAGGTAATGATGTCCTACAAAAAGTTATATGGCAGCAGCCTGCTGGCTGATATGCAATCGGAACTGAAAAGCACGGAATACAAGGAAATGCTGTCTATTGTTGCTGTCAAACCAGAGGATAAAAATACAGCTATCAGCAGCGTTATAACCGGAGAACAGTTACAGGGTTGGGCAAAACGGTTAAAGGCAGCATTTGACATCTACTACGGCATTTTTCCAGGTACGGATGAACCGGCAATAAAAGCGGTCTTTCTTGAAATTCCTTCACAGGCAGTATTCCTTCAGGTAGCAGCCAGCTATAAAAGCATCTATGGTAATGACCTGGTTGCGGACCTGAATGATGAACTGGAGTTCTGGGAATACAGCTCCATGATGCAGCTTATTGAAAACAAACCAAAAAACTAAGCAATGAAAAAGACGGTTGAAAAAATATCAAAAGCGGTCACGGGAAAAAGTAAAGCCGTAGCGGTGAAGAAGAAAGCAGCGTCACCAGCCGGAACAAAAAAAACGCCTGCCGCAAGACAGAAAAAGGTAGCTGAGCTGAAGCCTTCAAGATCCAAGGTGAGTACGGAACAGATTGTCCTGACTTCCCTTTCAGTCGGCGTGGCAGGCGTACTCGGTTATTTTGGTTACCAGTATTTAAAGAAAATGCATTCTGAAAAAACAGCAGCGGCGGATGAAGCAGCTATCAACCTGCAAACATCCCTTCCCCCTGACAAGCCGGAAAAGAAACCAGCAACAGAAAAACCCCGGAAGGAAACCCATACTGGCAAAAGTGGCTCCGGCAGTACTGATAATTTTCCACTGAAAAAAGGCAGCAAGGGAGAACTGGTCAGGAAATTACAGGAAGCACTGATTGCCAAATATGGAAATGCCGCTTTGCCAAAGTACGGGGCGGACAGTGATTTCGGTACGGAAACCTATAATGCCTTAAAGAAGAACGGACTGCCCACTACGGTAACCGAAAGCATTTTTAACGTTATAACGGAAGGAGGCAGCGCATCGGAGACGGCAGCCATAACAGGGCTTGCGGAAAAACTCTACAAAGCCGCCACTGCTCAAAATGCTACCGGAATTGTCAGCCTGCTTAAAAATATCGGCAATAAAGACCAATACCAGCAGGTGAGCAACAGCTTTATGCAATACAGGTTGCACGGGGTAAGGCAGACGTTGGTTAACGGGCTACTCAGCAGCTTCACCAATGAGGCCCAGAAGCAAAAGATACGGTTCGAGTTTATCCGCATGGGGTTGCAGTACAACGGGGACAAATGGAGCTTATCCGGTTTTGGTGGTAAGACGATAGCGACTACAGAAGCGGCAACGGTATGGGTCAATTCGAGTAAAAACATGCAGGTGCCTGCCATGATGATATTGGGAACGGAAGTAGCTAAAAGAATGGACTATACGCTGTTTGAAAATGACAGGAAATATTTTTTAATCAAAACCCAATCCATAAAATATATCTGATGAAAACGAACCGCAGGTTACCCGAAGCTAAAATTAAACATATTGTCATCCACAATACCGCGACCAGCCCAGATATGCTCTTCAGGGACAAACAACTTCTGCCCTATCACTTCCTGATTGCAGCCAGCGGCAAGGTCACCTGCATCCATGCTGTAAAACGGGATGACACCACGGTGGAAATTGGCATCGCAGGTGGTATAGATGCGACTGGCACACATGCCGACACGCGTACTCCCGAACAATGTGATACTTTGTTCAATACGCTGATCTACCTGACTGAACATTTTCCTGAAGCTACCATTGCTGGCGCAGATGAACTTGCCCCGTTTCCATTTGCCAATCCCGGATTCTGCATCCCCAAGTGGCTGAACGATTATGTGCCTTCTTTTTTAGAAATGGCATAACCAGCTTTTACTATCTGGCAAATATCCAATTTTCAACCTTTTTCAAAACCAGCAGTTATGAAAGAAAAGCTAATAGCCGCCCTCACAGGGCTGGGCTACAGGGTGTTCCATCGCCCTTTCGAACTCAATATTGTGGGTATCAGAAGCAAAAGTAACATCCCCAATATCTTTAATGATGTGATCAATGTGCTGTACAAGGACGGCGCAGGTACATGGCAGCTATATACGTTTTCTGCAACCACCGACCCTGGCACGTACTGGCTGCAAAACCCAATGAACCCGCAAGGCACTGCCATCCTCAGGGAAGGGCAATATCTGAACTCCCACATTATCGGGATGCACCGCAATAAATACCTGGCCCTGGTGCAACGGTCACCTGTTACTGTCATCAGGGACATTACCCGTGACGGCACACTGGATTTTTCAGGCAACGAAGACCGTGGTTTATTCGGTATCAACATTCACAGGGCCATGCAGCAGGGGGTGACCAAAGTGATTGACAAATTTTCCGCAGGCTGCCAGGTTTTCTCCGATGTTGCCGACTTCAATTCCTTCATGGCGATGTGTGCAAAACACAGGCAGCTGTATGGCAACAGTTTTACGTACACCCTGCTCCACGAATCAGCAGCCCTGCCCATCGCAGCCTGAAGGAAAAAGGCTGTTGACCTTGCCGGACTAGCCATTGCAGCTGCCATCGGGTTCATCACTTACAAAATTGTTCACCATTTAAATAAAGCAAATGAAACAGTTTATCCAACAGTTGCTACAGGATAAATCCGGTAGCTACAGCATGCGGGAAGTTGTTATCGGTGTCCTGTTACTGGCACTGCTCGCCAGCTGGATAGCACAGCAGTTTTACGGCAAAAGCATACCGGAATTCATGTTCTACACCTTCGCCAGTCTGATAGCCGCAGGTTGTTTCGGCTATACGCTCGAAAAAAACAATGTGAAGACGGAAGCGGATGCCCCTGTAGCAGAGGAAACCACTACACCAACGGAAGTTTAAACGGATGTTTCTATAAACTATAAACTCTGTCATTTTTTCTAACCTTCAAAAAAACAAAACAGATGCAGACAAGCAAAAATTGCGTGATCTTTTTAATACTCGGCCTGCTGGCGGGTATAGCCGGGACATCCATCTTTGTCCATAATGCCAGCTTCACACCGGAGCAGATCGCCATGCGGACACTGGCAAGCGGTTATAATGCCGATATACAGGCCAGGTTAAATGAGGCCCGTTTACTCTATGACGGCAAACCAGACACCTTGCAGCAAACGGATAGCATTCCTGACCATATAGTTGCTGTTACCCAGACTACCCTGCAACACGCAAAGACAGATAAGCCGGAACTTGTGACGCGTGTGGATACGCTTATTGCCCGTCCGGCTGCTGCAAGGGACTGTGATACGCTCCAAAACGTTCTACCGGAACTGACTGTGAATGCAGGTATACAGGACAGCACCTGCGACACGCTGATAACTACCCTGCTATTACAGCTGACCAATAAGGACAACATCATTACCACACAGCAGCTGGAATATGCGTCCTTGCAGGTTTCCATGGAGGAAAATGCCAGCCAGCAGCAGGTCATTACCGTTCAGCTTCGCAACTACCAGCAGCAGGCTCTACGGTTCAAGACCAGAAACAAACTGTTGTCAGCAGGGATAATGCTGCTGACCGGACTTACCACTTATGGCTTATTGCATCACTAAATTCTTATCCGGCATGAAAGAAAAGACGATCATATCTACAGCAACACTGCTCACCTCCCTGCTGACTTACTGGTATGCCAGGGAAACCCATAAGGACGCTGCACCATTGGTCATGATCGGCGCATTTGTCGGCTCTATAATCGGTGAGGGACTGGCGGATTTCGCCAAAAAGAAACAACAGTAAAAACCTACGACTATGCCAACTATAATAGCCCATCACGGCAGGATGCTGCACATCACCATTGAAAACGGCGAAAAGGCAACAGTGTATTACATCAACAAGCAGCAGATCCGGCTGATAGAAAACCATGACGAGGAAACCATAAGGATCAATGTAGGAAATGGTGCTTTAAAGCCCATCTACATCCGCGCCAGTGACATCACCAATCCGGCAAACCTCACCCTGGGTAAAAATGCCCGTAACTATCTGGTGGAATTGTGCAAGGATGATGACGCAGGCTTGCCGACACTGGATAATCAGGTGGGTCAGTCCGAGACGCTGGAAGCAATGCGGTCCTTGCTGGGTGACATCAAAACGGCACTGGTCGTTTACAATCCCGCCAATATTTTCAACCAGCCACTGATCACGGATAATTCTGTTGCCGGAACTACCTATTCGGGTTATGCAGTGGCGGGAACGGCAGTTAATGCTACCGGATGGGCTATTAAAAAGGCAGTCGTGAGCGGCGGCAGTACGACTATTCTATGGGCATATGGCAATCTCAACCTGACCAACGTATGGAATAACAGAACCACCTTCACCTATTCCAGTGTAACACTTCCTTAAACACTCCCCCTTATGCAAATCCGAAGCTATATCGACAAGATCAAATCCGAACTCATGGGTTCTGCCCGCCACAATAAGGTATCGGTGGAAAAACTGGCTGCCACGTTTGGCATTACAGATAAGACGGAGGTAAAGGAGTACACGGAGCTTGCCATAGCCGAAATGGCAAGGGAAATTGCACACGGAAAGTACGGGCAAAACACGCTGAGGGAAAAATATGATGAAATCGTAAAGCTTTACCACAACCAGGTTACCCTGTCCCACCGCACCAGCCAGTCCATTTTATTGCAGCAGTATTCCACCCCCGCTCCCATAGGCTATATCGCAGGTATTTTCTGCGGGCTGGATCAGCTGCAATATAATGGCGGGTTCGGTTTTGAGCCTTCTGCGGGTAACGGATTGCTGACCGTTGCCGCATTGCCGGAAAGAATGTATGTGAACGAAATTGACCACCTCCGTAACAGTAATTTAAAGACGCAGGGATTTGCCGCTGTCTGGAACAGGGATGCGGCAAAAGCATTTTTTGATGTTTCCGGCACATTTCCCGCCGTTATCACCAACCCACCCTTCGGAAAACTGGATAAGCCTGTATCTTTTGACACTTTCAGGCTGGACACACTGGATCACGTCATGGCACAAAGGGCACTGGAAGCCATGACACCGGATGGCAAGGCGGCTATCATTATCGGCGGTCATACTATTTACGACAGCAAGGGACGTATACAGGCCGGAAAGAACCGTATCTTCTTCAATTTCCTCTACAGCCGCTATAATGTTGCGGACGTATTGCAGATTGACGGGCATAAGCTGTATTCCAGGCAGGGAACGGCATTCAATACCCGGCTCATCCTCATCAATGGGAAAAAGAGGGTAAAACAAGGTGCTGCACCCGTTTTTGATAAAGACAGGGATGTGGTCATTCACTCTTTTGATGAACTTTTTGAAAGGGTTACGGATGCCATGGAAATACAACCTTCAAAATCTACCGTTATGAGCAAGCTCGATCAACTGGAAATGGAAGCACTGGAACTGCAACGCATGCTGGGTTTAAATGGTATGGGGGAACTGGGCGCACCATACCTCCCCGCTTCTGACAGCTGTGTTGTATTGAATACGCAAGTACCCGACAGCATGGCGTTTGAAACCCAATCGGCCCTGGCACTGATAAAAGCCGAAGTCGGTGGCGATATTGACAATTTTGTGCGCCACCGCCTGCAATACCCTTCACAAGTCAGTTTATGCAAAGCCCTCTCCGCTGAACAGATTGATGCAGTGGCCATGGCTGTTTACAACATCGAGGCAAGGGGACAGGGCATGATTATCGGTGACCAGACCGGGATCGGTAAAGGCCGAATCGCCGCTTCTGTTATCCGGTATGCCGTATGTCAGGGTTTAAAGCCCGTATTCCTCACGGAAAAGGCAAATCTGTTCTCCGATATCTACCGTGACCTGTTTGCCATCGGCTCAGGACAACTGCGCCCGTTCATCGTCAACGGCAGGGAATCGAAAACAGATATCAAGGACGAGGACGGCAATGTGATCTTTACCGCACCACCCCCGGCAGAACAGCAATCCGTTTTTCAATCGGGCAAAATACCTGCCGGATATGATTTTGTGCTGGCGACCTACACACAATTCAACAGCCCTGAGAAAAAACCGGAAAAGCCGTTGTTCCTGCAAAAAATAGCAGACGATAATATTTTCATCCTGGACGAGGCGCACAACAGTTCCGGCTCTTCCAACACTGGCGAGTTCCTGCAAGGTGTGGTTCGTAATACCAAGGGTATTATCTTCCTTTCCGCAACCTTTGCCAAGCGTCCCGACAATATGCCCATCTATGCGATGAAGACCGCTATTTCTGATTGCAACATGACCAGGGATGAACTGGTGGAATCTATCACCAGGGGTGGCGTGGCTTTACAGGAAGTACTTTCCTCACAGCTGGTGGCTGAAGGTCAGATGCTCCGCAGGGAACGCAGCTTTGAAGGTATTGAGGTCAACTACATTTCACTGGACGATAAAGCGGAAGAACACAGGGCTATTGCCGACAACATAACGGAACTGTTGCGGGATATTATCGCCTTTCAGAAAAAATATGTCAACGATATCGTCAGTGAACTGGATGACATTGCCGTAGCGGAAGGTAAGGAAGTCGGCATACGGGAAGGCACTTCGCAGGCGGGTGTTGACAGCCTCCCCTACTTCTCCAAGGTATTCCAGGTTATCAACCAGATGTTGTTTTCGCTCAAGGCTATGGCAGTAGCCGAGCGGGCTATCATGCGGTTAAAAGAAGGCAAAAAGCCTGTTATCGCTTTTGCATCCACCATGGGTAGTTTTATAGAAACCCTCGAAAATGAGTATGGCGTACCCGTGAGTGAGGGTGATACGATCAATGCCGATTTTACCGAAGTGCTGAAACGCGGACTAGATGGTATTTTACGCTATACGGAGAAGGATGTGGACGGGGTGCCGGTATATAAAAAATTTGAGGTCAGCGAACTGCCACCGGAAGCACAGAAGGAATACTACCGCATTTATGAAGCGATCAAATCCGTAGCCACAGGTATCACCATTTCCCCGATTGATGTGATTCTCAAAAAACTGCAAAGCGCAGGCTATTCCGTTGCCGAAGTTACCGGGCGTAAGTATGAACTGCAACTGAACGCCAACGCCAGCAAGGCACTGATTATGCCACGAAAGAAAATCAACACCAATGACGCTTTCAGGAAATTCAACAATAATGAGGTGGATGTGCTGATGATCAACCAGTCCGGCAGCACAGGGGCATCGGCCCATGCCATACCTACTGCCAGAGTACCCGCAGCACAGGTCAGGCAAAGGGTAATGATCGTATTGCAGGCGGAACTGGATATCAATACGGAAGTTCAGAAACGCGGGCGTATCAACAGGACCGGACAGATACTCAAACCCATTTACGATTATGTGACCTCAGCCATACCCGCCGAAAAGCGGCTGATGATGATGTTGCAGAAAAAACTGAAATCACTGGATGCCAACACCACCTCCAATCAGAAACAATCTGTAAAGATCCTGGACGTGCCGGACTTCCTGAACAAGTACGGTGATAAGATCGTCAAGGAATACCTGATTGAAAACCCTGACATCAATGAAATGCTGGACGACCCGCTTAAACTCAGCGACAGCAAGGCGGATGGCGATGAATCGGGTGTTGTAGAAGATGCAGCACACAGGGTAAGCGGCAGGGTTGCCGTACTGTCTACCAGGATGCAGCAGGATTTTTACAATGAGGTTGCGGAAAGGTACAATGACTATGAAGCGTATCTGAAACAGGTGGGTGAATATGACCTCGAGGTGGAAGCCATGAACCTCGAAGCAGAAACACTGAATACAAGGGTAGTAAAAATGGGGAAAGGCACAGACAGTGCCTTTGGTGAAGACAGCATTTTGGAAACCATACGGGCGAATGTGCTGAAAAAACCCTTCAGCCGTGCAGAACTCAGCAACCTGCTCAATGATGCCCTGAAGGATAAGAATGCTATAGAGTTGCAGCGGGAGCTCATCACTGAATACCAGGCTGATATTTCCAGACGGCTGGCGCAGGAACAAACGGAAACGGAACAGAAGTACGAGGAACTGATCCGCAATATCCCTTCTGAAAAGAAGATACTGAAACTCAAGGACGACAGGGATAAGGCCGATGCAATCCGGGTCAGGGAAAATGAACTGGCTGCCGCACGGGAAGGTCACCTGAAATTGCAGGCTGGCAAGGCCATCAACCGCAGGCAGTATCTGGAACGTTTGTTCAAATTCTACTATGTGGGACGCAGTGTCAATTATCCGGTGGAAAGTTTTGGTGCGGGTAATGAATTAGTGCCCGCTGTATTCATCGGTTACACCATTGACCGGAAGAAAAAGAACCCGTTCGCACCTTCCCTGATTAAAATGCGTTTTGCAATTGCCAACAGCAGCAAGTATCTCTCCGTACCGGCTTCACAATCTGAAGTAACCAATTCCATTATGGGTGTCAGTTCGGATATGCGGCAGCCGGATGGTGAAGGTTTGCTGAACCAATGGGAGCAATTCACGAAGCAGAACAATGTGGACCGGAAAATACGCCATACCATTACGGGTAACCTGCTACAGGCATTCAGTGATTTTAAGGGTAAACTGGTCAGCTATACCACGCTGGACGGCAAAACGGTAAAGGGAATATTACTGCCTGAATACTGGGATCCGGGTGCGGATTTAAACGATAATGTAACCGTTCCTATTATCAAGGCTTTACCACTTATAAAATCTCTGATCAACGGCCACAGTATCAACGTCAGCCACAGTATTTCTATATTCAGGAACGGCAGCTATTTCCGCATCATCGTACCCGCATCAAGAGCTAAGGGCGGGGATATCTACCTCGATAAACAGATACTGGAAGAGGTGGAAAAACGCAATTTCGAAAAAGTGTCGGATAAAATGGTGGCATTGGTATCGGAAGGTAATATCGGTAAGGTTGTAGAACTGTTGCAGGTGAACCACAGCTGCGCTGTTACGCTTAACTCCGCGCAGTTCCGGCAGATTGAGAAGACTACCCAACGGTACAGCAGCCGTAAACCGATTGTACTTCCCCCACCTCCATTAAAAGAACCTACCAGGATTGTCAATATCCGTTTACTGGAACTGGAAGCGGAAGCATTGGAATTGGAACTCTTATTACTGGCAGCCTAAAACTTTTTTATGACAATAACATACAGCAATTACCACGAGATTTTACCTGAGTTGGATTTTAGCAAACTGCCCGAAGTTTTGCGTAAAGGAAAGGAGTACCTGGATAAGGTAACCGACAAGGGCGTGAATTGGGAGACCTACCATGCAAGCGAAACTATCAGAAAGGTCGTGGATGCCTATTTCGATAAGCTTTCCGCATTTGCCAATAATACAGCACTGGATGTCCGTAAAAGTGTCCCGGCAAAATCGAAGGTCGTTAAAGCAGTGAAAGAAAAGCCTGCCAGAGTTGTGTCAGCCGATAACGCCGATGTGGCTAACCCGACGTTGGTAGAACGCATACAGGAAGAACTGAAGTTTATCAAAAGATATGTCAACCTCGATGGCAAGACAAAAACCAAAAAGGAAATGCTGAGTTTTGTCAACAGCCTGCAAAAAGCCATACTGGAGAAACGCATCCGCAAAACCTCGCAATACGCCAAAGAGATTACTTATGTACAGGATGCACTTATCCGTCTCTACAATGGTATGGCTGACAAAATAGTGCTTACCCTGAAACCGGAAACAAGGGAAAAGCTGATTAAGCTGACCGGCGTGGAAAAGGTATATCCATCGGTTGCGTTTATCAAGCGGTATATCGGCCTTAACGGCAAGGCTGGCATGAAGGAAAAGGCAAAGATGCTGTTTAACCAGATTGAAAAGGCTTATGAAAACGGTACAATCAGTGCGAAAGACCCCTACGTCCGCGAATTAGCGGAGATTAAGGAGAACCTGGAGGAATTCATTGGTAAGGAGACGGTCAGAATACTGATGATTGAAAAGAACACCCTGAACGGGCTCGAAGGTATACTGGGCTGCAATTGCCAGCAGCTTAATGGTATTGAGGACGGACAGGTTGTCATGAACAGCATGGACTTTGCCAATATGCAATTCGATACACTCGGCTTTTCCGGCAAGTGGCTGGACCTGATCGGTGACCCGTCTGCCAACTTCACCGTAATGGTGTATGGCAAGCCTAAGTTCGGCAAATCTTATCTGTGCGTTGATTTTGCAGGCTATCTTGCCCGTAACCATGGACGCGTGTTGTACGTAGCGAAAGAGGAGAGTTTGGGGCGCACTTTACAGGATAAGCTGAACGACAAAAACGTAAAGCATCCCAACCTGTTTGTAACATCTGTTCTGCCCGGCGACCTTTCGTTTTACGACTTCATCTTTCTGGATAGCGTTAATAGTCTCGGCTTACTGGCTGAAGATTTAAGAAAGCTGAAGGAATACTACCCGACCAAGTCCTTTATTTACGTTTTTCAGGTCACTAAGGAAGGAAATTTCAGGGGAGCCAATACGTTCCAGCATGATGTAGACAGCGTCATAGAAGTGCCTGAAAAGGGCAAGGCGGTGCAGTATGGAAGGTTTAATGCTGGTGGGGAGATGGATATATTTTCGTAGTTTACGTTTTCATAGTTTTTAGTTGCAAGCCGTTCTGTTCTCAGAACGGCTTATTTGCGTTGATGTCTTTGACTATCTGACAAATTAAATGTACACTTTTCGCAAAATGCAAAAAAAATTAAGTACCTTAATTTGATTATTACTTTTGTACTTATGGATGCGTATCAGCTAATTGCAAACCAAAAAAATATCATAACAGATACGGAACAATATATCGGGTTGATTAAAAAGGTTCAAGACGATTATTTATTGGAGAAGCAGTACTTTGAAAAATTGGAGAAGCATCGCAATCCGGCGGAAGTCAGGCAAGAGTTGTTGAAAGAACTTGATGATTATTTGCATCAAATTCAAAACAGGGCAGAAATGCAAGATTATGATCCCGTAAAGAATTCAGGTGGCTACGTAAATGTACAAATTGTTGCTATTTGGGAAGCCGATAAAAACTTAAACTCCTATTTTGACGCCGCAAAAATTTATTGCCAGTTACGGGAGAAAATGTTTGGAACAATCATTGTCCATTTCGCGGAATACATCGCATTACAAGAGCTCTATCATAACTTTGATAATTTAACGAATTTAAACACAGCAATTCGTATAAATAAACCAAAATCTATGTACAATTTATTAATTTCCAGTGATGAAAATGCGTGGGACGGGCAGCCTTTTATTTTAGACAATAATCGAATCCTATCCTGGACAAGTGATGATATTAGGGAAAGCAGAATGGAGTTATCAGAGGATGTTTTTAATGAGCTATTGACCTATCCGTGCATATTTGCCTATGAAAGTTCTCGTGATAAAGCACCAAAATACGGGATAATTACATTCATAAGGAAACGTTATAAAGATGTGGCTATCGAGTATAAAGTCTTTCAAACCATGCCATCACTATCTCTCGATGATTTTAATATGCTCAAAGTACGATTGGATTGCTCCGACAAAATGGAATTTTCCAGAACACATTGGGCAGTTAAAAACGTGGATTTGATTAGCGCATTAGGACACCATGGTATAAAAGTGATCAATGAAGAACAATTGTCGAACCGCCATCCAATTGTATTTATCTCATATTCATGGGATGATAAAACCCATAAGGAATGGGTGCTGGCTCTCGCGGATAAACTTATTAAAAACGGTGTTGATGTACGGCTTGACCAGTATGAATTGGGATTAGGCAAAAACTTATTTCATTTTATGGAAAACTCCATAAAAATTGCAGACAGAGTGATTGTAATTTTCACCCCAAACTATAAGGCAAAGGCAGAAGATATGATTGGCGGTGTGGGTCTGGAATACTCTATATTAAAGGCAGCTTCTTACAGTTCGATAGCAAATAATGAAAAAATCATTCCTATTTTAAGGCAAGGGCAATCAAAAGAAGTTTTACCCGCATTCATGCAACAATATGTTCATCTTCCGATGGTGACTGACGAAGAATTCGAAGACAAATTCCAAGAACTGCTTAAAGATATTTATATGGTAAAAGATATAATAAAACCAAAACTTGGAAAAAAACCAACTTTTTAATTGATACTGTATTCATGAATATCTTACCTTAGATTATCCAGTTTACAAAACAAATTTGTTATGAGCAATGCAAAAGTAACACCCACAAGAACATGCTGCAAAAATAATCTCTAGCCAAAACAAGTAAAAACTGACTAATTAATTTGAATTGAAATTTATAGCCGTTCGCCTAAACGGCTTTTTATTTCTTCCGGTAAAAAAGCAGCCGATAATGTATTATTGCAAATAAAATAAATCATCTTTGCTGTATATTCGTAATTTAACTACCAGTAAGCCGAAAGGGATTATAGAGTATGGTGCGAAAAAAACCGTAAAAAAATTAAAGAAAACAATTAAATCGAAACATTAAAAACAACGTTCGAAAGCATCTCATTTCTGCAATGGCATTACTCTACAGGGGAAGCCTTAGAGTGCATAAATTCTCCTCAAAAACGATATTATATAACTATGAAAAGTAACCTTGAAATTCAAAAAGCCGAACCCAAAACATTCTATACCCTTGCTGAAACTCCATGGTATTTTGGAGCATATCTAAACCAGGCGAGACATAATTTATACCTCTCTTTAAATGAGCTAACCGTAAAGTTGGCTGGTAAGCCAATGACAAGCGATGAGCAAATTGGTGCTTGCAAAGCAATAACTGTGCTCAATGAAGCTAACCCTAAGCCGATTGAGTTGGAGAAGGCAATGGAGTATTACGAAAGGAATTTCCCGTTCCTGTATGCCATGCATTATAAGTTCTCGACACAAGAGGAAAGCAATATCAGAAAAAAAGAACGAAATAGTAAAAATTCAGCACCAATAAAAAACCTGGCCAGTGATCCGATAAAATATCACCAGATACTCGTCCTGTTAATAGAGCTTCTAAACGGAGCGAGGAATCATTTTTCGCATTATTCTGACACGCCGTTCGAAATTAAACATGAAGCGGAATACCTACTCAATGACGCATTTGATGTAAATGTAAGGATAGTGAAGCACCGTTTTAAACTGGACGACAAACAGACTTTTCACCTCAGGAGATTTGAGGATGGAAAGGGCGAAGATGGGAAAGCCATCAAAAAGAAGAATTTCAGGTATGCTTTTTCAAAATACGATGTGAGTCGTGAAATATCGGAATATGGCCTGGCATTTTTTATATCACTTTTTTTATCTAAGGGGCAAGCCTACCTGTTTCTAAAAAAGATACAGGGCCTCAAACGAGGTGACAACTCAGAGTTTGCTGCCACAGTGGAGACATTTTGTATAAACACGCTAAGGCTGCCCAAAGAACGGGTTGCCAGCGACAATAGCGCACAAGCTACCTTCCTGGATATGTGCAACGAACTTGCCAAGTGCCCTAGTGAATTATTTGAGCTGTTAAGTCCTACACAGCAGCAGCATTTTATTGCCAGGGTGAGTAAAGAAAAAGAAAATGAGGATTTGGCAATAGATGAAGCGGACGAAGAAATACAGGAGAGCCGGATGGTAAGGAAAAACAGCCGCTTTACCTTTTTTGCATTGAGGTATTTTGACATAATGAAATCGTTGCCATTAATGAGGTTTGGTATAGACTTGGGCACGTTTTACTACAGCATATACCCTAAAACCATAGCAGGGCATAGCGAAACACGGCAGTTGACCAAGCATCTTATTGGCTATGGCAGGCTTGAAGATTTTGCGAAGGAAAGGCGCCCCAAAGAATTTGCTGCATTGTATAAAGATGTTTCCCCGTTAGACAGCACCCAAACAGAACCGTACATCAGGGAAATCTATCCTAACTATCAGGTGGATAATAACGTTATTCCCCTTTTTATCAACAGAACAGAAGAGCCATCCTGGCCTAAGATTGATCTGTTACCCACGAATGCCGAAAAGTCATACCCCAATAAATTGCAGAAAGACCTTGCACCAAAGCCTTATGCCTGCCTGAGTGCAAACGAATTGCCTGCCATGCTGTTTTATGAATTGCTACGTGATGGACAAGCCAATAATATCCAGCAAACTATTATCGATCATGTTGAAAATGTAAAAAAATTCTTCAGGAAAATAAAGGCAGGTGAAGTGCAACCATTAATGGGAGAACCGCTACCCAAACTCAGTAGCGGGGAGAAAAGGGAGACAAGTGAATATGACCAACGTTTTGAGCTGGTAAAAAAAGCATTGCGATCCCATAACCTTAAGCCAGGGTATTTACCTGACAGAATTGTGGACTACCTGATGGGCATTGTGCCGCGTGAATGGGAAAAACAAGCCCAAGGCCGTTTAATAAAAATGAAGGAAGAGGCAGCATTCCGGCTTGAAAAAATGGAACAGCGGGAACAGGCAGAAATAAAACCTGGTAAAAAATCGTTCAGAAAAATAAAGGTAGGGAAGCTGGCAGATATACTGGCGGAAGATATGATGCTGATGCAGCCGGTTTTGCGAAATCCGGACGAAAGCGCGATTGTTAACTCGAAAGCCAACTCTACGGCCTTCCGGCTTTTGCAGGGCCGCCTCGCATACTTCGGTGTTCACAAACACGAAATGAAAGGCATTTTCAAAGCCTGCAACCTTATTGGTGGCAGTAACGACCATCCTTTTTTACACAAGGTAACCATTGAAGATAAAGTAGGTATAATAGACTTTTATAAAGGCTATTTCAGCGAAAAAGAGAGTTACCTTGCCGGGTGTATTAAAGATGGCAAGTATGCTAATTACCATTTCCTGAAAACAAGAAAAATGGATGGAGATATTACCACCCTTGTGTCGTGCTATCTGAATGAACATAGAAGTGAAAACTTTATACCGCCCTTGTTGTCGCGGGGGATATTTTTTGACAAATGCACCGATTGGCTAAACGATAATGGCAGTGATATAATGAAGCAATACCTGGTAAGCCATGAAAATAATACCAATAGCATTCACCTGATCAATCATTACTTTGCGCACGAGCTAAAAGACGAAGGGCAATTGTTTCATGAATGGGACAGGGCTTACAGGCTTTACAACCGTGTGGAAAAAAAGAAAGAACAACCGCAGTACCTGACCAAGAAAAAATTGGCGGAAACCGTAGCCGCATCAAAGCTAAAAATTATGGCTTATAAGGCGCAGATGGACAAGTATAAAGTAGACGCGGAAGCCGACAAAATGAGCCTTGCTAAAAAAATGGCAAATTGCAATACAAAGGAGGACGTAAGTGCGTTTTTGAGTAAGGGAATGCGTGAGCAATACCCAGCGATTAAGGAAGTCAATTTTTCAAAAATATTCAGGAACTTCCGCAATGCAAGTATCAGGAAAATAGAAGCAGCAATTGATGAAAGTGTACAGCAACGGGAAAAAACCATTCGTGACTTTGCTGATTATATGCAGAATGAACGCTACCTGAGACTTGTTGCTGTTGAAGATAAACTGCTGTTCATGTGTATTGGCAAAATGCTGGAACGGCATGTCGGCGGCATAGCGCTTGAAAGACAAACCCTGGCAGGTGAAGCCATTGATAAATTCCTTTTAAAGAACATAGTGCCCGTTAACGATACCAGCGTTAAAAATATACTGGATTGTGTGCCTTCAAAAGGTATATCGTTATCATTAGACTATTATAAACCTGACGAAAAAGGCAACCTGAAAAAAGATAATGTAGCTGGGGCAATTGTTATTTTTGACAGGCACCTAAAAATAAAAAATGCGGGTAATTTCCGTAAGCTGGCGAAAGACCGCAGGCTCAATAATCTGTTCTTCTACTTCGATACACTTACAGGCACAAATGTGGCATTAAACAGGATGGTGCTGGAAAATGAACTTAATGCTTACGAAAAAATGAGATTGGAAGTACTTAAGCAGATTGCCGAATTTGAGACAAAAATGTATAAAAAATACGCGGCAAATGCCCAAGAATGGTTTTACGTGTCAGATGGGGTGCAGCACCATAAAAATTACCTTGACAAATTATTTGAGCTTCACGCTGAAGCAGGGCAAACTACCGATGGGTCGATACTCCTGGCTATCCGCAACGGGTTTGTGCATAACCAATTTCCGTATATAGCAGATGAAGCGCAACGGCAGCAGTTTATGACTGGCTATGATAGCTGGAACAAGTTGAACATTGAATTTAGCCCGGCAGCAATGGGCAGCACGTTAGGCTATGGAGTTATTGATAGAATAGCGGCATATGGCATTAATGGCTACAAAAAAATTACCGATATGCTGTAGCTTTAAGAAAAAATAATAACAATGGCACTATGCGATATTAACTGGGATTTGGGAATAAAGGCCATGCAGGTTGTTGCAACCATAGTTGTGGCAGCGCTAGTGTATTACTTCGCACGCCGTAATATGAGATACGAAACCCAGTTGCGGCTCGGCAGGTTTAAGTATGATAAATGGTATGAGGCAGGTATGGCTTTCTGGGGCCTGCTGGCATATACTACTGCAACTGAAAACAAAAAATCTATTATTGTCTGGGAAAAAAAATCAGGTAACAAAACATACTACCTGCAAAACGCTGTTGCCCTTGAGTTTATGGATAAACTAAATACCATAAACTACGAAAAAGGCTACGGGTTGTTTTTAAATGAAGAAATAAGGAGCCTATTCTACGAATACCGAAATATAGTATTTGGATTGCTGCTTAAAGAACGGAACAACCCGGCAGAAAAAATAACAGTTGAAAATGCAGACATGATAAAAGAAATGCTTCAGATGCATAATAAAATGGTGCTTTTACTGAGAAAAGAATATCAGATGAGTGCGCCTATCCCTACAGGATAATAAAATCATGATGTCCCAGTAAATAGTCTCCCTGCAAAGCCTGCTTTTTCTGCGTATTTTATGATACAAAGTATTGACAATACGATGCTTACAGAGATGCTGTTGGGAATGCCTTTCATTTAAACGGCAGGAACAACTCCATTTCTCAATAGGAATATATTGTCTTAGTTGGGAATGCCTTTCATTTAAACGGCAGGAACAACCAGCAGCAGCATCAGCAGCATAAGCAGCAGGTTGGGAATGCCTTTCATTTAAACGGCAGGAACAACTTAAATAGTACACACTATTCGTAAAAAATGGTTGGGAATGCCTTTCATTTAAACGGCAGGAACAACTCACTGTGTTAGCACAATGAGCTTTAGCTAGTTGGGAATGCCTTTCATTTAAACGGCAGGAACAACTATCACTGTCGACAATATTGTGCCGTATGTGTTGGGAATGCCTTTCATTTAAACGGCAGGAACAACCATTTGTTTTGTTTTGTTTTATTGGTCCGTGTTGGGAATGCCTTTCATTTAAACGGCAGGAACAACTGTCTAAAGCCGCGGCCATTTCCTTTTGCGGTTGGGAATGCCTTTCATTTAAACGGCAGGAACAACCAAACTGTGGCACAGCAGGCGGCTGACCTTGTTGGGAATGCCTTTCATTTAAACGGCAGGAACAACAAAATATCAAAATAATATGAACGAACAAGGGTTGGGAATGCCTTTCATTTAAACGGCAGGAACAACAACGACCCTACAACAGATAGAAAAGTACCAGTTGGGAATGCCTTTCATTTAAACGGCAGGAACAACGGTTATCGACGTAATCATTGTAGCTGGTTAGTTGGGAATGCCTTTCATTTAAACGGCAGGAACAACTCTGCAGCAGAACCAAATACGCTATTCCAGTTGGGAATGCCTTTCATTTAAACGGCAGGAACAACCCTTTAGATGTTGTTAGCGGTTGGCCATCAGTTGGGAATGCCTTTCATTTAAACGGCAGGAACAACAATGATATTTAATACACAATAAAGTACCATGTTGGGAATGCCTTTCATTTAAACGGCAGGAACAACCAATCTTTTTGTAATACTTTGAAAGAGGTTGTTGGGAATGCCTTTCATTTAAACGGCAGGAACAACAAACTTCGGTTTGGTCTAATATTGGTTGCCGTTGGGAATGCCTTTCATTTAAACGGCAGGAACAACCGCTCTCTCTAACGATATTTTGTCTTTCATGTTGGGAATGCCTTTCATTTAAACGGCAGGAACAACTGTAAGATTCTGCAACCTTATCGCACCACAGTTGGGAATGCCTTTCATTTAAACGGCAGGAACAACTATTTTATTAAGCATTGTTGCTTGTTGGTCGTTGGGAATGCCTTTCATTTAAACGGCAGGAACAACCTTCTACTTTTAGTAGTTCTAAAGCTTGTCGTTGGGAATGCCTTTCATTTAAACGGCAGGAACAACTTTAATCCGCTGAATAAGAACCCTATCATGGTTGGGAATGCCTTTCATTTAAACGGCAGGAACAACCCACTTGTATATCTTGACCTAGAGTATCCTGTTGGGAATGCCTTTCATTTAAACGGCAGGAACAACACATAATTAAGCCATTAACCCAACCGCCTTGTTGGGAATGCCTTTCATTTAAACGGCAGGAACAACAATGATGCTAACTGATCAACACCATCTACAGTTGGGAATGCCTTTCATTTAAACGGCAGGAACAACCTACTAATAATTCTTCCTTTGAAATATCCAGTTGGGAATGCCTTTCATTTAAACGGCAGGAACAACTTTCATCTATTTCGTTGCAACCTATAACGTGTTGGGAATGCCTTTCATTTAAACGGCAGGAACAACCGCAACTCCGCTGATCAACGCCCGAAGCCAGTTGGGAATGCCTTTCATTTAAACGGCAGGAACAACCGTAATAGCTAGTGTAGTCCAATAGTCGTAGTTGGGAATGCCTTTCATTTAAACGGCAGGAACAACTAATTTAATACGGGCTAATGCGTTTGCCCAGTTGGGAATGCCTTTCATTTAAACGGCAGGAACAACTAGGTACTTTGCCTCGATAGGCTGCTCGTTGGGAATGCCTTTTATTTAAATGGCAGGAACAACTAGAACGTTCATTAATATTTGCATCACAACGTTGGGAATGCTACACACGTCATAAAAAATTTAATGGAGCTAAACACGTTGGGAATGTAAATTTTGATCTCTCAAAAAACGAATCTCTGGGTGCGCAAAAATTCTTTGGCCTGCTTGGACCTGTATTATATTCGTTAAAGAATGGGAGTTTACTGTTAACTGATGAACTTGATAGCAAACTCCACCCATTGCTACTCGACCAAATATTGAAACTTTTCAATTCCAAGGGAAATAATTTTTATGGAGCGCAATTAGTGTTTACACTTCATAACACGTATATCCTCAACAAACGTTTACGAAGAGATCAAATGTTCTTGGTGGACAAAGATGATTACGGTGCAACAGCCATAAGTAATTTAAATAAAAAAATCCCCGAAGTTCGCAATGATGCGTCTTTTGAGAGAAATTATTTAGCTGGTAATTTTAAGGGCATACCCAAATTTGACGAATTCGGCGGCCAACTCAATCTTTTTGACGGGGAAAAAAAGTAAGTCACGGATACTTACAAAAAAACGTTCTCCCTGCGCTTGCAATCGCTACATTTTTTTGAATATGATGCGTTTTACAACGACACACGGTGTCGTAGTAACCTGCGTTACATTAGAGCTAAAAATATAGGGATTTTTATATGCCGTACCAGAGGTTATTTTGTCTTTATGGGCTCGGACTTAGTTTTATGCTACTTTGCCTTTGTTTCCATGCGATGTAATAGAGATCTCCATGACATTTATATCGTTATTCCAACCTAAAGGTTACAGCGGTAGTCATGTAAACGTTAACGGTCTTACTTCCCTGTTTCCCGGCCTTAATTTTCCCGCTTGTTTCCTTTATTACTCTACCATCTTCTTCGTCACAACCTGCCCCGATGCCCCGAATAACATCTAAATCTTTAATCATACCTAGAATAGTTGTTTGCTAAAATGCAAATTTCGGTCAATAAGTAGCGTATTGATAGGTTATATGTATTTCAATAATTTCTTTAAGTAGTAAATGTTGTGAAAGAATGCTTTGATTTGGTTCGAAGTTTTGTCAGTCCGGGGCACAAAAATGAGAAAGGGAGCGGTAGAGCGAAGAGCGATGCCCTCCCTTTCTCATTTTTCCCTCCGCTCCCGCTCTGTTTCCCGTTCTATTTCTCAGCAACCGTAGATTTTTTGTTTTATTTTCGTTGGCAAAAGCTACGTCTTATGTTCCCCTATGAAAACCTTGAAGTCTATAAAAAAGCATATAACACGAATCAACTGGTATATCGTTTTTTAAAAGGAAACAAAACTATCCCCGCTTATGCCAAAGACCAATTAGGCAGAGCTAGCCTCAGCATCATGCTCAACATTGCAGAGGGCAGCGGCAAGTTCAGCAACAAGGATAGGCGGAATTTCTACGTAATCGCAAGAGGATCTGCTTTTGAATGTGCTTCATTGGTCACCTTTTTGAAAGAAGAGGAGGAGGTTCTAAACGACATTGCAGTCAACCTTCTTACTAATTATGAAGACATATCGCGCATGCTATTCACGATGATCAAAAATCTTGAAGAATAAACCCGCTCTCTGAGCGGGTTTGGCTTTATATATACACTGGAATATCGAACCTTCCCATTTTTATAACTCAAAATCGGTGATCATTTTTACTACATTTCCCGCCAAATCGTACCCTACATAACGGGGATATAGCCCATCACCCCATCCCGTACCGAACATAATTATATTACCGTTTGCTTTCGCCAGTTTGTAGTTAATCCAATCTTCACCGCGTGAACTCGTTGGTATATTTGCGTTCTCTTTAAAATATTCTTCTAGTACGTCGTTATAATAGTTGCCATCCTTATGCAACTTATAAAATTCATCTACTTCTTCTTCATATTTCTTAAAAATTTCGTAATCACAAAAGCAGCTCAAACCCGCATCTACAGGATACATGCCATTTATTTTTCTTTCAAGAGAATCAGTAAGAAATTCTTCGGAGATTAATGAGACTTCCCAAAATACTGGAATCTCATCCCTCACAAGTAATTCGGCGTACGCTACACGACCAGCAGCTTCGGTTTCAAGATCAATGTACAGATAAACAGGATATTGACCTTTCTCTACCGACCAGGATTGAGGTAAAGCAAATACAGAACATAATGGATCTACACAGACAACTGTTCCTGTAGGCAGAAATAGCTGTCCAGCAAGAAATCTGTCGTACTTATTATTGCGCTTTAAATCTTCAAAGTCTCCATAAGTGAAAACAGTTTCCTCACCACCCATATGTTGAGTAGCTATTTTTAGCTCATTGTCTTGTGTTGATACAGGCTTGAAAACTGTTGTAGATTCTTTATTTGCTTTGCCGAACAATTTTGAAAAAAATGATCGCATATTATCAACTATTTACCATCAAAAATACAGCAAATTTTAGATATAAATATTTTTTCTGTTTATCCCTCTTTCTCCCTCATTAGGCCATACAATTCACAAATGCGCCTCAATATGGTTCATTAATTGGTTCGATATTGTTCCAGTGTCGGCAGCAAAATAAGAGCGGAGAAAAAGAGCGAGAGCGGTTTCTCCGCGTTTTTGTTTTCAATACCTATCGTTCCGTTTTATACCATCTCCCGCGCTTGAGTATTGTAATTTGACGCGCTGGTAACTTTCGTTGGCGGTTCAAATGAAATCTGGACAGATATTTTTGAGCTGGGAGTGTGATTTCTAAATATATTTGCGACAACTCAACAAGCTGCATGATGAATTTTATTGGCGACAATTTTCTCTATAACGAGTTATCATATATAGAATCTACCGGGATATTAGGTAAAGACAGTGGGTTTAGTGCGTTTCTTAGCAACTTTAAAATAGATGCTTCCGGTGATACATTCGGCGATACATTTGACAGAGAACATACCGCAGTAAATTGGAGGAAAACGCAACCACATTATCATTTTTTCCACGACTATGTGGATGGCGAGGCCGAAGTATCAAATTTACTGTTGCACTCTTCGCTGAAAGAGTTAACGTATGGCTATACATGGCTAAACTGGAGCGATCCAATCATAAAAATAAAAACAGCAGATCTTATTCAAAAATGGGATACATTCCATAGAGCAAGCGTTGAAGGCTTTGTATTTGTCGTTGAAAACGGCTTATACGTCTGTGAGTTTGCACGCTATTATTTACATAGTAATTTCGAAATAAAAAAAGGAACACTTTTCGTCTAAACTATTCAACAAGAATACAGATTTGTGTCTTTTAAATGACAAAAAAAAAACCGCATCATGTTACCAGCTTTCTTAGTTCCCTCACTCCGTTTCCTATTCTAAATTAGCTAGCTTTAACAATGTGAATTAGGGCGGAAACAGAGTTTATACCATTTATACTTTAAATTTCGGCATGATTTTTGCAGTAGTTATGTATGGCAAAGTTTAAAACATGCGCCGCTGTTGGTCTTATTTTTTGACCAACAGCCCCAAGCCGGAAAATACCTCAATAGGAAATTTCCACTTCTGTTTCAACTTTTGTCCGCTAGGCAATTTAAATTAGAGCGGTTTACTCAAGTGGAAAACACCTGCATCCGTCAGGGCGTTTTCTTAATTTTGATAAGCTTTGCTAAATAAGGTAGTATATGGGGTATTATATCAGGATATTAGGAACGCAGGACTCCGTTGTTACAATTGATCAATTGGTTAGCAATTTAAACGCTGCGGGGCTTGTCGCACAATTTGATCTTGTTGATGGTGAGCAAGCCGATCAATGGACGATAGTCGACGTAGCAAATGCCAAAGGAGAGACACTGGCTCAAATAGAGAGAAATCCGGTATTAGAAGGAGAGTTGGGTAAGGATGAGCTTGATGAGTTCGTTGAAAGCATTCAGGATGAGCAGCCTGCTTCAGCCGTTATATGGCTTCTGGAGTATTTTAAGAAAGTTGAGGTCATTTATGCATTCCAGATGCTCAATGCTGCATTTGAAGATGAGAACTTCGAAATCATATCCAGGATCAAATCAAAAATCTGGACCGTAGTTGGTGGAATACTTCAAGCCGATGGCGAAGGATTTTCTAACGAAGACGGCTATCACATTCTCTGGCAATTCTCTGACAAGGTCACAGGTGAATGGTGTTGCGCAGTGCAAGATAAATTGGGCCATTGGAATAGATTTAAGATGGATTTAGGTGATCCTCAGGAGCGAGAAGAATTCAAAAATGGAGAGATGCCTAAAAAATCAGTGCCACTGAGTTAAATTACTCTAACTCCCATACCTGGCTTCGTGTTTTGTCAGTTATTGTCACTTAAATTAGTGCGGCGGACACAAGTGGAAAACAATTGCATCAGCGAGGGACCATTTTAACAAAAAAACTAGTATATAATTTGTTGTTTTGAATTTTTTGTTTGAATTTTATCCGAAATAAATAAACAAAATCATGAAAAAGCTGGCTATACTCTCTTTGGTAGTCTTATTTGCTTCTTGCCAAAAAAATAAAAATATAACAACTGTTGCTACACAGCAAGTGACCCCGATAAGTACTACTACTAACGAAGTGATTGCTGCTAAAATCAATAATCGTCAATGGCAGTCTGCTGCTAAAACTACTGCCACAGCGAGCGACTACCTGGCAGCGATAAAAGACGGGACCTTGCAAATAAAAACTTACGGCAGCTTTACCGATTCCATGGGCACTGTGAGCAATGACCAGTTGGGGATATATATTGACGGCGTTACTGACACCGGCAGATATACTTTAAGCGCCTCGAATTACATTGTTTACAACCAGCTGTTAGCTACACCCCAATATTATTCTTCTCAAATTGCAAATATTGGCTTTTTGCACATCACCAGCTTAACCGATACGACTATATCGGGCAATTTTGAGTGTCAGGTCGACAATACATCGGGTACCGGGATAACCACCATAAGGGATGGTGCTTTTTCCAACATCCACTTTCAATAATTTGTAAATACTCGTTGCGTAGGTTAACGCTGTTTATGTTAACTGGCTAACAAGTACCGATATTTAGTCAGCCCCTATAGTAGCATCCCTATTAGTAGAGGAAGAGTGCATGGAAGCAGCGCACAGCACTGTTTCCATGCCTTTCTTGCGTTGCAATAATGCGATGGTGTAACCTTTTCTGCATTATGCTGATACGGTTTTTTGCCTCTTGTTTTCAATTACCCAAATCAAACCTACGCCCAGGGTGTAGGCCAACATATCTCCCCATGAAAAGCCGGTGCCCAGTAGCCATTGTGCGGGCCTGGAATGCTGCAAACCGAGGTGTACTATGAGGTGAAAATATTGCGAAACCTCAATGGCGTAGGCAATGATTAAAGTAGCAATTGCCATGCTGCGGTAGCTGGCACTAATAAACGTTCTCAGGCCGCAATACATAAGTATCACCACCAGGAAATCGCCAAATGTTGGACGTATAAAGTTGTCGTGCACGTATGCTGCTATCAGCACTTCGGCAATGAATAACACGGTTGCAAAAAGAAAATACCTGAAATTAAAAGTAAACATAAAAAGTACTTTTTATTTCAAAGTTACTATAAAAACTGCTATTGGTGCCAACTTCTTTTTGTGTTATGTCACTCCTTCGGAGTTTAACCATATTACACACTTTAATTCTCTATAATAATGTCATCCCTTCAGGATTTTCCCATTACACACTTTAATGCTCTATTAATAATGTCACTCTTTCGGTATTTTCCCATTACACACTTTAATGCTCTATAATAATATCATCCCTTCAGGATTTCCCCCATTACACACTTTAATTTTATGTAATAATGTGATTCCTTCAGGATTTTCCCATTACACACTTTAATGCTCTATAATAATGTCATGCCATCGGTATTTTCCCCATTACACACTTTAATGCTCGATAATAATGTCATCCCTTCAGGATTTTCCCATTACACACTTTAATGCTCTATAATAATGTCATCCCTTCAGGATTTTCCCCATTACACACTTTAATGCTCTATAATAATGTCATCCCTTCGGTATTTTCCCTCAATTTATGGCATAACCTTTGCGATATATTGACTGCTACAACGCAGGAGCCTTGCTGGCATGGCAGCTATGCAGCGCAAGACAATGCTTTTTCATTAGCTTTGGGCGACTAAGCCAATGAGGTTCTCCGGCAGAACTTCTAAACTCCTAAATTCAAAATCAAAATGTCCGACGAAAAGACCGGTAAAAAAGAACATGATAATATTTTTCTGCGCATGCACCCGGTGCACCGTGTAGGCATCAGTCTGTTACTGGCGGTTATAACTTACCTACTGTTGCAACACCAAAATATGAGTACGTTGTTTCTTATCATGACCTCATGGGCAGTGTTCTCGCTTTGCTATGTTGTAACATCATGGATAGTGTTGTTTACCCGATCTATACCTGAGATCAGGAAGAAAGCACTCAGCGATGACGGAAGTGTCACCTTTGTTTTTATCATGACCCTGGTTTCGTCATTCGCAAGTATGTTTGCGGTATTGCTCTTAATGATATCCAAGCACCAGCAGGCAGATATGCAGTGGCTATACGTGCCTGTAAGCATTGGCGGCATGCTGCTTTCCTGGACAATGGTACACACCGTATTCACTTTTCATTATGCCCATAAGTTTTACGATAATGATAAAAAGGACGCAGCTAAAGCAGCACAGGGGCTGGATTTTCCGGGAGATGAAAAACCTGACTATATTGATTTCGCGTATTTCTCGTTCGTAATAGGTTGCACCTTTCAGGTATCTGACGTTGCCATCACATCGAAAAAAATACGCCGTATCGTACTGCTGCATGGGCTTCTTTCCTTCGCCCTTAATACTTTTGTGGTAGCGCTTACCATCAACTTTATAGCCTCTTTAATGAACTAAGAGTCTTTACAATATACAACAAGCATACTGCAACCAGCAGCACCTGGAAAAGCGTATGGAAATAGAATCTTTAACGCAGCTCAACGCATTTAGTTGGCCAATTCCTTAAAAGTATTACCCTGCCGCATATCGCCACTTTCATAGCCTTTCTTAAACCAGTACATGCGCTGTTTTGATGTGCCATGGGTAAAAGCATCAGGCATTACGCGACCTTGCGTTTGCTGCTGCAGCCTGTCATCGCCTATCGCATTGGCGGCATTAAGTGCGGCTTCAATATCTCCGGGCTCAATTACAACGGGATTATCGGGGCTGTTCATTTGTTCGGCATAATGTGCCCACACACCCGCATAAAAATCGGCCTGCAGCTCTACCATTACCGATGTGCTATTGGCGCCGGTTTCGCGGCCGTTGGATAGCTGGCTCACCTTTTGGGTAGTGCCCAACAAGTTTTGTACGTGATGGCCTACTTCGTGTGCAATTACATAAGCATTGGCAAAGTCGCCTGGGGCACCGAAACGCTGCTTCAGTTCATTGAAAAAAGAAAGGTCAAGATATATCTTTTGGTCAGCAGGGCAATAGAAAGGCCCGGAAGCGGATGTTGCGCCGCCACAACCAGTAACAACGCCCGATTCAAAAATGTGCATAACCGGTTTTTCATAGGTTTTACCCATTGCATGAAAAAGGCTGTCCCACACCACTTCTGTTTCCCCTAATACAACCTCGGCAAAATCGCCCATAGAGCCTTTTGCTGCGTGCTGGTGGCTTACCGTTTCGGTGTTACCGCCTTGCTGCAAACCGAGTTGCCCCGGCGTCTGGCCGGTTACGAAGTATATTATGATGCCTATTATGGCTGCGCCTATACCGCCGCCCAGTAATTTACCGTTACCTCCCCCACTGCCATACTCTACATTATCACTTTGTCTTCCGCCCAACCAACGCATAAAAATAATTTAAGTAGTGTTTACGAATATTGTGTGTCCTTTCCCGAAGTTATCTAAAATAGAAGCAAACTGATAAATGCAGCACAACTTTTAACAAAATTATCCGCATCGCAGGCGCGCTTTCCGAAGTGAGGATATGTGATCGTTTGCGTTGAATTTCCGGTGCTGCAAAAGCTTGCCACCTAACCATTGCAACCCTATTGGGTGCAATGGTTTTACACTTGCCTAAAAAACCAAAAAATACTGCCGACTTACAATGAATAGAGTATGCCTCGATGGTTGTTGGTAATCAATACCAACAACTATGAAAATACGTGTTTTACCGCGTAAAACGCCCAATCTGAGCCGCTATTATTTTTATCAATACTCCGTTCAGAATAATCGATGTCACTACATTGAATAACTGATTTAATATTGCAGTGCATTAACGCAAAAGCATAACAACAACTCTAATGAGCCAAATAATCAGCAATCTATTAAGCCCATATCAATTGGGACCATTACAACTTGCCAACAGAATAGTGATGGCACCTATGACGCGCAGTCGCGCAATAGGCAATTTGCCCAACCAACTGATGGCCGACTACTATGCACAACGTGCAACAGCTGGCCTTATAATAACCGAAGGTGTTTCGCCAAGCCCTAATGGTTTGGGTTATTCCCGTATACCCGGCTTGTTTAATGAAGAACAAATGGCAGGCTGGAAATTAACTACTGAGGCTGTGCATGCTAAAGGTGGCAAAATATTTATACAACTCATGCACACTGGCCGTGTGGCACACCAACTGAACTTGCCCGAAGGTGCAGAAGTTGTTGGCGCATCGCCAATAGCAGCAGCAGGCAGCATGTGGACCGACACGCAAGGTATGCAGGAACAAACAGCACCTAAAGAAATACCTACTACTGAAATAGCTTCGCTGATACAGGAATACGTAACCAGTGCCAAACTGGCTATTGAAGCCGGTTTTGACGGTGTAGAAATACACAGCGCCAACGGTTACCTGCCCATGCAGTTCCTGAGCCCGGGTAGTAACCAACGGACTGATAAGTATGGTGGCAGCCATGAAAACCGAAATCGTTTTGTGCTGGAATTAGCAGCCGCAATTGCTGATGCAATTGGTAATGACAAAACAGGCATAAGGCTTTCCCCGTTCAATCCATTCAATGACATTACAGCCGATGAGCAGGAAGAAGCGCAGTATCTTGCCCTTGCGCAGGGCTTGCATAAAACAGGCCTTGTTTACATCCACTTCCTTGCCTTTAGTATGTCACCTGAGTTTATTGCTTCCATGAAAAAAGCATTTGGTGGTACAGTAATGCTCAATGGTGGCTATACGGCAACGCGCGCCGAAAGCGATATTGCCAGCGGCAAATGTGAACTGGTTTCGTTTGGTAGTTCTTACATCGCAAACCCCGACCTCGTTACTCGTATGGAAGCAGGCGCAGAACTTGCAACACCTGACCAGAGCACCTTCTACACACCTGGCGAAAAAGGATATATCGATTATCCGGCGCTGAGTAAATAACCGCTACAACTATACAAGAAAGCCACCTGCCTTAACCGACAGGTGGCTTTTATATTTCAATGCGTCATTACAATTTGCCATCGGCCCAGAAGGGTGCAGTAGTACCCCACGAAATATTAACAGAATCGCGGTTGGTTGTTGGCAGGTTGGCAGGCAGTGTCTCCAGGTAAGTGCCATCATAAACCGTACGGCCCATGCTTTTAATAACCACCTTATTATTTTTGAGTACATACACAATGGTATAGCCGAAAAACTGATGTGCGCTGTCTAATTTGCTTTCATAGGGGCTGCCACCATTACCGGCAATTACCTGGTAAGTTTTGCCACTGTGCGGCTGGCAACGATAATACTGATGGCTGTGTGCCGATAGCATGGCCTCCGCCTTATTACTTTCCATTACTGGCCATATCATATTGGTAACGGCGGTGTCCATCACATCATCACTTCCGGCCGATTTCGCATCAACAAAGCTAGGCTTGTGCCCGAGCAGGAAGATGTGGTTTATGCCCTTATTGGCCCCCGCTGCCTGCAGGTCGCTGTTTATCCATTTCGCTGGCGCCTGGCCTATTTTACCTTTCTTGTTATAGGTATCCGTATTCAGCATTACGAAGTGGGTATTGGCGTAGTTGAAAGAATAGGTCATCAGGTTATCCATACTATCCTTGCCCCCTACCCTGTTCAGTTTTACATCGGGGATAAAAAAAAACATCTCATTCATCCAGTAGGGTAATGCCTTCCAGGGTATTTCTTCCTTATTTTTTCCTTTCCCTGTCTTGTACAAAGACTCATGATTACCCGGCACCGCAATCATTTTTATACCCGATTGCGATATGGGCGAAAACGCGATGTCATTGTATTGTTTCACCCACGCCTTTAATTGCTTGCTCAGCTTCTTAGGGTCGTTATCAAGGCCCAATACAAGGTCGCCCACAAAAAAGAAATATACCGGTTTGGGATTCAACGCGCATACTTCGCGAAACGTGCGCTGCAATTCAGGCAGGTTTGCGGTCGACTTGTTGGTGTTAGGGTTATCTATATCATCCTTATCAATTCTGTTGCAGCCCATAAATACGAAACTAAAAAGTATGTCGCCCGGGGCTATTCCAGCGGGCGCAGCTGTTGCCGGTGCAACCTCGGTGCCGGTGGCTGTATTTGTTGCTTGCGTGCTTGCGTTACTACTACTACACATAAATGCACCTGATACAATTATTGAAGAAATAGCCAATGCTAGTATAGACCGAACTTTCATATAATTTTTTTATTAAAATTTACGATACAAATAAACTAAAAAAACTTTAAGAAACATACAAATTAGGCTGTACAAATTATGAGCTCGGCAAAACCCCTGGCATTACATTATCTAAACTTATAGCGAAATAGAGAAAATGGATGTTGCTACAGTTTTTTTATGGCGAACTTTGCAATGGATTAAATACAAAATAATGAACGATACAGGCAAAATGAAAGTGGAGATATGGAGCGATGTAATGTGCCCTTTTTGCTACATAGGCAAAAGAAAATTTGAACATGCACTCGCAGAATTCCCCAATGCGGAAGCAATAGAAATTGAGTGGAAGAGTTTCCAGTTATCGCCTGATATGAAGACAGAACCGGGTAAAACAATACACCAGTTTTTAAGCGAACATAAAGGTATTGACCCGGCGCAAGCTAAGAAAATGAATGAGCAGGTTAGCAATATGGCAAAGCAGTCCGGGCTCTCTTATAACTTTGATATAGCCGTACCCGCTAATTCGCTAAAGGCACACAGGTTCTCGCACCTAGCCAAGCAATATAACGTACAAAACAAGGCCGAAGAAGCCTTATTCAAGGCCTATTTTACTGATGGCAGAAATATTGATGATATTGCCACACTTTGTGAGATAGGCACCAGCCTTGGCATGGACAGCCAGGAAATAAAGAATGTATTAGAAGGCGAGCAGTATACTGATGCTGTGCACGAAGACATATATGAAGCACAGCAAATAGGTGTACGAGGTGTACCCTTCTTTGTGTTCGACCGTAAGTACGCCATTTCGGGTGCACAGGAAAATCAGGTATTTGCCAACACGCTCAATACAGCCTTCAGTGAGTGGCAGAACGCCCATAAAACAGCGGAGATGACCACAACAGACGGGGCTACCTGCAAGCCTGATGGAACATGTGATTAATTGGAAATTTAACTTGCAGACAAAACACTTTTATATATCGCTTCGCAGAGGGTATCCAATTGTTGTATTTCCAGATGCGCGATAACGGTTTTGATAATATTTTTCAGATTTTGGTATTTGTTCGGCTTGGTTATAAAACATAAGGCTCCTAATTCGCCGGCTGCTTTAATATCTTGCTTGTTAGCAGAAGTAGTGAACATAAGTACGGGGATGTCTTTGGCATCCTCCTTTTTTTTAAGTAAAGACAGGCATTCAAACCCGCCCATTTCGGGCATATTGATATCCAGGAAAATGATGCTGGAAGGGCCTAATTCCTGTAACTTTTCCATGGCAATTTTACCGTTGGGCGCATAACAAAACTTTACGGTTGGGTCCACTTCACTAAGCGCTTCTGAAAACAATTCTCTATCATCTGCGTCATCATCCACCAATAAAAATGTCTTATAGCTCTCCTGCATACACCCAATTTATATTTTACCAATTTGCTTCACTGGCAACTTAACCGTAAAAATTGCCCCAATACCTAATGTACCTTCTGCCTCAATGGAACCGTGATGCCGCTCAACAATTTTTTTGCAAAGGGCTAAGCCCAACCCGGTGCCGTCAAACTCATCTTTCGAATGCAGCCTGGTGAAGGTACTGAATATCTTTGTAGCATATTCCTGCGCAAAGCCTATGCCATTGTCAGCAATTTCTATAACCGCTACAGGCATTTCATTTTCCATAGCGGTTGCTGCCTCTATGTTAATAATTGGCATTGCATCAGGCTTCGAAAATTTAAGCGCATTATTAATAAGGTTATAAAAAAGCTGGTGAATAAGCACTGCAGCACCGTCAATAACCGGCAGGCCGCTCTTCCTTATCAACGCACCCTTCTGCGCTATAGCAATTTCCAGGTCGGCTTCAATATTAGTGATCACCGTATTCAAATCAACCGCTTCGATACTTTGGCCGGGGGTGTTTATCTCAGAATATGCCAGTACACCTTCAATCATTTGGTACATACGGTCAGTAGCGCTTTGTATCTTATCAATGTATCCCTGGCTTTTAGGCGGCAGTAAGTTCTGAGCGTCATCCTGCAAACGGTGTGCAAAAGTCTTTATCTTCCTTACCGGCTCTTTAAGGTCATGGCTGGCTACATGGGCAAATTGCAATAAATCGTCGTTTGACCTTTCCAGTTCCAGCGTTCTCACCTTAACAAGTGTAGTCAATTGTTCCGCAAATTCTTTCTGTTCTGTAATATCCTGTATAACGCCCAAAAGCGTTTGTGCTTTCCCTTCTTCATTGTACAATACTTTCCCCCTGGCTTTTATCCACCTTATCACTCCGCTCTCACGCACTACCCGTGCTTCGTATGCCAATAAACCAGTCACTAGTGCCTGTTCATGCGCCATGAGCCTTGTTGCTCTGTCATCAGGATGTAACAACCTTTTGATGGCGAATCTTGGTTCACCTGCTTTAACACCCCATATCTCATTAAACCTATCCGAGGTTTTAATTTCGTCAGTAACAAGGTTCACCTCATACGTGCCCAGGTCGGCTGATTCAATCGCCAATCTTGCTTTCAATTCAGTTTCCTCAATTTTGCGTCGCAGCACTACCTGTTCGGTAACATCGTTGCAAAGCGCCAAAACACCAATAATATCGCCCTTGATATCTCTGTAAGGCTGATAAACAACATTGACAAAGCCCTCCTTCTTTTCACCATCAACCTGAACATAGTAGGGCGTTTCATAGAGATGGAGTGGAACACCCGTTGTGCGCACATCGTTTAAAAGACCCAGGTATGGATCAGCAACCTCGGGTATAACGCTGAATAGCGGCTTACCGATAAGCTCGCTGGCTTTTCTGTGAATCAGGCAGGCATACACCTCATTGGCAATATCCACCCGCATCTCCTCACCCACCAGCACTACCACACCAACTGAGGCACCCCTTACCAGATTTTCAAACCTCTGGTCATATTCCTTTAGTTTAATTTCTGTGTAAACCTGATGAGTAGTTTCGCTGCACACCACAATAACGCCAGCTATATCGCCTGCCTCCTCTATAACCGGGCTGTAGCAAAATGTCCAGTAAACATCCTCCATTTGCCCATTGCGGTAAATAGGCAATAGTTCGTCAACTATCCATTTCGCTTCTTCGCCATTACGCACATCCGCTATAAGCGGCCCAATAAAATCCCATATCTCGGGCCATACTTCTATGCCCTTACTGCCAAGGGCTGCCGGGTGCTTGCCGTTATTGCCCAAGCTGGGCCGGTAAGCATCGTTATAAAAACAAATGGAATCAGCACCCCAAAATAAAAACATGGGGAATTTAGAATGGAGCATGATACTCAACGTAGTACGCAAACTCTGCGGCCATGTTTCCGGCACGCCAAGCGGCGTGGCTTGCCAATCATGGTGTTTTACAAGGTCCGCCATTTCGCTGCCACCGCGTGGCAGAAAAGAAAAACTATTAGCCATTTATTATTATCTTGAACTTCTATTTGCAATCATACTGTTACTAAAATAAGATAAAAATACGGTTATCTCCTGCAATGCAGCTATAATTTAAAAGCACAAATCCAATTGTCGCAATACCCCCGTTAATCTGACGGTTAAGTAAACAGCCCTTTAATCTCCTCTAGCTATATTTGCAGTACAACCACAAAGCAAAAAAATATGGACAACCAGAGCAAGAAAATGATAACAGTTGAAGCTACCATAGCAGCACCAACCACCAAAGTATGGGATTATTGGACAAAGCCAGAGCACATTACAAAGTGGAACAGCGCTAGTGACGACTGGCACACACCGCAAGCAACAAATGACGTGAGGCCGGGTGGGCAATTCACTTCAAGAATGGAAGCTAAAGATGGCAGTATGGGTTTCGATTTCGGAGGCACACATGATGCGGTAATTGAACACGAATACATTGAATCGACCATGGGCGATGGCAGGAAAATGATGGTCAATTTTACCGCCGATGGCACCAACACGAAGGTTGTGGAAAGTTTTGAACCTGAAAGCGAGAATTCGCATGAACTGCAGCAAGGAGGCTGGCAGGCAATACTGAACAATTTTAAAACGTATACCGAAAACAACTAGACATTTCTTCCATGCAAAAAATCCATCGTGCTTCACGATGGATTTTTATATACCGGCAGTTGTCCTATTTATGAAGGTTCGTTTGTTATAGTAGCGTAACCCAACAAACAGTAACCTTTTAAAATAAAAAATTATGAACGAATTCATGTTGATCTTCAGGCACGAAGATGGCAGTAAGACCGCATCGCCTGAGCAAATGCAGTTATGGATGAAACAAACTATGGACTGGATAAACGGCATTGCCGCACAAAACAAATTTGTTGGTGGCAATGGTCTGCCATTTGATGGCAGCAAGGTAGTGCGCCACAATGGCGTAGTGACCAACGGACCCTTTGGGGAAATAAAGGAAACGATTGGCGGCTATATTATTGTAAAAGCCGAAACCGTTGATGAGGCCGTTGAATTCGCAAAAGGCAGCCCTGTACTGCAAGGTGATGGCAACAGTGTTGAAGTAAGAAAAATTGCAAAGGGAGACGGTCTGCACTAAAAATTTAAAATACCACCTGCCCTGTGCAGGTGGTATTTACACAGCCCATGATGCAACAAGACCTGATACCACATTTGTTCCGCACTGAATTTGGCAAAATAACTGCGGTGCTCTGCAAATATCTCGGCATAGCGCACATTACCGCCGCCGAAGATATTGCAGGTGACACCTTTCTGCTGGCACTAGAAACCTGGCCCTACAAGGGCAAACCTGCAAACCCGGTTGCGTGGCTTTATACCGTTGCAAAAAACAAAGCCAGGAACCATGTGCAGCGCGACAAATTATTTACAGAAAAAGTAGTGCGGCAATTGCCGGGTGACCCCGCATTACTACATGATACTGACATTGACCTTTCTGATAAAAACATTGCTGACAGCCAGTTGCAGATGCTCTTCGCCATTTGCCACACTTCCTTAGCTGCAGAAGCGCAAATTGGCTTGGCCCTGCGAATATTATGCGGCTTTGGAATTGATGAAATAGCCTCTGCCCTGCTCACTAATAAAGACACGATAAATAAACGTTTGCTCAGGGCAAAAGAAAAATTGCGCGCAGAACAGCTAACGATAGCATTACCACCCGCTACGGCAATAAAAAAGCGACTCAACAATGTTTTGCGAACCTTGTACTTGCTCTATAATGAAGGGTATTATTCTGAAAGTAATGAAAATACCTTGCGCGAGTCTCTTTGCATGGAAGCCATGCGCCTTACACAGCAGCTTATTGACAATGAACTTACCAATTGCCCCGAGGCTAACGCACTTCTTGCGCTCATGTGCTTTCAGTCCTCGCGCTTCGATGCCCGAAAAAGCACTACTGGCATTATGATACTGTATAACGATCAGGATGCCCGGCTGTGGAACCAACAACTAATAAGCGAGGGCGCCTATTATTTACAACAAGCAGCAACCGGCGATACACTATCCAAATATCACCTGGAGGCCACCATTGCCTACTGGCATACTTTTAAAGAAGACACTACAGAAAAATGGACCAACATACTGCAACTTTTCGATCATCTTTTATTGGTCGAATACTCATCGGTAGCCGCATTAAACAGGCTGTATGCATTGGCAAAAGTAAAAGGAAATGAAGCGGCTATACAAGCGGCTGCGGCACTTGACCTTTCAGAAAATCATTATTACCAAGTGCTGCTGGGCGAATTGTTTACCGGTATAGATAACACAATGGCGCGTACGCACTTTACAACAGCATTGCAACTGGCAAAAACAGCGCACGACAAAATAGTTATAACGGCCAAGCTAGCCGCTATTGCAGTATAAAAGCTGCGTGGGTGTGGAATGTAGTTGCGCCATAACAGTATTGTCTGATTAAAAATATTACTTGAAAAATGATGAGCACATAACACCTGCGACGCTGTCCCGGCGCAGACATTAGAGTAACAAGCTTCAGCAAAACACGCAGGGGTGCTGCTTTGGGCAGCGGAGCGATTGCCCAACGGCGTAGCCCTCATCGAGACCGCTAAAAGACAAACAGATACCGAAATAAAGTGCCGCTTTTGGGGTTCTTTTTCTGCGGCGGCACAAAAAAGAATATGATGACGCGATTAGAGCAACCTGTTCAAAATGAAATTCAATTGCAGGGCATGCAACTAGCAAAATCAACACAATGCAGTCATACAAGGGCTTCGAGAACTGGGTAGTACTTTTGCCGGACAACATTGGTTCCATAACTTTATGCCCAACTGGCTCTAAATGAAAAACATGACTACGCCCACCGCCGAATACCTTGTGTGTACCGCATACCTGGATGCTACAAATGTTACCCGGTTAAAAGACAACATCATAAAATTCATCCGCAACCGGGAGAGGAGACCCGAATACGAGCAGTTTATGAATTGGAAACAGGCCGCAAACGAAATAGTTGTTTCTACAACCTATTCAGGCTTCGATATAACACTAACAAAAGAATTTGGTATTGTGCTAAAGCAACCTGAGCCTGCACAATTGGAGCATGTGCATTTTACCATAGCGCATTGCATACTCAACGAGTGGGCTCCCTGCGATGCAATTGCCAGAGGCCACAAGCACATATTGGTTTTAAAATTCCCCAGCGGTATACCAAGAATGCTAACTGAACTGCCATCCATCACACAACAACAACTTCACACACGTAACAACTATGTGGTTATTTGCAGTGTGCAAGATCTTACTGCCGTGCAGCAGGAACTTTCGACGAGCGAGCAGAGCAGGAGAACACAATAAAAACATGCTTACGCTTAACATTCCTGATTTTTCTATTTCTTTGCAAAAAAACCTTAGGATGTTCCCGTCGTTTTTAACCCCATACTTTTCCCCCATCATTGTCATACAGATCATCTGTATACTACATGCATTAAAAATGGGCAAACGAGATTGGCTGTACCTGCTTATCTTTCTGCCGCTGATAGGTTCTGTTATTTACGTGGTACGCGAGGTACTGCCTGGCTTGCGTACCGATACCCTGGCGCGCGATGCACAACTCACCTTTTTACCGAACAGTCGCATTAAAGAGCTGGAACGCACTTTAGCTATAGCGGATACAGATACTAACAGGCTGAACCTGGCCCGGGAATATGCCCGCCAAAAACAGTATGCAAAGGCCATTGAATTGGTGCAATCCTGCCTTACCGGCATCTATGCCCAAGACCCTGGCATGATGCTGGAACTTTCAAAGTTGCTGTATAACAACAACCAGTTTACTGAAAGTGCGGAACTGTTTGAAAAGGTGATGAAGCTTAAAAACAACAGGCTGGATAAACCTGAAGACGAATTATTGTACGCCCGTGTGCTGGATGCGAATGGAAGTGCTGTAAAAGCGGAAGAAGAGTACCTGAAGGTAATTCGCATGCACCACAGCATGGAAGCGATGTATCATTATGGCATGTTACTCAAAAAACAAAACAGGCCCAACGAAGCTATGGAGCAGTTCAAAAAGATACAATCAGAAAAAGACCTGCACCCAAAGCACATCCGCAGGTTGTATACAGAATGGATACAGCTATCAAAAAGAGAACTGCAGGGTAATTAAGAGATGATACCATTTTTTACTGCATAGATGACCAAACCCGCAGTATTGCGGACTCCGATCTTTTCAATCAGGTTGGTCCTAATACCCTCTACGGTTCGGCTGCTCAGAAATATCTTCGCTGCAATTTCCGATGTCGTCAATTCCTGGCAAATCAATTTCAGTACTTCCAGTTCACGATCTGATAGCTTTACTACATCCTTCACCTTCACGTTCTCTGAATTTTTGCGAGTAATTGTCTTTAACATGGTGCTACTAACCAGATGGTTAAAATAGTAGTCATTGGTATAGACCGAATGAATGGCCCTTTTTATTTCAGATGGGTCAGCATTTTTTAAAAGATAACCATTAGCCCCTAGCTCCAGTAAATGCAAAATAAAATGCTCATTATCGTATGAAGTAAGCATTAAGATCTTAATTTCCGGGTAGAGTAAATGTATTTGTTTCGTAGTTTCTATGCCATCCATTTCGGGCATTTTCATATCCAGCAATATAACATCGGGCATGCTCCTTTTTACCAGTTCTATTAGTGAGCGGCCATTATCGGCCTCCCCTACCAGGTCAAGCTCTTTATCATCTGCAAGTGCATATACAAGCCCTTGCCTAAAAATTGTATGGTCGTCAGCAATGGCAAATTTAATGATGCTCATATCGGTTCAGATTTTGAAGTTGATGCAAACGGAATTGTAATTAATGCCCTGAAAAAATAAAAATCGTCTACGTAAAAATGAATGGTTGCGTTGATTGACTTTAACCTGTTTACAATGTTCTTGAGCCCTGTGGACCCCTTTTTATATATCTGCATTTCATACAGCTCTTGCGTAAGCCCCGCCCCATCATGCGTGAACAATATAGTTATACCTGCCTCATTTACCCCGGTTTCCAGGGTAACACTCGTAGCCTTGGCGTGCTTTAATATGTTGGCAATTATCTCCTGCGACACCCGGTAAACCGCTAGTTCCACATTATCTGCTACTCTGGGTAAGGGTTGCAGCACAACATGGGTAGCACTCATAATCTCCGACTTGTTCAGCGTTTCTACCAATGCCTGTAATGAAAGTTCCAGCCCCAGATGCTGCAACGTTGCCGGCTGCAGTTTGTGCGATATATTCCTTATCTTGGTTATACTTTCATCCAGCAAAATTTTCGATTGATTAATGATCTTTTCATCGAACTGGCTGTTCTTATCTTTATAGAGAAACAACCTTGCCGAAGCCAGTGTTGCCCCCACATCATCGTGCAATTCAGATGCTATGCGCATACGTTCTTCTTCCTCGCTTTGTATAGAGGCTTGCACCAGTTCCAGCTCCTTCTGCGCATTTACATTTTTCAATTCCATCTGATGCGCTATGATCCTCCGCTGGTACATAATAACGAATAAGATAAGGCCAAAGGCCAGTACCATCATCGCCATAATTCCAATAACTATCAGTATCGATAAGTGATTCAAGGTTCAATTTTTTTCCGGAGACCAATGGCCAGCGCAATGTTTTTAAGAATATTACTTGGCAGGAAGAATACCGTCCAAAGCGTTCTTAACAACGCCATGTCGGTTTCCTGCAGGTATATTTTAAAAAGGAATAGTAAAAAACTACCCGACGAGTAGAGTATAAAACCAACGTTCACCCAAAAAAGCGGCGACCGGTCTAAAAATATCACCTTTTGTTCTTTAAGCAAAGCGTACATACCTGCAATGCAATAAATAATGTAGGTAAGGCAAAATACACAACTACCATAAGTATTAAAGTGCCAAACCGATTTATCGGCTCGCAACGTTTGCACGATAAAAAAAGTACTTATGGTTGAAAGTACAGTGTAAAATAATACGTTGTTCTTAAATATTTTGTTTTTATAGTAAAACGATAAAAAGAAAAATTCAACAACAACAAAAAGATTCGATGCCCAGTCATAATTAACATGCATAACCCTTTTCATAATAGGTATTGCAATATCAAATAACAACCCTGTTAAGACGTAAAGCCATAACAGGGTTCGCCGGTTTTTATAACCGACAATAAGTGGAATAAGCGGTGACGCAATGGATATATAAAGGAGTATCAATAAAAAACAGGATTTACAGCGTTAATTTATTCCGTACCGCCCATTGGCACTGAATCACTCAAATTGAAATTAGCCAAAACAATTCCGTTACCTATTGCCTGAAATACGATTGTATCTTTTGTGCCAACTGTTGCCTTTGAAAAGCTTATGGTATCAGGATTATAGATATTTAAAACACCTTTGAACAGACCAATTGAATAAAAAGCCTGATTGGCCAAAGGTGCTGGCGGTACAGGAGTATTTTGCAGCGAAACAGCAATATCGCTATTATCCACTTTATTCAACGCATTAAAAGTAATGAGCACATACTTAGTGCAAGCTGCGATAGCTATACCTGAAATAGGGGCTGCACCGCATAAAATGTTACATGGCGGCGGCACTACAGGGCCAAAGAAAGCGGAGGTATATAAGCTGAAAGAACCAGGCAATATTGTGTGAATATTCACCCAATTTTGTTGCGATGTTTTATCGTCGCATGGGCCGCCCACATTACCATTATCGTGATGTTGATGTCCGTGCCCGTGTTCGTGATGTTTTGATTCCATTTTCATTTTTTGGTTTTGTATTCATTAATAATTTCAGTTCTCAAATATAGCCTTGCAAAGGCTAAAAAGCAAACGATGCTTCGGCACATAATATGCCAAAATGTAGTACAGTAGCGGCTTTGCGCAGAATGGACGGAACAAACACTTATCGTTTTGCGTATTTATACCTATAAAAATGCGTAGAAATACGTATGCGCCATAGTAGAAAAAACAAACGCTGTTGCGTAAATCGGTAAATCACAAGCTGTTAAACCCTGCGTGGCATCCAATGGAGCAGGAAAATGCAGGACACGCAAAAAAGCCACTTCAGCGCATGCTGAAGTGGCTACTAAGAAACAATAACAAAATAAATATGCTGTTTGTACTATTTGATAATGGTAAGTTTACTCGCAACACCGCCGCCATTTGCTGAACGGATGATGTAGGTATAGTCACCCGCTGCCAAACCGGCAACATTTACATTTACGGTATGCTCACCTGCGCCCAGTTTGCTGGCACTTACGGTCTTAACTATGCTGCCCTTAACATCAAGTATCGCAATAACAACATCTGATGCTGTTGCCAACGAGAACTTTATGTTTGTGCTTTCTACCGCAGGGTTAGGGTAGTTACCAAAGAAGGTAAGGTTCTTGTTGCTAACACCTTGCACCGCCAGATTTTCATGTACAATAACAATAGGGAACATCAGGTAATCGTTAGCCAGGAAGAAATTATCCGCGCCATTATCATACCACTGTCCGTCATCGAACATGGTCACATTCTGGTTATTGAAAATAGTATCAGTGCCAGATGTTGTAAACAAAGGGCTAGTTCTATCGCCATCTTTTGTGGTATATACACCAATGGTATCGCCGGCCATTGCAGCCGGGTCGTAGTTAATGGTATAACCTACAAAAAAAGAGTGATTAAGATAAGCCGTTGGTGTGGTAAAATAATGAGCCTTTAAGGTATCGCCAACCGAGTCTACTGAACGGATACCCAGTTGCTGTATGGGTACGTGCACAGAATCAAGCGCAACATCCGGTAAGCCACTGTCATAGTAGGGTGCTGAATAGGTAGCACTTGCCGTTTGCGCGCCTACGGACCAAGTATAGAAGGTAACATTTTTGGTAGAAGCCGTATTGTACTTGCCCCCAAAAATAGCCAGCAGGCCTATTACCTTTAATGAACTGTCCGCAGTGCCGAAATCATAGCGCTCTGCGAAACCCATGTCGCCATAGGTATCCATTCCCGATACGAAACCTGAATCGCGCGTAGTACCTGCATAGTACAACGTTGGGGTGTCGGTAGCTGAAATATTACTCAGCACAACCGTATCGCCCGTTGCTGTTGTTTTTGACAATACACGATCAGTTGAAAAAGATGACCCGTTTACGAAATTAGCGGGATGAGTTGCTGCACCAACTTGTTTTTTGTGTGCGAATGCCCCTGCGCTAATGATAGTGCCCATAGCAAATAAAAATACTCTTTTCATTGTTTGGTTTTTTGGTTTAAAATTGACTGTTCATTAAATAGATTCAATTTCTGGTTAAAAGTTTAACGTCTATGCAATATAATGTACATACACTTAACAGAACGCCACTGTGTGGCAAAATGCCGTATTTTAAGGTTGTATTAGCAAAAGCTGGAAAAATATTCAATCTTGCAGTGGCATCAACTAAAACCAACCGCTAATGAAAAAAGTATTGCTTGCTGTTTTGTTATTCTTGCCTTTGGTTGGCTTTGCCGGGGTACAAGATACCCTGATGCAGCAATTTGTGGACGCCTACAAGGCACAGCGCGCAAAAGACCACAATTACGTAAAGGCAATGTTTGCGGCTACCGAAAAAACCATACAAATCAAAAACCCAACTGCAAAAAAAGCGTTATGCGCACTCAACAAGCCCGATACAACAGCTATAAAATTACTTACATCGGCCATAATTTCCCGGTTTATTGATGAGGACCTGCTTCGCACAGAATGCAGTGACGATTACGAAACCAGTAAAGACCTGATACAATTTTATAGCGGCTTAATGTGTACTTGCCTGACCGAAAAAAACAATACAATCAAAAAAGATGGCCGAAAAGCCAGCCCGGTCAGCTATATGACTTTTGTTGAAAAGTGCCGTGACGAAATAAATGAAGATACCGCAGTCGTGAACAAAGTGCGCAGTATGGTTAGCGATATGAGCCGTATTAATGAAGTAAGCCATTGTATAATACCGTGCCTGCAAGTTAAATGCCCGCTTGTAAGAAATGATTTTAGCAACACCTGCATACAAATTGCCCTGGCAGCCTACCAAACAGAACAAGAAGACCAGGAAAAACGATGGAAAGAGTCGCTGATTAAGTACCTGATGTCAGAGCCCGCAGGAAACATGGATGCATATTATGCAAATGCTGAGCTCTGTAAAAAAATAAGGCAAGAGCTATACATACCAGCACGAAGGCTGGCAACATTAAATACTACCCATGAACAACTATATTTCACCAGCGAGTTTACCAATAACAAGCGTATGGTAACCTTCGTGTATTCAGGGCGAAAACCTGAGGTAATATGCCAGGTTGAATTTGAAAAAACATGGCTCAATTTTCAATATACCATTACATCGGTACGTACCATACTACCCGCTGCCATAAAGCACAAAGACATTTACATTATGGAAGCTATGCAGGAAACCGCACCACCTATGAAAAAACTAAAGTAGCAAGATGTAGTGCTCTTTTTGAAGCACCGGTCTATCGCAAAAATTTAGGGTTTTACCACGTTAAACCTTCAGCATTATGTATCTTCTAATATACAAAGCAACAAAATGGAGGAGAACAAAAAGTCGCCGCACATACTCAATACATCGTCAAACCTTTTCGGGCTTTGCTTCGTGGTATTCACCTCTCTAAAGGCGTTGAGGCTGGATAAGGATACTTTGTTAGATGAGTTTACCGTGGTGTCCATGTTCCTTTTCCTGAGTAGCTGCATTCTGTCATTCCTTGCCATTCGCAGCACTACCCAACGAAGTCTTTTCTACGAAAAGATTGCCGATTACATTTTCCTAACTGGCTTACTGGCGCTGTTCATAACTACAGTAACAATTATGTTAACCATGACGTAATATGGCACTACCCTTCCATATTGCAGGCCGCACAAATCTTCCTTAATATTAGAAAGGCAGCTCCCCAAGAATGGGGGCTGCCTTCTATTCAAACAAAAAATCATCGATGGTTGAAACACACTAAACCTAAAATACACTGGTGACGGCACTGCTGCCACTTACAGAAGCGCGGTATTGGTGTGGGCTTTATTGTCCGCTCCTACTGGCATAATTTGCGTCATTTTACGCAAATAATATAGCCGGATGCATGAGATTGCTGACGCAACCAAATGGAAGGGTTTTAAAAGCATTATGGTGTGGATTTTGGTATAAGAAAATAGCAGTAGGCAATCCCCATAACGGGGCATTGCCTAAGCAAACAGCATTTTACTTATACCAACTGCGGAGGGGGGCTAGGGATCTCGGGACTTTCGCTAGCTAACAAAAACCGATGCCGACCAAACAGCATGCGATCGGGCAAAAAACCGGGTGTCAAAATGAAGGATTCAGGGCAAACATAATCTAATGAGAGCAGCTCCAGTAGCGGTTCATGGCGCTTGTGGTCTTGCGGGCCGGTGCGTTTTATGGTCTTTACAATTTCGTCCACTATTTCTTCATCACAAACATCATTGATCACCTGTAGTTCCACATGCTCACCAAAAATAGCTACAGACTTTACAACATACAATTTCCCGAAAACAGATATTTCATTGCTCCCGCAAATATCCTTTTTGTAGTCCTTTAACGAAAGTGTGAAGTGTTCCCTGTTGTCCGGCAGCGCTGCATCGTTATGATGGCTATTCCACTGTGCCGCAAATTGCTCCGCCTGCAGGTATAGCAAGCCAAGCCCTGTTTGTAACAGTAGCAATACCACAATAATAATGTAACCGGCCTTTTTCAGCAGTTTGTTGTTTTAGTTGCACAACAAAAATAGTAAACGTTATCCCAATTATTGCAATCAATTTTAACAGGCTGCGGGCATTGCCTGCAAAGCTCTTTAAAATAAGTGCATAATTCAGATATAATTTTACCATATCTCGATATTATTAAGTATTTTAGTAGTATCAAAATTATCCTGCTTATGAAATCAAGGCTTTTCTCGTTATGCATACTTTGCATAATATGCGCCAATAGTGTTCGGGCGTCAAAAATTCTCATACCAATGGATGCCAAGCGGCAAACTAACCATCTTAAAGCCTACGGCATTGCATTTGCCGCCCTGGCCGAAAACATTAAGGTTGACTGGTTACTTAACTACCGCGGTGGCAGTTATGGTATGGAACATAGTAGCCTTATTGAAAAACTTTGTATTCAGCGGGGTGTGGCCTACACCGTTATCAGCAATAAAGATTACAAACAAATAATAAAAGAATTAAAGGATAAGGGTTTTAACGGAGCGGTGAAGCAACTGGAAAAGATGCCCAAAATAGCGGTGTACACGCCACCTAACAAACAACCCTGGGATGATGCGGTAACACTGGCGCTCACCTATGCCGAAGTTCCTTTTGAGAAAATATATGTAGGCGATGTGCTTAATGGCAACCTTGATAAATATGACTGGGTGCATCTGTTCCACGAAGATTTTACAGGCCAGTATGGCAAATTCTGGATCAATTTTAAACAGGCCGACTGGTACATAAAGGAACAACAGACCGCGGAAGGTCTGGCAGCAAAATATGGTTTCAAAAAGGTATCGCAAATGCAGCTGGCTGTTGCAAAAAAGCTTCGCGATTTTGTTGTAAAAGGTGGCAATATGTTTGCCATGTGTTCTGCAACTGAAAGCTTTGATATTGCGCTTTCTGCTGAAGGTATGGATATTTGCGAAGCAGAATTTGACAATGACGGTATTGATATGAAGGGCCATGTAACGCCCGATTACACCAACTGCCTTGCCTTTACCAACTTCACCCCTGAAACAAGCCCATACCGTCGACAGTTGTCTGACATTGATAATTATGACTATCATGGAAAGCACCTGCCTCAAAATGTTGATTTTTTCTACCTCTATCCTTTTAATGCAAAAGAGAATATTGTTTCGGCTATGCTATGCCAGAACCATACCGATAAAATTAATGGCTTCATGGGGCAAACAACAGGTTTCCGTAAGGCAGTACTGAAGAGTGATGTAACTGTTTTGGGAATGACCGCACTCCCCTATGTGCCTTCTGGCCTGAATCCGAATTTCAAGGATAAATTTCAGCAATCACCGCTTGGTGGCATAGAAGCAACCAGCAATAGCCGTATTAACGAAGATGGAACCCTGGAATACCTGTACTCTGTTAACGAAGCGCGCTATATTCACAGCGATTATGGCAAGGGTTCCTGGACGTTCTATGCCGGCCATGACCCTGAAGATTACAGCCACCTAGTTGGCGACCCTGCCACCGACCTGGATAAGTACCGCCACTCGCCCGGTTACAGGCTCATACTTAATAACATTCTTTCTCCCGCCGCAAAAAGAGACCCTGTACCTACTATTGTTTATGGTGAACATGCAACACCAGCCGCCGCAAAACAAGGCAATGCAGAGCTATCGCCAACCAACCAACTCAGTTTGCTGATGTACCCTAACCCAACAGACAAAGACATTATTATCACCTTCAAGCCCGGAACAGGGGCACTCGCCACCAGCAAAAAGATAGAACATGTGGTGGTGATGAACGCAGAAGGCAGAGTTTTCATAAACCAAAATTATGACCAGAGCCAGGTAAAGCTTGACTTGAGCAGCTACCCCTCAGGTTTATACCTCGTGCAGGTAAACGGTGTCTATTCCGGTAATATTATCAAGAATTGATAGTAACGTGCATCTACTGCACCTTAAAATATGCGCCACTCCCCAAAAAGGAGTGGCGCTTTTCGTTGTTAGTCCAAACATCCTTACTTCAGCCGCCTTACCGGCCTGAAAAGCCGCATAGCGGGGTCCAATTTGCATTCGTAATGCTGCCGCTGTGAGCCTGCGATCAGCCCACCTATAATGCCGAACATCATAGCTCCGCCAGTTGTGTTGGCAATTCCTTTCATTGACAATTCCGCATAAAACTCCTTACCCCGAAAGTGCATTACGGTTGCGTACTTTTCGTGACTCAGGTACCAATCCCGTCCGTCAAATATGGCATAAAAATCACCGGGTTCCAGGCGCGTGCCGCGCTTACCGGGTTTCTTGTCATAGTAGAAATTAACATGCCTGTCTGCCGATTGGTTATCTGAAACCTCGATCAACATTGTATCAACGGCAATGCCATTCAAAAAATCAGCCGCTGTTTTGTATATCCCCCGCTTAAAACTATCCATTGCATAAATGGGATATTTCCTGTTGGCCTCTTCTCGCCTTTTAATGGCTTGTTCTGTGGTAAGTCGTGGCGCACCGGCATCAATATTCGTCCCTGACCACCTTCTTATCAAACCGCCTATGGTGGCCGTTGCTGCACGCTCTATGTTCTTAGATATATCAATACCTGACCCCATTTCGAAAAAGGAATCGCACTTGCCTATAAAAGCATATTGTTCGTTGTCGCCGCCAAAACAATCGAATGCTATGTGCACCGTTCCTATCTCTCCGGTCGTTGGCTCCTCTATCTGCAAATCATGCACTATTATCAGCAGTTCCTTGTGCTCCTTTATGCCCTTACAAACTGCTTTAGCATAATACCTAGACATTAATTCCGTCAGTGGTGCTTCGGGAATAAGGCTGGCCTTGCGGTTAAACCCACCTGTTTTAATATACCCAACATTTGTCTTATCAAGGCGCGTGTCAATCAGTCGTAAAGCCTCATAGTGGCTGTAATAGATACTGTCCTTTCCGGGCATTGAAAAGGTGCGTGTATTTTCGGCAAACAACAGTGCAGGCAGCAATAAAGCAGATAGAAAAAGCAGAATACGGGTCATTTATAATAAGATTGTGACCACAAAGCTATATAAACCAAAGTGTTTTTAGCATGCCCGGCAACACTATTATTCTCCATCACCAACAATCAAAGTGTGCACCCACTCCCCTAATGGTACTGGTAGCAACCTATATCATTGCGGGTAGCACTCCAACCTTCCAAATCGTCGGTCAGGCTGGTGGCTGCACCCTTTCCTATTGCGGGGGAACCTGCTGCTAAATGAAAGTTGCCTTTGGCAGAATTGACAAATAAAGGGTCTTGCTGCAGGCATTGGTTGCGCTGCACAAAGCCCTCCACATCAGTGCCCATTTTTATAATACTGTGATCAAACTTCAGATAACTCCTGTAAGTACCATGCGCTACACTGCCGGTAGTATCACAAACAATTTCACTATCCAGCGATCCCCAAACAATACAGTTGCGCAGCACCACATTCATATCAGCATAAGCATATACATCTTGGCTTACTTCCAGCCAACTGAGTACGGAAAGTGTAGGGCTGGTGGAATGTGATACCGTGTAATTACCATAGTTAGCGAAGGTGCAATTGGTAATAGAATCGAACCCGCCCTTGAATATCGCCAACGCCTGCGCGCCGGTAGAATTAACAAGGCAATTGCTGGCCACCAAACTTCCAGTAAAACTGAGTATACCATAGCCAATAGCATTCTGAATAATGCAGTGGTCCATCGACAGCTGCGGAGTTGCAGTAGGGTTATTGAAATTCACAGAATCTGGTGCCAGCCAAATAGCCGTAGCATAACCTGCCGAAGCGTTACCGCAGTTCAGCAGCCGGGTGTAGCTCAATTTGCTACCATTACTTTTAGAATCGAAGTACAGGCATCCCCACTCCCCTGCATAGCCCTGGTAGCCAAAATAAGAGCGGTCAAGCCTGTCACCCTGAAAAATGACAGAATCATCTTTCGTGCCATTGCAAAGCAACTTACCTAATACAATGAGGCTGGAATTCTGATGCATATAAATACGGCAACCCGGGTTAATAGTAAGTGTTGCCGAGGGGTTTACCTGTGCACTCTTCACTATAACATAAGGCAATACCGTATCCCAGGTAATATTACCACTCATTGCGCTATCAACAATGTAGCGGGCATTTTGGCCGTAGGCGGTAAAGGGCACGAAAAAGTCTTTACCATTTAGGGTAGCTACAAGCGAATCGCTGATGATAAAGGGTGTGAGCTTATTGTTAGGGTCAATATTTACGGTTGCAAAAACATAAATGCTGTCGTGCGCCGCAATCTTGAGGTTGGTAACTGTGTTGCCCTTAAACCCATCAACGTTAATATGAAAATACGATGCTGCGCCATGTGCCAGTTTTACCGAACTAACAGTAATAGCCTCGCTTTGTTTATTATAGATCAGCAAACCGGTAGTAAAGCTACCCGCAGCTGTAAAAACAGTATCAAACTTCAGGGTATCGGTTGAAAATGACAGGGTGCTGCCTGCGGTAAGCACTTGCTGTTTACGGCAAGATATGCTGAACAATGAAATAACTATAACCAGGAAGCCCCCAAACCAACAGGCCGATCTTAATTGCATAATTGTAAAAATACTGAACAATAGTTATAACGGGCAAATGCTATGAATATTACTTTTCCTTAACCGGAGAAATACGTCTAATTTTGCATAGTTGTATGGCCTACATTACGTTATTGTCCGATTTTGGTTTGCTCGATGCGTCTGTCGCCATCACAAGGGGTATTTTGCTCCAATACATGCCTGGTGCTGCCATTATAGACATAACGCATGAAGTAACACCTTTCAATAAACGCCAGGGAGCTTACTTGCTTGGGGCCGCATATAAAAATTTTCCTGCTGGTACTTTTCACATTTGTCTCATTGATATTTTTTCGGGCAAAAACCCGAAACTGGTGATAGGTAAGTATAACGACCATTATTTTCTTTGTGCCGACAACGGCCTTTTACCATTGGCACTACACGGCAACGAAATAACTACAGCACTGGTACTTCCGCTTGAAAAAACACATTCGTTTCATGACTGGCTGCATGCGGCAGGTAACATTATCAAGTCGTTAAAAACCGGCAGTGTAGATACATCGCAACTCCCTGCGCTGCACCTGACTGCGATTGCTGAAAACCCAACAGGTAGCCATGTGGCAGAATACGAAGTAATACACATTGATGCTTATGGAAATGCTGTGGTTAACTTTACGCGTGCCATGCAACAGCACCTTGCAACAGAGGGCCGGCAATTTTCAATGAAATTTATTCAGTACGAAGAAATAAGGGAGATCAGCCAGAATTATACCGATGTAAGAGAAGGATATAAACTGTGCCGTTTCAACAGCAATGGCTACCTGGAAATTGGCATTAACCAAGGGAATGCGGCAGAACTACTGGGCCTTTGCATAGGCAGCAAACATAATAAAATACAAATAACTTATAAATGATCCTCCGAATAGTACAAATGACTTTCCGCCCGGCGGAAGTACCGGCCTTCCTTGAATTGTTTGAAGAAAGGAAAGCAACAATAAGAGCTTTCAAAGGCTGCACACATCTGGAACTATGGCAAGACAGCGCGCAACCCAACATTCTTTTTACTTACAGCAAATGGGAAAGCGAAGCCGACCTTAACCATTACCGCTTTTCCGACTTCTTTAAAGACACATGGGGCAAAACTAAAGTACTGTTTGCTGAAAAGCCCAATGCATGGAGTGTTACACAAAAGTCAATAGCAGGAAACATTTAAAAATAAATGCATCCTGCTATCGCAATAATTTCTTGTAATTCTAGGAAAGGTTAGCCATGATCTTTTGCTGTATCTCTATGAACCTGGCTGCATCTAACTTTAGCTTAGGGCGGGTAAAGTTTAAATCATCGGCAGAAGTGATTGGCACAAGATGAAGATGTGCATGTGGCACCTCCAACCCAATTACGCTCATTCCGCAACGGTTACAAGGGAAAGACTTTTCTATTGCCTTTGCAATAGGCTGTGCAAAAACAAATAATTCGGCCAAAGTAGTAGCATCAAGGTCAAACATTTTATCTACCTCCACCTTGGGTACCACTAATACGTGGCCTTCGGCCATCGGGGCTATATCCAAAAAGGCGAAGAACGAATCGCTCTCCGCTATTTTATAGGAAGGGATAGTTCCTGCAATGATCTTTGAGAATATGCTGCCCATAAAATATTAAGTAGTAATGCCTTCAACCTGAAATTTGAATGTGCCACTTGGCGCGCTCACTTCCGCAATATCGCCAATAGCTTTACCCAGTAAACCTTTACCAATTGGCGAAGTAACTGATATTTTGCCTGCTTTAAGGTCTGCTTCGTTTTCTGAAACGATTTGATAAACTACCGTTTTCTTACTCGCTAAATTGGTTACTGTAACTTTACTGAGAATGGAAACTTTACTGGTATCAATATCCTTAATGTCAATTACGCGTGCGTTTATTATGATCTGCTCTAAATGAGCCACTTTAGCCTCATGGTGCCCCTGTGCTTCCTTGGCAGCATCATACTCGGCATTTTCTTTCAAGTCACCCTTTTCACGCGCTTCGGCTATCTGGCGGGCTATTTCAGCACGACCTGAACTCTTCAGCTTGCTTAACTCTTCTCTCATTTGAGCTAAAGACTCCTTAGTCAAATAATTAATTTCTGACATTGTTTAAAAATTTTACTGAGTTGTTAAAAAAAATCAACGCCTCTGTCAGAAACAGAAGCGTTGGACACAAAGTTACTAAATAAATTGTTATCGGTTTAACAAAAAAATAATCGACTATTCAGCTGATTTCCCTTTACCACTGCGGATAAACCTCAGGGAAATAACGTGCACACCATTAGCAGGGCGCTGTGTTGGCCTGAAAGAATAATCGAAAGCCAGCGTAGGGCCGTCGGCACCTATCTTAGTCTGAACTGACGCACCTGCAGCAAAACCAGTGTACATGGTAGTAGTTGTAGTTACATCAGTAATACCTTTTTCATACCTGTAGGCTGCCCTTAAAGAGAACATATCCCTGAAAGTGTACTCCACACCAGCACCAAGATAATCGTTGATGAAAGAGTTTGAAGTAAAGTTACCCATTACTGTCAGCTTATGCTTTGGCATGCTGTCTGCACTCTGCAAATGATGCTCGTCCAGGTAAAAATCATAAGAAACACCAATGTTCAGGTAAGTAGGTAAGCTGAATTTCTCCTGTGGCGTAAGCAACGTAGCTGAATACTCAGGGGTAGATTGTGACTGTTTGCCTGAAACTGCAAAACCAGAACCGGTAAACCTCATGTTAGTACCCAGATTACGAAGAGATACGCCCAAATGGAAATTATCTTTCTTGCCTGAAATGTATTGGATACCTCCTTCAAAAGCAAGGCCCAACGCATTCACGTTACTGATTTGCTCAGAAACATAGGTAGCAGCGGCACCCGCATTTACGTGTGTTGAAAACTGCCTTGCAAAACCAACCTGAACATTGAGCAAAGATGGATGGAAAGTACCATAGCCTTCAGGATTGTAGTAGTCAGTAGTGGTAATATCTCCAAAATTCATTGACATGATATTGATACCCAAAACCGAAGAGCTACCAATTGGCTGAGAAAGACCAAGATTATTAACCGCAACCCCTGTACCAGAAAGGTATACAGTATGAGATGCGCCAATTTCCATGGTTGAATCCATTGCCAGACCAGCTATGTTTGATTTCATGGCCTCAAGACCCCAAACATAAGATGTATTTTGCCCAAATAGACCAGTTGAACGAGCCCATGGATTAATTAACATTTCGGAGGCACCTGACTGACCGATACGGTCTTTATTACCTGCAAATGAATTGAAAGAAATACCCAGAGCGCAAAGTGCGATAAATGAACCGGCTGAAAATCTTTTCATAAAAATATACTTAAATATTTATTGAATCTTCCCTGCACTTCCGTGCAGGGAAGAAAAATGATTATTAATAACTTGTTGCGTCAATAGGACGGGTAGAACCGAACCATTTAAGTACTGTTTCACCAATACCTTCAGCCTTAACATGCATCAGGTACATGCCGCTTGCAACTGGTAAACCTGCTGCATTACGAACGTCCCAATCAATAAAAGAAACATTAGGATCGCTCTTGGTTAATGTACGAACCAATGTTCCATCAAGACTATAAATGATAACAGTAGCGTTAGCTGGAAGGTTGATTATTTTCACCTTTGTATCATACCTGCTGGCTTCAAAACCTGAATAACCATAGTAAGGATTTGGCACTGGCTGAATCCTGTCTAAAAGCGCTTTCCTGTCAGAATTATCATTTAAAGCAGTAGGTGCAAAATCCTTTGTGCTGAATGTATAATAAGGATATTTCGACTGGCCCGGCTTCACGTTGATCATGTCTGATGAATCACTTGCATAGAACGGAGCGTAAGGACGATTAACCCTGAAACGTAAAGTTGTTGTTGTTGGTATGATACCATCTTTAACTGATTTCAATTTCAAAGAAGGGTTAACTGTTGGTATACCAACCCACCTGATGTCGCCATAAGCTGTACTCATGCTTGTAGAAACACCAGTTTTAACCAGGTTAATGAATGCCTTATCTTCATCATACTTAGTTCCAAGAACATAAATTGCGTGCTTGCCACCAAATATGATAGAACCATCGAATGAGTTGAAAATTCTTGAATCAGGATACCAAGCCATTGATGTAGCATCGTTTGCAAGGTAAGAATCTTCGCCAAAGACAATATTCAAGCGCTGACCCGTAACCTGATCAACTGCATAACCCGGGAACCACGATGTACCTCTCGCAGTACCGTCAGTTGAATAGATCATACCACCTTCGCTGCTGGTTTGGCCATCCCATCCTGCATGCCTTCTTAAAGTAAATTTAGGTGCACGTCCTTCAGCAAGTGCAGAATCTTCCTGCATTTCAATAACTGCACATTTTGTCCACTTTGTCTTGTCATCAGTCAATACAACATTAACATCATTTAATTTAATCATGTAGTTCGACCTCTGGAAATTTGCGTTGTAAGCAAATTCAAAACCACATTGTGTTCCTGTACCAGAGTGACCATTTACCCAGTATGCAGCCAGATAATATGGTGCCCACGAATTTTTAGCAGGGGTAAAGTTGCTCAGCATATTTGTGTATGCCAACAATGTATCGAGCTTCTTATCGTCATTAAAGTTACAAGGGCTCTTAGTAGGGTCGTTTGGAACAGCAAATTTCTGATTATTGCCTGACCTGTACCAGTTTGCAAAGTTACTATCCGGTTGGTCAGTTACGCCCCATAACCATGGTTTTGACGCATCTTCAAAAGTGATTTTCGAATCAATGTATCCATTACCAGCAGCTTGCTCAATACCAGCCGCTTTCACCTGATTGATGCTTACAGCCAAACCATATTTTTCAATGATTTGCTCGTTCAGCTGATGAATGTCTCTTTCGCTATAAATAGTATCAACTACATTACCACCGCTTTTGGCAATAAGTGTCCAACCTGCAGTTGTGTCAATTGTACCAGCGTACAGCGCATTACTGCCATTGTTTACTGTACCAGTTACCTGGAATACCCAATCGTAAGCAGGCACTTTCACTGGGTCAATAACCCTGATGTTAACTGGTCCTTGATTTACCTTATAAGTGGCCCTGCCAGATGCATAACCAGTTGATGCGTCAAGCGCTTCAGCTGTAGATTTATCACTCAGCTCAACAAAATTACCACCGTTACCTACACCCTGAACGCGGGTAATAGTAATACCAGTACCATAGTCAGAATTTAACGTAGTACCCATTGCCCCGTTTGAAGGGTTTGGCATACTTTCTACTACAGGTATATTAATACCGCCAGCACCATGTGCGCTACCTAAGTAAGGTATTTCCTGGGTGCTATTATAGAACCTTGAATTAAAAGGAGCAAAATCATTGTGGGCATACGCTATCGCAACAAAATAATAATTATGATAGTTTACCAGTGATTTATCAGAACTTGGAGAAAACTGATCTTGTGAAATTACGAAACTGTGCTTGATACCACTATCCTTACCATCAACCTTAATAGAAGGCAACCATGAGCTATCACTTATAGCTGTTAACTTGCTATAGTTAATAATTTTCTTAACGTTATTAGCAATATCACACTGGAACACTTCATAGGCTTTCGAATTATCAACCTGGCCTGTAACCGGATCAAATATTTCAGCAGATGTAACCTGGCTGTTCGCCAACTGGAATACGCGATAACCCTCAAATTTGTACAATGAATCAGCTTTGTTCAAAGACTTGGCTTTAGTAACTACCTGATGATAACGACCTGAGTCATCGTATACACCATCTCTACGGCCATAATTTTCTGCATAGTTATTGCTACCATAATCGTTAATAATATAGAACACTAATTTCCTATCAAGTTCCCTTACTACTAACCTTGGAGCTTCAGGACCTTCAACTGTTTTGAAACCAGCCTCAAATAAACCCTGAGCATTATCATCAATAGCCTTGATGGTCTTGAAATCGGTATTAGGACAACCACCTACACCCGAAGCCCAAACACTACCAAAAGTAATATCGTTAGCTGCACCCGGTAATAGTTGAAAAGGACCAGATGAGAATATAAAACGCCTGTCGCCCGGAGGGTTACCGCAAGTACACTCTGACCATGTAGACTTATCACCAGGATCGCCTGTGAATACGAAGTTCGTAGTCGGTCCTGAACCATAGCCTTTCGTCGTCAGGTTCGCTCCCTTAAAGTCCATTGAAAAACGGTCTCCGTTCCTGATGGAACCTGTCATGTAATTATATATCTGAACACCATTAGTTGGGTTACCAATTACACTGTTGTCATTATTATAGTACGTAAAATTAGTCATTTTCAACGTCTCTGTAGTATCAGACAAGCCTGGACGACGTTTCAATCTTTTCGGCCCCTGGAAGAAGTCAACACCAACTTGTGGCGGATTTGCACCATAGCTATTCACAGGAAAACCGGCAACACTGCCATCTGCGATAGAACCATTGTACATAATACCCAACCCTCTGAATGTATCGCAACCGATAAAGTCATCCTGAAAGTAGCCAAGATCGCAGTCATCCCAAACAGCTATATAAGTACTGTCGATAGTTAAAGAGCCACGGTTAATTACACGATAGTTGTAGAATGTTGAATTATTCAGGAAGTCCTGCGTAGCATAAGCAAAAGCTGAGTTTTGCACCTCGATACCCATTGCCGCAGTTTGGGTTTGAGCCTTAACGTTACCTGCATCATTTACAACCCACCAAATAAACTGGTCTCCTGAAATAGCAGGGTAATCAGGAGTAGTACCGGTCGGATCATAAATACCATCGTTATTCACATCGACAAATGGAGCGTATGTATTCTTACCATCAAGCGACAAAGGAGACCCTGTTGAACCTACAACATTGTTATTTCCCCTGGCTGGCCATTGCGCAATTACATCGAACTGAGAGCCAGTAGCACCAGTTGTTTTCGACAACTCCAGAAATTTGTTAATGGTAGATTTATCAACCTTCCAGAACCGATCCCAGTTAGCGCAAACATCAGCAGTTATTTTGGCATTGGCATCCAACGCACCTGGCCAGTAATCATTACCATCCTGACGATAGGTTTGAGCAGCAACTTTCAGCTGACCTTGTCTATCGAAACCACCTATCCAGCAAGATGCAGCGAACTGCGAACTCTTTTTAGACCCTTTAGGTATTTCATAAGCCGCGACAGAAAGGCCAATGTTCCACCACATATCTCCACCGGTCATCAGGCGGGCGCGAACGTTATTAATGTCCAGATCAATTGCAGATACCGCGGGTTGGCAACCGGTAACTGTTGTTTTAAGAGCGTCTCTGTGACTTGAAGTAACCACATTTTCGCGAGCGGTAAGCTGCCCGGCAAAACCTGCGATACCTAACACGGTAAGGGCTCCGGCAATTCGAATTCTATTTGTGAAACTCATAACTTAGTTAAGTTATATTATGAAATATTATTAAAAATTATACTCGATACCAAGATTTATAGTGCGGGCGTAGTTCAGGTTGCCTGGGGCAGATGTTGCAATTTTATAAAGATCCTGATATGCTTGCGGGCTAGTTTGTATTGGAATAGCTTGCTGACCGAATGAAGAAGACAAATAACCATTGTCATTAGGACGACCGGTATAGCCATATACACCCATAACTTCCCTTGTATTCAACAAATTCTGGAAATAAATGAAGGTAGATAATTTATGTACTTTCTTTGCCTTAACACCTTGTGGCGCATCTTTGTCGCTCTTGCCGAAAGTGAATGCGAAGTCTTTATTGATACGTGCATCCATACTGAAGTGCCAAGGTAAACGGTTACCACCAATAGTACCAATAATAGTGCTTCCGGTTGGGTTCTGAAGCCTTGTCCATGGCTCTCCACTTCTTGTTTTTGCAATCAGGTTAATACCTGCATTCTGGAAGATGTGCTTTCCTTTAACAACCGGGCCTTCACTTTCACCATAACGGTAATCGAAGCTACCAACGATCTGGTGACGCGCATCAACATCGAGAGGTAAAACGAAACGTAAGTTAGGTAAGCCTGCTTCAATGAAGCTCTGCAACAAACCTTGCGGAGAAATCTGGCCACCGCCGCCGCCATTGTTAGAATTGATGCTTGAACCAGTGCCCTCAGCAAACTGCAAGGTATAGGCAACACTCATGCTCAGGTTGTTCGTAGCCCGCATTTCATAAAAAGCTTTCAGACCCTTTGTTGTGGAGAAGTCACGGTTACCGTAAGTATAGTAAGTAGTAGGATAAGCATACAAATAAGGAGTAACAGTGATCATGTCTTTACGCTCTTTGTAAAAAGCATTGATCTTCAAAACCGCTTTTTTACCAATTACCTGGTCAAAGCTCAACTCATAATCGTAAGTTTTACCAGAACGGATATTAGCGTTAGGGATGATAGAGTTAGAGTTAGAAGTAAGTGTATAGTAGTCGTAAGCAGTAGCCTGACCCGAACCTGTTGGATAAGGGCGCTGAACATAAATATCGTAGTGCGCAGAGAACTTAGAGAACTCATTGATCGGGAAGCTCATCTGTATACGTGGTTGCAAGGTAACCTGTGGTGTATAATCAGTAAATGACAAGTTCGGGTTGAAACCGGTATCAGTTATCTTCGTTTTGTCAACCAATAAAGGTTGAGGATCGCGACCACCAGATACATCTTTCAATATAGCCGGGTTAGAAATTGCATTACCTGCCGCATCATACCATTTGGCACCATCACGATAGCCGATAATTGTTTTTGCACTGGAGTTGTTATCGTCAACGTAAACTACTGCATTACCGCTCAAATTCGATGGGTGAGTACCATTAGGATTTCTCAGCTTATCATCCAGTGTTGTTTGGCTGATATTTTTTGTACCATATAGTGAATATGGATCTTTCAATACCTTGGTATTTGCTGAATACCTGTCCACCCTTACACCAATATTAAAGAAGATATTTTTGAACTCAAACTTATCCAATACATAACCTGCAATGTAGTTAGGGCTGAATGCACCTATCGGGCGGGTGTAATTACCGTTTGCATCTTTTGCAGTCCAGAAGTCGTTGAAATTAACTGTACCTGTTTGGTTTTTACCGTCATAGTTATAACCATAGTAGTTAACAAATGATTTACCACTGTTCAAAAGTTCATCAGCCGAGAACATGCTCAATGAGAAAGTTGAAGGGTCTAATTCATCAACATTAATATTGTCTGTCAGGCCCTTTCCTAATTTCTTCCTTAGTGCAAGATCAAAGGCACTTGGCGCTACGTTTTTATAATTGTAGAAAACAGTATCGTGAGGGCCTGGCAGTATATGCACCTCAGCACCAGCCGGGTTGGAATACAAACCTGTATGAGAGTTGAAAGTGTAGTTAACACCATTAACACGGGTAATAGGGTTTTCTTTATCTAACTTTAAGCCGCCGTTATCAATACTGCTGGTAAGCTGCCTCATTTGCTGCCACAGAGATTGTGTGCCGCCTAAGTTTTCCTGAACTGTGTATGATTTAATAACCCGCTGCTGATAATACAAACCAAACTCAATACCGTGCTTTATACCCCCAGCCTTTAAATCGAAAGCAGCATCTACAGTCAATGCATATTGATCGGAATTGTAGTTCTGATAATAAGTAGTAGTAGAACCAGGGCTATTGAATAAAGAATAGACGGAAAGAGGCTCATCACCATTAGCAAGTGCATTATTAGCTTGCAACCTGTTAAGTGAAGTTGGATGGTTATCACCAATCAAGTTATAATACTGCGAAGTATAATTTGCCATGATTGAGTTCAATTCTGATCTTTGGAAATCAATTCCGGTTGGAGCAGCAAGTATAAGCGTAGTTAAAGTTCTTCCGGTTACAGAATCTTTCTGGAATGGCAAATAGAAATCCTGATAGTTCTTAGTGAATTTACCAATATAGCCGTAATTGAAAATATTTTTCTTGAAGTTTGGATCCTGTGCATCCTGATGCAATTTTTGATAATCGATCTGCACGGTGTAGTACGCATTAGAAACAATACCATGCTTAGCTGTATCTATCACACCCTGCTTACCAAATTTCTGCCTGAATCGTAAATATCCACGGCCAGTATAAGTATTCTGAACGGGTGTAGCTTCAGGAGCAAATAAATTTCTCGCACGACTATAAGCATCAGTTTTTGTGTAATCGAAGTTACCACCAGCAGCAATGGATATGTTGTCGTTCAACTTATAATCTAACTTTCCATTGAAACGAACCTCTTTAGTCTCATTGTGTGGGGGCTGCTTAACCTGCGTAAGTTTATCGGCAGTAACATAATCTGCAGAACGGTTGTAAACAGGTTGTCCGCTATTATCAGATACTACTTTTAATGGATTAGCCTGCAATTCTTTTAACACATCTGCTTTGGTAACATATTCTTTAGTGTAAGACGGGTTTCTGTTGTGGTCATCATAAAAGTCACCACTCAAAGCAAAGCCCATAACAGATTCCTTACGGGTTGTATCTCTTGCAGACCTTTTTTTGATGATTGGACCAGCTAAGGAGAATGAACCAAGGTTATTGTTGTAACCATCGAGCGATGTCTGCGCACGTACGCTTCCCTGAAATTTCTGTGCAACACCCCTTGAAGTAAGGTTAATAACCGCACCAGAAACGTCACCATAGTTAGCAGGGATACCAGAAGCAATTACTTCCAGTTGTTCAGTAGAACCCTGTGCCATATTAACACCGATTGAACCCTGAACCTGCACACCATCTATAATGTAAACGTTACCCGATGTACGACCACCATCAGAACTAACATCAGCACCACGCCTGCTCTGGAATACACCAGGTGTCAGCGCCACCAGATCCGTAGTACTGGTAGTAGGTACTTTATTGATTTCCGCACGAGACATTACCTTGTTCGTTCTGAATTTTTCAATCAGCGGCCTTTGGTAAGTAACTGTAACTTCTTTCAACATGTTATCCGGAAGTGCCAAAACAACATTTAATTCTGTTTTTCCACCTGGTGTAACGTCTACTCCCTTGATAGTTTTCGACTGCATACCCGTGTAAGAAACGGTAACATCGTAGCTACCGGGGTCAAGCGGCTTTGCGCTGTATTTACCATCGTAATCGGTAATAGTACCCGCTTTTAAAATACCACCTTGACTAACCCTCACGGAGGCATTGATGATAGGCTCTTTCTTGCTATCGGTAACAACACCCAAAATTTCCTGAGCAAAGGCTGATCCCGAAAGGGCGATCAATGCGAACAATAGGAGATGACGTAATGTACGATTCATATTCTAAATTAATAAATTATTAGCAAATGTGGGCGTAAAGATAAAAAAAACTGTTAAAAATAATCCGGCAGCCAAATATATTTTCCATTTACCTTTCAAACGGCCAAATTAATTCAAAATGATTTTTTTGTTAAACCCCTACTAAATAGACGGAATACGGGCCTAAAATCTTGGGTTAAATGTGAAAATATTTCTAAAAAGGCAGTAAAATCAACGCATATAAATTTTTTCTGCAAGTATCTTACTCATTTTAAACACAGCCTCAAAAGTGTATCCCGCAATATGAGGGGTGGTTATTACGTTAGGAAGTGTTATTAATCCGGCCATCATAGCAGCCATTTCGGCTGGCATTTTTGCAACAGGCTCTGTTTCAAAAACGTCCAGGCATGCCCCAATTATCTTTTTGCTGGTAATACCCTTGTATAAACTGCTCAAGGAAACCACACTGCCGCGCGAAGTGTTCATGATGATGAACGGTTTGCACATAGCGGCCAGGAAGTCATCGTTAAAGTAATGTGCTGTGCCTGCACCGTGGGGTACATGAAAACTAATAATATCGGCTTCTTCAAAAATTGGCTCCAGTGTTTTACAATTCACAACGCTACCGGGTATCAATCCGGGATTGTATTTGTCATAGGCCAGTACCTTCATATCGAAACCGGAGAGCTTTTTGGCGAATGCCGCGCCGGTATGCCCATAGCCAATAATACCAATGGTCTTATTTTCCAGCTCTATGCCGCGGTTCTGGTCGCGCAGCCACACCCCAAGCTTCATTTCGGTATTGCTAACCGCTATGCGCCTTATAAGTGCCAATAACATACCCAAGGCATGCTCCCCTACTGCATTACAATTGCCTTCCGGGCTGCCAATGCACCGTATGCCCTTGCTTTCAGCATAAGCCACATCAATAACTTCCATACCCGACCCCATTCTGCCTATCCATTCCAGCCCAGGGGCTGCATCTATTAACCCCCTGTCCAGCTGTAACCGGGTAGATGTGATGATGCCCGAACAATCGGCCACCAGCGCGGCCGCTGAGCTTTGCGTTATTTGTTCGTTGATTATACAATCGTAGCCCATTGCCGCAAGTGCGTCGGTAAGTGCCGGGTGAACTGGTGCGGCAATAAGCACCTGCTTATTTTTCATTGAAATATCGTTCATAGAGTCCCACAAAATCAGTAACGGAAAGTTGCTCTGCACGTTTGTCCATTAAAGGATCGGTTAGTGCCGAAGGCGGCACCACGCTTTTTAGCGCATTGCGCAGCGTTTTACGCCGCTGATTAAAGGCCGCCTTCACTAATATCATAAACTTGCGTTTATCGTTTATATTAAACGGGTTGTGCAAATTGGTAAAGCGCAACACGCCACTCTTTACCCTCGGGGGCGGCGTAAAACAGCTTTCATGCACTTCTATCAAGAATTCAACCTTGAAAAAAGCCTGCATCAATACGCTGAGTATGCCATAGGTTTTGCTCCCCGGCCCTGCGGCAACGCGTAAAGCAACTTCTTTCTGAAACATGCCTATCACTTCATCAACCTGCGGCTCCCATTCCAGCACTTTGAAAAGAATAGGCGATGATATATTATACGGGAAGTTACCGATAACGCTGAAATTTGCCTCGAACGGAGCATTCGCCTTTAGTATATCCTGAGTAATAATTTTACCTTTTAGCTCCGGATATGTTTTATGCAGATAGTCTACCTTTTCCGTATCTACTTCTATTGCTAAGTAGTTTACGCCAGGCAGGTCCTTCAGGTATTTAGTAATGGCACCACCACCCGGCCCTACTTCCATTATATTTATTCCGGGTGTTACGTGTAACTGGGCAACAATTTTCTGGCACATATTTTCATCATGAAGGAAGTGCTGACCCAGACTCTTTTTGAGCGTATACATGGTGCAAAATTCAAAATTCAAAAGCCAAATGCCAAAAGTATTTTTATAGAAGCCTTATAAACTGCTACAGCAACCACTTTGCTTACTATCCATACCCATTTTTTAGGGGTGCCCATCTGCACCAGACTTGCGATGTATGATAGTAAACAGGCATTGTTCAATGAAAAAAGGACACCGCTATGTGGGTGTCCTTTTCAAAAAATATGTTCAAATTATTTTATCCTTGTTTCGCCGGCTTTGCTTTGAAGGCATTAATGGCATTGCGGGTAAAGTCGCTCAATACCAATCTGCCGCTTATTGCCGCACGATCAGAAAGTAGCGTATCCCAATTATCCGTTCCCTGCCAGAAAACTTTTTTCAGTTGCAGCATGGCATCAGGGCTGCTGTGTGCCAGCCTGTCGGCAAGACTGTTAACCGAATCATCCACCTCGCTTATGGTTTTATGAATTTCCGCATACAAGCCATGACGTTTGGCCCATTCTGCCGATCTCCATTCTGTAGCGTCAATGGCCAACTGTGAATAACCGGAAACGCCTATCTTACGTTCTACCGCAGGGCCAACCACAAAGGGCCCGATACCTACTGCCAATTCGCTCAGTTTTATCGACGCGTCTTCAGATGCTATTGCATAGTCGGTAGCTGCGATAACACCCACACCACCACCTACTGCCTTGCCCTGTACACGGCCAATAATGAGTTTATGGCATTTGCGCATAGCGTTAATAACATGTGCAAAGCCACTGAAAAATTTAGTGCCCTCTGCAACATTTGAAATGGCCATCAGCTCATCGAAAGATGCACCGGCGCAAAACGCACGGTCACCTGAACTTCGCAGCACAATTACTTTCACACGGTTGTCTATGCCAATATCATTAATGGTTTTTGCAAGGTCAAACAATATTGCCGAAGGCAGTGAATTGCTCGATGGGTGGAAGAATTCAATGGTTGCAATACCATGTTCTATTTCATGTGTTACATGCCCTTCCGTGTGCTTCATAATACAGTTGGAGTGTTTAAGATGATTGGATATGGAGAATTATTTTTTTGACATTAAATTGTTAAGCTTAAGTAAAGATATGCTACAAAATAATATCAGACAAACATTTACAATGATATTTTTGTTCAAAAATAGTTAAAGTAGCCCTCCGGAATAAATTGCCAGAAAGCAAAGACCAAAAAGCAAACCCATCAGAACCGAGCTCCACGAAACTACCGCGAACCAATTTATACTTCTAAAGTTCCCAGGTAGCGTTCAGCGTCAAGAGCAGCCATACAACCGCTTCCTGCTGCACTCACAGCTTGCCTGTATATCTTGTCCTGAACGTCGCCACAGGCATAAACGCCTTCAATGTTGGTCTTTGTTGAGTCTGGTTTCGTAATCAGGTAGCCTTGCTCATCCATATCCAATACACCTTTAAACAGGTCAGAATTTGGTTTGTGCCCTATGGCTACGAAAAAGGCTTTTAATGGCACAATAGTTTCTTCGTTCGTTTGGTTGTTGCGCACCTTCATGCTGTCCACTTTATGCTCGCCCAATACTTCAACAGGGTCCGTGTTCCAGTATACTTTAATATTCGCAGTTTTCAGCACGCGGTCTTGCATTACCTTACTCGCACGCATTTCGCCACGGCGAACTACCATGTGCACAGTGCTGCATAATTTAGAAAGATAGAGCGCTTCTTCGCATGCCGTGTCGCCTGCGCCTACAATAGCTACTTCCTGGCCTTTAAAGAAAAAGCCATCACAAACAGCACATGCTGATACACCATGCCCGTTAAGCCTTGTTTCCGATTCCATACCCAGCCATTTAGCTGAAGCACCTGTGGCAATAATTACCGAATCAGCTTCCATCCACTTTTCTTCGTCTATTTCCACTTTAAACGGGCGAACTGAAAAATCGACCTTCGTAGCCATACCCCAACGGATATCGGCACCCATGCGTTGCGCCTGTTGTTCAAAGTCAACCATCATTTGCGGGCCCATTACCCCATTCGGATACCCCGGATAGTTTTCAACGTCGGTTGTTATAGTTAACTGACCGCCAGGTTGCATACCCTGGTATAGTACAGGCTTAAGATTGGCACGTGCAGCGTAAATAGCCGCTGTATAACCCGCAGGGCCCGAACCAATGATCAGGCAATGTACTTTTTCAACTTCACTCATATAGAAAATATTATTTTTATTATAAATCAGATTTCAAAACTAGCAAAATGGTCACAAATTATTTGTCAAGAATAAGACAAAATGGGAATTATTGCAACCAATTAAAATAAGGTTATATGAGTAAGTATATTTTAATGAGCAACCAACGTGGTAATAATAGAACCATATCCGGCCCATACCCCTAATGCCCCATTACTAACATTACTCTTAATATTAATTGGCGAGGAAAACGGATTACCACCTGACTGCAACGAAAACTGAAAGGTATTCCAGAAATCATATACACCCTTATCAATCTCACTCCATTTCAATTTAACCGTATCGCCGGGATAAAAATAGATCACCGAATCAACTTCCACATTCGCACTATTGTCATAGCCTGCAAAGAGATCAACATTATTAATCCTCTTGCCATTTACCAGCTGATCTGAAAACAAAGCCCCTGCATAAAAAGGTTCATCATTGCGCTTGGTGAAATACCTCACATAGTTGCCAGCCGTATCGGGGTCGGAATAATTACCAAACATTTCCAGCGCATTCTTCGGTGTACTGCGCCGGCTAAACACCGGTGCTCCAAACCATATTGTATCTAAACCTTTAGGTACAGGAATTTTAGTTACCGATGTATAAGTAACCCCTTTCGAAAGAATCTTGAGTGTATAGGTCTTCCCAATTTCACCCAGCAGAATATTGGAAAGATTGGCCGTATCCAGCGAATAGACGGAGAACTTATTGCCACCGGCAGTGTCCACCTGATATTCTTTCAGCGTTACCGTCTTTGAACCGTCAGAAACCGTAACTACTGCATCATGAACAAATATATTCGCGATGGTACTCAGGTTAACATTAGAAAAGAAGCCAATAGTTGTGGTAAGTACAACAAACGGCGGTTGATCATTTTCGATAGTACCCTGCACTACCAATTGAGGCGGCGTAGAGGTAAGATTTATTTTCACCTCTTTTTCGCAAGAAGTAAAAAACAAAACAGAAAACAATATCGCAACTATGAAAAACCTGATTGACCGTCTTGCGGGATAGTAACGCATAATAAAACTAAAATGGATTCAAAGATAGGTATAATGCACTTAACGGATAATTGGTTATTGTTAATTGTACATAACGAATAAGTATACACCTAAAAAAAGAGTGCCCGTTGCCGGACACTCTTTCCTGGATACAACCAGAAACACACATTATTCTTTTACCAAACGCTGAACTACCTTTTCGTTACCTGAAGTAAGTTCAACCATATAAACACCAGCAGCGAAGCTGGAGAGGGAAACATTTACATTACCACTCTGCAAAGCACCAAGGTCGCGGTTATAAACACTAACACCTGAAAGATCCAGTATCCTGATACCCGCTGTTTTAGCGGTAGCCGCTGTAAAACTAATGTTCACATCATCGGTAGCCGGGTTAGGTGTCATGGTAACCTGCAGGCCCTTATTAGCTGCAATAGTTTCCGCTGGTTCCATTTTCAGTTCAAACCGGTCATCGCCCTGCGTTGCCTTGTCGGCGGTTATAGCAAATCTGTATTCGGTGCCCTGCTGCAATAACACATATTGCTGCAACAACTTGTCATGTAAATACAACTTGCCACCATCTGGCACCGCCAAACCTTCGGCTTTAATAATGAAATCCTGGGCATAGTTGCCACCGATACCTAATGGTATTACTTTACCTGCTTCGTAAGGGCGGGCATCCAAAACCATTCTGTGTTTTTCGGCTGATAGTGCGTAGAAGTTAAATTCCGCACCGCTTGGTTTACCGCCGTCAAGATTCACATCATCATAGTCTGTGGCATTGCTGTTGAATTGCAGGTACAACATATCCCATGGGTGATAATTGGCATCATAGACCATTAACGAAACATACTGTGGCAATGCCTTCAGCAACAAAGTAGAAGCTGTTGCATTTTTGTTGCTTTCTGTAAAGTTCAGCGAATCGCCATTATGTGCCGCACGTACCTGGAACGCGCAATTGCCCTGCATGTAATATGGTGTTGCTGACATAGTACCAATAGTAATTGCCTGGTACTGACCAGCAGCGCCAATTGTAGGATTCCACACATAGTAAACCGGGCCAACAATATTGCCTGAAGCCAATGCGTTAAAGGCAACGGTGCCAATATCAACCGGAGAAGCATAAGGGTTACCCACCATGTTGTAGTCCTGTAACGTAGTTCCTCCTTTTGAAAGCACTACTGTTTGCGGACCCTGGTTAACAGCTCCCCACATAGCAAACGTGGTAGCAGAAGGTGTATAAGGCGCATAACCTAACCCCTCGCCCTTGGCACCACGGAAAAATAAACGAATGCCTTGATGCTTGTGCAATCTGTTAGAATCAGCCGTAGCATACGCACTTGTAAACGGCCTCCAACCAATGTCATACGCCAATGAAGAATTACCTACTGTAGGGTCATAACGGAAAGCAGAAGGCGCATTTGATGCCGTGCTGGTAAACCCGTTGGTTATACCGTTACTACCCGTAACATCAATGTAATTCTCTATCTGGCTCAATGCAATGTAATTGCTGAATGGATGGCTGATGAACCTGAATCTTCTATAACCACCTTCAACATATTGCTTGATCTTTACATTGCCTGTTATGGCTGCACCAGAAGGTGGTATTACACCAATACGCGCATTCAATAATGCTGTAGAGTTGAGTACCAAACTATCGCCGGTATTCAGTGTACCAGAGCTCACGATCAGCAAACTGTCAACAGTAACCCTTGCGTTAGTGATAATAGTAGCACCCGCTGAATTATTTAATGCTAATACCCTTACGGAACCAATTCCATAGACAGACTGCGCCGCAGTATTATCTAACATTAAAGTGCCCACGCCACCAACAGTACTATTGTTGGTAAGGCTGCCCCTTACATGCAATACTGCACCGGAACTGATGGTTAATGATGCAGCAGAATCGACAGTAAGATCACCCACAAAACCGCTGTCAGATGCTGCAACTACTGGTGAATAAGTTGTACCATAAGGTATGCGGGTAACATCTGTACCACCAGGCGCAAAACCACAACTCCAGTTTGCAGCGGTAGTCCAGTTGGTTTCGTTACCACTTGCGCCACCTACCCATTGCATTGGCGTTGGTGTAATATACAGGTTGGTATCGACAGCTGTAGTACAAACCGCATTCTGCACCGTGATAACCTGATAAGAATGCCTGGCACTAATAGTGTCCGTAAAGATATTGTAAGTACCACCAGTAAGGGTAGCTAACGTTGAAGCACCGCTATCAATACTGTAATATATAGTAGCACCTGAAGTACCGGTTACAACAACGTTGGTGGCGTAACCACTACAAGGCGTAACAGCAGATGTTACAGCGGCTGACGGATAAGCTACCACGTTAACATGTATAGCATAACTGGTACTGGTGCACACACCGTTAGTAACAGTAAGCGTTCCGTTATAAGCATTTGCCGCAGCAGCACCGGGAACAGTAACCGCAATTGCACCGCCAGATAAAGTAGCACCTGTAACATTAGTAAAGCCAGCGCTGAGGGCCGTAGCATCCCATACAATGCTATAGTTGGTAGGGCTGCCTACTGGCGAAGAGTAAGAAATATTTGCACTGGTTGCGCCCATGCAAACACTAGGCGTAGCACCAACTGAAAGCCCAGGTAGCGCATTAACTGTAACCGCAGCCGTGTTGTTGGTTGCAGTGCTGCAATTAGAACCTGTAAATGCAACAGAAACACTGTATGCCCCAGTTGAAACTGTTGGCGAGAATGTTGGCGATGTAGCTGATGAACCTGTAGTTGTAGCAATGCCCGGTCCGCTCCATGTATAAGTAGGCGTGCCTGCACCACCCGATGTTGTACTTTCTGTAAGCACCAAAGTATCTCCGAAGCACAATGTTGTGCCTGAAGGCGATACGGTTACTACCGGCTGTGTGGCAACAGTTACTGCACTTGAAGTGCCGGTAGCCGTGTTGCAACCTGCGCCTGAATAAGCCAATGAAACTGTATAAGCACCCGTAGCAGTTGCACCCACTGTAGGGTGGAAAACCGACGGTGTTGGTGTGCTGCCTGTTGTAGAAAACAACCCTGGTCCTACCCAAGTATATGTAGCTGTACCTGTACCTCCCGAAGGTGTAGCGACAAGCGTTAGGTCGCCACCTGTACAAAGTGCTGAAGGCGTTGCATTCAGCATTACCGAAGGCTGCGCAACAACGGTTAATGTAGCGGTATTGGTAGATGCTGTGGTGCAACCGCTGTAAGCATCGGCAGCAGTAACAGTAAATACCTGAGTTGAGGTTAAACCTGAAGAAACTGGTGCCGATGTAGTGCTGCTGCTAAGTGTTGCAGCAGGTGACCAGGTGTAATTATAGGAAGGCGTTTCAAACCTCCAACCCTCACCTACCCCGGTAACTGACCATGTTGAATTATTACGTGCCGGAGGCGTGAGTGCCGACGTACCCGTACTATTCTGCACACCACATGTTTGCGCATAAGCAGTAGATGTTTTGGTAACCATCACATCCACGTTATTCGATGTTTCATACAGTATGATCTGGGCCGAATTTGTTTGCGCACTACCACCATCAGGAATAGCATTGTAGCTGATGATGAATTTGCGGTTTGGGGTTAAGCCTGTGCTACCGTAAGTAACTGTACCACTGGTAACTTTAGTATCATGCCAGAAAGCAAAGATGGCACTGCGTGGCACCCCAGCAACGGCTGAAGGTAATGTCGCAGCAGTGTAATTGCCACTGGTAATTAATGAGCCAAAGTTTACATAACCATTTGCTGAAACATTAACCGTAGAATAGTTAGTACCATAGAAATTGAATGTAAACGGAATGGCAACGTTGATACCCCCGTCATCATTATCGGCCGACCAGCCTGATGCACTTGTTAAGGTGCCGGTTGGGGTGAACGATGCTAATGCATAAGGCACTGAAATTACGGAGAATGCCGAAGGACCACCCGCCCCTGTTAATGTAGAAGAACCACCTGAGCAGATAGTAGCCGGGGTTGCATTTCCAGAAACTGAAGACAACGTGTCGACCGAGGCATAAGTAGTTACCGAATTGGTGCAACCACCGCTGGTAACCGCCAGCGAATAGGTGCCGGAAGCCAACGATGTGGCACTGGATATTGAAGGCGTAAGGCTGGCAGAAGTAAATCCGTTAGGGCCTGTCCAGGAATATGTACCAGCTGCACCCACCGTACCCGTTAAATTAAGTGTAGTGCCTGTGCATACAGGGCCGCTATTGGTTGCCGAAACAGTAGTACCGTTTACGGTAACTGAAGTAGTGGCAACACTACCACAACCAGTGCTGTATGTTATAGTGGCACTACCATTGGAAACACCATAGTAGATTCCAGTTGCAGAATTGACCGTGGCCGTTCCAGTTGCGGAACTGCTCCATACACCACCGGCTGTAACATCAGCTAACGTCGCTGTTGCGCCAACACAGGCACTGGTAGTACCGGTTATTGCAGCTGGGCTCGAGCTACCCACTGTGAGGGTAAAGTTCGCCGTGCAGGAACCAATAGTATAAGTAACTATCGTAACCCCGGTAGTTGCCGTACTGTTAACATCGCCCGTACTCGGGTTTATGGAAGCAACAGAGGTCACCCCGCTTGTCCAGGTACCGCCGCCAACACTATTGTTAAGAGTTGTAGTTGCGAGTGTGCAGATAGTGGCCAGACCTGTAATTGCAGACGGCGTTGAGTTTACCGTAAATGCTGTTGTTGCCACCACACCACAAGGCGTAGTATAGCTTATTGTAGGGCTACCTGCACCTACACCTGTTACCGTTCCTGTGGTAGCATCAACTGTTGCAAGAGCTGTGTTTGAACTGCTCCATGCACCGCCTGAAATAGTTGTTGTTAATGTGCTGGTTGCACCTACGCAGGCATTAGTAGTTCCGCCTAGTGTTGGTGTGCCGGTTGAATTTACTGTAACGTAAGAACTAACCGCAGGGTTGCTGGTACAGCCGGTACCCGGATAGGTAACAGTAAGGCTGTACACGCCGCTTTCCAATATAGTAGTAGTGGTAAATGATGCTGATGACACGGACGACGCAGTTGCTGATGAACTGAAACTGTTGGGACCTGTCCATGCATAGGATGTCATGGTGCCAGAACCAACTGGTATGCCGGTTTCGGCGAGTGTTAGTGCAGTTCCTATACAAAGCGGATTGGGGGTTGCGCTGATACTGCCTGCAGTTGGCAAAGGATTAACTGTTGCCGTAACTGCTGTGCGTGCACTCTTGCAACCAGCCAATACTTTCCAGTCATAAAAATAGAAGTAATACGGACTGAAAGTAGTGCTGTTTAAAGTTACCGTATTAAAATTGGTAGCATAAGGGAAGGCGTTCGTGGAACTGCCATACATAAAGTTGGCATTAACAGCCGCAGCACTAAATGCTATTTTATAGGTACCTGGCAGCAGGTAAAAATTTACAGGAACAACCTGTGCTACTGAACCTGCACTGCCTGCAACGTGATCAGAATACGAAGCTATAATAGTTGCACCTGAATAAACCGAAATTGTAAATGCTCCCGTTGCTGTTGCATCGGTAAAGTATGGGAATATCTTAACCGATTGTATAATGCAAGTGGTGTTCACTGTAAAGTTAATTCCAGAAGAACCTGTACTACCAGGTGCAAATAATGTAAGCCCTGTTACGGTTGGCGCACCCACTGTTTGGGGGTTACCGTAACTACCAAATGAATCGGCCACATAGTAAGTAGTTGTCGATGCAATTGAAGGTGTAACAAAAGATGTGCCACTACCTAGCGGCGCACCGCCGGTAGCTGCTGCATACCACTGCAATACACTGCCCGTAGAACCTGTTGCACCAAGTGTAACAGCACCAGTGCCGCATCTTGCAGCAGGTGTAGTGGTTAACACTTGCGGAGAAAAGTCGGTAGTTGATGATGATGATGATGTTGCAACCACACTTGCATTACATGACAACTGTGCCCTGTAAAGATTAGTGGCTGAAGGAGTTGAAATTGCAGGCGGTGCGGGCGGCGTTGAACTGTAGCCGTTAGTTGTAGCCCCCGATATAGTAGTGTAGCTACCTGTACCGAAATCCTGCGACCACTGAATTTGCAAATCAGCTGGCGAAGGGCTCACCGTGAGCACCGCAGCATTATCAATACCGCAATAGTTGGTAGGCGATGCAGTTGCCGTGAAAGATGGCAGGGCAGTAATAGTGTACGTATTGACTACGGGCGATGCTGCTGTGGGCGATGCTCCACCAGTTAATGCAACACTGGTAGGGCAATAACCTGAAGCAAATGCCACGGAATTATAGCCAACCAAAGTACCTCCACTTACATCTTGTGCTATAACGAAATAACTCATTACGGTGCCCGCAGCAGCACTATGATTTAACAAGGTGTAGTCAATTGTAAATGTGAATGGTGAAGATGTATTGTTAGCCTCAACGTATTTCCATCCATCGAACGTACTGTTATTAGCACCACCGTATGCATCTGCATCGCTGCTGCCTTTGTAATACAACCGTGGCTTGGTGCCGGCAGTAATATCTACACCTGCGGTACTTGTAATAGTAGCACTTAATGTCGGTGGTACCGCTACGCAATAACTGATTGCGTTAAGTGTAGTATAATTAATTACTGGAGGCAGAGCAGTAGCAGAGCCTGTGAACTGTAAAGCACCAATATGCGGAGGGTTAGTTCTGGCAACACCACTGAAATCGGTTGTTATGGATGGGCTGGTTATTGCAGCGCCTGTGCCATAAGCATATGAAGAACCCGACGGAGCAAAAGTGCCTGTTACACCACCTGACACCAGGTTGTTTTCGGTATAGGTATTACCTTCCCGACCATTACCCATAAATGTTTTGTAGGTGCTTGCACAAAGGTTGAAGCTAGACTCATTAACAATATTGTTGGTTGCATCTGGCGTAAGGCCGCTCACCGCATAACCGTTCTTTGGGGTGCCTGCACCGCCGGTAACATCGTCAACATACAAATAATTTTTTGTTGACGCATTGCTGTAGTAGATGTTGTTGTTGGTTTTGAAAAATGAATTGGAAACAGGCGTGAAAGCAGTAGCATTTACATTGCGCTGCACACATGCCGAAATACCAGTGCCCGAAGGTGTAACATTCAAGCTAATGATGTTATTCTTCAACGTCAGCACACTTGATGTAAGGTTGCCAAAAAGAACACCCGATGCACCAAAGTTGGTACCCGTGCTGGAAATGGGGCTCGTGTTGATACCCAGCCCAATGGTGTTGAAATAAACATTGTAAGTGCTGCCGTTATTTTGTGCCCATAACCCGATTATAGAATTAGGGTTTGCCGAACTGGGCGCCGTAAGCCCGGTCACGAAATTATTATACACATTGTATGTGCTTGCCGTTGAAGCAAGGTTAATGCCTGTTACTACGGTACTGCCACCGGCTGATGTGCCTGATGTAAGCGAATAAATATCATTGTTATAAAAATTAGAGGTAGCACCTGATGCTGAATAAATACCATTTACAGACGCACTGCCAGATGTTGTAGTGGCAGTGAAACCGCTAAGCATGTTATTGTAAGCTGAGTGTGCAACCGAATTCGCCCCATAAATACCGTAAATAACCGGTGCCGTATTGCCTGCCACGGTTAAATTCGTTACAGTGTCATTATATACATAAAATGTTGCTGCTGTTGCAGTAGAATTAGAGCTAATACCATATACAGTTGAAGAAGCACCTGTGCAATACAGATTATTGATCTTATTACCATATACCGATGCTCCCAACGTAGCTGTTGATGCTGTGCCTATTGCACTGTTCGTATTTATGCCCATCATGTTACCAGATGAGGTATCATTATTAATATAATTATTAGCGACTACGGTTGAAGCTGCACAAAAGTCATACGCTATGCCAATCAAGCCACCGGTTCCCGATTTGTTATTCTGGAATGTGTCGTTATTTATATTCATTATCTGCGCTGTACTCAACCCGCAATATAAACCTATGAACGGGTCTGCAGCTCCGACTTTTATATTGCTAAAATTATTACCAGATATAGTAGAAGTGCCAAACGCATTTAATGCGGCAACACCCTGATTGTTGATAGCCTGAACTGTTGTCGTTCCGCTGCCTGATTTTGTTATTGTACCTGATGTTTTATTACCAATAATATTGTCTGTCGGGTTTATGTAGCCCTGAACAATCAGAAACAATACGCCCGTTGTATTAGTAAGGCCACTGGTTGATTTAAATATATTGTTCGATAGACTATCGGAGATACCTGCAGGATCGGGATTCGAAGGGACATTGTATAAAAAGTAAACCCCTGTAGTTGTAGCACCTGTAGTTGATACATCCAGCGTATTACGCGTAATGTTTACAGTCTTCTGCATAGCTACCGGGGAGTTATAGATGCCTATTATCTGTGACCCGCCTGATGATACCGTGATATTATTAGCGGTAATATTTAGCAGTGTATCGCGCCCTGAACTGTAAATACCGTATAAAGCACCAGTGGAGGTCTGAATGATTGAAATCGTGTTAGCATTTTCCGTTAGCGAGGTAGTTGCACTGGCTGTATTATATATACCTATGGTGTTGGTTGATGTAGTGCCCGTGTGGGTAATAGTGTTGCTGCTGATATCCCCTGTTACCATAGCCCCCGTACTTTGTATAAGAAAGTTAGTAACAGCGGCGGCACCCTGTGTTGAAGTTATTCTGTTATTGGTAACGGTAAGCGTAGTAACCGCACCAGAATTGACTATACCAATTAAAGCCCCACCCGTAGTAGCGGTCAGGCTTACCGTATCGCTGGTAATATTTGCGGTGGTTACTGCACTGTTATTACTTATGCTGGTAGTTGTGCCTGTTGTATTATTATGTGTTGTCTTATTATTGTTAATGTTGAGTGTAGCCACTGCTACTCCGTTTGTTATACCCGTGTTAGTACCGGTTGTACCTGTTAAAGTAACAACATTGTTATTTAGCTTCAGCGTTCCATTGGCATTACCGGAGGTATTTTGTACACCATTTTGCGCTACGGCTGCGGTAGCGGTGGTAAGTGAAATAGTATTATACGTAATGGTGTTGGTATAGGTGCCACTTGCCGTAGACGTACTTGCAAAAATACCATTATTAGGTGTATTTGTACTGCCGCCTGTTGGCATTGTGATTGTATTATTATTAACGAAAAAAGCATTATTGTTCAGCAGAAAAACACCATCCTGCCTTGTTTTTACATAATTAGCCCAAGCAGTGGTCATGGTCATATTAGCGGTACGGGGTGTCATGGTTATGGTATTTCCCTGGCCCGATGCGCCCACAACATTACCCACATCATTAAAGCCAGCGGTACCAATAAGCGCTATGCCACTGGTAACTCCCGATATGGTATTGCTGTAAAATGAATTGTAGCTGTTAGCACCAGCCGCCGATGTTGCTGCCGTAACGGTGGCATAGGCAACATTAAAACTATTGCTGGAATTTACGTATATGCCCACTGTATTCGTGTAAGCTGCACCCTGGCCAAGTGTAATAGTGCAATTGCTTATGGTATTGAATTGCGAACCCAGCGTTGTAGCGGTGCCACGTACTATGGCCACGCCAATTTCTGTTTTATTGTTCGATGCTGCCACTGTTGTATTCGCAGCATTATCATTCATTATAAAGTTATTGATGGTAACATAGCTAGTGCCCGCTATGGTAAAAATGGCATCGTTGTAATTCGATGCCGTAGCCAGGCCCGATGCCGTTACCGTATTGCCGTTACCATTAATGGTGAGCGGGTTAGATGCGGTGGGTGCACTGGAGGTAACCTTTATTACATAGCCTGCACCTATTGCCGATGCATCGGAACCTGTTCCGCCTGCCACAGGGGCTGTTTGGGCATTACCCGCTATAACGTTTATGGTAACACCACCCGTGCCCACGCCGCTGGAATTAACCGCCGCTATTGCGGCACCCAGTGTTGCATAATCTCCGGGTACATTTTTTGTTCCGGTAAGCTGTGCGCTTGCAAGCGCCACATAAAAAAAGGCTACCAGAAGTAACGATACTTTGGGCAGCCAAAAGTTTTTGGGAGTAGAGATAATCATAACCGTGTAGTTAAAATGTTAATAATGTGTGTTTATTGCGATTTTAGTCTACACTACTTCGAAAACGTTGGAATTTATTGGAGTCAAGTCTCATAAAAATATTATCAATAAGTTAATAAAAAGTTACTCAAAGCAACATAGATATTTGTACAACAGATATAAACAATACTAAACCTACAAAGAAAAGTTAAGAAAAGCAAGTCGGTACACCCAATTAGGTTGAAAAATAACTTACTAATGACAAATTCATGACAAATTATTGACGATAATAACAATCAATTAAATGAAATCGAGGTATTTGAATATGAAATAGAGGTTAATAACAAATATTATAAAGTAGGACAACAGGAGGAAAACAGAAACGGCCACAGTTAAATGCTTCATACATCACGATTTTAAATTGTTCACAATTACTAAAGTGAATGTAAGGTAAGCCGTGCCGGAAGTGGCATCCAAATAAACTTCACCAACGGTCGAAAAACTTCACGAACGGTTATAAAACAGCGTTATTTTAACAAAAAAACTTTAACGCACTGGTAGCGCTAGTCATTACGCATTAAAGTAACCAACATAAAAAAAGCCAGCGTATTGAAAAACAATACGCTGGCCACAATATAAAAACCACCAATAATTACACAGCAAAAGATGTGCCACAACCACAGGTGCTGCTGGCATTGGGGTTCTTAAACACAAAACCGCGGGCATTCAGGCCCGACTGAAAATCGACCTCCATGCCAAACAGGTAAATACCATGCTGCTTTTTCATAAGCACCGGTACACCCTCAATTTCAAAAGTATCATCATCTTCCTCTCTAACATCGAAGCCTAATACATAGGTCATTCCCGAGCAGCCGCCACCTTTCACACCCATTCTCAACTGCTGGCTCGCGTCAAAATCAGGTTCTGCCATCAGTCGCCTTACCTCTTTCACTGCACTTTCTGATAGTTTAACCGGCACGCTTAATGTAGTTTCCATAGCAAATACTTATTTGTACAAAATTACCACCCTTCTTTACGCTATCCAAATCAATTGTGCTGCGGTATAGTCTTTATCAATATCAATATTTATTGTGCTGCGCGGTAATCAGCTTGCTAACTTACCATAAATACGTGCCAGCTAAACGATTAATACTCATTTTTGCAATTCTTTCCGCTATTATCTACATTTGCGTACTTCAAAATAATCAATTAGCATGAACGAGGAATTAGAAATGATACTTGAAGATGTAACAGCCAATATGGTTAAGGCTATCAGGCATCTGGAAATTGAAATCAGTAAAATACGTGCAGGTAAGGCTACGCCACAAATTGTTGATGGCATTTATGTTGATTATTATGGAAACGCAACACCACTTAACCAGGTAGCTAACGTATCTATACCCGATGCAAGAACCATATCCATACAGCCTTGGGAGAAGAACATGCTGCATCCTATTGAAAAAGCTATCATTGCCTCTAACATCGGATTGAACCCTCAGAACGATGGTATCTATATCCGTTTATACTTGCCACCACTTACCGAAGAGCGCCGCAGGGAACTTTCAAAACGTGTATATAATGAAGGGGAACAAGCCAAAGTTGCCGTGCGCAGCATAAGGCGCGATGGTATTGAAGCTATTAAAAAAATGCAGAAGGACGGCCTGAGCGAAGATATAGCCAAAGATTCAGAGGCTGAAGTGCAGACTGTTACCGATAAATATATTGCATTGGTTGACGTGCACTGCAAAGAAAAAGAAAAAGAAATTATGACTGTTTAACAGCCCGCATTATTAAAGACTACCAGCATGAATGTTGGTAGTCTTTTTAAAATATCCCTACTCAACATCTTTCATCTTTTTATTTGCTTATCAGGAAAATGGAACAGCTTTACGATAGCATTTTACTGCTGTTTAATATTCCCATCTACGCCGTATTTATTCCGCTTGAAATTGTGCTGAGCAATGCTCACCATTTAAAATTCTACTCCCTGCGGGAAACACTGGCCAACGTTTATCTTAACCTGGTCAATGCCGGTATCGATCTCATACTACGCACTTTTGTAGCACTTACGGTATTATCTTTTTTTTACAGCCTGCATTTTAATTTACATTACCCCACCTTCCTGTACTGGTTTTTACTCATTGTGCTGGAAGATTTCCTTTTTTGGGTGGAACACTTTGTTGACCATAACGTCAGGCTCTTCTGGGCAGTGCATGTAACCCACCATTCATCTGATGAATATAACCTTACCACGGGCTTCCGGTCTTCGGTATTTATGCCGGTTTACCGGTTCATGTACTTTATTCCGCTCGCCCTGCTCAATTTTAAACCGGCTGATATTTTCTTCGCTTATGCCATTACGCAAATATTTGGTATTCTCGTGCATACAAGAGCGATAAAAAAATTACCTGCCATTGTGGAATATATTTTTGTAACCCCATCGCACCACCGGGTGCACCATGCCAGCAACATTCCCTACCTCGATAAAAATATGGGTATGCTGCTTATTATATGGGACCGTATTTTTGGTACCTTCCAGCAGGAAATGGATACCGAAGTACCTGCTTACGGGCTCACCAAACCACTGAAAAATCCACACCATCCTACACAAATTATTTTTCATGAATGGATAGATATAGGTAAAGACATGAAACGCAAAATACCGCTGCGCAAAAAACTGAAATACCTCTTTATGCCGCCCGGCTGGAGCCACGATGGCAGTACGCAAACAGCGCGACAGTTGCAAAAGAAATAACAAAACAGTGAGTAGTAAGCCTTGAAGTTTAATCGTTAAAACCGTTAGCTTTGCTTATATAACATATGAAACCTGGTCAAATGAAAAACTTATTGATCTTCATGTTTTTAATCGTTTTTGCAGCCAGTTGCGATGACGATGGCGATGATAATTATGGCGAATACATTACGAATGGCTCCACCAGCAAAACGATAGCCAAAGGTGGAGAGTCAGTTAACGGTATTTATTTTTCCATGGATTCCATTTCAAGGCAGGTGATCATTAAAACCTGCGAAAAGAAAATAAGTGATATCTGTATAAAAGTGGTGGAAGACCTTACTAAAAAAGGCCGTGTACTGGAATATAAAAATGAACTGGGCGACCAAGCAGGGTATGTTTTAAATAAAGACATACTCGATTCACTTGCCTATTACAACTACACATCGGCCGACATTGGCACGAATGCGGACAAGGACGACATTGTGCTTTACGGAATAGCGCCATACCGTGAAAAAGGAATATGGGAAAGTATAACCGTTACCCAGGCTAACTTTGAAAAAGACCACCCTAAATTATTTGAAAAAAGCCTTGATATTTTTTTCAAAACCGATAAACCGCTTATGAAAGATATAATGGTGGAAAACCAAGGTGGCAACTTTGTAGAATATAATGCCAAAGTGCGATTCGCTGACGGCAACGAGCAGTATGTGCATTTTAATATTGCCAACAAAAGCCAGAAACTGGTGCTGGAAATTAACGGCAACCAGGTAAAATAGTAACCACCCTCCTAATAAATAGCCAAAATATATTCCCCACATTCCTCAAAATGGTATTTAACCGGAAAATTGCGGGTAAATTTGCAAATTATTAATAACGGTGCAGGCAAATATGCCTGCATTATTCTTATTTATTGAAAGCTGATGATGACAACGCCATACATAATGTATTCTGACGGTAAAGGCAATATTTTTGAAGATACCAGCCTTTATGTTGTAGGCCGCACAGGCTGGGATGCTACACCCGTACCAGACGATGAGTGGATAGAACTGCCTGATGGTGGCACCCTGTACGAATTGCCCGGCAGGCGCGGCATTGGCATTGATGTTAAAACCGGCGATATGCGCCTTTGCGAAAAAGGCTGGGCGGTTGCGGCGTTTATACCACCAGCACATACCGGATTGTACCTGGCAGCCTACGAAACTATGCCCGATGCACCTACCCTACCATTATTCTCTTATACCGCAGCGGGTTGGCTGAACAGCAAATTCTATGTGCCTGCGGTAAGGATAGAGCGTGATATAAGGCAGGAGTGCGCAGGCTATGACGATAGCAAAATTAAAGAAGGTGTGGACCATTTTGTAAAAGCATACCCCCACAACAGGCTGGTAAAACACCTGGCAGAAAAATGCACGCTTACCTATAGCTGCCCCGCTTCGCGCAACTACTTTATGGGCCGCTGGGAATGCCCTATACCAACATCGCCGGCATGCAATGCCAATTGTATCGGCTGCATCTCCTTTCAGCCGGAAGATGAGACCATAGTATCGACCCAGGACAGGCTTACCTTTAAACCAACAGCGGAAGAAATTGTAGAATATACGGTACCGCACCTGGAAACAGCACCCTACCCTATTGTAAGCTTCGGGCAAGGTTGCGAGGGCGAACCCCTGTTAATGTGGGAAACCATTGCCGATGCCATACAGGAAATACGCAAGCACACCAAGAAGGGCAGCATCAATATTAATACCAATGGCAGCAAACCCGATGCCGTTGAAAAGTTAATGCAGGCAGGGCTTGATAGTATAAGGGTGAGTATGAATTCTGCACGACCTGATATTTATACAAAATACTACCAGCCCAATAACTACAAATTTGAAGACCTTATTGAAAGCCTGAAGGTGGTGCGTAAATACGGAGGCTGGTCATCTATCAACTACTTCGTATTCCCCGGCATGACCGATTGCATAGCCGAATTTGACGCCCTGTGCGCCTTTATAAGGGAGACCGACATCAGCATGATACAATGGCGCAATTTCAATATTGACCCTGACTGGTATCTGGGGAAAATGAATGTTGCCGATACCGGCGAATGCATGGGCGTGAAACAAATGATAGAGCTGATACAGGAAGAGTTTCCGCACTTGAAATTTGGCTACTTTAACCCACCCATTGAGCGCATGAAAAACTTTGAAGAAGACTTTGCGCACCATTAAAGCAATGGTAAATTATAAATGGTAAATTATAAATTGGGCTGTTGAAGCGGCTCGTATTATTGTAGGTTTTAAAAGTGCCGGGGCGCAAAGAGCACCAAAAAGATGTTATTGCGCCGGCAGGTGCAACATCTTTGTAGCTGGTAAACCAATTAAATAAAACCACGTGCCGGCAGGTACACAACAATCGTAACCGTGCCTGATTATTATGCATAACAGGCATAAACTTTAAAGTGGAGACTTATAAAAATGAGTCTTCACTTTTTTTGCGTACCCTATCTCAATCTACCCTATTTGCACTATATTTAGCATACCCAAAAACATACCATGAAATATCGCCTTCTACTTTTCTTCGCTACGTTTACTTTCTTTTTTTCTACAGCGCACGCACAAACAATAACAACCTATGCTGGTATCGGCGTAAGCGGTTATTCCGGTGATGGAGGACAGGCGACTGCGGCTAAATTAAAATACCCAAGAAATGTATGTTTTGACACAGCAAATAATTTGTATGTAAGTGACCGGCTGAATAATGTTATCCGTAAAATTAGCAAAACTGGCATAATTACAACAGTTGCAGGTACGGGCGTAGCGGGTTATACCGCAGATGGCGGGCAAGCTACTGCAGCAAAATTTAAAATTATAGGGGGGATAGCCGCTGATAAAAAAGGGAATATCTATTTTTCTGAGGGGGACAGCACAAGTGTGCGTAAAGTAAATGCAGCTGGAGTACTTACCACCATAGCCGGCGGTATAGGTTATGGCTACAGTGGTGATGGTGGACCTGCCACAGCCGCCAAATTTATGTCACCCTCTGGGCTTCAAACCGATACTGCTGGAAATCTATTCGTTGCCGATCCTTTAGCACAATGCATAAGAAAAATAAATACAGCAGGTATTATTACTACCGTGGCAGGAACTGGATTTCAAGGCTATAGTGGCGATGGTGGACTGGCTACTGCCGCTACTTTTTACGGTCCCTCTGCTGTTAATTTCGATAATGCAGGCAATATGTATATTTCAGACTGTAGTAATTTTTATCTCCGTAAGGTTAATACAATGGGCATCATTACAAGCATAGCTGGTAATGGCACCAATACCAATACCGGCGATGGTGGACTGGCAACCGCAGCGGGCTTCGGCAATAGTTTAGGTATTACTTTCGATGTCGCTGGCAATATTTACATCAGTGATGCAACCCACTCAACTGTTCGTAAAATAGACCAGACTACAAGCATCATCACCACCTTTGCAGGTAATGGCACAAACGGCTATAGTGGCGATGGTGGACTGGCAACTGCTGCGCAGCTCTATGGCCCCAATAATATTGCGATAGATAAATACGGCAATATTTATTTTGCCGAAGAGTTTAACCATACTATCCGCAGGGTGCGTTCAACAGTAGGTGTGGAGCGCATAGAGGCCGTTGCCCCAATGTTATTGGTTACTCCCAACCCTTCTGCCAACGGGCAATTCACATTGAAAATAACCAGTGAAAATACTGATGCTGTGCATGTTGTAGTCACCAACATTACCGGCATAACAATAGCAGAGCAAAACAGCTATACTAATAAAGAAACAACACTG
>JBBRPD010000012.1:0-98620 GCA_038228575.1 Chitinophagales bacterium | reverse complement strand
GGAGCGATTGCCCAACGGCGTAAGCCCTCATTGAGTCCATTAAAAGACAAACATTACCGAAATAAAGTGCCGCTTTTTTTGGTTCTTTTTTTGCGGCAGCACAAAAAAAGAACATGGAGACGCGATGACAACAACCAGTAAAGAGGTCGGACAAAGGCGGGGTAGCATAATAATAAAACGAGCTGTAATGCTTGCTGACGCTGCATTTCAGTCGATGATTACTTTTTTTGCCGGACAACAGTGACTTCAATTGAAGTCAGTAGAGTTGGTAGCCACAAAAAATGCGAAGCAGTTATTGATTTATTTGAAACTGAACGGCATGAAACTGGAGCTACTCCTAAATTTTGGAGAGCTTTTAATAAAGAACGGGATTGCCAGAATTGTTAATGGACTGTAATTAGTTGGAGTTGCACCTCTTAAATCTTGAATTTGTATAATAGAGGCCTGCGTCTTAGCGTCTTTGCGCGAGAATTTTAAGTACTTAATAGCAGAGATGTAAAAACTTTTATAACTTTAGGCTCGATCTACCATTCACGACTTTTGAATTTTGAATCAAGAACTATGAAGAAAATATTATCGTCCGTTGCTTTAATGCTGGCACTTACACCTGCTTTCGCAACAGATAAGACTGATAAAGATACAAAAACGGTCACTGTAGAAATGGTTCCGGTAAAAGGGGGCAGGTTCGATATGGGTGAAGATAGTGCTGCTATGGACAGAAGGCCGGCACATTCCGTTATTCTGAAGGACTTTACTATTGGCAAATATGAAGTTACCGAAGCCGTTTGGATGGCGGTAATGGGTAGCATGCCATCGAAGTATTCTTATTGCGATGATTGTCCTATAACCGGTGTGAGCTGGAATGATATTCAGAAATTCATAGAAAAGCTGAACGGCATGAGCGGTCACCATTACAGGCTGCCAACGGAAGCAGAGTGGGAATATGCTGCACGCGGTGGCAAGCAGGAACACTGGCGCTTTAACAGCGACGACAAGATTGTTGGTAACAGGCACAGTGGCCGCGTTGTGGTGCAGTACATTGGTTGGTTCGAGCGAAATTCGAAAGACCATGTGCACCCGGTAGGTAAGAAAGATGCCAACAAGTTAGGTATACACGATATGACCGGTAATGTGGAAGAGTGGGTAAACGACTGGTATGGTAAAAGCTATTTCAGCAAAAGAGATATAACAAATCCGCAGGGACCAGATGGAGGTATTTCAAAAGTAGTTCGTGGTGGTTCATGGAGAAGTGAAAAAGAAGAATTGTCAGTTACCCGCCGTTCGGCATATCTGCCCGATGAAAAGAGCATTGCCCTCGGTTTCAGGCTTGCAGAATAGCAGGTTCAAAAAAGCGGCATTATTACGATATTGATATTTGAATGGGTCCCGCAAATGCGGGATCATTTTTTTAGAGGCCCCCACGCCTGGTGCTGTAGCGTGCTACTTAATGTTGTGACGAAATTTGGATATGCCTAAAGCGCCCCGACCCTGAATGGTTGACATGGAATGTCAACATGATAGAAAAAACACCAAACACCAAACACAAAGAAACAAACACAAAGAAACAAACACAAAGAAACAAACACAAAACAGCTTTCTACTTTCTACTTTAGACTTACTACTTTCTACTTTAGACTTACCAAAATGAAAAAAACAATGGAGGAGCTGGGCCGCAAAACAGCAGAGGAAATGCAGGCTGCGGATAAGCACAACATAATAGTGATACTGGATGATGTGCGGAGTATGCACAATGTGGGTTCGGTGTTCCGCACATGCGATGGTTTTGCGGTGCAGGCACTTTACCTTTGCGGTTATACGCCATTGCCGCCACACAGGGATATACATAAAACGGCCTTGGGTGCTACGGATAGTGTTGCATGGCAGCATTTTGAAACGGCAGTGGAAGCCCTGGAGCATGCCCGGAAGGATGGTTATAGAATACTGGCTGTAGAGCAGGCGCATAACAGTATTAGTCTGGAGGCCTTGCAATATGGCAATGAGAAGGTTGCATTGGTGTTTGGCAATGAGGTTGCAGGCGTTAGCGAAGACGCCATTAAGGCTGCAGATGGTTGCCTTGAAATTCCGCAATGGGGTGCAAAACACTCGTTGAATATTTCGGTTGCCGTGGGCGTGGTATTGTGGGAGATGGTAAGATGAAATGGTGAATCATGAATGGTGAATTATGAGTTGAATTTGTGGTTGTTTTTTTGCCACTTTTACCATTGCAATGGCTAGTGGCTTGTGCTGATGGAGGAGTGCATTGAGTTTTTATTTTTTAAATAATTTTTGTTGTTCGTTTTCTTTTTAAATGAAACTGGCACGCTTTTAGTATAATGATTATCATAGCCTTTAAGGGGCAATAAGTACCAATAAAAATGACCATAGATATTACAAGACGTATAGCATTGCTGGATAGCCTCGGTAAATGGATGGAGCTGAATGATACCCCGTGGATGGAAGCCAAACAACGCGCAGCAGGTGCTAATGCCTGGTTCACGATGGAGCATATTGAACTGGCTGCCAGCAACGTTATTCGTGAGTTTTTGCAGGAAGATAAACTGAAGGCGTGGGTAGCAAATTATGAGTTGCCCAAGGAGCCTAAGTGTGTTGGTATTGTTATGGCGGGTAACATACCTATGGTAGGCTTTCATGATTTTGTTTGTGGGTTTGTGAGCGGGCATTTTTTGAGGTTAAAACTATCATCGAAAGACGATGTGTTGCTGAACGTTTTGTTGCGCAAAATGGGGGAGTGGGAGCCGGAGGTATTAGAGCAGGTAACTATTGAAGAACGCCTGAATAATTGCGATGCTTATATTGCTACCGGTAGCAACAATACGGCCCGTTATTTTGAACAGTATTTCGGTAAGTATCCGCACATTATTCGCAAGAACAGAACCTCGGTAGCTATTTTAGAGGGTAATGAAACGGATGAAGAACTGGCATTGCTGGCCGATGATGTTTACCTGTATTACGGTTTGGGTTGCCGCAATGTAACTCAGGTTTGTGTGCCGCGCGACTATAATTTTGAACAGATGTTAAGGGTGTTCACGAGGCATAATATGTATGCTGACCTGAATAAATACAAAAACAATTACGATTACCACCTGGCCATTTATTTGCTGAACCGGGTGCCCTATATGAGTAATGAGTCGATATTGATGGTGGAAAATGAAATGGCTTTTTCTGCGGTGAGTGTGTTGCACTACAAGTATTATGATGACAGGGCGCAACTGGTGGCGCAGTTGAAGGAAAGTGCGGATATACAGGCTATTGTTGGCAAAGGCTTTATTCCGCTTGGCGATTCGCAAAAGCCGGGCCTCAGCGACTATGCTGACAATGAAGATACGATGGCGTTTCTGTGCAGCTTGTAACGGGTGTATATGCATAACAAGGAAAACTCAGTGTGACTCTGTGGTTAACGTGTCTTTCAAGAGGATTAACCACAGAGTTTCACAGAGGTTAGGCACGGAGTTTCACAGAGCCTAAAAGATGAGGAAAACTCTGTGTTACTCTGTGTGGTACTTAGTGTTACTCTGTGGTTAAGGTGTTCTTCACGAAGATTAGCCATGGAGTTTCATAGAGCCAAAAAGAGGAGGAAAACTCAGTGTGACTCTGTGGTTAACGTGTCTTTCAAGAGGATTAACCACAGAGTTTCACAGAGTTTAGGCACGGAGTTTCACAGAGTAAAAAAAGTGGGAGGGAAACTCTTTGTGGTACTCAGTGTGACGCTGTGGTTAAGGTGTTCTTCATTAGGATTAACCGCAGATTCAAAAGGGGGGGCGTTCTTTAAAAGTAACTAATTATATATTTTTTATTATTCTTGCATCACAAAACAATTTTTTATGAAACGTAGCGTATTGCTTTTTCTTATAGCAGCCATGCCTTTGATATCTATCGGGCAGAATAAGAGAAATTACAACAACCAAAACCAGGGCGGCGGACAAAGAAATAACTATAACGATAATCGTGGTGATGGCCGCGGTGGTAACGGATACGGCGGTGGCTATGATGCCAATTGCGAAGTGGGTAGTGCGCTTACCATTTATTCAGAGAACGGCGAAAGGTTCTTGTTGATGATAAACGGTGTAAAGCAGAATATGTATGCAGATTCCCGTGTGCGTGTTGAGGGTTTGCCACAGGTTACAAACGATATCCAGATCATTTTTGACGATAATGTAACCGCCGCAATTTCCAAGCGGATCACTTTTGTTGACCCTGTTGAAGGCAAGGCCGTAGCACTCACTATTAAACTGGAGCGCGACCGCAATAACAGGCCGAGATTGGCTTTTCATAAGCTAAACACATTGGAACGCGATTACAGGGGAGAGCGTAACGAATACATTCTGCGCTATGGTGATGACCGCGGCCACACACCAAGGCAGATAATAACACCACCGCCACCACCACCAGCGCCAACCCCAATGGATATGCAAACGTTCGCATCTGCAAAGCAAGCCATAAAGGGCAGTGGATTCGATGATACCAGGCTTTCTACTGCCAAAAGCATCGCAAACAATAACTATTTCACTACTGAACAGGTAATAGAGATATGCCGGATATTTAGCTTCTCTGAAAGCAAGCTGGCTTTTGCTAAGTATGCTTTTAAAAAGACCGTTGATAACAATAACTACTTTAAAGTAAATGCTGTATTCAGCTTTGATTCTGATAAGCAGGCACTGAACGAGTATGTGAATGCTAACAGGTAATATTGCAAGAAACAGAAAATTGAAAAGTGGGTGTCTCGGCGGTTTGAGGCATTCACTTTTTTTTATAGGTAGCGATGATGGATGATGTTGGGCTGAACAATAACGGTACAAACGGTAAATTTGCGTTTGCGATGCATTCAGGCCCTAAATGCACCAATCCGAAACAGCATTTGCCTCGTACATGATTGCAAACAAAAAATAATGAACACAGTTAAGAAGATAATAATTGTAGTGCTGCAACTGGTGGGCGTAACCGCATTTGCACAGCATGAAAACCTGACTAAATCAAAAACATTTAAACAAATGAATACCCCGGTAAAGGAAGCGAAACATCACATGGATACAGCTACATTTGGTGCGGGTTGCTATTGGTGCACCGAAGCGCAATTCCAGCAACTGAAAGGCGTTGAAAAAGTAGAATCTGGTTTTTCTGGTGGTGATAAGCCGCATCCAACTTATAAGGAAGTCTGCACCGGGTCAACCGGCTATGCCGAAGTTTGTAATGTTTATTATGACGCTTCAGTAATAAGTTACGATGAGCTGCTGGCAGCATTCTGGACATGCCACGACCCCACCACGCTAAACAGGCAGGGTGCTGACGTGGGTACACAGTACAGATCGGCCATTTTTTACCATAATGAAATGCAGCATCAGAAAGCCGTTGCCTATAAAAAGAAACTCAACGAAGAAAAGGTTTTTGATAACCCGATAGTAACAGAAGTTGAGCCATTCGTTGCTTTCTATAAAGCGGAAGATTACCACCAGAACTACTACAATGAAAATGGCGAACAACGCTATTGTCAGTTTGTGATTCGCCCTAAGGTTGAAAAATTCCAGAAGGTGTTTAAAGAGAAATTGAAGAAGTAAATTAGACGGTCATCAAGACCATTTTAAAGTTGCCCTAGTGGCAACTTTTTTTATCTCATTTTTGTGTTTGTAAGTATACTTACTATCTTTGTGCTTATAATAATTAAACTTACAAAAAACGACTATTTATGTGGACGAGATCGCACACCGTTATTACAAAGGAAGCAACCAAAGAACAGATGTGGCAACTATTTGCCGATGTGAACAACTGGAAAAATTGGGATGAGGGTATTGACTATGCCAAGATGCAGGGCAAATTTGAAGCTGGTAATTTCTTTTTGCTGAAGCCCAAAGGCGCACCGGAAGTTAAAATTCACTTGGTGGAAACTGTGCCCAACAGGAAATTTACCGACCAGACCAATTTTCCGTTGGCAACAATGCGGGGAACGCATACTTTTGAAGATACTCCCGAAGGACTTAAAATAACCACAACCATGACCATGCAGGGTGTTTTAGGTTTCCTGTGGCGGAAGTTGGTTGCGCAGAACATAGTAGATGGCCTGCCCACCGAAATGGTTGCCCAGGTAAAATATGCAAGCAAATTATGATGAAAGACAAGGCATTTAGAGTAGAGATACCCGAGGAAAGTTCTGGTTTTCTGCTGTGGCAGGTAACCAACCTCTGGCAGCGTGAAATACGTGCTGCATTGGCTAAATACGACCTTACGCATTCTCAATTTGTGCTTCTGGCAAGCATACTATGGCTTTCGCAAACCGATGCACCTATAACACAGGTATTACTGAGCAACCATACCAAAATTGACCCGATGACCACATCGACCGTGCTCAGAACGCTGCAAAAAAAGAACCTGCTGCAACGGCAGGAACATGCCACTGATACCCGGGCCAAAACAGTGGCACTAACCCCTGCGGGTATAGAAATGGCCCGGCTTGCCGTTACAACTGTTGAGGAATTTGATCATAATTTTTTTAAGGTGCTTGGTGCCGATGTAAAGCACTTTAACAGCCTGATTCATACTTTGCTTATTAAATAAGAACGCAACTAAAATGTTGATGCCTAAAGCGTTGTAGAAAAATTTCCACAACGCTTTAGGCTATTTATTGTTACTTTCGCGCCCCGGTAAACGAAAAAGCAAACCATCAGTTAACGCAACGTCCCTGAAATATGTTAATATTCTTGGTAATTTTACCGGCATACCATTAACCATATTCACTTAAAATGACAAAAAAATTATTTTTTATTGTTTTATGTCTGTCCGCATTTCAAACAAATGCGCAGGTAAACAAATGCGAAGACGTAAAGAAAAATCTGCTCTTTACGGAGAATAAAGATACTGTTGTATGGATGCACGGCGGCCTTATTAACCTGGGTATCAATCAAGGGTTTTCGCATAACTGGGCTGCTGGTGGCGAACTGGCTTCGTTAGCGGTGAATGGTATTTTTAATGGTTACCTGGTGCATTATAACCACAATGTAGTTTGGAGTAACAATCTGGATATGACCTATGGCCTTAACTATGTTTATTCTAACGATTTTGTGCCACGTAAAATTGATGACCGTATAGATTTTACATCGAAGTACGGTAGTGGGGTAAAGGGGGAAAAGGCTTTGTTCTACACAGCCCTGTTTAATCTGAAATCGCAGTTTACAAAAGGGTTTGACTATTCACTGCCCAATTGGGATTCGTTACCAACATCGGGTACGTTATCACCGGCATATTTAACACTGGCATTGGGGTTAGAATACAGAAAAGGTAATGTGCTTTCTTTGTTCCTTTCGCCATTAGCGGCAAGGGCCACTTATGCCAGTGCAAAATACACATCCCTCAGCCCGCAGGGCGCTTTTGGTATACCTCGTGGCAAAACATCTAAGTACGATCTGGGTGCTTACTTTTCAGGCCGCTACAATGTGGAGCTAACCAAGGTAATTACCTACAATACCCGGCTGGACCTGTATGCGAACTACCTTGCAAAAGACACAAAGGATACCCTGGGTAATGTTGTAAAAAGAGACGACCCGAGAAACATACAAATCATGTGGGATAACCTGATAACCTGGAAAGCCTGCAAATGGATAGGGCTTACTTTTGGTTGCACGGTTGCCTATAACAATGATAACCCTTACAGCAGCACTTATATTGACAAAGTAACAGGCCTGCCAGTTGATAAAAACCAACCGGGCGAGGGCATGGGTTGGGTGCAATTCAAAGAAATATTTACCTTAGGGCTTACATATAAATTTTAATTTTAAAACAGAACGTTTATGGGTTTTATCAGTGATTTTAAATCGTTTGCCCTCAAGGGTAATGTTATGGACCTCGCGGTCGGTGTTATTATCGGTGCTGCATTCGGTAAAATAGTTGCTGCGTTGGTGGAAGACCTGCTGATGCCGGTAATAGGCATGGTAGCCCCTAGCGGCAAGATGTTCGTAGATCAGTACGTAGTACTGAAGCCGGCTAAGGAAGGCGATATCTATCATTCGCTTGACGAAGCCAAGAAGGCTGGTGCAAATATTTTTGCTTACGGGCACTTTGTACAGACGGTGTTTGATTTTATGATCATTGCATTTTGTGTGTTCCTGATGATAAAGGCGCTTGAAAAAATGAAGCGCAAAGAAGCGGAAGTCCTAGCTGCCCCTGCCGGCCCAACAGCACAGGAAGTTTTGCTGATGGAAATAAGGGATGAGTTAAAGAAGCGATAAAGGGTAAAATGCCCGGCCATATAAAGAAGGATAACGCAAATGAACTATTTGCGTTATCCTTCTTTTTGTTTTTATATATTTGATGCAAATGATTTTTATGACCCGAATTAAATTTTTGCTGCTCGTTTTTGTTGTTATGCAGCTAGCAATGCATTGCGCTATTGCCCAGGGGAAGCGTCCGGCCAGTAAACAACCTGAATTTATTTCCACATCTGATATACATTTTAACCCGTTTTACGACGGCAACCTTGTGTTATCGCTCATGGTAACTGACTATACCAAGTGGGATTCTATTTTTAAATTATCGTCTGACAAAGATATAAGTGAAGACGGGGCTGATGCCAATTATGCTTTATTTGTTTCGGCATTGGAGGGTATGCGTAAAACCAACCCGAAGCCCCAATACATTATTGTAACTGGCGATTTCCTGGCACATAATTTTATACGCAAACTGAACAACCAGGTGCCCGACGAAAATTTGCGGACCGCTTTTGTAAACAATACCATCAGGTTCACCGCGTATATGTTCAATAAGTATTTCCCCGCAACGGTTATTTTACCTGTTTTGGGTAATAATGATTCATACTGCGGAGATTATGATATGGCACCGCAAAATCCTTTTCTGAATATGTTTGCGAAGGCGTGGGTGCCATTGCAGCGCAATAACAGCAAGGTGAAGGATAGTATTTTCGTGGCGCAGTTTTCAAAAGGTGGTTACTATGCTTTTAGCCCGAAAGGAGACCCTAACCATAAGCTGCTGCTGCTGAATACCATTTTCTTTTCAAGAAAATATGTAAATACCTGCACTGGCGGCGACACCAGTACCACCCAGGGGGGTATTGACGAAATGATGTGGCTGCAAAACGAATTGCAAGCCAATGCCGCAATGGGCGCTAAGGCCAATAAGCTATGGCTGGAATACCATATACCGCCGGGTATTGATGTGTTCGGTTCTACCCGGCCGGGTATTATTTCGGCAATGTGGGATAGCAGCTATAACAGGCGTTTTCTTGGTTTTCTCAATACTTACAGCAATAACATAACCGCCAATTTTGCAGGCCATACCCACATGGATGATTTCAGGGTATTGTATAATGCAGAAAAAAAGCCGGTGTCTTTCGTGCACATCACGCCATCTATCTCCAGGAGTAACGGTAATTATCCCGGTTTTCAGGTGTTTAGTTACAGCACAGGGGCCTATGCACTCACGAACTATAAAACTTACTATCTGAATGCTAAAACAGATTCCCCGGGCACTGCCTGGGCGCTGGAATATGATTTTAACCAGCAATATGGCCTGGCGGGCGTAAATGCCGGTTCGCTGGCAACCCTGCGCACTAAGCTGGCAACCGATGCCACATTGCAGAATGCATTTATGCGGTGCTATGAAGTAAGTAACATGCTACACGTAAATTCAGTGCGCAGGAACTGGCAATGCTACTGGTGTGGTAGCGGTGAATTAAACGCGGCCGACTATGTAAATTGTGTGAATAAGCAATAGGTTTTAAACGTACACTGGCTGCAAAGGTGTGCAACGGCCCCTTCGGCTAAAATAGCACGGCTATTAATGCCATTGTCGTGATAAGGTTGTCCAGTTGTGCTTGTTATGTACCTACGGCACACGAGCTAATTGAATTGATTATTAGCAACAAACATTTTGCACCTGGCTGCGCAATATAACTATTCAATATGCTGGCAAGTATTGATGTAGCATATACAACAAAAAGAGCGAAGGCACCGCCTTCGCTCTTTTGAATTTTATTGAAACCCTAACACTGATTATTTAAAATCAGCGTCGCTTACACCTTTATTTATTTCTACGGTTTCCACGCTTAACGGGAATACCTGGCCACCCTGAGTTTGCTTAATTTTATAAGCAACCTTGTAGCCACCTGTGCCCGGCACTTCTTTGTAGTCAGCAAACTCGGTTATAGCTTGCTTTTCACCTTCGCCTGCTATTTTCTTAACCAACAGGCTGCTGGCAACATCATAATATTCAACCGATTTTTTGCCCTTTGCATTTACGGCTTCCATTACATAAGCATCGCTGCCATTCACTTTTTCAATGCCTTTAACTGTGCGCTTGATGCCGTATTTGTCGCTGTGTATATCGAAAGCGATATCAGCCGATTCCATTACTTCATCCAGGTCGTCGCCGGCCATTGCCGCTTTTTGGCCACCGCCTTCGGTATAGCCGCTCTTGCCATCAAAAACTTGTTTTTGCAAGGTTGCACTTTTACCACTCATGTTAGCATCCACTTTCTGCATGTACATGTTAGGTGCTTTCTTTTCTTCAGTAATAGTCAGTTGCATGCCTTGCATTTCGCTCTTTGAGGTTGTTTTAATATCCTTCAGAGCGGCTATAGCTTTTTCGCCACCAATAGCAGCAATATACTTGTTGTAAATATCGCTTGCTTTTACGTTAGCGCCTACGGCCTTTGTTTCCGTTGGTACCATTGGCTTGCCTACATTATCGTAATAGTCAACTTTGCCGTCGGCTGAAAATTTAGCCAGTTTGTCGGCAACTTCTTCTTTGCTACCAGCAACAACTATATTAGCATTGTCAGGGCGAATGTATTTCTTCGAGATATCCATAACATCGTCGGCTGTTACAGCACTCAGATTCTTAAGGTAGTTCTGGTAGAAATCTTTAGGCATGTTGTACCGCTCAATATTGATAGCGTATTGCGCAACACGCTTAGGATCTTCCAGCCCGATAGCGAAGCCACCGGAAAGGTAGCTGATTGAATTCTGTAAAGTAGAATCGCCTACTTTTTCAGTCTGCATAGCGCGCATTTCATCAAGAATTGCAGCAACGGCACTATCTGAAACCTTATTACGGCATTTTACAGTTGCTGAAAAATTGCCACCCAGCATGTCTTCAGATAATGAAGAGTATGCACCATAGGTCCAGGCATGTTTTTCGCGAAGGTCAAGGAACAAACGGCCCTGTGAACCACCACCTAAAATAGTATTGGCAACACGTGCTTTAATTACATCTCCGGTGCCTGGTTTCAGGTCAACAGGGTAGGTAACGCTCACTACGCTTTGCACGGCAGCAATGCGGGGTGCAAATGCAACTTTGGTAAGCTTGGTTGTGGTAAGTGCAGGTATGGTATAGCTGGCAACGGGTACGTCTTTCTTTTCCCATTTAGCGAAATACCTTTCAATAAGTGGTTTAATTTCAGCCAGGGTAACATCGCCTACAATAGCCATGTAGCCTACGTTAGGGCGGAAGTAAGTGTGATAGTAATTGTTGCAGGCTTCCAGCGTTATTTTTTGTACGCTTTCTTCGCTGGCTACTTCGCCGTAAGGGTGATTGGTACCAAAGTTAACCACTGCGCTCACGTTATTCACCATAGCGTCAGGGTCATTCTTCTGAGTTTCCATGCCACTGATGGCTTTTTTCTTTTCAGCGTCCAGTTCAGTCTGGCTTATTTTGGCGTTCATAGCTACGTCGGCCATCAACTCCAATACCTTCTCGGTATACTTCTTCAGGCAACCTGCTGAAATACCTTCCGAACTAACATTGATACGCGCACCCATGTTATCAATTTCCGCATTCAATTTATCCTTGCTGCGGGTAGTAGTGCCGGTTACCAATAGTTCCGACATCATGTCGCGGTAGCCCGCCATTTCGCCTTCCAGCGCAGGCTTAATATCAAATTGTATGCTGGCTGATATTACCGGCAGTTTGTGGTTTTCAACCACGAAAACCCTTAGGCCGTTTGCCAGTACAAAACTTTCAGTTTTACCTAATTTAATTTCAGGTGCCGGACCCGGTTTTGGCTTTATGCTCCTGTCCAGTTTTTGTGCATAGACGCCACCGCACAGGGCGAGAGCGAATATGGATAATGTTACTTTTTTCATTGCAAATATTTTGAATCCGGCCACAGGCCGGAAGGTTAGTAAAGTTTATTTTTTTGATGGAGCAGGCTTGCCTGCTGGTTTTGTGCCCGCTGGTTTAGCATTGCCCTTTGCAGGTGCTTTTGCTTCAGCTTTGTCTTTACCTGCAGTTTGTTCGCTCTTGGGCAGGTAGTGCACTACCAGGCGGTTTTCCTTAGTAAGGTATTTATTGGCAACGCGCTTAATATCTTCCCTGGTTACTTTGCGGTAACGGTCAATTTCGGTATTAATAAGGTTAGCACTACCCTGGAAGGTGTAGTAAGTAGCCAGGTTAGTAGCTACACCAATATCTTTTGAATTCTGGCTGATGAAGTCGTTTTCTGCCTGGTTCTGCAGCTTGGTAAACTCTTCAGCAGTAGCACCATCTTTCTTTACTTTTTCAATTTCGCCTAACAGTGCTTTTTCAAGTTCGTCAGCTTTAACGCCTACATTGGCAATACCCAACATAATAGCCAGGCCCGGAGCTTCGTTACCCAGATCGAATGACGCTGCCTGAACCGCTTTTTGTTGCTTATCAACAATCTCTTTTTCAAAGCGCGAGCTTTTACCCTGCGATAATAACTGAGTTAACAACTGCACTGCATAATAGTCGTCAGTGCCTTGTTTAGGTATGTGGTAAGCCAGTATAACGCCTGGTAACTGCACATTGTCGTAGAATTTAACACGCTTTTCAGCGGTTTGTACCGGTTCAACAACTGTAGGACGGGGTATAGCCTTAGTGCCCTTTGGTATTTCGCCATAGTATTTGCTAATCAGGCTTTTGGTTTGTTCAGGGTTAATGTCGCCTGAAATTACCAGTACTGCATTATCGGGTACGTAGAACGTTTTGTAGAAGTTCATGAACTCTTCCAGCGTAGCCTGATCGATATACTGTTCTTTACCGATAGGGCTCCAGTTGTAAGGGTATTTTACATAGGCGTTTTCAAAAATAACGTTGATCAACTGGCCATAAGGGGTGTTGTCATAACGTTGTTTCTTTTCTTCCTTTACTACTTTACGTTGTGTTTCAACACCTACTGCGTCAATTTTGGCATGTGCCATACGCTCGCTTTCCATCCATAAAGCCATTTCCAGTTGGTTGGAAGGCAATACTTCATAATAGAAAGTACGGTCTTGTGTAGTATTGGCGTTCAGCTGGCCGCCGGCGCTTTGAATGAATTTCATGTATTCGCCGCGCTTGATGTTGTCGCTGCCTTCAAACAAAAGGTGCTCAAAGAAGTGCGCGAAACCAGTACGCTGCGGGTCTTCATTCTTAGAACCTACGTGATACATTACCGATACGGCAACAATTGGCGTAGAGTGGTCTTCCTGTAGAATTACGTGTAAGCCATTAGGCAACGTATATTCTGAAAAAGTGATGGTGGCATTTGCCTGTACTGCACTGAGGGAGAGCATAGCTGCACCCAGCAACAGACTTTTGAAAGCTTTTCGCTTCATAAATAATGGAAATTTGCCGCAAAAGTACTGTTTTAATGGTGAATTTTTAACTGCAAATGATTATTGGTGCGGCAGGGAGTGGGGGATTTTAATGGGGAATTGTTTTTTTTAGTCGTAAGTCGTTTTTTTAGTCGTAAGTCGTAAGTAGAAAGTCGTAAGCTGTTTTTTTAGTCTTAAGTCTTAAGTCGTAAGTAGAAAGTAGAAAGTAGAAAGTAGAAAGCTGGCTTTTTAGTAGTTAGTAGGGAAGTCAAAAAGTTTGTTTTTCGTTTTTTGTGATTTGATGCAACGTTTTGATGAATGCGTTGAGATGATTCGCTGACTAGCAAATGTAGGTTTGTTAATAAAGTTGCAAATTGATGCGAGTGCCTATGTGGTGCGTGCTGCAACAGGTTGTTTTTATGTTACCGCCGCTGCTGAGAGGAAAAGGTAAAGAGCGCAATTTTCTATTTTTACTTATTACCTGCGTTTGGCTGTTTTCTGAAAGCATAAAAGTGGAGCACAACAACTATTATTAATGAATAAGCAAAAGCTTCCACCCAATCACCGTAATTATTGAATTTAAAATTACTGGTATCGTGTTTCATTACATTGGTTAATGCATACTTTAATATGGCGTTAAGTGCAAAGATACCTGCGTAGAAAGCTATTCGCTTATTTTTCATGTTGTTGCAATTTAGGAACGTTAACGAAATAAAGTCTACCATATGACGAAGTTATTTTTCTTTTATGCGAGGCGGGAAATCTGCGAATAGCAAGTTATTTAAAGACTTTTTCAACGAAGCAGAAATGGAAAAGAACAAGGCAGATGGTGGATTTTATTTTGTTATCGTTCCTTAGGTATTATTTTGTTTTTAGCCAAAATGCAATCGTTGACTTTTTTAGTTGCGATTATAACTCCAACACATACAACCAATACTTTTTACCCAGCCGCTGGGGTATTTCCTGCAATATGGTAAAGCCAAGGCTTTCATATATGTGGCGGGCTGCATTCATAAATTCCGAGGTATGGAGTGCGAGGGTTTTTTGGTTCGTCTCGCGGGCGTGGTCTATACACAGTTGAGTGAGTTTTCTGGCGATGCCCTGGCCTTGAAAGGCAGGGTCAACACCTACCATGCGCAGGTATGCCCATTCGGTTTTAAAAACATCCCAAGGGTTGCCACTGGGTACCAGGTGCGCCATGCCTACCATTACATTGCCCTTCATGGCCACAAAACAGATTGATATACCAACTAAGTCTTCCCACACCTCATCCTGCTGGAGACGTGCACTCCAGTCGGCCGCGTTTTCGGCAGTTAGTACGCTAAGGTGTTGCCGGAACGAAATGTTGCCAATTCGTTTTATATCATCAATTGTCGCCAGTGCAAGCTCTTTGCTGAGCAGTTTGTACGTTATAGCGTGTTCGTTCATTCGTGGAAGGTGCTTGTCAGGTCACAAATTTGGCGAAAATTATTGTGCCTGTTCAGATACAGAAATGCGAATTTTATGGAGTACAGTTTTATGGTAGTGAGATACAGTTCCCTGCTCAGTATAGTTTGCGCTTATTGCAATATGGGGTACACGTGTAAATATAACTGGCCCGATATGGGGTATTGTCCATAAGTGCTATTAAGAGCATCATCGGCCAGGTGGCCCGTTACCTGGGCTCCACCGGCTATGGTGAAATACTTGATATAGATGAGATCAAGACTTGCCCCCACGGTTAAGGCACTTACATTGTATTGCTGTTGGGGGTTAAAGCCTATGGGGTTCAGGTTAAGGTCGTAAGCGGTTTTCTGTGCCCATTCCAGGCGGGTATAGCCCGTTCTGCGTTTTATTTTTACGGTGGCTTCCAGCAGTGCCGCGTTCGATGTGGGACCGTTGCTCGGTTCGTTCATACCCCATATAAGCGAGTAGGAAAAATATTGCCTCGGTGCAATTGCCTTTACATAAGTAGCAGAGGCAGAAGTGCGGTTAATGTCAACGTTTGGGCGGTACATATCGGGGCTTTTAATGTACCCCCTTGAAGCCTGCAACGCCCAGCGGGATGTAGGGTTAAAAGATAACCTTCCGCTAAATGAATTGAATAGCGGCAAGCCGAAATCGTAGTTGAGCCTATCGGGTGTTCGGCCGGTGAAGGAAGAGCCTTCAATTTTGAATTTTCCCTGGCGGATGCCCAATGTTGCAACACCATAAGAAATTTCGGTGGCGTCGGTCCAGCGGTGCGTGAGTGGGGATGTTGCTATAAAAGAGCCGGATGGCCTTTTTAAATACGATACGGGCCCGAGGGCTGGCTCAGCGGGATAGCCGCCATACAAAAATATGTCGCCTTTGTCAGCATAGCTCCAGGCATAGCTTAGGGCTAGTTCTGACAGAATATTGTTAGGCAACTGGCGGTTGCCTGTCCTTTTGTAGTTCCAGTTATCGGCATTCTGGTACAGTTGGCCGAGGCCGTTATCGTTAGTGAAAAATATATCGGTGGAAAAAGCCGCATTAAAATGCAGCAAGCCATCGAGGCCAGACTGCCGCTGGCCCGTTATCACAAACATATTGGTAATGTCGTACTGCTCCGTATGCAAGGGGCCGGTTTTCAAAGCGTCCTGATTATTGTAGCGCAGGAACATATCGCCATGTAGCATAAATAACCACTTATGGGTATAGATGTTGTACGAATACATGGGAGCCTTATCAGGATTCCAGCCGGTGCCCGATCCGTTGCGGTTCATGGGCAATTCCAGCGAATAAGAGTTGCGCATATCTTTCAGCGACATGTGGTCTTTTTCCTCCTCTTCGTCATTGCCATCATCGCTGTTGTTGTCGTCGTTCTCATCGTCGTTTTGTGTTTGTTCGGTTTTGTGCTTGCGCTTATGTTTTTTACGTGCCTGCAATAAAACAGGCTGCGTAAAAATGAGCAGTATAACAACCAAAGCGAATTTCAGATTCATGCGTATGAGTTCGTACGGTTGTAAAAGTAACCAATTGTGATATAGGAATGCATGGCAAAATTAGCAGGTAATTTATCTTTAGCCGGAAGGCTTTGGTCGGAAAAGGGTAGGTAGCGTAAGCGCATGCAAAATATGCCTGTTAGCTTTTTTGTGGCTTGTCGGGTAGAATTTATAAATTTGAGCGCATTCAACATTATAGGTAACGCGTGAGCACAGGCAGCAAGGCACCATCAACCACAAGTTTAGTTATTAAGTATCCTGTTTTGTGGCTGGCTACGGCTGCATTTGTGGTGTATCTGCCAACGGTGTTTTTCGGTATTACGCGTCTTGATGATTATGTTTTTCTTGTCAGGCTGCAACATTATAACAGTCACCTTTCCGGTTTGTTTACTTCATTTACCCGTGGGGTATTCGGGCTGAATGACAATTATTACCGACCCGTCTTTCTGGATTCGCTTATACTTAATTCGCGGCTGTTGGGTGGCAGCACTATGAGCTACCATATCGTAAATGTGGGCCTACATGTGTTGGCTGTTACCCTGTTATTCCGGCTCTTCCTGAAGCTGAATATGCTGCAATGGCAGGCGTTTGTCGTAACGCTTTTGTTTGCCGTGCATCCTGTACTTACGCAGGCCGTAGCGTGGATCCCGGGCCGCAATGACACATTACTGGCCGTTTTTGGTTTTTCCTTTTTGTTGTGGACCATTGAATATAGTGCTACACACAAGGCCGGGCATCTGGCGGTAGCCATTCTTTTCTTCTTACTCACACTTTTTACCAAGGAAAGTGGTGTGTTTTTTGCGCCGGTGGCTGTTGTATTATTAGTTGGCGTATTGCGGAAAGGCATTGCAGCCCGCACCCATCTGTTGCAATACGTTTTATGGTTGGTTTGTGGTATGGGTTGGTTCGCCATGCGGTCGGCTTCGGGTATAAAGGGTATGGGTTTGCCTCCCAAAGCGCTGGCTGCGGAGTTTGTGCAGAAGTTGCCCTTGCTGGTACAGTATACCGGTAAGATATTCGTTCCCGTGAACCTGAGCGTTTTTCCGCTGTTGCGGGATACTGATAATTTTTGGGGGCTGCTGGCGCTCAGTGCGCTGGTTGTAAGTATAATACTGGTAAAATCGAAAAGCACCCGCCACCTGTTTTGCGGGGTGCTTGTGTTCTTTATTTTCGTGCTGCCTGCTTTAATGGTGCCCAATTATGTAAGCCCGCAAATATTTGAACACAGGCTTTACCTGCCCATTACCGGTATTTTGCTGCTATTGCCGCAGACATTCTTTTTTAAGAATGGCTTACCTGAAAGGCAGCTGTTTAGTGGCTTTGTGGGTATCGCATTGGTATTAGCTGTGCTTAATTTCAGGCATCAACAGCATTTTAAAAGCCCCTATGCCTTTTGGAGCCAGGCGGTGGCTTCTACACCAAGTTCGGGTTATGCGCATATAATGCTGGGCATGCAGGAGCCCGACAAAGACCGCTCCCAGGCTTTGTTTCAGCGGGCACTGCAACTGGCGCCCAATGAGCAACGTATTGACTATTCCATAGGCATAACCATGCAAAAACAAGGCGATATACTGGCATCAGAGCCCTACCTGCTTGCCGAAAAACGACGCTCCAATTTTTATATGTGCGATTTTTACCTGGCGAAGGTTGCATTTGCCAAGGGGGATTATGCGGAAGCACAACGCCTCTACTTTAATTTCCTGAACCGCGACCCCAATAACGCACCCACCGACAGAGCCCGCGTTATTAATAACCCTGCATGGCAGCAAGCGGATAGCGTAAAGGTATTGCTTGGCCGGATGTTGAATGTGCGCAATTTGTAATGGAGATGGAGGGGTTGTAGAGGAATACCTATTGCATAACAGGCATTAAATTAAAATAATAGTATATTTATCGGAAGTCAAGTCGAAAGATATAATTCAGTACGCAACTTTTCGCAGAAATTACTTAAATTTGGCATGATGCAAGTCAGCGTAAACTTAGAATTTGATCAGTTGCTTCAAATTGTAAAAGCGTTGCCTTCCAAGCAATTGAAGCAACTTAAAGCAGAGATCGAAAAGAAAGCAATTGTTCCTAAATCAAATAATGATTTGGAAACTTTACTTTTAAACGGCGCAACTGCGACGTCGAAACAAATAGAAACAATAGTTCAAAACCGAAAAGCTATCAATCAATGGAGCGTAATGTAATTTTGGTTGATATGTTCATTTTTATCTGCTAGCTCCCATTTTTTTGTTGATTTCTTCATAAAATCACATTTCGCCTAATTTTCACCCAAGCTTCCCTCCAATTTGTACGTCTTTAATCACATAATCCACAAGGTTATTAACACTATCGCATTTAACGTTTAGTGAGTTGGCTTTTCAGCGGTAATACGGTCTGAAAACGTTATATTTGCCCATCTTTTGAAAGTTATTTTTAAAGGTTGAATTCTGAATTTAAAACATGGATCAAAATAACGATAATTTATTGCCGCAGGAGTCAGGGAACCAGCATGATAAAATAGTTCTTGTTAACATTGAGGAACAAATGAAAACTGCTTACATAGATTATTCTATGTCGGTAATAGTTGGTCGTGCCCTTCCTGATGTTCGTGATGGTTTGAAGCCCGTGCACAGGCGTGTATTGTTTGCAATGCATGAACTGGGTAATACATTCAACAAACCACATAAAAAATCTGCCCGTATCGTGGGTGAGGTGCTGGGTAAGTATCACCCCCATGGCGACGTATCGGTTTACGATGCTATTGTGCGTATGGCACAACCCTGGAGCATGCGGTATATGATGGTTGATGGACAGGGTAACTTCGGTTCTGCCGATGGTGACGGCCCGGCTGCCATGCGTTATACCGAGGTGCGTATGCAGAAGCTGGGTGAGGCAATGATGGAAGATATTGAGAAGGAAACAGTCGATTTCAGCCTCAACTTCGATGATTCGTTGCAAGAACCAACGGTAATGCCTACGCGCATTCCGCAATTGCTGGTTAACGGTTCATCTGGTATCGCAGTAGGTATGGCAACGAATATGATGCCGCACAACCTGAGCGAAGTAGTAGATGGTTGCCTGGCGTACATTGAAAACAAAGAAATTACGATTGACGAACTGATGAAGTTCGTTAAAGCTCCCGATTTCCCTACCGGTGGTATTATATATGGTGTGGAAGGGATAAAGCAAGGTTTCCATACCGGCAGGGGCAGGGTAGTATTGAGGGGTGTTGTTACGGTTGAAGCCATGAAGGGCGGCAAGGAAATGATCATCATTACCGGCGTGCCTTACCAGGTTAACCGCGATACCCTTACCGAAAAAATTGGCTATCTGGTCAATAACAAGATAATTGATGGTATCACCCACGTTGCGAACGAATCGAACAAAGATGGTACCCGTATAGTGGTTGAGTTGCGCAGAGATGTTGTAGCCCAGGTTATTATCAACCAGTTGTATAAGTATAGTGAGTTACAGACTTCATACGGTATTAATAACGTGGCATTGGTCAATGGCCGCCCACGTACCCTAAACCTGAAAGACCTGATATCAGAGTTTGTCAATTTCCGTCATGAGATTGTTCAGAGGCGCACAGAATATGAGCTCCGCGAAGCAAAGAAAAGGGCGCATATATTGGAAGGTTACATAATAGCACTCGATCATCTTGACGAAGTTATTAAACTGATCAGGAATTCAACCAATCCTGAAGCAGCGAAAGATGGTCTTATGTCGAATTTCGGCATGAGTGAAATTCAGGCAAAAGCCGTATTGGAACTACGTTTACAGCGCCTTACCGGCATGGAAATTGAGAAGATACGGGAAGAACATGCCGAATTAATGAAACTGATAGCGCACCTGGAAGCTATTTTGGGCAACGAAAGCATGCGTTATGACATTATTAAGGAAGAGCTGGGCGATGTAAAAAAGAAATTCGGCGACGAGCGCAGGAGTGAGATACATTACATGGCCGATGAAATGCGTATTGAAGACCTGATTGAAAAAGAAGATGTGGTGATTACCATTTCGCACTTAGGTTATATTAAGCGCACATCGTCAGACGAATACCGTTCGCAACGCCGCGGTGGCCGTGGTGCAATGGGTGGCAAAACACGCGAAGAAGATTATATTGAACATCTGTTCATTGCCAGTACCCACCATACGTTGATGTTCTTTACTGAAAAAGGACGTTGCTACTGGTTGAAGGTATATGAAATTCCGGAAGGCGATAAGAACGGCAAGGGCCGTGCTATACAGAACATGATGCAGATACCTGCAGATGATAAGATACGCACTGTAATTGACGTTCCGCATCTTGAAGATGAAGCCTATATTGACAGTCACTTTATTACATTGTGTACCAAGAATGGTATAATTAAGAAAACCAAGCTTGCCGATTTCAGCAGGCCGCGTTCTACTGGTGTGAATGCTATTACCATTGAAGAAGGCGACCGTTTGTTAGATGTATCGCTGACCAAGGTAGGCGATTATATAATGATGGCGGTAAAGAGTGGCCGCGCTATATGCTTCCCTGAAGATAAGGTTCGCGCAACGGGTCGTGGTGCAATTGGCGTATTTGGTATTGAGTTAGATGCGAGCAACGATGAAGTGATAGGCATGATATGTATACCAGCAGGCGATACTACCAAGCAGATATTAGTGGTATCAGAAAAGGGTCTCGGTAAGCGTACGCCATTCTTTATAAAGGAAGATGAGGCAATTGAAACCGAAGATGCCGTTGTGGTAGAAGGTGGTGAGGACGAAGGCGAGAAAAAATCTGGCAGTATTGTTGATATAACAGATGCAGAGGGTAAGGTAAACCAGTACAAATTGGCTTATCGTGTTACCAACCGGGGTGGTAAGGGTGTAAAAACTATTAACATTACCGAGAAAACAGGCTCATTGGTTGGTTTGCTAGTTGTGGAAGAAAGTGATGATGTTATTATTACCTGCGCATCGGGTATTACCATCCGTATGAAGGTATCGCAGATACGCGAAGCGGGTAGGGCAACACAGGGGGTGAAGCTGATAAACATTGATGATAAAGATAAGATAGCAGCAATTGCGAGCATAAGGGAGCAAATAACAGGTGCCGATGATGAGGCGGAGGAAGGTGTAGCAGAAGATGGTGCAGCAACCGAAGGCGAAGCAGGCGCGGCCCCAGATGCAGCAGCAGATGCAAACCCGGAACCAGATGCTGAAGCATAAATAGTATAGCCCTTTGCGGGAAAATTATTCGGCAGTAGAAAAGATAGGCATAAAAAGAAGTAACAAAATATCAAACCATTAATTTTAGTTCAATGAAAAAAACAGTATTGACTGTAGCGGCAATTGGGTTCACTTTTGCTGGTTTCGCACAAGACAAATTGGTGACTTCTGCGGCAACAGCACTTAGCCAGAAAAATTTAGATGAGGCCAAAGCAGATATTGATAAGGCAATTGCCAACCCTGAAACATGCAGCAAGCCAAAGGCCTTGTATGTGAAAGCTCAGATATATTTTTCCTTGGCTACCGAACCTAAATATGCGGCATTGAAGCCAGGCCGTGAAGCTATTGCAGCGTTAATAAAACTTTCGGAAGTAAAGCCGGATTATGAAAAGGAAGAAGTGGTTAACAATTTGTTCATTGGTGCATGCCAGATGTATAATGATGGGAATGCAGAATTCAATGATGCAGACAAAGCAAAGCCCGGAGACAAGAAGCTGGAGGAAGCTATGGAAAGCTACAAGTCGGTTATAAAAATACACGATCTTAACGGTGGTAAGCGTTTTGAAAAATACGCCAGAGCTAAAAACTTTGATACCATTGCCGCCAATGCATTGGTGAATATGTCGCGTATTGCTTACTACCAGAAAAACCAGGAAGAAATAATAAGCATACTAACCAAGGTAAACAGTAACCCTATTACCAAGGCTTCTGATAACTACATTATATTGCTGGAAACATACGATAAGTACAACACTGCAAATGCTAACAAAATGGGTACAGCTGAAATGCAGGCCATTGCAGATGCCAGAAAGGCTTTTCCGAATGATATCAATATCCGTAATATGGAGATGAACGCTTACCTGAAAAACGGTAAGATGGCTGAATTGGTTAAAAAAATGGAGGAAGCTGTTGCCGCGGAGCCTAACAATGCTGATCTGAATTTCAATCTGGCTTTGTTGTACCAAGGCCAAGCCAGCCCAAAAGAAGGAGCGAAACCAGCTAATGCTGCGGAACTCTACAAAAAATCGGAAGAGTGTTTTAAAAAGGCGGTAGCAGCATCGAGCGAGAACCCAACTTACCTTTATAATTTTGGGGCACTGTATTTTATGCAGGGTTATGATGTGAACGACCAGATGAATAATATTAAAGGCACCTCTCCTGACGAAATGAAGAAATATGAGGCACTAAAAAAGCAAAGGGATGGTTTCTTTGAAAGTGCAAAAGCTAACATGGAAAAGGCGGTTACTATATTGGGCACTGGTACATTGAAAGATAGCGATAAGGACGTTTACAGAGCTGCACTGGAAGCACTTAAACAAGTGTACCAGGTAGCAGATAATAAAGCAAAGATTGACGAGATGAAGAGTAAACTGGATAAGTTGAAAGCGCAGGATAAAGAATAAAATGATCAAAATCATAAAAAATAAAGGCTGCTTCATTAATTTTGAAGTAGCCTTTTTTTAGAAGTTGTTTAATTTTACGGGCAAAAAATTTAACAGCAACATATGGGCTTTTTAGCCTACTTTTGTTACGATTTTTAATAAAACATTAAGACTATAAAATATAAAGAGTGAGCAAAATAGATATAGTACGTTTCGCACCAAAAAATGGAGAGGGTTTTTACGATACGCTTAAGAAAAACATCGATGAGTTCTTCGTTCAGAATAATCTGTCGGTTGACGGCAGTAGCACCATAATATGGAAGACAATAGCCATGATGTCGTTGTTTTTTGTTCCCAGTATATTAATTATAACAGGCGTAGGTGCGTTACACCCAGCTCTTTTCTATTTTCTTTGGTTCCTGATGGGGCTGGGAATGGTAGGTATAGGCTGTTCTGTGCACCACGATTCTAATCACGGTTCTTATTCATCGAACAAAACAGTTAACAACATAATTGGCGACCTTGTGAATGTTGTTGGTGGTTATGATGTTACCTGGAGGATACAGCACAACATACTTCACCACACCTATACTAACATTGAAGGTTTGGATGAAGATATTGATTCTGGTGGATTGATGCGTTTTTCGCCAAACAGCCCACGTTCACCAATGCACCGTTATCAGCATATCTATGGCTGGTTTCTATATTGCCTGCTTACTATACAGTGGGTGACTTATAAAGATTACAGATTGTTGGTTATCTACAATAAGAAAGGTCTTTTACGTAAAGAAAAGATTACACTGAGCAAGGCGATACTGGAACTGAGCATCTATAAAGTTATTTACTTTGGTTATGCACTTGTGTTACCAATAATGTACTCCGGCATGTCGTGGCAGGCAGTGGTGATGGGCTTTATGATACTGCATTTTACTGCTGGTTTTGGTCTGGCTGCAATATTTCAACTCGCTCACGTTATGGAATCGTCTGAATTCCCAACGCCAAATGACAGCCGCAAAATGAACAACAGCTGGGCCGTGCACCAGATGCTGAATACCTGCAATTTTTCACGCAAAAGTAATATCCTAAACTGGTTCATAGGTGGTCTTAACTACCAGATAGAACATCATCTGTTCCCGCACATATCGCATGTGCATTACAGGAAGATATCGGTCATTGTAAAAGAAACAGCAGAATCGTACGGTATACCGTATGTTGAGTATCCTACTTTTTTGGTAGCACTTCGCGAACACGGCAAGATGCTTAAGAAAATGGGCGAGGCCTAATTTAAAAACAAGTTTATAATATTTCAGGGCGCAACGTGTAGTTGCGCCTTTTTTAGTACTGGTTTAGTTTTATTTAATTGGTCGCTTTGGCTATGCCATTTATAGACAATGAATCGACACGGCTGCGATTGTTGTGTACCTAGGGCACACGGTATAATAGCATTGATTCATAGCTACAAACCTTTTGCACCTGACGGCGCAATAACATGATTTTGTAACGTATTTTGAAGAAAAAATGGACATTGCCTTGGCTTCGGTAATAGATAAAGGAAGAAATTCTGGTTATGTAGAAGGAAATTCAGAGTTAGAAATGCTTTGTAAAATTCAAGCCTGAGAGTAATGGCGTAAAGTAGCATGTACTGGTTTTGATATCGTAATGAGATTTATCGATATTTTCCTTAGATTGTCTGTTGTGCAACAAACAAAAATTCCCAAGCGACTATCCCACAGGGGGAGGCATTAATTTGCGCAGTTTCAACGTGACTGCATGTCGCCCAATTACTCTGCCACAATATCATCACCCTCAGCAACAGTGTCTGTTATCCGTTCCGTTGCTTCCTGTATTTCGGCATCAGAAAGCGGCTCTGCCTGTCCGTCGGCTTCGGGGTTAGGATTCCATTCCAGTATAAAGTTATTACGCCCTACGCCTACGAGAATTGCCAGGTATTTTTGCTGAATGAGTTCCAGCATAGCCAAGAAGGTGAAAATAGCATGTATCTTGTTTTGGCAGGTTTCAAACAACATTTCGAACGGGATGCGCTTCTGTTCCCGCATGTGCTCCTGTAAAAATATGCGCTGCCCTTCCAGGCTATAGTTATACTTTACTACCACGTGCTGTGGCTTATTCATGCGTTCGTTAAAGCGTTTTATTACTTTTTCGTAAGCGCTCAGTAACTTGTACATGGTCACTGTTTGTATCTCGGTGCCTTCGGAATACGATTCACCCAGTTCATGCATTTCATTGTGGATGTTACCTCGTTTCTGCTGCATAAGCCTGTCGGCTTCCATACCGGCCATCACTTCTGATGCCTCTTTAAAGCGTTTGTATTCCAGTATCTTGTCTACCAGTTCCTGCCTTGGGTCAATTTCGTTACCCAGTGCGTCTTTTTCACGGCGCGGCAATAACATGCGTGCCTTAATACGCATGAGGGTCGATACAAATAATATAAACTCACTGGCCAGCTCTATATTCAACGATTCCAATGCCTTAATATAAGTAAGGAATTCACCGGTAATGGTGGCAATGGGGATGTTGTATATATCCAGCTCGTCCCGCTCAATGAAGAACAGGAGCAGGTCAAACGGACCCTCGAACTGCGGTAATTTTATCTGGTAGCTGGCTGACATGTTTTTTTAGTCGTAAGTTTTTTAGTCGTAAGTCGTAAGTCGTAAGTAGAAAGTAGAAAGTAGAAAGTCAAAAGTAGAAAGTCAAAAAGCTGTTTGCCAAACAGAAGCATTTTTACTTTTTATTTTATCACCCTCTGTTCATGCGCCACTTGCTTATTGTGCCACCGGTAAGTGCAGTTGGTTCTACTTGCTTTTCCTGATCCCACACATAGGCAGACAGCAGTGCGGCAACCTGTTCGGCGCCATCGTCATGGCCAGTAAGGTATTCAGGTTTGTAGTATTTCTCAATGAATTTTGTGTCGAATTTGCCGCTGCGGAAAGGTTCTGTCTGCACAGCCCATTTGCCGAACTCCAGCGTGTTCTTTACGCCCTTTATGTAATATTCGTCAATGGCACGGCACAGGCGATCAATGGCTTCGTCGCGGTTGGCTCCGTAAGCTATAAGCTTGGCTATCATGGGGTCGTAAAATATAGGTATGGCCATACCTTCCTCAAAACCATCATCTACCCGAACGCCCGGGCCTTTGGGTGGCTGGTACATTTCCAGGGTGCCGGTATCAGGTAAAAAGTTGTTCAGGGGGTCTTCTGCACATACGCGCAACTCAATGGCATGGCCGGTTATCTTCAGGTCTTCCTGCGTGAAGGATAGTTTGTTGCCACGGGCTACATTTATTTGCTCCTTCACCAGATCGATACCTGTTATCATTTCAGAAACGCAGTGTTCCACCTGTAAACGGGTGTTCATTTCCAGAAAGTAGAAATTCAGATGCTCATCTGCCAGAAATTCAACCGTGCCTGCACCGTAGTAATTGCATGCCTTGGCTACCGCTACCGCACATTCGCCCATAGCCTTTCTTATTTCAGGCGTAAGGCAGCTTGACGGGGCCTCTTCAATCAATTTCTGGTGGCGGCGCTGTATAGAGCATTCGCGCTCAAACAGGTAGGCATAATTTCCATGCATATCGCCTATCAACTGAATTTCAATGTGGCGCGGTGCCCCTACATATTTTTCAATAAATACCGCATCGTTGCCAAAGGCGCTGAGTGCCTCGCTTTTTGCGGTATTCATCTGCTGTTCTAATTCTGCTTCGTTTTCTACAACGCGCATGCCCTTACCGCCACCGCCTGCCGATGCCTTTATAAGGATAGGGTAGCCAATACGGTTAGCTATGGTGCGGGCCTCGGCAACATCGACCAACGGGTCTTCTGTGCCGGGTACCATGGGAACGTTGAATTTTTTTGCGGCTTGCTTGGCCGATATTTTATCGCCCATCATTTCGATGGAGTATGCTGATGGTCCAATAAAAATGAGGCCCGAATCGGTAACTGCTTTTGAAAAAGCTGCATTTTCACTTAAAAAGCCGTAGCCGGGATGTATGGCATCGGCACCTGTAGCCTTTGCTGCTTCAATTATTTTTTCGCCCCTCAGGTAACTTTGAGCCGATAGTGCCGGGCCAATACAAACGGCCTCATCAGCATATCTCACAAATGGCATATTTCTGTCAGCTTCCGAAAAAACGGCTACAGTTTTTATGCCCATTTCTTTTGCCGTGCGCATTACTCTCATAGCTATCTCGCCACGATTTGCAACAAGTATTTTTTGCATGGGGCTAAGATAAGATGTAAAGTTGATTTTACGGCAAAAAACGATGTTTTGAGCGTTTGACATGGGTATGTTTCTATAAATTGCCACCAATATTCAAAACGAAAGCCGCACGGTTCTCACACCGGGCGGCTCGTTATTTTTCTGCTCATGGAAATGAGTGTAAAACAGGGTTACAGGTTTAAACTACTCCTCGTACTTTCTTTATATATTAGTAATTGATAGCTATTTCGTGGTTTGGGAATGCAATGTCAATGCATCCCATATCCGGGCACTGCTTTACCGGGTTGTTGTGCACATGTGTAAGGCCTTTATTATCGGTGGCTATACTTATGTCGCCTCCGGCAATGGAAATGTCCCAGGTGCTAGCTTTACTGCCGCAGGAACCATCGCTGGTACATGCACAATTTTTTGCGATAAGTGCAGCATTTTCCTGCCCACCCATTCTGTAACATGATTGCGTTGTCAATAAAATTGCTGCAAGTGTTAGCGCAGTGGTAATTGATTTTCTGGTTGCATTTATGAATAGTGTTTTCATAGCTTGTGGTTGTGAATGTAAAGGTCGGTAAGCCCACAGCCTGTTTTGTTACACTATTCTGCGATTGATTTATATCATTGATAGGTTAAAGGAATTGTAAAAAAGTGTTTTTGGGATTCATTCGGGCACACGTTGCAGCTAACCGACTCTAAAAAAATGATGTTAGGCCGAACTCACGCTCTTTTAAAAATCGGGCGTTATAGACGTGTGGTAGTTTAATTGCGGATAAAGGCTTTTATAGCAGCATTGTCAATACTTCACCAACTACCGGGCGGTGTTGGTGACCTATTCCTGTTAAGGTGAAGCAGGCGATACCTTGCCCGGCTAACTTAGTAAACCATGCAACTTTTGCCATGGGTTCACGGGTTTTGACTAGCCACTGCTCGCCAGTTGCGGACGTAAGAGTAGCACCAGGCAACAATGCCTCATGTTTCCCTATAAATAAGGTGGGCATCAAATCGCCGTTAATGGTTATTGCCGCTTCCACTACTACAACGGTGCCATCGGCGGTAATTATATCTTTTACGGGGATAGAAAGCGGCAGGCCCTGTTCGTTCGCAACTGATTGTGCCAGTAATTTGCCTTCTTCACTGAAAGGCCAATAGTACAGGGAGCTTATCTGATGGTTTTTACGAATGGCCGTAATAGCTTCCATCGTCGCTTTTTTGGCAAGCCCCTTATTCCTGAATTCTGGTAAAACCGAGGCGGAACAAAGGTATATTGCAGCATATTTTTCACCGGGTACGGTTTCAAAAAGCAATTGTTTTTCAGTAATGTCGCCCAATATAAATTTGCGCATGGTCTCACTGGTGGTAGGTATCATCAGTATCCACACTATCGGGCCATCTTCATTAGCTACTTCAGTAAGCGTATTGGGGTGAATGGCTGCCAATCTTTTTTGTTGGTCCTCATCTACACTTATCTGGTCAGGGTCGTTACGGGTGTCGAAAGCTTCATTTACTACATCAAGCATCCGTTCAAAATTGTTGGCCATGTTTGGATTAGTTTATAGCAATAATTTTCAGTCGAATAGACGTAGCCAAGGGCTTTGTCTGCCTGCCCTTAATTGTCGCAGCAATGCAGAAATTGGGGTAGCCCAGATCCGCAATCAATAAATAGGGTAACTTTCGGGCAGTTGTGCACTAGTACTTCAAATGATCGAACAGCGAAATGTAGGTAAGCTGGTAATCATTGTCGTACTTTATTTTTACCCGTATCCAGGTATGGTTATTAGGTAGCTTTTTTTCCGGTGTATCGGTCGTGATGTCCATTTCGTCAGTAGCCGATGTTTTGGTGTCGGTGATGATCACTTTTTTCCAGCGGTTGGTTCCGTCCTTACCATCGCTCTTCATTTCCTTGTTATTGTAAAGGTCGTAACCATACTTGGTTTTGTAGAGGCTTATGGTTTTCCAGTAGCCGAGGTCCACATCTTCCAGTACCCGTGTCACTTCTTTGCCTGCTTTATTGGTGCCTTTCAGTGTTACGGTAAAGCGCTTTTCACTGCTGCTTTTCAGGCGCACAGATTGAGCAAATGCGGGCATTGCGCACAGCATAACAAGGCATGCGAAAAGGAGTTGCTTTACAGCTACAGTAAATTTTATGTGTTTTTTCATGAGTGTCATTTTGTAAACCGGATGCAAAATAATACAATTAATTTAATGGTGGTTTACCTCTTCTTATGGAGGCGTCCAGTATCGCTTTCTACTACCAAATCAGCACAGCCGCAATTAAAATTTTGGGGCCTTAGTTGGTCTACCACTTTTAATTGTTCGTCAATCTCCTTTATGCTTTCGGCATTCTTCGATTTGCCTATTTCAATATTAAAATCGGCTACATTCATTTTTTCGATAGACACTTTCATGGCTTCGCTGGTAGTTGCTGTAATAGTTAATTCGGGGCTTTGTGTAAGTGCCGTAGTAAAAGAGGTACTGCCAAAATAAAGCTGGCCATTTTCTTCAAAAGTGGCTATTATAATGGCGCGCGTATTTTGTGGCAATGGAATTTTACCATCATCGGTATAAAAACAATATTGGTCGCTTTTGCCATTTACTAAACCGCCGTTGAGCATTATTTTCTTTTCGGGTAAAATACAATACATCGTGATCTCACTTTTGTAGGTGCCAATTAACCTTACAATGAGTTCGCTATTTTCAAAGCCTGGAAGGTTTTTGGTAAGGATATCAATATTGTACCATCCGAAGGTCTCAATTTTCACTTTATAGTATTCGGAATTAGCCCCGGTAGTGCGAACAGTATTGTCAGGTATTGTGGCCGGTTGTGGTGCCGGTGAGGCCTGCATATTGGGTGCCGATGGTGCTGCGCTATTATTGTTAACTGCAGTAAGTTTATCATTTTCAGTTACCAAATTGGCCCGCTTGTTTATGAGTAGAGCCATTTGCTTTTCATAGTTTTTGCAACTGTCAATCTTCTTTTTAATATCCGGAATAGAATTTGGATCGGTGTCCGCTGCTTTGTCATTCACATATTCAAATATCTGATGCAGCTCTTTTGCGGTGATCTGAGGGAATGCGGACATTGCTGTTTTATTGTACTTTTCGTATATGCAATTGGCTAGTGGGTCTCTGTTGGCTATTAACTCCGCTGAATTCCTCACGAAAGCCAGCAGCCATTTTTCATCTCTGCGCCGGTCTAAAAATGCAAGGGCAGGGCCTGTTGCATCCTTCACCGGGTTGTGGCAACTGGCGCAATTGTTTCTAAACAGCACTTCTCCTGCGGTTATGTCCGGCGTTACTTCCCTGGGTTGCAAAGGTTGGGGGTTGGCCCAGTTAATAGTGCTGTCATTGTTCCTTTCTCCCTTAAAGAGTTTCATGCCTTCCTGCACATTGTTGGTTGGTATAGCAACGGCTAGTGGTTTGGCAATTTTTGCATCGCTGCCTTTTGCCGCATCAATGTATATCATGCCGCCACTGCTTAGTATTTCCTTGCCTGCCGTGGTTACCAAACCTGCCTGCAATATATCGGCCATGCTGTAGGCTTCCTTAATTTCCAGTTTGGCAACCGATGTGCTGCTGGTAAGGCTACCTTTCTCAATAGTTATTATCGCCCCTTTTTGGGTATGCAAAACAGTATCATGGTTAATATCTATTTCGTAGAATTGCGAAGCAAGATTGCTTTCTTTTAAAGGGCTGTTGTTCTTTTTTGTGGTGCATTGCACGAAAACAAGGGAGAGCAGGCCCAGGACTACCAGTAATTTTTTAGGCATAGCAGGTGTTTTTATATTAATGCCTTAAATGTGATAAGGTAACCCAAGAGCAGCCATGAATTTCCCGTGTTTGTTTTGAAACGCTATTTTTGTAGCCACGCTGCAACCTATGAACCGAATTGACCGAATTTCCGCCATGTTGATACAATTGCAATCTAAAAAGATTGTAAAGGGGCAAGATATGGCAGACAGGTTCGGGATAAGCCTGCGGACGGTGTACCGCGATATTAAAACACTGGAGGAAGCAGGCGTACCCATTTCGGGTGAACCGGGTGCAGGTTATTCTTTAATGGAAGGCTATCGTTTGCCGCCCGTAATGTTTACTAGGGAAGAGGCAATTGCTTTCCTCACCGCCGAAAAGCTTGTAGAAAAATTTACTGATGCTGCTACTTACGATGTATATCAGTCCGCCTTGTACAAGATAAAAGCGGTGCTGCGCAGCGATGAAAAATATCACCTGGAAAGCATGAATGATTCGATTGAGGTGGTTGGGAATCCCTACCTGCCCAAGGATAAGAAAACGAGCAACCACATACAGGTTATACTGAACAGTATTGCCCAAAAGCAAGTGGTTGTTATTGATTATTTCGCGAATCATTCGCAGGAACAAACAAACCGTAAAATAGAGCCCATTGGCATTTACCTGAGAATGAGCCATTGGTATGTAATTGGCTATTGCTGGCTGCGGTGCGATTATCGCAGTTTTCGCATTGACCGCATAACAAAGGTAAAATGCACCGATGCGGCTTTTAAGAAAGAGCATCCGCCGCTAAAAACCTACCTGGCGGAGATAACACAGGATAAGAGCGACCTGTATACCGTTGTAATGCTGATTGATAAAGATGCGGTCAAGTGGCTGGGAGAACAGAAATATTATAACGGCTATGTATCGGAGCGCGAAGTGGACGATAAAATTGAAATGACCTTCCTTACCGCATCGCTGGAGGGGTTTGCGCGCTGGTATATGATGCTGGGCGATAGTGCCGACATTGTTAGCCCCACAAACCTGAGACTACGGATAGTGGCGATAGCCAGAGAAATTTTGGAAAAAGTTGTTATTTAGTTTTCACTGCTGACATACTGTTGTCATACCTGCCTGCTACTTTTGAGGAAATTAAAACACAAAGTATGATAACATTTATGGAATCGTTCCTGAAGGAACTGGAACGCGAAAGTATTGCAACACGCAAAATGCTGGCTTTAGTGCCTGCCGACAAAGGCGATTTTAAGCCACACGAAAAAAGTATGAAGCTGAAAGACCTGGCTACGCACATTGCCGACCTGCCGGGCTGGATAACCATGGGCCTTACCACCGAGGGACTCGATTTTGCAACTGCACCCTATAACCCGGCCAACTGCGACGGGGGAGAACAATTGGTAGCTTATTATGACAAAAATGCCGCGGAAGCAAAACAAACATTGCAGTCCGTTAACGATGCTATATTAGAAGAGATATGGACGTTGCGCAATGGCGACATGGTTTTGGCTAAACAAAACAGACTGGATACTGTGCGCCATGCGTATTGCCAGATAGTGCACCACCGTGCGCAACTCGGTGTGTATCTCCGGTTGCTCAATATTCCTATCCCAGGTACGTATGGCCCCAGTGCCGATGACAATGGTATGAAGGGATAATTATTGATTTTTTAATTGCAGATAAACAGTGTTCATACCAGGTATAATATTGGTAGAAACACTGTTTGTTTTTTTATCGGAAGTAAATACTTCCGGAATGGGAGGACGAAGTAGATACTTCGACCAGTGCGGAACACTGTTTGTTTTTTTATACTTCAGCCAATTTTGCCACCTGAATGTTCGCTATCAGTTTAATGTCTTCGCCTAAGCCCAGGCCACCTGCATCAGTCAGCTTATTCCAGCTCATGCCGAATTCCTTTCGGTTGACAGTTCCGGTTACCTCGAAGCCATGTTTTAAATTGCCGTGTCCGTCTTTTTCTGATCCACCATATGCTACATGTAATTCAACAGGCTTGGTTACGCCTTTCATGGTAAGGTTGCCACCCATTTTATAATCGCTGCCACCTGTATTCACAAACGATGTGGACTCAAAAGTAATATTCGGGTGAATGTCTGCTGCAAAAAAATCGCCGCCTTGTAAATGGCCGTCGCGCTGCGCTTGGTTAGTGTCAACACTTTTTACATCCATTGTAAAATTTACTTTGGCGTTATTGAAATTATCTCCCTCCGTAACTGCCGTGCCGTCAAATTTTCTGAAAGAGCCGGTCACAGTTGAAATTACCAGATGCTTGATTTTAAAAAGCACTTCCGAGTGCATTGGGTCAATTACCCATGTTGTAGTATTGCTCATGATTTTTTATTTTTAATTACGGCACAAAATTACCTAGTTTTGCTTTCTAAAGTATAGTAGTTACCTCTGAGTAAGTAGTTACCTGGAGGTAAGTACGCTCAAAAAGAAAACGATATGAACCAGAAGGATAATGTTTGCCAGTCTAAACTTAAGACAACGCGCGATACGCTGGAGGTAATTCAAGGCAAGTGGCGGATACCCATTATTGTTGCTTTAACTTTGGGAGCGAAAAGATTTGGAGAAATACAAAAGGACATAGTGGATATTTCGCCCAAGATGTTGTCGCAGGAACTCAAGGCATTGGAGACTAACAAAATTATAACCCGCACGCTTTATGACAGTATGCCGGTAACTGTAGAATATTCCCTAACTCCACTGGGGCTATCTATGAAAAAGATGCTGGATGAATTGTTGGATTGGGGTATTCATTTCCGGAAGGAGAACGTTAGGAAATAGTTGTGGCAGAGCTTTCGTGTTTATTCGGAAGTAAATACTTCCGGAATGGGAGGACGAAGTAGATACTTCGACCAGTGCGGATCAAGTATAATGTTGGTAGGAACACTTTTTGTTTTTTATCGGAAGTAAATACTTCCGGAATGGGAGGACGAAGTAAATTCGACCAGTGCGGAATGAACCGACATAACGGTTAAAATTTTGCAAGATAGCTTTCTGCTGTCATTACGGGTATTGTTGCAAATTTGTAGTCTTTGAGGTTCCGGGTAATGATAAGCGGGATATTATTTTCCAAAGCTGCATAGTATTGGATTGCATCTTCAAAATCGGCGAAGGGAGAAGTTAATGCGAGGCTCACTATTTTGTCATCTACTGCAAGCACTTTTACGAGCAACTTAAACTGACTCAAAATTCTTCTGTTTTCAGGTTTTCCGTATTGTTTTGAAAGTAAATAATCAAGATTATTAAAGCACAATGACGATACATAAACCTCAATATCACCTCTGTCAGCCAATGTAAAAAGGCGGGCGGAAAAGCGATAAAACGGTTGCCTTTCTACCAGCATATCGAGTATCACATCGGTGTCAGCAAGAACTTGTTGCATTACTTATATTTTTGATCGAGGTATTGGGTACGGTCGTTTTTGTAATCATAATCTTCCGGTAGCCTTAATACGCCCGAAAGACTTTTTACCAGGGGGGATATTTGTTCTTCCTCCACAGCATTTTCTTTTCTTGTTAAAGCCGATAAGTAGTTTTCAAGGAGCTGTGAAAGAGAGGTGTGGTTTTCTTTCGCATAAGCTTTGGCCCTTATTATTATCTCGTTGTTTAGCGATAATGTTAGCTTAGTGTCCATATAGTGATATTTCACGTACAAAATTAAGGAAAATACACGTAAGGTTCAGTGTAATCGTTTAACCTGTTTAATCCGCGGTTCAGACATTACTAATGTAGGTGAAAAAAATGCCAACAAAATATGCACACCCAGAAAATGCGCAACTCACATTTTATTTAGTTTTTCAATAAATTCAACAAGCCACTTGCCGTCGGCAGTGTCTCGGACTATATAATCAACGCCCGTTGTCATATCATATAGATTGTAAGAGTCGTATACATTGGGTAAAAAAATTATGCGGGAAGGCGGAATGTCGTGCCGGTTTGAAAATAAGATAGTACATAAGCCTTTCACAGGCGGCTTGGGGCCAAGGCGCGGTGTTCTTTTGCTGCGATTGAGTATTTGCTCGAAACGCCGCTTATCGGGAGCATCAACTTCAAAGACTTGTGGGTTATTGGCTAAGTGCTTTCCTATGTAGTAAGATGCTGCAGGTCCGGGAGATTCAAATTTTGGGTATGCTTGGATAGATTGGATAGTTAATACCTCTTTTCTATAATGTTTCACAATAACACAGCCGGAAAAAGATATAATGAGAAGGTTCAAAAGAGCATTTCTGAGTAAAGGGAGCATAGATGGGAAATAATTGGATTCATGACATTACGAACCGTCAATTAGATAAAAGGTTACCCAGATTTCATGTAAAATCTGAGTAACCCTTTAACCCGATTTATCGGTGGTTCAGAAACTAATACACATGCTGCCCACCATTGATACTCATATTCGCGCCGGTAATAAAGTTGGCGTGTTCTGAGGCGAGGAAGGAGACCAGGTAGGCCACTTCTTCGGTACCGCCAAGGCGGCCTATGGGTATCTGGGCTATGATCTGGTTACGCACTTCTTCTTTTACGGCCATTACCATGTCGGTGCCAATGTAGCCGGGCGATATGGTGTTTACGGTTACGCCCTTGTTGGCTACTTCCATGGCAAGGGTTTTGGTAAAGCCATGCATACCTGCTTTTGCGGCAGAATAGTTGGCCTGGCCAAACTGACCGCGCTGCCCGTTTACTGACGATATGTTGATGATTCTGCCAAAGCCTTTTTCTATCATGTGGTTAATTACGTGGCGCGTGCAATTGAATACGCTATCCAGGTTGGTGGCCATAACCGCACGCCAGTTTTCGTAGGTCATTTTACGGAATGCGCCATCCTTGGTTATACCGGCATTATTTACCAATACATCAACATGCCCTATTTCTTCCGCTATCTTTTCTATCATTTTGCCGCATGATTCAAAATCGGCAACATCGGCATAATAAATACGAATGTCATAGCCTTCATTGTGCAGGTGCTTTTGCCATTCCAGTGCTTTTTCCTCATTGCGGTAATTGGCTACTACTATGTAGCCATCATCATATAGTTTTTTGCACATTGCGGTTCCGAGTCCACCTGTAGCGCCCGTTACGAGTACGATTCTTTTTTCTGATACTGACATAGTAGTGTGTTTTAGTACAACAAGTTATACAATTAAACGTGAAAAAGAAATTGTTTTTTGAAATAATCAGGTGCAGGCTGCACTGCTGCAGACCAGCTTTGCAGTGGGGCGGACATTTGAATTTGGCACTGCATTTGTATAGTTATAACTGTATTAACATACTAAAGGGTGTAATTTGAGCGGATAGGAATTATATTTGTATGGTATCAAAGCTTACAGGCTAGCGAACTGAAACGGTTTTTAAAAATATTGCGCAATACAGTCCTCATTATTTTTGGTTTAATAGGCCTGGTAATACTATTGGTGAATTTAACACCGGTACAGAATTTTATTGCCCAAAGAACCACCCATTGGCTTTCGCAAAAGCTGAAAACCAATGTAGCCATAAAGCATATCCGCATCGATTTTCGTAACCATCTTTCGCTGGAAGGTTTGTTTATTGAAGATCAGGCCCATGACACATTACTTTATGCCGGGGTAGCTACCGTAAGGCTTTCTGACTGGTTTATTTTTAATGATAAGCCGGTGCTGCGTTACCTTTCGCTGGAAAACAGCTACGTACACCAATACCGGACCAGGGCAAGCAATAAATGGAATTCCGATTTTATTGAACAAGCTTTTAGCACCGGTGCTTCACCTAAAAATGACACCACAAAAAGCAAGCCGTTTGAGTTTGGTTTAGAAAAGATTGAGTTTTCCAATGTTCGTATTCACCTTGATGACGCATGGGGTGGGCAGGACCTTGATTTTGATATTGGCAAATTAGCCCTTGATGCCAATGCACTGGACTTTAAGCGGAAACTGATTGACATTAACAACATAGCCATCAGGAATTTGCTGGTTGTTGACAATGAATATAAAGGAGGGAAGCCCCCGAGAGATAAGTCGCACGACACGGTAGATACCAGCCCATTTAATGAAGATAAGTGGGAAATAAGGGTGCACAAGTTAAGCCTGGATAGCTGCGGTTATAACCTCACGATGGATGATAAAGTGCCGCTGCCGCATCTTTTCGATGAAAACCATCTGCGCATAAAAAACATAACCACTTCAATAAAGGACATTAGCATTATTGGTGATACCATTCGCGGGCAAACGCTAAGTCTGCATGCCGAAGAGCGGTGTGGTATTGTAATTAAAAACCTTACGAGCAAAATAAGTGTATCGCCTGTAGCCAGTATTTGTGCCGATCTTAACCTGGAACTTAACCACAGCAAGATCAATAATTACTATGCCATGCATTACAAGCGTTTCCCAGCATTTCTTGACTATATTGATAGTGTGGAAATGGTGGGCAGGCTGGATAATGCTACCATTGACACCCGCGACATTGAGTTTTTCGCCCCGGAAATGAAGTACATACCGGCCGTAGTAAAGCTTACTGGCGAGGGCCGTGGAACTGTAGCCAACCTGAATGCCAAACACATCACGATGTCCGACGGCAATAGTGTGGTTAAAGGTAACCTTACTATGAAGGGCTTGCCAGACATTTATAAGACCTATATAACCTATACCGATGGCGAAATATACACCAATGGTGCGGCTGCATTTAAGTATGCCGAGGGCCTGAAGAATTCGCCCGATATAAACCTGGAAGCATTAACCCATGTTTATTTCAAAGGTCAGTACAAAGGCTATATTGATAATTTTGCGGTACAAGGCGCAGTAACTACCAACCTGGGAAATTTAACCGCCGATGTTAAAATGGGCTTACCGGGCTTTAAAAGCAGCCTGGCAACATATACCGGTGCTGTCACTACCGATAATTTGCATTTAGGCATATTATTCCGCCAGCCTTACCTTGGTGCGCTTACCTGTAATGAGAAAGTTACGGGCAATTCATTCGATCTGGAAAATGTGGTGGTTGCCCTTGATGGCAACATTAAGGAGCTCGGCATCAATAACTATAACTACCATAATATTGAAACCAATGGTACGCTTTCCAAAAAGAAATTCATAGGCAAGCTGTTGGTTGATGACCCTAATCTGGCTCTTGAATTTGATGGGGGGCTGGATTATAATGATATGAAGAATATCCGGTTCAACACAACAGCCCACCTGTTGTATAGTAATCTTAAAGCGCTGAACATTACCGCAGACAGTGTAACCACATCTGCCGACTTTGATTTGAACTGCACGGGCAGCAATATTGATAATTTCCTCGGCTATGCACGCTTGTATAACATTGACCTGAAACGCGGCAAGCATAAGGTGGCGATAGATTCTATATTCATGAGTTCCGATATTGCTGCCAATGGTAAAAAAGAGCTTTCCGTATTAAGTAATGTGCTTACAGCAAGTATAAGCGGCCAATACCAGTTGAGTAAACTGCCTGCTTCCGTTCAGTACTATCTGTCAAAATATATACCGAATTATATTAAGCCGCCGCTCACCTTCGCACCAGATCAGAATATAGAATTTGCAATTAAAACCAGGGATATTGACAGCGTATTGGCAGTTACCTTCCCATGGATAAAGGGCTTCGGTGGTGCTTCGCTAACCGGCTCGTTTAATACCACGGCGCAAAAACTGATACTGAATGCCAATGTGCCCTATGGTACTATGGACAGGTTTCACATGCGCAACATAGGCATTACAGCTGAAGGTAACCTTGACCATGTTGCACTTAGCACTACTATCGATAATGTTGCGGTAGGCGATAGCCTTATCAACAGTTCGCTGAGCCTCACTACCACGCTGGCCAACGATTCGCTTAACTTCACAGTGGCAACAACCTCGCCTGACACCGCAAGTTCCATAACGCTGAAAGGACAAATACTGGCGCGTACCGATTCCTTATTCCTGTCCATTTTCCCTTCCCAGTTTTTCCTCAATCGCACCAAGTGGGATATTGCAGGCGGAAGTACGGTTACCTACAGTAAAAACTTCCTCGATGTCGAAAATATCTTCCTTTCATCAGGGCTGCAAAAGGTAATGGTGAATACCATGGCGCAAGGCAATGAACAGCAATTGATAGTAGGTACAGAGGCGCTGGATATAGCGCAACTGGGCTATTGGGCTGGTATATCGGGCTACCAACCTGACGGGCGTTTGAACGGAACGATAATAGTAGATAAGATATTCAGCCACGTTTCAGTTTCTGCAAGTATGAAGGCGACAGACGTGAAGTTTGGCGGGGATACCATTGGTACGGTTAACGTTGTTGGCTCATACGACGGTTCCAAGGGGTTGTTGAATTTCGATCCGCAAACGGGTATTTATCGCGACGATGCCTCTATAGTGGCATCGGGCAATATTTCTTTTGATAGTACTACCAGCATAAAGCTGGATGGTGATATTATATTTAATAAGGCAAGGGTGGCATGGGCCTCTCCCTTCCTGATAGGTATATTCAGCCATCTATCCGGCATCGTAAACGGCAGTGTAAAATTCAGGGGCACTTCTGATGAGCCGGTAATATCGGGCACTCTGGGGTTACTGAATGCGGGGCTGCATGTTGACTACATGGGGTGTAATTACACCATTCCGGAGGCTGAAGTGAAGGTGACCAACAAACGCATAAGCTGGGATAAAACAACCATTTTTGATAGCTATAATAACACAGGCACGGTAGCGGGGTATTTTTCCCACAACCATTTCGCCGATATGAATATGCACATCACACTCGCATCGCCAAAAATGGAAGTAATGAAGCTTACTGCGAGCGATAATAACCTTTTTTATGGTAGCCTTATTGCCAGCATGGATTCTTTTACCGTACGCGGCCCGTTTAATTTTATAAAACTGCATGGCTACAACGTTGCACCGGCTGACCGGTCGCACATATTTATACCGCTTTCAACGGGTGGCGACATCAGCACCTACAGCTATGTTACGTTTAAAAACTACGGCAAGAGCCAGGAAAAGCCGAAGCACGTTGCACCGTACAAAATGGATATTAATATTGATGCCAATTTTAACAATCTGGCAGAAATGACGATAGTGCTCGATCCATCAACCGGCGATGCCATTACTGCAAGGGGAGATGGCAACGTGCAACTTTCCATACCGCCCAGTACAGATATGCGCATAAACGGCATCTACCGTATTAATGAAGGTACCTACAACTTCACCTTTAAAAAGCTGGAATACCACAGGGAGTTCGTTTTGAACGAAGGTGGCGTGATCAATTTTGTTGGCCCGTTTTCGGCAACAACGCTCGATGTAAATGCAACCTATTCGCACAAAGCAAGGTTATACGACCTGCTGACTGAAAGCGAAATAGCGAGTGTTGCATTGCACGACAAGAATGAACTTGCTGAAGATAAACGCCCCATGACGGTGAATATACTAATGAATATGCGCGGGCGCATATTTAACCCTACACTTACCTTTAATATTGACCTGCCCGATAAGGAGCGGCTGCTGGGCAATTATGCGGTTACGAAATTAATGATGAACATTAACCAGGATGACAGGCAAAAAACAGAGCAGGTAGGTTCGTTCCTGCTTATAAATGCGTTTATTCCGTCTGATGGTTTTGGCTCGGTGGCAGGTAATGTTGCCGTGAATAATATCAGCCAGTTGGTTTCGGGGCAGGCATCGCAGGGCATTACCAACCTCGTAAATAAATTGTTGAAAGACGATAAGCTGAATATTGACCTTAACTATAACAACTATAATTATAACGACCTTACTTTGGGCACTAACGGTAACTTTAACCGCAACCAGGTAAAGGTAGGTGTTAGCCATCCCTTCCTGAATGACAAGCTTATTGTGGAAGTGGGCAGTACATCGGATTGGGGTCGCCCGGTGAGTCAAACCGCAGCAAACTCAGTTGCCAACAGCTTTAATATTACGGGCGATTTTAGGGTGCAATACATACTTAAACAGGGCACCGGCCTCCGCTTAAATGCCTTCCGTACCAGCGATTATGACGTTACGCTCGATAAGAATATTGCCCGTGGTGGTGTTGGTATCAGCTGGCGTAAATCATTCGATAACCTCACCGAGTTTTTCAGCAGCAGCAGGCGCTACGCCGAAAGGCAGAAAGAGTTTATCAAGAAGCAAAAGTTCATGGAAGATTCAGGAGCGACCAAGCCGGTGGGGACGCAGTAGCTTCAATACAAATCTATCACACAAATTAATTTTTTAGCGTAATTGACACAAATGACCTAAATTTGTGAAAAAATCACAAATGCTGATAGAGTTTTCTGTTGCAAATTATCGTTCATTTAGAGATATGCAACGCTTTTCAATGCTGGCAGCGCCCAAAAGAGCAAATGACGGAGGATTGGACGAAGCCAATGTTTTCGAAACCGATGGAGTACGAGCCCTAAAAACAAAAGGTTTGTATGGGCTAAATGCTAGCGGTAAAAGCAATATGGTAAAAGCTTTTTCTGCTATGATATCTATGGTAAATCGGTCTGTTGCTAATGAGGGGCTTGCAATGCGCATCTGGGACGACAGATTTAAATTGTTGACCGATTGGGATGACCAACCCATGTTTTTTCAAATAATTTTCAATGTTTTAGATAAAATTTATAGATACGGATTCCAACTAAAAAAAGGAGTTGTAGAATCGGAGTGGCTATTTTTACGTGGAAATGCCAAAGAAACAAAGTTGTTTTCACGAACAGAGGAGCAGAGTATAACAGCTACAGATAATTTTCATGGAGCAAGTAATTTTGTTAATCTCTCTTTATCTGGTAATCATGAGATATTTAGAAAAGACTCCTTATTCCTCACTGGTGTCGCATTGATGGGTAACGCACAAGCGATAGAAGTAAGAGACGCAATTAGGGCAATTTATTTAATGAATGGAATTTCTGATAAATGGTCTCAAGAAGCTACAAAAAACGTATTACTGCATGGACACGATTTGGATAGAAGCATACTAATTGAATTAATGAAAGCTGCAGAAACCGGCACCCAAGAACTATTTGTTGATGTTAATAGCGAGCATGACGAGGAAAATGAGGAGGTGTCGGACCCTTCGAAAAGAAAGATTATTTCAGCCAAAGCAAGGTTTGATAACGAAGGTAATAAGGTTGATAATGTGGAAGGGGATCTTAATGAATGGGAATCGGCTGGTACTCAGAAATGGCTTTACACGAGTACGGCCTTAATAAGCACATTGGTATCCGGTAAAACGTTGATAATTGATGAGTTTGATGCAAGATTTCACCCAAACCTTACCCTGAAAATTGTCAATCTTTTTAATAGCGCTAAAACGAATCCGCATAATGCGCAACTTATATTTGCAACGCATGATACCGGTTTGCTCAGAAGGGCTAAATTGAGACGGGATCAAATTTGTTTTGTTGATAAGGACAAGTATGGTGTGAGCTCTATAAAAACGCTGATCGAATATAAAGGGGTAAGAAAAGATGAGTCGTATGAAAAGGAATACCTGGAAGGGAGTTATGGCGCAGTTGCATATCTTGATGACATAGATAATATTATCGCTGACTTCTTAAAAGATAACAATGCCGTATCAGAAACCAAATAAAGTAGAACGTGGTCGTCAATATGTGTCTTACTTGCAAGAAGAGTTTGGCCTTTCTCAAGAATCTCCTTATCAGGAAGAAACCGTAGATCAGAATAAGAAGTTTTTAATAGTATGTGAGGGAGAAAACACGGAGCGGTATTATTTTGAAAAATTTCCTGTTGTGAATAAGTCTGTGATCACTGTGTTCGGTGGTTATGGTGGGGGCAAAAAATACCTCGTTCAAAAAGCAGAAGAAATCGCCAGTAAAGAAGAGTACGAAAGGCATAATGTGTGGTGTGTATTTGATTATGATGTAAAGGCTGATAACCCCAATCAGAAACAAGATTATGATAATGCAATAGCGATGGCTATAAATAAAGGATATAGAGTTGCGTACTCTAACGACTGTTTTGAGTTGTGGTTCATGCTGCACTATAAGTTGATTCAGGCGGAGCATCACAGAACTGAGTATTTTGATATGCTCAAACAACAATGGAATCTGGAACGAAGCTATGCGTCAATGGGTAAGGAGGAAGATTTTACAAAGAAATTGTATGACTTGCTGCTCCACAATCAGGCCACTGCCATACGCCACGCAAAGAAACTCTTTGATACTTGTAGTGATGGTCGGCAGCATCACCGGATGAATCCATGTACTACTGTCTTCGAACTTGTCGAGGAGTTGAATCAATATTTAAGGAGATAAATATCGGCTATTATGTAGAGTGTCCCGCTATTTCCTTACAATACCTTTCCAGCATCAGCGTAACAACATCCCAGTCAAATTTAGTTTTGATCACTTGCATACCGGCTTCGCCTGTTTGTTTGCGCATACTTTCTGATGCCAGCAGGTCAATTACACTGTTGGCAAAAGCTTGCGGGTCGGTTTGCATAAAGGCACCTTCGCCACTGGTAATGCCCAGCCCGCCAAAGCCAATGTTGGAGCATACTACGGGTATACCCATTGCCATAGCTTCCAGTACTTTATTTTGTGTGCCTGCGCCAAAACGCAGCGGTGCAACCACCACACTGGCACTATTATACATAGCGGCGAGGTCTTTTATAAAGCCTGTTACTTTTACGTGGTCGTTAGCCAGTTCTGCAACTTTGGGCACAGGCCGCTGGCCCGCTATAATAAACTGTACATCGGGGCAGTGCAGCCTTATTAAGGGTAATATGGAATTTGTAAAATAAATCACTGCATCCACGTTGGGGGCGTAATCCATATTGCCGGTGAAAAGCAGCGTTTGGTTGTGGCTGTAGTCGTGGTTAGCGGCGGTAAAGGTGGTCATGTCAACGCCATTGGGTAGCAGTCGCAGATTATTTACGCCATGTGTTTTTTGCAGGTATTCCAGGTCTTCGCGGGAACAAACCAAGGATAGATTGTATTCCTTCAATATCTGCTCATAAGCCAATACCCGCTTTTGTTCTATGTTCTCAAATATGGTGGTGAGCAAACCGCGTTTAACCGTTTTACGCCGTTCCCAATACAGCGAAAAAGCATCGGGTAGGTCTAATATGCGGTTCAGGTCTTTTCGTTCAGAAAGATAAGGCGACATGCGCAGGTGTTGCACATGAATCGCGTCAAATTTATGCTGGCTCAGTAAGTAGTCCAATTCCCGTTTCATGACTCCGGACTTGAAATATAATACCTGCAGAGGCGCACTATCCCAAAGCCCGCAAATACAATTAAAGGCAGATTTCCACTTGGGCAGGTAAACAAAATGTACTTCCTTAAATATTTTTTCGAGCTCGGCTTTGTAGGTAAGGTCTTCTTCGTTTTGGGCAAATGTGAGCAGGTACAACTCATGCTTATCCTTCAACCTTTTTGCAAGGTTGAAGATCTTGAGTTTATCACCACGGTAGGGCGGGTACGGTACTCTGTTGGCCAGGAAAAGTATCTTCAAAACGAAACCGCTTTAGCTATTGCTCTAATTTATGTGCACCCAGTATTTCGTGTCCCAGCTTATCGCGCTTGGTTTCCAGGTAAAATTCGTTGTATTGGTTAGGCTTAATTTCTATTGGCACGTTTTCTACTATTTCCAGTCCGTAACCTGACAGGCCGGCGCGTTTACGCGGGTTGTTAGTCATCAGTTTTAATTTAGAGATACCGAGGTGGCGTAATATTTGCGCACCAATGCCATAGTCGCGCTGGTCGTTTTTAAAGCCGAGTGCAAGGTTAGCTTCAACAGTATCTTTGCCTTCTTCCTGTAGTTTGTAGGCTTTTAGCTTATTGAACAAGCCAATGCCACGGCCTTCCTGGTTCATATACAACACCACGCCCTTGCCTTCGCGCTCTACCATTTCCATGGCAGCGGTAAGTTGGTCGCCACAATCGCAACGCAGGGAATGGAGTATGTCGCCAGTGAAGCAAGAGCTGTGTACGCGCACCAAAACAGGTTCGCCTGGTTCCCACTTGCCCTTTACCAAAGCGAGATGCTTTTCGTTGGTATTGGTTTGAGTGAAGGCGTATAATTCAAAATCGCCATGCTTGGTTGGCATGTTCACATGTACTTCCTCTTTAATTAAGGTTTCCATTTTAAGGCGATAAGAAATAAGGTCTTTTATAGAGATGATCTTGAGATCGAATTTTTTGGCTATTTCTATAAGCTGCGGCAAGCGCGCCATGGTGCCATCATCATTCATAATTTCCACCAACACTCCTGCTGGCTCAAAACCGGCAAGGCGGGCGAGGTCAACAGTGGCTTCGGTATGGCCAGAACGGCGTAAAACGCCTTCCGCTTTTGCCCGTAGCGGGAAAATATGACCTGGGCGACCGAGGTCTTCAGGTTTAGTATTGGGGTTAATAAGCGCCTGAACTGTTTTGGCCCTGTCTTGCGCAGAGATGCCGGTAGTACAGCCATCGCCAATAAGGTCGACAGAAACGGTGAACGGGGTCTGGTGTAAAACAGTATTGTTTTCCACCATCAGGGTGAGTTTTAATTCATCGCAACGCTCTTCCGTAATCGGCGCACAAATCAAACCCCTGCCGTGTTTCGACATAAAGTTGATGATTTCCGGTGTTACATTGTGGGCTGCGGTAACAAAGTCACCTTCATTTTCCCTGTCTTCGTCATCAACAACTATCAGTAATTTACCATTACGCAATTCTTCCAGTGCTGATTCTATAGTATCTAACATATCTCGCTTTAATGGCTGCAAAGGTACTATTATTACAGGTAAAGGCGTGTATTGAGATTGTGAATAATGGTATCGGTATTTCCGATCACTGTTGTCCTGCAAAAAAAGTAATCATCGACTGAAATGTAGCGCCAGCAAGCATTACAACGGATTTTTATTATATTCTGCCCTGCCTTTGTCCAGCCTCTTTACTGGTTGTTGTCATCGCGTCTCCAAGTTCTTTTTTTGTGCTGCCGCAAAAAAAGAACCAAAAAAAGCGGCTCTTTGGGCAATCGCTCCGCTGCCCAAAGAGCCCTGCGGCATGTTTTGCTGAAGCTTGTTACTCTAATGTCTGCGCCGGGACGGCGGCGCAGGTGTTACGTACTTTTACAAATAATATTTTAATCGGACAGTAGTGATTTTTATTATCAGATATGTGGGGGTGTGCAATTATATCTCATTTAGTTTCCAGCAATTGTGGACGGCTATCGAAATGCATCCTGATTTTATTACTTTTGGTACATGCCGGTAACAGACCTTTCTGCCAACACCAATAATTTTACCTGGATAGATATAGTTGCGCCCACTAAAGACGAGCTGTACGCCATTGCCGAAAAGTACGGGCTGCACCTGTATGCTGTACGTGATTGCCTGGAGCCAGACCATTTACCCAAGCACGAAGAACTGAGTGGAACAGATTTTATAATAACCCGTATGCTTACAGCCTTACCGCATGAAAAAATGCAGTCGGTGCAGGAGATAAGTACGAAAGTGGCCATATTTTATAATGATAAGCTATTGATTACCATACACCGTTTGCCACATCCGTTCTTTGATGAACTGAAAGAAAAGTGTGCGTTGGGTAAGCAGTGCCATTCCACAAAGGAATTAGTTACACGCATGCTGTGGCATGTTTTGCATAGTTTCGATAAGCAGGCAATTCACCTGTCAAACGAGGTTGATAAATTTGAGAATAAGATATTTGTGCATTCCGATGCGCCTGTAGCACTCGAAGACCTCTATTATATCAGAAGCCGGGCGTCCATTTGTAAAAAATTACTGGTGTTTACGGGGGAGGTCATTAATTCAATCAGGAATACGGATAATGACCCCGTCGCCTTGCAAGATACCCGCGACCTGCATACTAAAATGATAACCCTTTACGGGCAGGTTTACGAAGATGTTACCAACCTGTTGAACATTTACCTCTCCCTTTCTGCACAGAAGACCAATGATGTAATGAAGGTGTTAACTATCTTCTCGGTCTTTTTTATGCCGCTTACGTTTATAGCCGGTATTTACGGCATGAATTTCAAATACATGCCAGAATTGGAGGCGAAGATCGGTTACCCTATAGCGCTGGGGTCGATGCTGATAATTTCGGTCATTATTTATTTCTGGTTTAAAAGGAAGCGGTGGTTGTAGGGCAATTGTAAATTGTAAATGATAAATTGTAAGTTGGTTTGTTGGGGCATTTCTTGGGTTTGGGTATATGGTTCTGTATCAATAATTATTTCTTCCAGGGTTGAAGATATTGCTGAACGTTAAACCCACTTCGGTGTTTGTGTGGTTGTGCGTTTTCCACTGGTTTCACCGGCGGCTATTATTGTTTAAGCCCTTCGGGCTAATGCGGTTGCGATTAAATGTTCAATTGGGGTACGTTGTGCTAATATAGTTGTAATAAAATGTTCAATTAGGGTACGTCTGGTGCGTGATAGCCGGAAGGGCTTAAATAATAATAGCTCCTATAGTAACCATGAGTTGATATGTAGGCAGCCCAACCCTGATAAGGCATTGTCATTGATTTAAGAAAATTGACATTTTCCCTGTATTAATCTCGGGTGGATTTCAAATTTTGCATTATTCTTATTTTAAATAACACCTGCGCGACTGCGCAGACTTTGACCTCCCTCTACATTTATGGAGAGGGTTGGGGTGAGGACTTTGTTCAGGTAGTGCGAATTTGAAATACACCCTTAGTCACTCCTCTGCCATTTATGGAGAGAACCTGTCCCGAACTCGCTTCGGGAGGCCGGGATGAGGAAATTTATGTCAATTTCAGTGTCTGGTAAGGGTTGAACATCATGTGGATGGGTATCAATAATAGTGCCCCTGTCCATGAGAAAAAGACCACCTTGAATAAATATAGTAAAAATATAGTTAATAAAAAGTAGGTGGGGCTATATTCACAATATTAATTCGTACTTTTGCACCCTCAAAAATCGGATAGGGTTGCCCCCTGTTTTCTACTTATACAATGATTTCAGTTAATAATTTATCGCTCCGCTACGGTAAGCGGGTATTGTTTGAAGATGTGAACACCCGGTTCACAGAAGGTAATTGCTATGGTGTTATTGGTGCTAATGGTGCCGGTAAATCAACATTCTTAAAAATTATCTCTGGCGAAATTGACCCTACCACTGGTAAGGTTGAAATTACCAAGGGGCAGCGTATGAGTGTGTTGAAACAGAACCACTATGAGTTTGATGAGATAACTGTTCTGGAAACAGTTATTCGTGGCAATACTACATTATTTGAAGTAATGCAGGCGAAAGATGCCATTTACGCCAAGGAAGATTTTACCGAGGAAGATGGCATTAAAGCAGGTGAATTGGAAGGCTTATTTGCAGAAATGGACGGCTGGAATACCGAAAGTGATGCAGCAACCCTTTTGAGTAACCTAGGAATTAAAGAAGTACATCATTCCAAATTACTTAAAGAACTGGATGGTAACCAAAAGGTGAGGGTACTTCTGGCACAGGCGTTATTTGGTAACCCGGACATTCTGTTATTAGATGAGCCTACCAATGACCTTGACCTGGAAACTATAAGCTGGCTGGAAAACTTCCTGGCTGATTACGAGAAGATAGTATTGGTTGTATCGCATGATCGTCACTTCCTGGATACCGTTTGTACCCACGTTGCGGATATAGATTTCGGTAAGATTAATGTATACACCGGTAACTACAGTTTCTGGTACGAAAGTAGCCAGTTGTTACTGAAACAAAGAAGTGACCAGAATAAAAAAGCGGAAGATAAGATAGCTGAACTGAAAGAGTTCATCGCGCGTTTCTCGGCGAATGCATCAAAATCAAAACAAGCAACCAGTCGTAAAAAGGCATTGGATAAAATTAAGCTTGATGACATGCGCGTTTCCAACCGTAAGTATCCTGCTATATTGTTCAATAACCAGGTGCGCGATGCCGGTGACCAGATAATAGAAGTAAAGGGTCTTGGTAAAACCGTTAATGGCGAAGTTTTGTTCAAAGACATTTCTTTCGACCTGAAGCGCGGACAAAAAGTGGCCGTACTTTCTAATAATTCATTGGCTACAACAGCATTCTACCAGATACTTTCTGGTGCTGATACTGATTTTGAAGGTAGCTTCAAATGGGGTATTACCATTAACCAGACTTACCTTCCCAATGATAACTCAAGTTTCTTTAAAGATAATGACGACAACCTGATCGATTGGTTGAGGCAGTATTCTGAAGAAAAGGATGAAACATTCATACGTGGGTTCCTTGGCAGGATGTTATTCTCGGGTGAGGAAACGTTGAAAAAATCATCGGTTTTGAGCGGAGGCGAGAAAATGCGTTGCATGATGAGCCGGATGATGATGTTTAAGGGCAATGTATTGTTGCTGGATGAACCTACCAACCACTTGGATCTGGAAAGCATCACTGCACTGAATAATGGCATGAAGGATTTTAAGGGCACGATCTTGTTCACATCTCGTGACCATGAGCTGACCAATACCGTTGCAGACCGCGTACTGGAAATAACACCAAGCGGCCTGATAGACCGTGAAATGAGCTTTGACGAATACGTTACCAACGACCGCGTAAAAGCACAACGTTTGGAAATGTATAAGGGCGTAATGGCCTAGTTCGTTTTACGACATAAAAACGCACTTTACGACATAAAATGCAATTTACGACATTTAATTTTGATTAATTGTCGTAAATTGCATTTTTTTATGACGTAAAACATGAAGGTAAGCACAAGCCAAATAAAATCTGACCTTGACATTATCGAAACTGCGCTCACCAAATTTGAAAATGGGGCTGGTATTGAAGAGTTGCGCGAGGCAACAGGGTTAGAAATTGAGCTTCGTACTTTCCAAAGGCGATTGGATAGACTCCAAAAGGAGGGTGTCATTTATATGACTGGCTCCACCAGGGGTACTCTGTATCATTTAAGAACAGACGTAGAGAAGCCGGTTTTAGAGGAATTATCGTTTGCTATACCGCTGACAAAAAATAGTCTTGCCATTATTGGCCAGGTATCACGACCTATCCAAAGCCGCATACCTGTGGGATATAACAGGTTATTCCTGGAAAATTACCGGCCTGACAAAGACAGTTATTTAACTGTAGCCGAAAGAAGCAGATTGGCTGAGATTGGTAAAACGACAGCCGCCGACCAAGCAGCAGGTACGTATGCCAAAGAGGTGATGAGCCGCTTGTTGATTGACCTTTCATGGAATTCAAGCCGTTTAGAGGGGAATACCTATTCTTTGCTGGACACTGAACGGTTGTTGTCATTAGGGGAGACAGCGGATAACCATTCAGCCGCAGAAGCACAAATGATACTCAATCACAAAGATGCTATACAATTCCTTGTAAGCGATGCCGCCCATATCGGATTTAACAGGTACACCATTCTGAACCTGCATGCATTACTGTCAAACAACTTATTGACAAATCCGGCCGCTTCCGGCAGGTTGAGAACAATTGAGGTACGTATTGGTCAATCTGTGTTTACGCCGCTTGTAATACCCCAATTGATCGAAGAGATGTTTGAATTAATATTGGTGAAAGCAAACGCGATACAAGACCCTTTCGAACAAGCGTTTTTTATGATGGTGCATCTCCCTTATCTGCAACCGTTCGATGATGTAAACAAACGCGTATCGCGCCTCGCAGCGAATATTTCCCTGAATCGCCATAATCTTTCGCCGCTTTCTTTTATTGATGTGCCGGATGACATATACATACAAGCCGTAAAAGGGGTGTATGAATTGAACAAGACGGACCTGCTGAAGGATGTGTTTTTGTGGGCGTACGAACGGTCAGCCGCACGATATGCGGCTATCCGGCAATCTTTAGGCGAACCAGACCCTTTCAGGTTAAAATACAGGGACCAGATCCGCGAATTGGTTGCGCAAATTGTAAATGAGCTGCTCGACCCTAAGAATGCGTCGGTCATTATCAAAAAAAAGAAAAACGACCTGCCGCAACAAGACCGCGCAAAATTTGAAGAAGTCGTTGAAATTGAACTAATGAACCTGCATGAGGGTAATTTTGCTAGGTTCTGGATACGGCCATCAGTTTTCAAAGAATGGAAAGCCGGTTGGTTATAACTTTTAAAAATAAGACACTTGGATTCACTAACCCACATTGTATTAGGTGCCTGTATAGGCGAGGTTATTGCCGGCAAAAAGCTGGGTAAGAAGGCAATGCTGGTTGGCGCTATTGCCAATAGTTTCCCCGATATTGATATCTTGGCTTCGCCGTGGCTCGACCATGCTACTGACCTTTTATTTCACAGGGGTATTACGCATTCTTTTCTCTTTTTAGTGCTGGTAAGTCCGCTACTGGCATGGTTTTCGGGCAAAATATTTAAAACCTCGGCTGTAACATTTAAGCAATGGTGGTTTTTCTGGGCACTTGAAATGCTGGTGCATCTGGTCATCGATTCATTTACCGCTTATGGCACAGGTTGGTTAGAGCCTTTCAGTCATGCAAGGGTATCGTTCAATGCGGTTTTTGTGCTCGATCCATTGTATACTATTTGCACCCTGGTTGCATTCATTGCGCTGCTTATACTAAAGAAAGATAGCCTCAGGCGTATAAAATGGGCGTGGTTCGGCATTATTCCTTGTGCGTTATATATAGTGTACTGCTTCGTTAATAAACAGCTTATTGAAAACAAAGTGCAGACTGCATTTGCAGCCAGCCATATAACGCCTAAAGCATACTTTACCACGCCAACGCCAATCAATAATTTGCTATGGTATGTAGTAGCAGCAACCGATTCAGGTTTTTATGTGGGCTATCGTTCTGTATTGGACAAAAACGAAGGTATCAGCTTCCGTCATGTATCGCAAAACGATGCACTTTTGGCGCAATCTGCTGATAAAATAACGGTACAGAAACTTAAGCGTTTTTCGAAAGGGTATTACTGCGCCGAAATGCAGGGTGACTCGCTATTCTTCAGCGATATGCGCTTTGGCGAAATAGGAGCCTGGGGCACAGGCAACCCCCATTTTGTATTCAGTTACTGCCTGGCATATCCCGGCGCAAACGATAATGTGCTGCAACGCCGCCGCATGGCAATGATGGATAAGAAAGCATTAAGAGCGTTCTGGAACCGGATAATAGGCGAGTAGTTATAGGTTAGCTTCCCACCCACCGACAAAACCAACCCATCCACCGAAAATATATTTAATCCTCCCTATCCCTCCCTAATTTCGCAATTTTGGGAGGGATGGTAAGATGCTGGACGTATATTCTGCACAGCTTTCTACTTACGACTTTCTACCCAAAGTATACTACTAAAAATATGGCAAGAGGCAGACACAATATACAGGGTGAGGAATCGCCAAAAGTTAAAATAAGCAAAGAAGCGGTAAAAGAGGCATTGGTGATTTTCCAGTACCTGAAACCTTACAAAGGCATATTTATTGCAGGGCTTATTTTTATAGCCTTGAGCAGCGGCACAACAATGGCTTTCCCTTTTCTATTGCAACGATTGCTGGATAGTGCTCATGGCGATTTAAAAGGCCCGCTGGCATTTTCACCCACAGGTATAGCATTGATAATGATAGCTGTGCTGAGCCTGCAGATGGTGTTTTCATTTTTGCGTATTTATCTATTCACTACTGTTGGCGAAAACGCGGTTGCAGATATGCGTAAAGACATTTACCGCCGTTTGATCATGATGCCCATGGACTTTTTCGCGCAGCGAAGGGTAGGTGAGCTTTCCAGCCGCATTACTGCCGATATATCTCAGATTCAAGATGCGGTAACAACTGTATTGGCGGAAATTTTACGTGGCGTACTTACGCTGGTTATTGGTGTAGGGCTCATATTGTACATAAGCCCCCGCATGACGTTGCTTATGCTTTCCGTTATACCCGTAATTATTGTTATTGCCTTAATTTTCAGCAAGCGCATCAGGGCCCTTGCGAAAGACGGGCAAGATCAGCTGGCAGATTCCGGCACGGTTGTGCAGGAAACCCTGCAAGGGATAAGCAACGTAAAGGCTTTTGCCAATGAGTGGTATGAGGTGAAACGTTATGATACCAGTATCAGTAACCTGGTAAGTCTGGCTATAAAAAATGGCCGTATGCGTGGCTTTTTTGTATCGTTCCTTTTGTTCAGTGTATTTGGTGCTATAGTGCTGGTAGTGTGGTATGGTGCAGGCTTAATGCAGCACGGGCTGTTATCGTTCGGCCAGCTTACGGCGTTCGTAGTGTATACCGCATTTGTAGGCGGCACCATGGCGGGCTTTGCCGATCTGTATGCGCAATTACAAAAGACCTTAGGGGCAACACAGCGTGTGCGCGAGTTACTTAAAGAAAATATAGAGGAAGTGGCGGTAGATGCGGCACCATTGTTGCCGGAATTTAAATTACATGGCAATGTATCGTTGCGCAACATAGGGTTTAGTTACCCTTCGCGCCCCGAAATACAGGTGGTGAAGGATATAAGTCTTGATGTGAAAAGTGGCCAGCAAATAGCCATTGTAGGGCCAAGTGGGGCAGGTAAGAGCACCCTTGCTGCGCTCTTGCTCCGGTTTTACGAACCCGATAGAGGTGCTGTTATATTTGATGGTAATGATGCAAAGAGTATTCCCTTAACACAGTTAAGGAAGCAGATGGCGCTTGTGCCGCAAGACATCTTGCTTTTTGGTGGAACGATCTTCGAAAATATTGCGTATGGCAAACCAGATGCCACCAAGGCTGAAGTAGAGGAAGCGGCAAGGCAAGCGAACGCTTATGAATTTATTAAAACATTCCCCGAGGGCTTTGATACCGTGGTGGGCGAGCGCGGCATAAAGCTATCGGGTGGCCAGAGGCAGCGTGTAGCTATTGCCCGGGCAATATTGAAAGACCCCGTTATCTTGCTGCTTGACGAAGCTACCAGTTCGCTCGATTCGGAGTCTGAAGCGTTGGTGCAGGAAGCACTGAATAACCTGATGCGCAACCGCACCTCATTCGTAATTGCCCACCGTCTGTCCACCATCCGCAATGCCGACCTGATAGTTGTACTGGAAGACGGCAAGGTAAGAGAAAGCGGCACCCACAGCGAATTGGTGGATATTGAAGATGGGTTGTACAAAAAATTGAACAGGTTGCAGGTGTATTAATGGTAAGCTGTAATTGAGTTTTCATAGGATAAACGTATCTTTGTTTATATGTTGGCAACAGCGAGAAACTGCGATTTTATTTGTTTGCAGATGAGGAACCATCTTCCTCAAATGGAGCCTTCAATTAAGAAGGAAACGACAAAATTTCTGAATGAGGTTAAAGAAGTAGTGACTTTGAAAGGCATTTCTATAAAAGAAGGGCTGGATAAATTACTGCCACGCATTTTTAATTTTAGACTGCGATCTTTAGAATGGTTGAATGGACAGGCTGATTTTAGCTTTCTAGATGCGATTAATGAAGTATCGCCACAGATTGATGAACTGAGAAATAACAAAAGCCTCCGTCCATTGGTAGATAATCTTTTATTTGCATTAAGGTGTAATGCAAGGGTTGTAAAATCTATAATGTTATCTTCTTCTTCAAAAAGTAAATCTTTTCCCTCCGAAATACCGCAATTTCCAAGAGTTACCTATGAGCAGTTTCTCGCGAGTATAGCGTTGGGTATCCCTAATGATGCCGAAGCTCAAAATATAGTGGATTGGGTAAATGCATCACTTTACATCGAATTTATTGTTGTAGCAGCCTATATTATTAACGAGGATGGTATAAAGATTCAAGAGAAGGTCGTTAACGAGATGGCTTTTATTATAGCGGACGCTGCGCAAGAGTATATTGCTCTTGCAGTAGAATTGGGTATTATATCAACAGGCAATAAGGGGTCGTCATTAGGAAAAGTAGCGGATAAGAAAACGCTTCGAGAACAGAAGGATCTGGCAGACTTAGGGCTCTTAGATTTTGTTTCAAATTTTTAATTCACTTATGCAAAACAAATACAATAGTGGTGAAATTGTAGATATTGACCTAGGACTTCCCCCTCAGGAGGTGAAGGGACATGAGCAAGGGCTTCAAAGACCGTGTGTTATTATTAAGTCTATTCCGCAATTGCAGTTAGCTGTAATTGTTCCATGCACTTCAAAGGAACCAAAATTCAGTCATTACACTATAGTAAAATTATTGAAAGGTATAGGCGGGCTAAAGACGGACTCCTATGTATTGTGTCATCAGGTGAGGGCAATTTCCTTTGATAGAATTATTGGAAGAGTCGGGACAATAAATGACAGAGATTTACTAAAAATTAAAACTGTTCTTTTTGATACTTTGGATTTGTAACGGTAAACGGTGTAAATCTGAAAAAAGTAGCCCTTCTTTAAATTCTCCCCACAACAGACTATATTTATGCCAAATTCGCAATTTATGAGCGTTAAAAAGTTACTATTATTTCTACTCATAGCCTCGTCATTTACCAGCTGTTCCCGGTTTACGCAGGTGGTATATGTGTCGCCAACTACCGAAGATATTAAGAGCATCAACCACTTTTACCAATATGAAAATGATGATGTAAAGGTTGTTTACTGGTTTTGGGCTGACCACGGTGTAATGTCGTTCCTGTTCTGGAACAAGACGGACTTGCCAATGTATATCGACTGGAAAAAATCGGCACTGATCAATAATGGCAAGCGCCTGAGTTATTATACTAACCAATATGCCAACAATTATAAGGCGTATGGCACAGCTTACGGACTGGAATGGCTGGATGTGTTCAATGATTATTATTCCATGTCATCGAACACTAAACTGAGCCGAGAAAGCCTGGTTAAGGGTGAAAGGATAACCTTCATCCCTCCTAAATCGTACATCACACAGGCGTTCTACAACCTTACCGCTAATATTTATTTTGATGTTACCGACCGTAATACGGAAGAGGAAACCATCAACTTTTGCAAAGTTTATGTAAGCCGTAGCAATAAGGATATTTCCTTCCGCAACTTTGTTACTTATTCATTTTCTGAAAACTTTGCTACCGAAAATTATATTGATAATGAGTTTCACCTGAATAAAGTTGTTACGCTTAATAACGCTCACTTCAACTACAAAGATGGCGATGGCTTTAAAGCTAACGATTGGGAACGCCCATCGCGCTTCTACATTAAGGAGTTGAAATGGCAGGACGTTTATAAATAACAGATAATTGTTATTCCCGTATAAGGAACGATAACAAAATTAGCACATCATATTAACCCCTGCGGTAAGTATGATGTGCTTTTTTCTTTCAGGCTATTGCCTTGCCTCCAATACTTTTTTTAGTAAATTTTAAGCAGGTGTTTTTGATTTTTGAAAGCAATAGTCGGTATATTGCTTAGTCTTTAAAATACATGCATGCAACCTACTGCTATAATTACCTATGTCTTAATTATCATTAACGTAATTGTATCCATTAAAGGGTTTAAGGAAAGTTCGTTCTTAGACCAGTACAGCTTCAGGGTTGATGAGGTTTTGGTGAAAAAGCAATATTACCGCATGGTTACTGCTGGCTTTTTACACGTGGGCTGGATGCACCTTATTTTAAACATGATTGTGCTTTACCTATTCAGTATATCGGTAGAAGCGTACATGGGTAGTTTACCTTTTGTCGTGGTGTATTTTGCGGGGCTTATAGGGGGTAATTTACTGGCACTATTCATTCACCGCATGCATGGCGACTATAGCGCGGTTGGGGCTTCAGGTGCAGTATGTGGTATTATATTCGCTTCCATCGCCTTGTTTCCCGGCCTGCACGTGGGTATGCTGCTGTTGCCTTTGCGTGTGCCAGGCTGGTTATTCGGGCTGTTGTATATCGCGTATTCTATCTACGGCATCCGTTCGCAAATTGACAATATAGGTCATGAGGCGCACCTTGGCGGGGCACTGGTGGGTATGTATACCGCCATAGCCTTTCACCCGCATGCTGTGCTCTCTAACTTCGTTACCATAGCGGTAATAACCGGGCCTGCTATTTTGTTCATTTACGTTATTGTTACGCGGCCACATGTATTGTTTGTTGATAATTTTTATTTTAAGCAACACCATAACGCTACCCTTGATGACCGCTACAACCTGGCCAAACGTATAGAACAAAATGAGGTAGATGTTATATTGGAAAAGATTCACCAAAAGGGCATCAACAGCCTTTCGAAAGTTGAAAAAGACAAACTGGATAATTATTCCAGGGGCAGGTAGGTACTCGTTACCCCTAGCTTAGCCAATCGAGTGAACGGCGGTGCTTGCCCAGATTCAAAGTGTTAAACTCATCTCGCCCACCTTCCTTAACTACACCCATGTAGCGCAAAGTTTCATTGATAGATTGCTGGCCACCGGGCAGGCAAAACATACGCTTACCAGTAGCCCAAACTATTGCGGACTGGGCGCCCTGCCCACCGAAATATTCAGCTTCAACATAGGCTATCGTTGTTTTGAAGGAAATGGGTAATAGTACTTGCTCTGTTTTTTTAGTAAGTAGTGTGAACGGGGCTATAGCTGATGAGTCATTGTCGGGGTTTATTTCGTCGTGGAGTGCCTCTGACATGGGTATCAGGCAAAAGCCTTGTTCCAGTGGCACAGCTTTGGCATTGGTGAACAGGCTGGTAAAATCAGCGGCATCTTGTTGCTGGCAAATGATAGCTTCTAGGTAGTATCCCATAGTTGGTAATAGTGTTTGGCAAAAGTAAAATAATCAGGCGTAACCTGTAATATTGTGTTGCGCCTAGCGTTTTATAAAGCTATGAAATACCTTGTTGGCTACCTCCTGTTGTTTTTGTGTTTGCCGCAGAGCATGGGGCAGCAGCACGCTACTAAAAACAAGATAGCCCGTACAAAACCAAAGAAGAAGGTACTTGAAGAAGGCGAATATCCTAATCCTTTTATTGGTAAACCCTTTAAGCCAGATGTGCCCCGTACACTGAACCTTATTATACCTGTTGGGGATATCTCTATTTATTGCAGGGTTCGATATTCATTGTATAATGATGCGGAGGGCTTGATGTTCAGCTGCTCGCACAGGTACAGGGCGCAGATAGTGGGCATAGATGCTACAGGCCCTAATATCAGTGACGCCGTTAAGGAGATATTGGGCACTCTGGCCGACACGCGGCTGGAGCTTACAGAACAGGAAGTGATGAGCAAAACGCTGCGGGTAACTGAGCTGTATTATTGGTTCACCGTTAAGGACTTTAACCTTGATGGTAAGCCGGATTTAGCCATTATAGAGGATAAGGGCTATCATTCCAACCTTATATATAATTACGTATGGGTCAATATCGGCAATAAGCTGGAATACTGGATGGGCCTTTCTGGCAGGGCCTCGCATACGGCAAATAAAAAAGAACGGATAGTTTGCATTGAACAAGAAGAAGACTGGAAACTAGGCCACGGCTGGGAATACTACAAAGTAGTAAAGGATACAGCACTGATGAAAGTTGAATATAAAGAGGAGTAAATTGTTGCCAGAGGAAGCGGGTCAGGGTGCGGGTGTATAATCAGGTAAATAACGAACCCAGTACCAGTGCCCTCCTAAAGGAATACATTGGCTGGAATAGTTAAATTCCCGTACCTCAAGTTGCGTTAGTGTAGATTCACCGTTTACGTATTGTAGCCCGAAAAATTCCTCACCGGTATAGCCCGCTATACGCTGTTCCAGAAACACCATTTTTATATTATTACGTTTGTAAACTTTATAATGGCGAGCGCACTTATAAATCCATGTGCCGGAAGCGAAACCTGCGTCGGCTCTCATGATGGAATCATATTGGCCATCCTGGAGTTCGTGTACGATCTTATTCCTGAGGCTGTAATTAAAGGGTAAGCTAGCAACACTGTATATTAATTCTGTTGGCAGTAAAACAACCAGTGGCAGTACTAATGTTAATTTAACTAGGCGGCTATAATCTTTTTTGCAAACGGCCTTTACGGCCATGTAAAGCAATGTGCCTGTACATACAATTATACCAAGTCCCAGTGCAAAGACGAGCAAATCAAATTCCTGAAACAGGCCCTTGAATATAAATACGCTAATAGCGTAAAAGAACAGCAGTTGATTGAAAGACGTTTTTTTGAACATTATTTTGTTGGCTAGCCTTGCAACAAAAATACTGGTAATAATTCTATTCTAATTTAAATAGGACGGGCATAAAATGCACCGACCTCACGGGCTTACCAAAATAACGGGCGGGTGCCCATTGTGGCATAGCGCGCACAACCCTTAGTGCTTCCGCATCGCATTCCGGGCTTATGCTTTTAACTATTTTTGGTTCGCTGATTGTTCCGGTTTCATCTACCATAAAGCGTACAATTATGCGGCCTTGAATGTTGGAGTCGAATGCTATTTTGGGATATTCAAGCAGCGAGTCCAAAAGCCTGCAGAGCATTCTGTCGCCACCGGGGAAATGCGCTTTTGAATATGATGATGCGCTGAGTCCAATCATGCTTTGAGCAACCGCACAAACCGGTAAGATTAGAAAGAAGGCGATGCAGGCTATTTTATTCATGGCGTTTCTTTTTACGATGAAATGGCCAGGAGATATTGATAGGCTTTATTGTTGGAGGCACTTCTGTTACCCGAATGCCACCAAAGTGTTCAATGAGTGGTTTATACATGGTGGCGCTTATCTCGTTCGTTTTTTCGTAGGGGTATCGGTAGATAATTACTGGCCTGTCTTTTGCCAAAGCAGAGATATCAACTACTGCCTCTACAAAAATACTGTCAATTTTCAAGCTGCGACTGTCGTTAATATAGGCTGCTTTTAAGGTAACCGAAGTGCGCGGTATTAGTTGAGCTAGCTGCACAAAATAGTAGCCGTCAGTATCAGTAATAGTACTTATGTTAGTGCCGTCAATTTCAACCCTGATGCCCGTTAGCCCGGCGCCTGTTAAATAGTCTTTTACGAAGCCCGCAATACCGTAGCATTCTTCAGTTGGTCTTGTGGTCTGGTGTAGCCATTGGTAGGGTGGGCCGGTGGTTATTTGCGACCGGGCAGTATTGGTAAACGATTGCAGCAGCAGAAAGCATGCCGCTATTTTTTGTAGTATTTTATACGCTAAGTTATGTGGTTGCACCTCCTGCACCTGCCTGTTCAGTTGATCTTCCCGAAAGCGGCCACAGGAGGTGTCTCTACCCGCTCTTAACAGCACATTCATTAATTCTCTATCGGTCAAGGTACTGAAGTCTATGACGGTTTTTTGGCACGAGCTGCAAAAGCGGCCATTTTCCTCAGGCTTCATTGATGCCCAGTTTTCTGAACATGTTTTGGGTATGGTTATAATGATTTTTCTAGCCGCCATTTATATTAAGACGTAATTTCCGGTTTGTAGCTTTGGTAATTGAATACATGAAATATAGACGTTTATAAATTACCTGAATAAAAACTAATTTACAGCTGTTATGAGTATAATTTTACCCTTTTCGTTTAGATAACCAGCTCAATGGCCTATATTTTAAAACTTGAAATTGCTCCATCTTTTCATCCTAAATGCTGTTTTCAGTTAGTGCAGGGTGAAGGGGATTTGCGGCTTATCGTTTCCGTATTTGCCGCCGGCAACACCTATGAAAATAGTGTGCTGGTGCTACCGGAATTGTTGGAGCGGGTAGCGGACATCAAGCGATTGGCAGAGCGCATTGTTTCAATAGGTTTGGTTGATACAAGATGGATTCTGGATGGCGTTGAGTTAACCTGCTCAGTAGAAAATAGTGGACAACTACGTACACACAAATTCCGCTGCCCAAAACCCAAGACCGATGAACTGGATCTGGTTATCAACTTTGTGAACCTCGCCCAGCGGCTTGATCATAATGAAAGATTTATTAATTACATTGAGCTGATTGAAGGTTATTTCCTTATAAAGCGGGTATTCAAGGTAACAGAGGGGGACGCGTATGTTATAAGGTTACACGGTAGCCTTACGTCTGATGACAAGAGTGAGGTTTCCCGATTGTTCCAGGAGGCAATTTCGAAGGAAAATGTGTGCATTGATATGACCAACTTTGAAGGTATGGGTACGATCGTATTTGATTGCTTTAAAGTACTTGAGAGCATGAAAAATGTAACTATCAAAACAACGCGCTCTTGTGCTACATATTTTGATGAAATTGGTTTTACCAAATATATGGTTGGCATCGGGTTTGATTTGGGGCATATACATTTGGTTGATTGATGGGGGGGCTTCCGCCTATGGGAAGTTGTCAACCTTATTGGCACCTTTTGTTTATATTTACAACAGGGATGGAAATGGTGTTTAGCTGCTAAAAATAGTGGAGACAGGCGGTAATCATCAGTCCGGATAAAACATATACCATGGCAAAACTGGCAAAAGTTAAGACAACAGAAAATGAGACAAGTGTAGCGGAGTTTCTCGATACCGTAGCCGGGAAACAAAAACGCAATGACAGTGCCGTTTTAATTGAAATGATGCAAAATGCCACTCAAGAGCTGCCTAAAATGTGGGGTGCATCATTAATAGGCTTTGGTAATATGGTGTACAAAAGCCCCACATCTGGTAGGGCGGTGGAATGGTTTAAGATCGGGTTCTCGCCACGCAAAGCAAACCTTTCCATACATGTTATGGGTATAGACCCCAAAGAACGCGAGGCTTTGCTCGAAAAATTAGGCAAGTACAAAACCGACGGTGGTTGCGTTTACATTAATAAACTGGAAGACGTAGATATGAAGATTTTAGAAGCAATAATTGTTGCTACGGTAAAAGGGAAATAGTAAAGGGGGCACAACCAGTTGTCTTCATAACAGTCAATCTAAAAGACCATGAAATCCACGATAAGGCTACAAATTTTTCCATTATCGGAAATGCCCCAATAGCAAGGGTAGTGCCCATCCCCATAACCGGAATGAAACATGATTATGTTTAAATCAGGTGAATTTGGTAAATGGAAATTTAACCAATCGCCTGTATCATTCGGGTTGCTTTGATCAAGAGCGTTCTTTTTAAAAGCAGGTGCTATAATTTCTTCGTATAAGTCACCTTCTGCGTTGTGTTTATAGAAGTCGTTGTACCACTGGTCATAAAAATCTTGCGTTGTTTGGTCGCAAAAACACCCGAGGCCGGCATCAACAGGGAAACCAAAATACTCATCGTCGTCTTTTAACTCGTTTACATCCTGGCCCTCCACCAACGCCATTTCCCATTTTGTGGCCTTTTCAGGTGAAAATTGTAATTTTACAATTGCATAACGGTCGCCAGAATGCTCCGTTTGTGCAATGCATGCAATGACCGGATACTTGCCAGGCAGCACTGTTTTAATAAGCGGCAATGTGCTACCCAGGCAAACTAAAGGATCGCAGGAAACAATACTGCCGGTAGCTAAATTCAACACGCCCAAATTCAAAAATTTAAGGGGCGTATTGTCTATGCTTGAATTATCAAAGTATACATTGTAGTCGACCCGCGAATATTTCTTTACCTCGGTTTTTTCGATTTCGGGATTTACTTTTTTTCTAAAAAAACTCCAGGCCATATTTTATCAGGTTTTACTTTTTGTATTGGCAAAACTAAAAAATCCGCCCAATTATGAGTGCATTTTTTAGCTCTTTTAGGTAACAATTGCATGGACTCGAAAGTTGGCGCATCTTTGGCCATTTTTGTGCCCGGCACGGGGGCAAGGTCGAACCAATTAATGATCATTTTTAGGGCGCATCTGTGCATTAAGCATCCAATTGGTGGAGAAAGAGGAGTAAACAGGGGAAATTTTGAACGACAATTTTACTCATCTATGTCTTCAAATGTAAGTCTGCGCTCAATTTTACTAATAGATATTCTCCTGAAAGTTGGGGCAAAGCCTTGTTGCCGACTTGGCTGAAAATATTCCCTCACGTATGATTCCTCTGTCACGTAGTCCTGAATAATTTTTGGACCAAAATATCTGTTTTCTTGGAAATACAGCAAGCTATTGATTGAACCGCTGTCTATCTTAAAATTTTTTGAGCTTTTAATTGTTTTTATTGCCTCCAGTTTGTCTTTTTCCGATATTTTTAAAGTAAACGTGTGGTAGTACTCGCCGGGTGCTGTCATTGATTCGTTTTTCAGTAAGTCAAATTTATCATTCAGTTTGATATTCTGTTCTTCAACCAATTTTTTAGCATCATTTTTTGTAAAGAGCTGGTCCTCAAATGCAATAAAAAACGCGATTGTCAATGTTGTTAGTCCATAAATTATTGCCAGATATTTCGCTGTCCTAGGGTACCCAAGTTTTTTGGGAACAAAATAAAATAATAACCCTAACCCGATGGGTAAACCTATAAAAACAAGTAATATACTGCCTATGTACACCATTCCGTCCAAGCTGTTGTAACTGGTTGTTACTTAAAAAAAATGTAAAATATGCAAAAAATAAGGACCTCAATAATCATGGTTCGATATTCCACTTTAGGCGTCTTGTAAACGTCGAGATTTTCATATGGAAAACATAGTATGAAGATATTCTTTTTTGGAGCGGGACTGACAAAACTTCGAACCAAATATGGGAGCTCTTCTGTGAGTTGTCCAAGTTTATATCGGCTTTGGTCGCTTGATTGCCGACGAGTCTCTAAAAGGAGACTCTCTTAGTAAGGAATTGTTAGTCTTCTAATTGTTAACAATATTTATTTATTATATCTAAAGTAAGTCATTTTTTTTGTTGTCAAATCAAGCTTTACAATTCCACTCCTCATTCCTAAAAATACATTTTTGTCATTAAATACTGCGATTGAGTTAGGATACAAGCCATCCCAAAAAGTATTCTTAAACACAAGTGTTTTTTTTAAGTCTTTTACTATGTAAAAATTCTTACCTGTTGCAATTAAAAATTTGTCTTTATAGATCGTAAATGCTTCCGGATCGTCTTCAAAAACCAGGATCTTATTATAAGTGCTACTATCGGCCATTTCCTTAAGCTCAAATAAACCTCCGCCTATGAAACCCATATGGGAATATCCCGATATAAAGTAGATTTTATCTTTATAGTTAAAAAGGAACCTAATGCGGAAAGGGGCAATTTTGATTTTTGGCTTTGAAATATTATTCGGTATAAAGTATAAGCCTCCGCCAAACTCACCAGAATCAAAACCTGTCAATGTTCCACCTATTATTTTCAGTTCACAATCAGAAAATCCATCTGGTTTATTTACCTGTAATTGACCATTCTTGATCTTTACTTCAAATTCATTTTCATCCTGATTTAACTTCTGCCATTCAATACTTAGGGCTTGAGGTGGTATTGTTTCAATAAAGTTGATAGGAATTGTTATTGATTTCTGCAAACACGATGTTATGGCTTTGGAAATAAGCAATATGAAAAAAATTTGGAGAAATTTAATTTTACTACCTGACATATTATCATCTCATTTGTCTTTCAATAAATCTATACGAAAGTAAATATTTTTCGCCGTTGTTGGTGTTCCCCCGCTAAGTGTAGTATTCCATAGCTAATAAAAATATCGTTCGGCGTATATGTGAATTAGGTGGTTTGGTAGAAGCTCTGGAATAAATAGAAAAATATCGTGGCGTATTTTTCGCCTGCTATCGGAATGCTTTTTATGTATATTTTTGACATCATGTTTAATTTTTTTAAAAGCAAAAAGAAGACCTGTGACTTACTACAAGGCTGGCACATACCGATTGACACTTCTTATAAACGTATCAATAATTCGGACTCGGTACAATTTATGAATGCGAATGAAAGTCGTATTTTATACTTTTCTCCACTCGCTGTAACTGGCAATCAGTTGTTTTCTGCCGAAACCTTTGCTAAAATGAAAATATCTGTCATCAAGACAGAGAGCGGTTGGCAATTAAAGGGTGTCAAGCATGCAGATAATAAAGTGTTAGTCTGTGTTTTTACATATACTAATGACGCAGATGAAATTTGGATGAAAACCTTATTCGACAATATCAATTACATGGGTAATAATCCTCAAACAACAAAGTAGCTACGAACGCTGGTTCGATATATCACTGCGGGTATAAAGCAAAACCCGCTCAGAGAGCGGGTTTCATTCTTCAAGATTTTTTATCATTGTGAAGAGCATGCGCGATAGCGAGTCGTACGCTTTTTTAAGCTCTTCAAACATTTCAGTTGTCATTTCATTTTCATCTTTCAAAAAAGAAATAAGGGCTGCACATTCGAAAGTTGAGCCCCGGGCTGTTACGTAGAAATTTCGGCGATCTCTATTGCTGAACTTTGCACTACCTTCTGCGATATTTAACATTATACTCAAGCTAGCTCTCCCGAGTTGATCTCTTGCGTAGCCAGGTATGGTCTTATTGCCTTTTAACAGACGATAAATGATCTGATTAGTAGTATAGGCTTTTTTATAGACTTCAAGATTTTCATAGGGGAACATAAAAGTGAAGATACGATTTTGGAGCGGGAAAGAGAGCGGGAGCGAGCCGCTTTCGCTAAAAAGCTACATCGGCTGAAAGGGAAAAAGAGAATGGGAGGGTTTCGCTCTCGCTCACCGCTCCCTTTCTCTTTTTTGTGCCCGGAACAGGAATCGAACCTGCACTACCTTGCGATAACCAGATTTTGAGTCTAGCGCGTCTACCAATTCCGCCATCTGGGCGATAAAGAGCAATGGTAAATTATCAATGTTTCCGTTTGGGTGGCCAACTGTAAATTGCTCACTGCAAACTGCCCAACTGCTCTAGCGGGATGCAAACTTATTAATTCTTTCCTGAATCCGCAACAAGTATTTGCGTCTGTAATACATATCTTTTATTTGAAGAAGTAGTTCGTCGCCTTTTTCGCCCGCTTCGTAGCGCTGGATAAGCTTTTCGGCCGATGACTGCCAGTTTTCCAACTGGGCTTGCAGCTCGTTTATTACCTGTGTTTTGGCGTTGGTATTGTCTGGCTCGGTCTCAAAATCGCTTACCGCTTCATTAATATCCATCATTTCCATCAGGAAGGCAGGGGGTAGGGCATACTTTTCATCATGTTGCAGTACACCGGCCATTTCCAGCACATAGGCCATAGTGGCATCGCTGTTGCTGAGTGTTTTGTAGGCTTTATTGTTGTGTGCTGCAAGTGTTAATGCTTCCAGCATTTTACTGCTATCACCCTGTGCATAGCGGTCGGGATGGTAGGCTTTACTCAGTTCATAAAATTTAGCTTTTACCAATACTGCGTCAGGATGAAAGGAAACAGGCAGGCTATAAAATTCGAAATAGTTTTCCATAAAAGCAGCTAATGTTGGTAAGTACGTGTATATACCTGCTTACAACCGGCAGGGGATTTAGTATCTTTGGCGGCAAAAATACTAAAGATGCTCCGTATAGGACTAATAAGAGAAAGAAAGACTTTGCCCGATAACCGGGTGCCGCTCTCACCGGCACAATGCAGGAAAATACAAGATAATAATCCTAATATTAAAATTACGGTGGAACCATCGCCCAACAGGTGTTTCACCGATGCTGAATATCTTGCCGAAGGCATAGCCATGAGCCATGATATGACGGGTTGCGACATATTGCTGGGTGTAAAAGAGGTGCCGGTTGATAGTTTAATTGCGGGCAAAACGTACTTCTTCTTTTCGCATACCAAGAAGAAGCAACCACACAATAAAAAGCTGATGCATGCCCTCATTGAAAAGAACATTACCATGATAGACTATGAGTGCCTCACGCATGCCGATGAACAGCGCATACTGGGGTTTGGCTTTTATGCCGGCATTGTTGGTGCGCATAACGGCCTGCTCACTTATGGCAAGAAGCACGGTTTATACGAACTGCCCGCAGCACATAATGTAAAGACTTTTAAAGAGCTTATTGCGGCTTATGAGCAGGTAACCATCCCCAATATAAAAATTGCGGTAACGGGTTCGGGTAAAGTAGCCTCAGGTGTGCTGGAGGTATTTACCCAGCTGGATATTGAATCGGTAGAGCCGAACGATTACCTGACTCATGAATATGATTATCCGGTTTTTACACACCTGAAGGGAGCCAATTTATATGCGCGGAAGGATAATGATATGTTCCATCGCGATGATTTTCATGCCGACCCGCAAGCCTACAAATGTTTATTTTCCAATTACCTGAGTCAGACGGACATACTGATGAATGGCATTTACTGGGAAAAGCGCATACCGCGTTTATTTGAAAAGGAGCAGGCAAAACGCAACGACTGGAGGATAAGTGTTATTTCAGATATTACCTGCGATGTAGATGGCTCAGTGCCGTTGAATCTTGATTCATCGACCATTGCTGTGCCGGTTTACGGGGTTAACCGGGCTACGTTGCTCATGGATGAGCCCTATAAAAATACGCCCGATATTATTGACATAATGGCTGTTGATAACCTGCCGAACGAATTGCCTTGCGATGCATCGGAATATTTCGGGGTGCACTTTAAGAAATACATATTGCCTGAACTGCTAAAGCCGCAGAGCGATATACTTGCCAGGGCAACTATTTGCAGTGGCGGCAAGCTTACCGCGAAGTACGATTATCTGGCAGATTATGCCTACTAAGTTAACAAAGTATAATGGCCGGGTAACAGAATTGAATCTGCTACCCGGCCATCTTGCGTTTATACTGCTGAAAGGCAGTAATATAATAAACTATAAAAAAGTTACTTGCTTGCTGCTACCTTTTCCATGTAGTCTTTGAGTTGTCCTAACGATTCGAACTGCACTTTGTCCTTACCATAGCCCATTTTCCAGAACCTGAAAGCAGGATCGGGGTTAGAAACACCTTTCCAAAGCTTAATACCCAGCTCAGGGTGCTCATAATCCATTGATTTTTTATTTTCAGTAACAAATGGTTCAAAACCTAAATCGAATAGATCGTCCTGCGTTATTTCCAAATCAGCCATGTTGCAAAATTAGTATAAACTGATATGAAATTCAGCTAAAACGAAGGTTTTTTTCTTTTTCTTTTAAGTAAAGTTTTCCACTATCTTTAACTTTCAGTTTGAATCATTATTTATTTACTTAAATATTGTAATTGTGGGAAAAGGAGTTATAATAAATGTTTTAATTGTTGACGATGAAATAGAAGCATGCGATAATATAGTGAATATGCTGCATGACTATGTGGAGTCGGAAATTAACATTGTTGGTGTTGCTAACGACACTACACAGGCTGAAAAAATGATCAGGGAATTGAAGCCCGACGCTGTTTTTCTGGATATTGAAATGCCCGGCGAGAACGCATTCCAGTTTCTGCAACGCATAAACCATTTCGATTTTGAAATAGTATTTGTTACTGCCTATGATCAGTTTGCCATACAGGCTTTTAAACTGAATGCGGTTGACTATATGCTCAAACCCATTAGCATTGATGAGCTTACTGATGCCGTGCATAAGTTGAAACAACGGGTAGAGCTGCGGAATTTTGCGCAAAGCAGGGACCATCAGCTTGAAGTACTGAAAAATATAGGCAATAAGGAAAAGCAGCAGAAACTTGCACTGAAGGGCGCCAATAACATTGAAATGGTGGACTTTAAAGATATTTTCTATATTGAAGGCTCGGGTAGTTATAGCCTGTTTTGCATCAGGAAAAAAAATGAATGCGTTGAAATGACAGTCAGCAATTCCATTTATGAATACGAAGCTATGCTACCTGCAGATATGTTTTTTCGCATACACAAATCTTACCTCATTAACTGCACGCATATACAGAAGATAGTAAATGATGAATCGTGTGCCGTATTTATTAGCAATACTAAAACACAATTGCCGGTAAGCAGGCGTAGGTTTGCCGGGTTCATTGACTTTTTAAAGCTGCACAAATTTAACAGTGACTAAATACCTTCGGTGTCTTATTTTATGTCTGTTCATGGTAATGTCGTCTGTTAGCCGCGGGCAACAGTTCCCTATGCTGCATTTTACTAAAGACAATGGCTTGCCCAGTAACGTGGTCTATAACCTGTATTATGATAGCTATGGTTTTTTGTGGGTAGCCACAAAGCATGGTATTGCACGTTATAATGGTATTAATTTTGAGGTGTTTACTACCGAAAATGGCTTGCCCGACAATGAAATATTTTTCTTTAAAGAAGATAAGGAACACAGGCTGTGGCTGGCTACCTATAATGGTGAGTTGTGTTATTATAAAGATGGTGTTTTTCACAATGCCGAAAATACACCATTTCTTAAGCTACCATTTAAGTCGTCCTATATCAGGAATATAACCATTGAAAAGGACAGCAGTATTTCTATTTATTTTTTCGATCGGTCGAAGTTTATTAATATTATCGGTAATCGGGTGGAAGTATATCGGCTGGACTTGCTTGAGGGGCCCGCTTATGACAGAAATGAGATCCTCATTAAAAAGAAAATAGTGAATGGGGCGTACTATTTTGTTACGCCAACCATTGCTGTAAATATTTATAACTATGGTGTAAGTTGTAAAGTTGACTCCGGCACCTTTATTCCGAAATTTGAATCGGGGCTACCAACCTGGTGCTTCATTGGTGCTGATGAGCATTGCTATGACCTTCTTCATTTGTATGATTCCAACCTTCATGTAATCAGGACTTTCAAAGCTCCTGACTTGCTTAAACAACATGTCTATGGGCACTATATTGATAACCAGGGTAATTCATTTACCTATACATCTGACGGTGTAATAATCAATGACAGTACAGGTACGCTGAAAGGAAATAAGGTAAATGGGGTAATTCAAAGCAGTTCGGGCGATTTTTGGTTCTGGACGCTTAACAATGGCATCTTCTTTATGGATAATGAGTTGAATGACCATGTGTATGACAATGTATATGCCGGTGAAGTAAAATATTGCTACCTGCACCCCAATGGGTTATATTTTGTTACTGGAGGAAACGATGTGTATTGCGCTAAAAACGGGCTATTCAGTACTATTTTTAATTATGGGCATTTTATTCATTCGAAAGAAAACAAGCCAATGGATGATGGCTATCGTTCGGCGTTTCTTATTGATTCCAATTTGCGTTTCTTCGCTATTAATGGTGCTCAAAAAATAGTCATTGACAATTTAGCAGCTACTCAGCCATCAGTAAAATTATTTAAGTCGCTACGCGCCTACAACATCAGTACATTGCTTATGTATGAGGGTAGACTGATTTTTGAGCGTCCAGATTACTTAGGTGCAATTAATGCTACAAAATTTCTACCTGAAAATTTTGTTAATTTAGATACGTTTACCGGTGCAAGGGTGATACGGCAGCCTAAATTAAGCGACCGTATATTCAGTGTTGCGGCAAGCCTTAAAGACGGGCTTTGGTTCGCAACGGAAAAGGAAATGTATAAGATAGTGGCCGATTCGCCTGTTGCTAAGAAACAATTTGGTGCTATAGTATTCAAGTACTTTGGTTTTTTTGGCGACTACCTTATCGGCTATACGCATGGTAATAAATTAATCATCTGTAAAGACATTAACGGGAGCATGGAAATTGATTCGGTAAGGAATCAGGGGTGTGTTTGGGATAGGTTTTTTACGCTCGATGCAACCCATGTGCTCATAAGCACTAATAATTTATACCGGGTAATAACGCTGGGTAAATCGGCGGCAGCAACAGGGCAGTCTATGACGATTGTTGAAAATCCGCTGGTGCCGCTAACGGCTGAAGACATTTGCTCTGATGGGGAAAACTGCTTTTTTTTCCGCAAGGGGGCAGTTATAAAAATGGGTATTGCCAGCATACTTACCAAGCCCGAATTGCCTAAGCTGTTTTTCAATAAGTTAAAGACCGATCGTTTAATGCTTCAGATAGGCGACGTAATGACGGTGCCCTACAACAGGTCAAAGCACATATCTGTTTCTTACTTGCCCATTTCTTTCAACAGCACAGGCGTTACCTATGCATACTCCATTTCGGGTAGCGAAGCAGACAACTGGCATTATACCAACCTGAATGAAATAGAGCTGGCTAACCCTGATTTTGGCACTTACACTATTAAGGTAAAAGCCAGAACAGCTTCTGGAGCCTTCTGCGAACCCATAAGTTTTATATTAGTTATTGAAAAGCCGTACTGGGCAACCTGGTGGTTTATCTCGTTGACTATACTGGGTACAATAATATTGGTAGTTGTAGTTGTGCGTTCCCGTATTAAAATGGAATTACGTAAACGGGATAAGGAGTATAAGAAAGAGATCAGATTCCTGAAGTCGGAATACAAAGCACTGAACGCTCTCATGAATCCGCACTTCATTTTTAATACGCTCAATAACGTACAAAGTCTCATTAATAAAGATGAGAAGCGCGCAGCCAATGAATATCTGCGCATTTTTTCGAACCTGGTAAGGCAGAACATGCACAATATTTCACTGGAACAGATCACTATCCGCGAGGAAATGGACCTGGTTGTGAACTATCTGAAGTTGGAAAAATTACGCTTTAAGGAGCACTTGAATTATGAAGTTGTTATTGATGAAGAAGTAGACCTCACTGAGGTTAAAATTCCACCATTGCTCATACAGCCCTTGGTTGAAAATTCCATTAAGCATGGCCTTTTTCCACGCAAATCGGTAGATAGTTTTATACGGATACATATTTTTGAAAAGGACAACTTCCTGGTTATTGAAGTAAAGGACAATGGCGTAGGCATAACAGCCTCGCAGAAAAAGGCCAGCGACGGGCACCAGTCGTTCGGGCTTGAAAATATACGCAAGCGCATACAACAAGTGAGCATTATACAGAACAAGCAAATTAAGTTTGACTTTGCTGAAACCGTTGACCCCGTAACCGCTGCGCAGTGGACGGTGGTAACAGTAAGCATCAGTTTAAGTTAAGCAGGAAAAAGCCTTTTGCTACACTGTTAGCAAGCCAAACCTGTACAGGCCATTCACTGGTTTATTATCCCAGAATAGTTCAAAATCTTCCAGCCCGGCTGCTTCGTAGCTGGCGGTTACTTCTTGCAAAGTGAGCGTTTTAATGTTTTGGAGCGTTAGTTGCGGCAGCAGCCCGGCCAGCCATGCGCCTTGCTCTTTGTCAACCTTAATTTCCAGTGTTTCCCTTTTGCTCTGGAATGTAAGTGAAGCCATCTCCCAGGTATTGCCCTTTTTCGATTTGGTAAAAAAGCTAACTGCGGGTTGCGTGCCCAGGAAAATTACTTTGTCATTCGGTTTACCGGTGTTCAGTTCGCCCTCGTCTAAAATGCCTTTTATGTAACCGGGTTGTACTGTTGTTTTAGGCACTTTCACATCGAACCATTTTTGCAACGGATAGTCCAGGCAGGCGCCGTGCATGAAGTTGAAAAGTGATTTTTTGAGGCCGTCGCTGAATGTTTCGTGCTCAGCGCCTGTTGGGTCGGTGTGTACAATGTCGTTATTGGCGAAGGTGCCTATGGCGTCCGTTTCTTTCTTTACTTTATACTTTTCCGGGTTCATGCCCACCGGGCTGTGCGCGGTCATGGCAAACTGGTGCCAGAAGCCCGACTGCAATATTCCTGTCTCAAACATCTGCCGCACCATTTCCAGCGAATCAATTGTTTCCTGTGCCGTTTGGGTAGGGAAGCCATACATGAGGTAAGCATGCACCATTATTCCGGCTTCGGTAAAGTGTTTGTTTACCCTGGCCACCTGCGCAACTGTTATGCCTTTTTGTATCAGTTCCAGCAATCGGTCTGATGCTACTTCCAGCCCGCCCGATACACCTATACAGCCCGATGCCTTGAGCAGGAAACACAGGTCGCGCGTAAAGCTTTTTTCGAACCTGATATTGGTCCACCAGCTAACTACCAGTTTACGTTTAATTATTTCCATTGCCAGGGCCTTCATTAAAGCGGGTGGGGCGGCCTCATCAACAAAGTGGAAACCGTTTTGCCCGGTTTGGGCTATTATTTCCTCCATCCGGTCGCAAAGCAATGCAGCGGTAATAGGTTCGTAGAGCCTGATGTAGTCCAGCGATATATCGCAAAAAGTGCACTTGCCCCAGTAGCAGCCGTGCGCCATGGTCAGCTTGTTCCATCTGCCGTCGCTCCACAGGCTGTGCATAGGGTTGGTAACCTCTATTGCCGATATATATTTGTCCAGCAGCAGGTCGCTATAGTCCGGGGTGCCTACCTGACCTTGTTTGTAGTCAGTACAGGCTTTATTATTTATGTAAACTACCTTTCCATCTTCAAGCAGAAAGGTTCGCTTGAGCGCATCGGTACTTATTTTTCCTTCAATGAACAGAACCAGGTTTTCAACCGGTGCCTCACCATCATCAAGGGTAATGAAATCAAAGAATTCAAACACCCGCGCATCACTAAGGGAGCGCAATTCAGTATTGGGGAAGCCGCCGCCCATGGCCACTTTTACGGCCGGGTAGTGCTGCTTTATCCATTGTGCGCAACGGAACGCTGCATACAAATTTCCGGGGAAAGGCACAGATATGCCCACCAGTTTCGGCTGCACTGCAACCATTCGTTCCGCCAATATTTGCAGTAGAAGCCTATCAACAAAAGTAAGGTCGAGGTGCAGGCTGGCGTAAAGTTCATCAAAGCTATTGGCCGATCTACCGAGTCGTTCCGCATATCTGCTGAAACCAAAGTGCGGGTCCAGGCATTCCATTATCAGGTCGCTCAGGTCTTCCAGATACATTGTCGCCAGGTGTTTGGCTTTATCCTGCGTGCCCATGGCGCCAAAAGCCCAGGTAAGGTCATCGAGCTGGGCAAAGCGTGAGGCTTCAGGCAGAAAATCGCGTTTGCAGATAAGATGCCCCAGCGTGGGGTTCTTGCCTTGCAGAAAGTTAATAACGGGTTCAATAGTATTAATATAATCGTCTTTCAGCGCTATTATCCTTGCCGTATTTTCATTGTGGGTAGCACTGTAATGACCTATTTCGTTAAACAATTGTATGAGCCCTTGTTTGGAAAACAAAGCCAGTGTTACTTCAATACCGAGGTCGGCCTGGAAGCTGGTTATATTGCGCGTGTTTAAAAAGCCTTTCAGGTACGCCGTAGCAGGGTAGGGCGTATTGAGTTGTGTAAAAGGGGGCGTAAACAGAAAAACAGTAGTACTCAAATAATATTATTTTCTGTGGCGAAATTAGGTAAATAAATGGGTGAATGGTTGGGTATGAAACTTGGTTATCTTGTAATTATGTGTTGCTCAGGCAAAAGATGTTTTTAAGCATGCGGTAGCAAAGGTTTTTACTGGCATTACAAATGCCGGACCGTGGCATCCCCGTTGTAAAAGAGGGCGAGTGAGCATTGCTAATTCAATTTTATTTGCGGATTGGATTAACTGGTCGCGAATTGCAGCGCACGGATTATGCCTTAAACTCACGACAGGAAGTCTCTTTTTATTTTTTTGTTGAAAGTGTAAAGCATTTGCTGTTAATGATGGAATACGGGTTTTACACAATTATAGTTTAAATGGCAATGTCATTAACTTAATGGATTTTGCGTCATCCCTGCGGCACGCCGTAGACATTAATCTCCCCTCTACCATTTATGGAGAGGGGCTGGGTGTGAGGATATTTGCGCTAAGTTAATGACATTGGTTTAAATGGATTGATAACCTGTAGACCAGGGATGCCATCAAATCCGCCATCATCAGAAATAAGAATAAAATTATTGGCTATTGCTGTCGCAGCAATAATAGCATCGGGTGTTTTTATTTTCCGGCTACGCCTGATCGCTACACAATGCCGAACAATTGCAGGTGAAATAGCAAGTATATTAGCTTCATGTATGAATTCCTTAACGACATTTTCTTTGCTTTTGTCGGGGTTGATCCACGACAACGCTTCAATTTCTGTGATTACCGAAATGTTAGGAATATGGTCAATAACATCAGCAACAAACGTCATTGATTTTTCTGGTAACATGCCTGAAAAATAGTGCGAAATAACATTATTATCAATCAGGTATCGTCCCATTCTTTACGCATTGTTTGGGTGTGTTCATTAAAACTCACGGCATCATCTTTCGAGAAAACACCCCGGTATTTATCAGATAATTTTGTTTTGTTTTCCGAAATGCTTTCTTTAACAATTCGCAAAACATTCAATTTTTCCAGATCCTGCAAAAGATGAAGGCCGTCAGGATTATCTATTTCAACTGTAACTATTTGCATATGCCAAGAGTTGGAGTTAAACAAATTTACGGTATTTGTTGTGAATTAAATGAAGTTGCAAGCGGTAAGCACGCTATGGCATCAAGGACAGGTTTTTCTGCAAGCCAAAAAAAGTATTGATAGGGCATAATTTGAGAATTTTAGAATCCGGGCATGGGGTGTTTCACAAGAAAAATGGGCAGGTGATAGACAGGTGAGAGAATTAGTGTACCCAAACAGTATCCTGGCCTTTTGAGGTAAATGATGGTAACACTAATGCAGTCAATATTATAAAGCATCGGATAGTAATAGTAACAACCTGCAATATGGCTAGTTGCTTACGTATTATTTTCTAAGATAATAAATAGCTGCGAGAAAACGTAAACTGTTGCATTTAGGCGATATCCTGCGTCATTTCAATTACCCCAAATCCACCCTGTCCCGAGGTATCTTGGGAGTCCAGACATTTCGTAAGACACCCTCAATCAATTTTCATCAGAAAAATCAACTCAATCAGGGGTTCATACAATCCCGAAAATTCTAATTCATACAAAATTCGCCTCGCTAACAAAATAAAATTAGGTAAGACTAATTTTATTTTTATCTTCGCACTTCAAAGTAATATATGAAGTGGCTATTTATTTTTATATTTACGGTGTGCATTACCGTTATCTCGTGCCGGAAAACCGAGCCGCAAGCGCCCGTTAATAGTTCGGTGCTTGATGGCCCAGTTGAAGGATTGACTGCCAGCCAGGCACAACAGTTTTTAAGGGGCGATGCTGCTTTTAACAAGGAGGTATTTACAAAGGAGACGGGCTTAGGCCCTTTATTCGTTTCCACTTCATGCGGCAGTTGCCATGCCGGAGACGGGAAGGGGCACCCTTTTACTACACTTACCCGTTTCGGACAAACGGATAGTTCAGGTAATTTATTTTTGACTAATGGCGGTCCGCAACTCCAAAACAGGGCACTTCCGGGCTATGACCGGGAGCAAATACCGGTTGGCGCATCGCATTCCCAATTTACACCACCAGCCAACACAGGCATGGGGTTTATTGATGCCGTAAATGATGCCGATATTATTGCCATGGCCGACCCCAATGATGCTGACGGGGATGGTATTAGCGGGGTAGCTAACTGGATTTTCCTCAAAAGTTACCTTACACCCAGAGCAGCTAGCATAAGTAATAATGGCAGGCACATTGGCCGCTTCGGCAAGAAGTCGGGCGCATACGATCTGTTGCAGCAAACCGCCGGTGCCTACAATCAGGATATGGGTATAACCTCCACTTACGAACCATTTGATACCTATAGCGGACAGGCCATTGCGCCGGAAATAAGTAACCAGACGCTTTTAGATGTGGTATTCTATCTGAAAGCACTAAAAGCACCCATCCAGAGAAATGCCGGGGCAACCGATGTTGTGCAAGGTAAAGTGCTGTTCTTGCAGAGCAATTGCGGCAAATGCCACATGCCGGAGCTCAAAACAGGGGCGTCGCCAATTGCGGCACTCCATTACAAATCCTTCTATCCTTACACCGACCTTTTGCTACATGATATGGGCAGTGGGCTCGATGATGGCTATACCGAAGGCAACGCCAAAACCTACGAATGGCGCACGCCGGCCTTATGGGGCATTGGTCTTTCAAAAAACTCGCAGGGTGGTGGCTATTTTTTGTTGCATGATGGTCGTGCAAGCAGCCTTGAACAGGCTATTCTGCTACATGGCGGTGAGGCTACCGACAGCCGTAACCGCTACAACGGCTTGGGTGCGCATGAAAAGCAACAATTAATAACATTTTTAGAAAGCCTTTAATTCAATGGAGCGCAGAACGTTTATAAAGGCAGGCTGCATGGCGTGCATAAGTGTAGGTTTTTTGGGAACAATGCTTGAAAGCTGCGTTGCGGTAAAATACGTAAACGGGCGGCTGGATAAAGATGGTATCTGGCTCGACTTAAAAGAATTTTTGACCGCAAAAAAGGCTACCCGGCAGTATGTAATTGTGCGGCATGACGACCTGCAGTTCCCTATCTGCGTGTACTTTATTGCGGCAAACCAATACAGCGCATTACTAATGCGGTGCAGCCACCAGGGGGCAGAATTGCAGGTATCGGGAGATACGCTTACCTGCTCAGCACACGGCAGCGAATTCGATAAAATGGGCAAGGTGCTTCAGTCGCCCGCATCTGAAGATCTGCGCAGCTTCCCGGTAACCATTAAAGGGGACCGGTTATTCATAGACCTGAGAAAAAAAGTATCATGAAAAAGTTATCCCTGATAGTTCCCTTTTTATTGCTGGCAGCTACTGCCGTTGCACAAATAGATAGCACGCTGTTGCGCCGCAAACCGCGGGACTCCTCGGCTAACCTGCTCAATATGGATGCCGTTTATAACCGGCCGTTCTTGTCGGTAGCTAAATTGCCGGTTGCCCTGGGTGGCTATGTGGAAGCCAACTGGCAACACCTGGGTACTAATGGTATTACGGAAGGGCATCAGTTTCAGATGCGGAGGATGAGCCTTTTCGTTGCATCTACGATCTACAAACGCATCAAATTTCTGTCGGAAATTGAATTTGAAGATGGTGCAAAAGATATAAGCCTAGAGTATGCCGCATTAGATATGGAGTTTAACCCGTTATTTAATCTGCGTGGTGGTGTTATTTTAAACCCAATAGGCGCGTTTAACCAAAACCATGATGGCCCCAAGTGGGAATTTATTGACAGGCCCATTGCAGCGACCCAAATGTTGCCCGCAACCTGGAATAATGTTGGTTTTGGTGTGTACGGCAAAAAGTATGAAAAAACCTGGGTTGTGGCCTATGAAGCCTATCTGACCAATGGTTTCAATGATAAAATTATTGATAACAGGGAAGGGCGGACATCGCTGCCTGCTGCAAAGCTAAATGCAGCACGTTTTGAAGAAAGTTTTAATGGAGTACCGTTGCTAACGGCAAAGGCTGCCATCAGAAATAAAAAGATAGCGGAAGTGGGGATATCATACATGGCAGGCGTGTATAATAAATTTGAAGATGATGGGGTTGTGATAGATAAAAGGCGTTCAATAAATGTGAGGGCTATTGATATGAACACGACATTGCCTAAAATTAATACCCTTATTACCGGCGAATGGGCTTGGGTGAGGGTAGATGTGCCTGCCACGTATACCCAACAATACGCCAACAGACAACAGGGTGGGTTTATTGATATTGTACAGCCGGTATACAAAAGGGGCCTGCTGGGTTTTGAAAAATCGGTGGTCAACGTTGCGTGCCGGTTAGAATATGTGGACTGGAACGTAGGTAAATTTGAAGCCACCGGTGGCGATATTGCCGATAACCTGCTGGCCATTGTACCCGCCATAAGCTGGCGGCCAACGCAGCAAACGGTCATCCGCCTCAATTACCGCTATGAGTGGAAAACAGATATGTTTGGAAACCCACCAGCGAAGACAGCTGGTTTCCAAATGGGCTTTTCCAGCTATTTTTAGAGGATTTTTGCTACACCGTATTGACAATAGGCTAGCGCATGAACAAGGCAAACACGCAGCAAATAGATGCAGATGTTGCTGTAGAAATCACCATTTTATTATGTATTAATTTCCCTACTTTTGCAAAAAAATAAAACATCCTTGCGTAGTTGGTGGTGGAAAATATTGGGAATTATTTTTGTTGGCATTGCCATAATTGCCGGTATGCTTATACCTGTGCCCAGGCTTGATATTACCAACGAAAGCATTCGTAACCTGTATTACCATGTGCCCATGTGGTTTACTATGATAGCCTTATTTAGTGGGGCATGCTACTATTCTATAAAGCACCTCGTTTCCGGCGATCTCCGGCACGATCTCTATGCTGTGCAACTTACCAATACGGGAATATTTTTTAGCATATTGGGTATGCTTACAGGCATGGAGTGGGCGCAATATACTTGGGGCGCTGCCTGGAGTAACGACCCCAAGCAGCTTACCACAGCATTATGCATGCTTATCTATTTTGCCTACAGTATTTTGCGGGGTGGTATAAAAGACGATGAAAAACGCGGTAAAATAAGTGCCGTATATAACATATTTGCGTTTGCAATGATGATACCGCTATTGTTCGTTTTACCAAGAATGGTCGATTCGCTGCACCCAGGCAATGGCGGTAATCCTGCTTTCAAAAAATACGATCTGGATAATAATATGCGTATGGTGTTCTATCCTGCAGTAGCAGGCTGGATATTATTCGGTACCTGGATAGCGACGCTTAAGATACGTCTTGACCTCATTCGTCATAACAAGGATATGGATTGGGATATGGACGGTATGATTAAAAATTAAGTTTAAAGGAGTGTTGACATAAAAAATGCCAGCTCCCTAAGGCATAAAAACAAAAGAAATGAGAGCTAAAAGGTTAATTACGACATTATTTATTTTGCTTACCACTACAACTTTGTGCCATGCAGAGACAGAAATGGCAGATATTATGCGGTCAAATGGTAAAATATATGTTGTGGTTGCGGTATTAGCTACTATATTTGCGGGAATTTTCGTTTACCTGTTAATGTTGGACAGGAAAATTACGAAACTAGAAAAGACAAATAAATAATTTATTCATTAATTTTTAAACGACAGCAAAGTGGAAAAAGTAACTGCTAAGCCAGCACAAGAAGAGCATTATAGTTTTTTTCAGGGCGTGGAACGCAATTTTGACAAAGCAGCAAAATATACTCGTTTTGAAGCTGGTATCCTTGAGCAAATTAAGGAGTGTAATTCGGTTTACCGTATGAAATTCCCAGTGAGGATCGGTGATGGCATCGAAGTTATTGAAGCTTACCGTGTTCAGCATTCGCACCACAAATTACCTTGTAAAGGTGGTATCCGTTACAGCATGGATGTTAACCAAGATGAAGTTATGGCGCTTGCTGCACTTATGACTTACAAGTGCGCTATCGTTAACGTTCCTTTTGGTGGTGCTAAAGGTGGTATCAAAATAAACCCTAAGAAATATACTCCATTTGAATTGGAGAAAATTACCCGTCGTTATGCTTCTGAGCTCGTGAAGAAAAACTTCATAGGCCCTGGTATCGACGTTCCTGCACCAGATTACGGTACAGGTGCACGTGAAATGAGCTGGATAGTGGATACTTACGCTTCATTGAAACCAGGCGAAGTTGATGCACAGGCTTGTATTACCGGTAAGCCGGTAAGTCAGGGTGGCGTTCGTGGCCGTACTGAAGCTACAGGTTTAGGTATCTATTATGGTATCCGCGAAGTAGTGGGTATTAAAGAAGATATGGATAAGTTAGGTTTAACTACCGGTATTCATGGTAAAAAAGTAATTGTTCAGGGTTTAGGTAATGTGGGTTTCCATGCTGCTAAGTTCTTCCAGGATAATGGTGCTATCATCGTTGGCCTTGCTGAATACGAAGGTGGTATCTATAATGCTGATGGCCTTAACCTGTATCAGGTTGTTGAACACCGTAAATCAACAGGTTCTATCCTTGGTTTTGCAGGTGCAACTGAATACAAGAACAGCGCGGAAACAATGGAGCAACCTTGCGACATCCTGATCCCTTCTGCATTGGAAAATGTTATCAACGGCAGCAATGCTGACCGCATACAAGCTAAAATTATTGGTGAAGGTGCTAACGGACCTTTAACTCCTGAAGCTGACGAAATATTAGGCGCAAAGGGTGTTATGATCATCCCGGACATGTACCTGAATGCTGGTGGTGTTACGGTATCTTATTTCGAGTGGTTGAAAAATCTGAGCCACGTTCGTTTCGGACGTATGGACAAGCGTTTCAGCGAAAACCAATATGGTACTATCCTGCACACAGTTGAAAACCTTACCGGCAAAAGCGTAAGCGATGTAGAGCGTAAAGTGCTGTTACATGGCCCTGACGAAGTTGACCTGGTTTATTCTGGTCTGGAAGACACTATGATCAGCTCTTACCACGAAATTCGTGATGCATGGGTTGGTTTGGGTGGCAAGGTTGACATGCGTACCGCAGCGTTCACCGTAGCTATCAACAAAATTGGTGTTTCTTACGAAGAGCTGGGTATCTTCCCATAATAGTCGTAAGTCATAAGTCATAAGTGAAAAGTCGTAAGTCTGTCTATTTGCGGGCTGATAAAAATAATAAAACAGGCTACCGTGAGGTGGCCTGTTTTGTTTTGGGTCTTGAACCTTGCGATTTGCTATATACCGTTTACATATTTAACGGTGGCATTAAAATGATGTTATTGTTCTAGGAGTAGCACGGCGCAATAAGCAACCTTAACCGTACATTTGCGTATGCTTGATGATATTGAATTGACCTTTGAATCAGACAACGGAATTGTTGATTGCCGGGTAGAATTGCAGGATGGCGAGGATACTCAATATTTTGCAGCAACCATACTCTATCCCGAGATCATTAACGGGTTCAGCAGGTCGGAAATTTATTGCCACGACCTGTGTTGGGATGAGCGCCTGCGCCGGTACTTTTTGGTGGATGGGGGAGACGGTATAGCATCTAAAATACAGCAATTGGAAGATGGTATTTCAAATGGTATTATTCAGGCACAGAAAACCCAATAACGCGGCCGCCTGATCAGATGCAATAGTAAAACAGCAGAGTTCTGGTGCGGTCAGCCTTATGATTTCGCTTGTCCCTCATAGAAGCAACTCCGGCACCTCGGTTCGTAAATGTTCTTTTCGCCAAGCAATACCTGGTCATCAATTTTAGGTATGCGGTAGGAATAGTTGGCAATTTCGCCACACTGCTGGCAAATGGCATGCAGCTTTGTTATGTACTCAGCGCGGGCAAGTAAGGCAGGCATGGGTTCAAATGGTTTACCCAGGTAGTCCATATCCAGGCCCGCAACTATAACCCGTATACCCTTGAGTGCCAGTTTTTCAATCACTTCCACTATACCGGGGTCAAAGAACTGTGCCTCATCAATACCCACCACATCAACGTCCGATATCATCAGCAGTATGTTATACGGATTATCAACGGGTGTGGAACGTATGCGGCTGGAATCGTGCGATACAATATCATTAACATCATAGCGTACATCAATGGCTGGTTTAAATATTTCGGCTTTGCGGCCTGCTATCTGCACACGCTTTAGCCTGCGTATCAGTTCTTCCGTTTTACCTGAAAACATGCAGCCCGAAATTACTTCTATCCAGCCTTTTTTCCGCCCGTTGAATGGTTCTATAAACATTACCATAAAGGTACGTTTTCCGCCACTCAGTTCAAAAGTGGTCACGGGCGGGTGTTAGTTATTGGTTGATAAATACTTGCAACCCCATGCTTTATTTACTCCCGTAGAAATACATCACCACGCAGAGCACCAGCGTAATAAGTAAAATAATGTACGGAAAAAGCCTGTCGCGTGTGGCATCGCGTTGCCGCGCGGTATAGTAATCGGCAACCATGTTTTTCAGCCCGTCATCACCAGCTAGTAACTGTAATTTGCCAATAATAGGTGGCAGGTATTGTGGCTCCAGCCACCGGCTGGCCTGTATCAGCTGTGTTGCAATTGCCTCAGTTTTCAAGGGGGCGTTATATTGCTGCAAAACCTCAATATGCGCATCAGCGAGTATCAGCAGTATATATTCTGCAAGTGCGCCATGGCTTATGCGGTGTGTGTCCATCTCTGCCAGGCTTTTATTGAGTTTCTTGGAAACATCGAGCAGCCAATCCGGCGTTATGGTTTGTGGTTGGCTGGTTTTTCTGCCCATGCCATTCAGCCAACGGTCATCATCGTATTTGGCCCGGCGTTTGGCATCTGATAGCACCTGGTACGCCTCTTGAATTTCTATAAACCGTGCAGAAGTATGCCCCAAATCCGGGTTGCGATCGGGATGATATTGCATAACAAGGCTGCGGTGCGCTTTTTTAATTTCCTGCACCGTAGCCGATGGCTTTACGCCTAATATTTTATAATGGTCTTTTATAGTAAATTATAAATGGTGGATGATGAATGGTAAACCGTAAATTATAAATTATGTGTGATAAATAATGAGGCGTGCCGGCTTCAATTTACTATTTACAATTTATCATTTACAATTAATTTGTGGTCCCACAAAAAGAAACAGGCATAGGTGCGGTAGGGCGACCACTTAGCCGATATTTTCAACATTTTTTCGCGTAATGCTTTTTTGTCGGTGGGGTCCAGTTTGTAAATTTTAGTCATGGCTTGTTGTATGCCCAGGTCGTCTATCGCAAAAACGTCTTCACGGCCTAATGTAAACATGAGGAGCATTTCAACCGTCCACCTGCCTACACCTTTTATCGGGGTCAGTAAGTTGATAACCTCTTCATCGCTCATTTTGGCGAGCGTTTTATCTTGTATGTTATTTTCAATAAAGTAGGTGGCAACATTCTTAATATATGCAGCCTTGGCGTTACTCAGGCCTATGCCTCGTAAAACGTCGTGCCCGGTATCAATTATCTGTTGCGGCGTAGGCTCTGTGGCTCCATACAATTCCAGAAAGCGACGGAAAATAACGTCGGCAACCTTGGTTGAAAGTTGCTGGCTCATTATAGAAGCACACAACCTGAGACAAACATTTTTTCTCTTTTTAAGCGGCCTTGGTGTAATGGTTTCCAGTAGCTGGCGCAAATGCTTATCTTTAGCTAAATGTTGATAGTATGGCGCGGTAGTTTCCATGATTTATAAAAGTAGGAAAAGAGTGCATTATTGCTGCAATTTATACCCACATTTAGTAAAACCGATTAAAATGAGTGTATATACACGTAATTTTGTATTACAATTTTAAGAGCGTAAACAATGGAAAGACGGTCGTTTTTAAAAACAGGTGGTATTTTAGCCGCCGCTCAATTAACTGGTATGTCAACACTTTCTGCACTTTCATCTTTGGGTAACAGCTTGCCCGCAACACCTAAAATGCCTGTATTATTTGTAGGGCATGGCAGCCCCATGAATGCCATTGAAGATAATGTATATAGCCAGAGCTGGCATAAAATGGGTAAAGATCTGCCCCGGCCTAAAGCTATATTATCTATTTCCGCGCACTGGCTTACAGCTGTTACCAGCGTTACCGCCATGGCAAAACCCAAGACCATTCACGATTTTGGCGGTTTTCCGAAGCCCTTGTTCGATGCACAGTATCCTGCACCCGGCTCCCCTGAATTTGCTAAACTCACCCAAGAAATGATTACCACCAGCCATGTACAAAGCGATGAAACCTGGGGGTTAGACCATGGCACCTGGAGTGTTCTGCTGCCTATGTACCCGGCGGCGGATATACCCGTTTATCAACTGAGTATCGTGTACGAGCAGCCGCCATCGTACCACTATGAAATAGGTAAACAACTGGCTAAACTGCGCGAAAAGGGGGTATTGATAATTGGAAGCGGCAATATTGTGCACAATCTCGGTCGGCTGGACTGGAATGGTGGTAATAAAGTGTATGACTGGGCGCAGGAGTTCGATACAAAAATGACCAAATGGATGGATGCGGGCGACCACGCATCGCTACTGAACTATAAAAAATTATTGGGCTCAACAGCCGATGTAGCCCACCCGACAAATGACCATCTGTTGCCCTTATTCTACATACTCGGCCTACAGCAGAAAAACGAAAAAATACACTATTTCAATGATAAGTTTGATTTGGGGTCAATAAGCATGCGGTCGATGGTGATAGGGTAGAAATTGAAAAGTAGAAGGGTATTTTCAATGTGAAATCGTGTATATGTTAAATAGGTGACGTACATTACTGAGTATATGATGGCAAGGCCCAATGGTGTATTAGCAGAAAGCACAAACTATATTGTCACAAATAATCATGAAACCGTATATCTGCATTTTAAAGATGCACATAGAAAGCCTGTGATAATAGGCGATTTTTATGGTGACCCAGATGGAGCAATTATATCGTATTGTGAGCACTATGTGGCTATGGTTGGTTGCGGGGTAATTGTTTATTTACTCAAAGAACCATTTGATGAGTATAATTACGAAACGGAATCTGCGCAGTATTATGAATTTCATCGCTATCCGGATGATATATGGTGGGCATGTGGCGTCCATCAAAATTCAGTCGATAGCGAAGATATTTGGTTCAGATTTTATATAGAAACAGATACTCAAAAAGTTGCAGTGTACCGTGCAAACGTCGAGACCAAGGAGAATGAGCTGATCAGTTAGCCTTGCCAAAAGTTCTGGCTATGAGAATTTTTCCCGTACTTTCGGCTAAAATAGACCAATGCGCTTTTCATGTTTGTTTGTCGTATTATTACTGGGTGTGCTTTCTTGCAGCCGCCCAAAGGTGCTGGAATACCGTAACATTAACCATTTTGGCGTAGAGCAGGCAGGGTTTAAAAATACTGTACTCAGCATGGATCTTTGCCTGTATAACCCCAATAAATACGGTCTGAAACTGAAAAATACCGATGTGGACGTGTTTATTAATAACAAACACGTTGGCAAGGCTTTGATTCGCGAAAAATTCAGCATACCGGCGGCTGATACCTTTTCATTGCCCATTTTACTGCGGGTCGATCTCGTGCAGGTACTGCCAAATGCGCTGCAACTGCTGATAAGCGACGAAATTACCCTGAAACTTTCTGGCATTATAAAGGCGGGTAAGCATGGCATGTACATTAAGATACCGGTAAGTTATGAGGGTAAGCAAAAGATACGGAACTAAACAGCTTGGTTTATATACTGGCTGATTATTGAATAGCGGGTATTACCGCTTCCTTAACGATTAGCAGGGGGCGTTCCCCTAATATTAAAGTATCTTCGCGCAGTTAAGTGAAGTAATATGAATTTTAGCGATCTGAATTTGAATAAACCATTGCTCGATGCTTTGGACGATATGGGCTATAAAACCCCTACCACCATACAGCATAAGGCATTTTCCGTAATCATGTCTGGCAAAGATGTGTGTGGCATAGCCCAAACGGGTACGGGTAAAACTTTTGCCTACCTGCTGCCTATTTTGCGCGAATGGAAGTATTCGAAAGACCGTTTTCCGCAGGTTTTAATTATTGTACCAACGCGCGAACTGGTAGTGCAGGTAGCGGAAGCAGTGAAGCAGGTAAGCACCTACATGACCGTTGAAGTAGTTGCTGCTTTTGGTGGCGTGAATATGAAGCCACAGGCCGCTGCTTGCGAAAACGGCTGCGATATAGTGGTAGCAACACCGGGCCGCCTGCTCGATCTTGTTTATAATGGACACCTGCGGCTGAAGGCCATTAAAAAACTGGTGATTGATGAGGTAGATGAAATGCTGAACCTGGGTTTCAGACAGCAACTCAATAACTTGCTTGATCTGTTGCCGCCCAAAAGGCAGAACCTGATGTTTTCGGCTACCATAACCGACGAGGTGGAAATAATGATGAACGATTATTTTAACCTGCCTACCATAATTGAAGCAGCACCAACGGGTACCCCGCTCGATAACATCAGCCAGATGATGTACAGGCTGCCGAATTTTTACACCAAGATCAATTTGCTGGAATTATTGCTGACGCAGGATGAAAGCATGACCAAGGTGCTGGTGTTTGTGGCAACCAAAAGCCTGGCCGATGATGTTTATTCCGAACTGGAACCTAAGTTTCCGGGGCAGGTGGGTGTAATACATTCCAACAAAGAACAGAATCACCGTTTTAATACGGTAAATAAATTCCAGAGCGGCGAATACCGGTTTATTATTGCCACAGATATCATTGCCCGTGGTTTGGATATTGCCGAAGTAAGTCACGTTATTAACTTTGATACACCGGAAATACCAGAACACTATATGCACCGCATAGGCCGTACCGGTCGTGCTGACAAGAAGGGAGATGCCATACTGTTCAATACGCCGCGCGAACTGGAGCAACTTGCAGGCATTGAAACCCTGATGAACTATAAAGTGCCGATGGCCCCTTTACCTGAAGACCTTGTGCTATCGGAAGTATTGACTGATGATGAGTTGCCAAAGGTAAAGATGAAGCAATACCTCATCAAGTTGCCTAAGCGCGAACTTTCCGGGCCAGCCTTCCACGAAAAATCTGCCAAAAACCAGAAGCGTCCGGTTAAAGTAAAACACTCTGATAAAATGAAGGCCAAGTACGGCAAGCCACAGAAGCGGAAGCCAAAGAAATAGGGGTTTTCAAGTCATTTTCGTAACTTTATTACTGCAAAAAAGCACAGCCATGGAACTAAAATTAGGAATAGGAATTGACAATGTAATTTTCGGCTTACTGGAATCAGATATTACCGGGATGCTTGGCGACCCTGATAAGGTAACCGCAGAAGAAGAGAGTGAAGAGGAAGTGATATACCAATATTTTGAACAGAAATTATCGCTTACTTTTTATTCGGAAGAAGTGGGTAAGCTGGGGTATATACGAACCGCGAATCCTGATGTTACGTACAATGGTCGCAAATTGGTAGGGCAGCCCATAATGGAATTGCTCAATACTGTTTTCGCTCCGTTGGGCGACTGGGACCTTGAAGATTATGGTAGTCTGGAAGTGTATAATTTCGAAGACTACTGGCTGGTGCTGAACGTAGAATATGGTTGCGTGACCGATATTGAACTGGGCGTTCTTTTTAATGAAGATGACAGCTACAACTGGCCGAAGGTGCTAATGCCGTAGGTAAATAAATAATAAAAATTAAAAGTAAAAAGTGGGTTGATCGCCGTTGATTGCGACCATAATTCTACTTTAAAATATTGTAGAACAAACAAAATGTGGCATGCCCTCTGGTGTGCCATATTTTTTTGGCCGCTAGGCGTGCATTATTTTGCAGTTGCTTTCATACCCATAAAATAGACCACTACGGCCGCTGTAACAATGGCTGTTGCAATGAAGGTTACAGAGGCTCCAAACTGGAACCAGATGAGGCCTGCAAGGCTGCTGGCTATCATGGCACCAATACTCTGGAAACTACTGTAGGTGCCTATGGCAGTGGCTGTATCTTTCTTTTCTGTTACGTTAGCTATCCATGCCTTGGCTATGCCTTCTGTAGCGGCGGCATACAACCCATATACAGCAAACAGTGCAAAGAATATATACAGGTTACTGGCGCATGCCATGCCCACGTAAACGGCAGTGAAAAGCACCAGGCCAATAATAAACATCTTTTTGAGCCCTATTTTATCGGCAATGATGCCAACAGGGTACGATGCCAGTGCATACACCAGGTTATAACTCACGTAAACAAGAATGCACGTCAGGTCGCTGTTGCCCGCTTCTTTTATTTTAAGCAACAGGAAGACGTCAGAACTATTGAAAAGCGTGAAAAGTAACAGGCCACCTACCAGTTTTTTATAAGCTGCAGGGCTGCTCTGCCAGTACCGTAAAAAATCGGCAAACCGGGTTTTTACAACATTTGCTTTAGGTATCGGGTTTTTATCTTTCAGCAGAAAGGTAAAACCAATGGCAATAATACCCGGCACGAAAGCAATGTAGAAAAGTGTTTTGTATTGGCCGGGATAGAAATACAGGAATGCCAAAGCTGATAGCGGACCTAATACCGCCCCAAAAGTATCCATGCTGCGGTGAAAGCCGAATACCTGCCCCTTGGTTGCCGGGGTCGATTCGTCAGATAGCATGGCATCGCGTGCACCTGTGCGCAAACCCTTGCCCAAACGGTCAATAGTTCGGGCGCCAAATATCCAAGCCGGGAACGTGAACAATGCCATCATGGGTTTGGAAACAGCACTCAACAAATAGCCCCAGCGCACAAAGGGCAGCCGCTTGCCGGTATTGTCTGATAGTTTGCCGAAATAACCTTTGCTGAGGCCGGCCATCGCTTCTGCAACCCCTTCCAGTATGCCTATCAGTACAACGGAAAAATGAATACTTTTCAGATAAATGGGCATTATTGGGTACAGCATTTCGCTGGCCACATCGGTAAAGAGGCTAACAAATGAAAGTACCCATATCGTTCTTGTTATCACCTTCATGGTATATAAAAATAGCCATTAGCAGCGAGATGGAGAAGGTCATGTCTCAATTTATCTGCTAAGTCAACATTTTTGTAAGCAGCAATTGTATCTGGTATTTCCCGGCAATTTATAATTTACCATTAACCATTTACAATTGAATTTATCTTACTTGTCTGCGATATAGGAAGTAAGCCACCCCGGCAAAAATTACATTAGGTATCCATACTGCAATCAGCGGGTCCAGCGTGGCCTTGGTGGCAAAGGTGGTAGATAGCTGCATGAGCATGATATAAATGGCACTGATGGCAATACCCAAAGCAAGGTGAAAACCACTGCCCCCCCGTATTTTGCGGCAGGCAATACAAGCGCCTATAATAGTAAGTATCAATCCCGCAAATGGCTGAGCCGTGCGGCGGTGCAGTTCCACATAAAACGCGCTCAGGTCGCTGCGGCCACGCAGGCTTTCGGTAGCGATAAAGCTTTTCAGTTGCGGCGTAGTTAACCCTTCTTTTTGGGCTTCATTGTTGTTAATATCTTTGGGTACAAAGGCATATTTTACATCTGTATCCATTACAGTGGTAAGCTGTTCGCGTAGGGTATCATTCTTACGAATGACCACACCATGCAGATGCCATAATTTCTTAATGCTGTCGTAGCCTATCTGTTCCGCCATAAGCTTTTCTGTAAGGCGGGTGCCCTGCATTTTTTCTGCTGTAAAATGGCTGCCCGTACCATTATTAAAATCGAAATTCTGCATATAGATGTACGTATCCTTCGAAAGTGCAAGGTGCACGTTTTCGCCTGGAGCTATGTACATGGCATCGTTAATATATTTATCCTCAAAGGCCACCCTTTGCTTATCGGCCACCGGTATTACCCAGTGGTTGGCGGCCAGCGAAATAAGGCAAAGCAAACCACCCCCAATAAAGTAGGGCCGCAAAAACCGCTGAAACGATACCCCGGAAGAAAGCATAGCAATGATCTCAGACTTATATGCGAGCTTGGAAGTAAAGAAGATGGTGGCAATAAATATAAAAAGCGGAAACAGCAGTGCCGTAATGTGCGGAACGAAATTCTTATAATAGTTGAGCACTACAAGTAGCGGCGCCTTTTTTGAAACAATATTATCTGCCTTTTCCGAATAGTCAATTACACACGAAATAACCGCCAGTATCAATATAGCAAAAAAGAAAGTGCTCAAGAACTTCCCTATAATGTACCAGTCTAGTTTTTTTATGCGGATATCCATGTTTTTAGTCGTAAGTCTTTAGTATTTAGTCGTAAGTCGTAAGTAGAAAGTCTAAAGCTGTGATCATTGATTTTTTGTCTTTAGTCGTAAGTCGTAAGTAGAAAGTCTAAAGCTGTGATCATTGATTTTTTTAGTCGTAAGTCGTAAGTCGTAAGTAGAAAGTCTAAAGCTTTGATCATTGAAATTTTATGTTTTTAGTTTTTAGTCGCGAGCATTCGTTATGCAATTTTATAGGTCTAATAGCTCACCGTATATCTGCCTTTCGCTATTCTCTTCCCCCGGTTATTACTTCACCGAATATCAGCTTTCTACTTTCTACTTTAGACTTTCTACTTTCTACTTACGACTTTCTACTCCCCTAAAGTCTCTGTTTCAATTTCGGTATCATTTCGTTTTTCCAGGCATTGTAGTCGCCGGCAATAATGTGTTCGCGGGCTTGTTTTACCAGATGCAGATAAAATGCCAGGTTGTGTATGCTGGCTATTTGCAGCGCAAGTATCTCGCCAGCAATAAAGAGGTGCCTGAGGTAACCCTTGGTGTAGTAGTTGCTGGTATAGCATTCAATGCCATCGTCAATAACACTGAAATCGGTAGCCCACTTTTTATTGCGGATATTGATAACACCATTACTGGTAAAAAGCATGCCGTTACGCCCGTTACGGGTAGGCATAACACAGTCGAACATATCAACCCCAAGCGCAATATTTTCCAGTATGTTCCACGGGGTGCCCACGCCCATAAGGTAGCGGGGTTTGTCTTGAGGCAGGTATTCGCAGGTGAGGGCGCATAACTCGTACATCATTTCCTCAGGTTCGCCTACCGAAAGTCCGCCAATGGCGTTGCCATCGCAGTTCATAGAAGCAATAAATTCAGCCGAGGTTTGCCTCAGGTCGCGGAACGTACTGCCTTGCACAATAGGGAACAATGTTTGCTCATAGCCATACAATGGTTCGGTATCGCCAAGGTGCTTAACACAACGGGCAAGCCAGCGGTGTGTAAGTTCCATCGACTTTTGTGCATAACTATATTCTGAAGGGTAGGGTGGGCACTCATCAAAAGCCATAATGATATCGGCTCCAATGTGCCGCTGCGTGTCCATTACATTTTCGGGTGTGAACAAATGTCTGGACCCGTCAATATGCGATTGGAATACAACGCCTTCTTCTTTTATTTTACGATTAGCTGCCAACGAAAAAACCTGATAGCCACCACTATCGGTGAGTATAGGGCGTGGCCAGCCACTAAATTTGTGCAAGCCGCCCGCTGCCTTCAGCACATCGGTGCCGGGGCGAAGGTAAAGGTGATAGGTATTGCCCAGTATAATTTGAGCCTTAACTTCTTTAATAAGTTGCTCGTGCGTAACAGCTTTTACACTGCCCACCGTGCCCACCGGCATGAAAATAGGGGTTTCTATTTCGCCATGTGCAGTAGTAATTACGCCTGCGCGCGATGATGATGCACTGTCGTGTGCTATTAATTTAAAGTCCATTTGCGAGGCTGCAAAGTTAATCAGTAACAGCCATGGATGCTGTGCGTAAATCAAAAATAAAATATAAAATATTTCAAACTGTTGGGTGTATCGTCAACTTTCACCAATCACGCACTAAAGGGGGTACATTTGTAGTTATATGCGCATGCACTACTAACATGAAAAGACGGCTCCTTACATTATTCCTAACCCTTGGCTATGTATATGCGCATGCCCAGAATATGTATGGAGAAGACCCGAAGCCGTTTACAGGTGCGTTGGTTGCCGGGCTTAATTTTTCGCAAGTGGATGGCGATAGTTATTATGGCTACCATAAAGTGGCACTGAATGCCGGAGCTATGGTATATGCGCACTTTAGCCCAACTGTGGGTGCGAGTATGGAATTGCTGTATTCCCGTAAGGGGAGCAGGGGTGTTACGGAAACCAACTCGCAGTACGTAGGCGCCTATTTCGCCCGGTATTATATGGATGTAAATTATGTTGAAGTGCCACTATTGTTTCATGCTATTTATAGCAAGTACGATATGGAATTGGGCGCATCTTACAACTATCTCGTAGGCAGCAAGGAAGATGTTATTGCCGACCAGCCTGTTGTGGTTGATCCTATCCGTAACCGCTTCAATACTTCAGATGTCGATTTTGTGGTGGGCTTTACCCGCAAGCTGTATGATAAGTGGTTTGTGAATGTACGCTATGAATACTCACTTACCTCCATTCGCCCGCCGGAACGCATACCTTATGGTTATAGTTATGGCAACCAGGGCCAGTTCAATAACCTTTTTTGCTTCAGGATGGTAAGGGTGTTAAATTAGTTTCTTTTTCGTGCCATAAACCATTATGGGTTGCATTAACCTTGCATTTGCATATTCGGCCTATTGTTCCCTCAAATAAATATCCCAAAGCGCATGCTCGAAAGTGACATCGGGATGCTTTGCATCATAATTATCTAGTATTGTTTTTGCTTCGGGATAGTCTACCCAGAAGAGGGGTTCAAAGGCAAAAAAGGTACCGTCATCATTGTAATAATTTTTTACCGGTGCAATACATAATACAGTTACATCGGTCTTGCCGGTTTTTAAATTATGCTTCCATTTTTCTAATACCTTGAAACTGTTAAGTTGGCTGTAGTCCAGCTCGCGTTTAATTATTTTTTTCAATACAGTGCCGTCCAGATCTTCAACCTCCATGGTGTCGGCTTCTGCGGCTACTATTTTGCCCACCTCAGTTTTAGAAAGCGGTGTTGGTGAATGATAGTTGCGTGCGGGATATGCTTTTAATTTCCCCGCCAGCACTTTGTTTACCAGTATCTCGGTGAGTGCGGAATCCCGTTGTGCGGTTTTCTGTTTCGGTGTGAGTGCCGAATCGGACAATGATATTTTACGCGATATGATTTTGGTAACTACATCGCCCTGCATCTCTTCTTCCTTTTCTTCTTTTTCGCGGGTAATAATGAGTTTAAGTTCGCTTACGTATCTTGCTGGCCCGGCATCAATAACTTGCACACTGCGAAACCACACCTCGTCGCCTTGCTCCAGTTTGCCAAGCATATCCAGGGTAGCAGGGTCAAACTCCGGGTTGTTTCCGGAAAACTGCTGGGTGTAGAGCAATTCAGATTTCCTTACCACAAACAGGGTATAGCGACTCACAAAGTAGGTAACCTCTTTCCAGTTACAATCTGGGAAGCCAACGCTCAGGCGACGCGCGCTCATTAACTTGTTAAGCGGTATTTGTCCGTGAGCGGCACCCATAACATAGCAAGCAGGGTTGCAGGTGGGTTCTTCAACATACAGTACGGTATCGCCTATTTTTTGAGTGCCCGTTTTTGTTTTTACCGCAACGGATAGCACCGTGCGCCCCTTCCGTGTTGGGACAAATGAAAAAACACAACTATCGCGGCTAATGTTGCCATTATCTGCGGTAACAATAAGATCGCTGCATTTGGTCTTGCCTGCTGTTATCTGTAATTGATTATTCTTGTCAGCAACTAGCTTGTTGGCATTTTTAATACTCAAGGTAAATTGCTGCGCACTAGCATAATTAACCCAATTGAAAGTAATTGCAATAAACAACAGGAATCTGTAAAGTGGGCTCATCAGTATTGCGCTTGGTTAATATTCAAACAGCAAAATAAGCAATTTATTTTATCAGGCATATCAGTCTATTGTTTGCTTTTGAATGGGCGCCCAAAACGGACCTTCAAAAAGTGTAGCGGTTATTAAACCATCAATAACGCCATTATCCGCAGTTTAATTTAACCTTTTGCCCGAACGCATGGCATACAAGAGGTAAAGCGCTGCAATAAGTAAGTGCTTGTTGTGTAGTGTCGTTTGGTGTTACTTTTATGACTGAATTTCTTTCCAGAAAGCGCATACTATTTCGCTTTTACAAAATCTTTCCAAACTGCTTTTGTAAAACTGATTTTAGTGTGCTCAGTTTCGAAGGCCTCGATGGTTTCAACAGCATCTTCATATTTTATCCAGAACAGCGGCCGGTGCGCCCAGACATGGTCGTCATCATCATAGTAATCCAATATCGGGGCAATACCCTGTATCACTACCTTATCCTCGTCATTTTCTTCGCCCGGGTTCCATTCTTCCAATACTTTAAAACTGCTGACACTTGAAAAGTCAAAATACTTTTTTACTTCTTTTTTAATTAAAGTACCGTCCGCGTCCTCTACCATCACGGTATCGTAGGGCGTATTAAAGATCTTTGATACTTCGGTAGCTGATAGCGAGCTGCCTGCTTCAAAATTAAGTGCGGGATAGACTTTCAGTTCGCCAGTTTTCACCTTATTCAGTAACAGGCTTGCCAGTGCGGTATCGCGCGCAATGGTCATGTCTTTTTTCTTTATGCCATTTACTGCATCAGGCAACGTTATTGTTCTGGTTACTATCAGTGTGCCTTCCCCTTTTTTAGAGATTTTCTTGGATACTACCCCGTCTCCTGCTACCTGTAATTTTATGGGTGCCGCTGATTCGTCAACGTGATTGGTGCCAACGGCGATATCCTTAATATAAACCGTATCGCCAGTGTTGAGTGTTTTCAGCACATCGCACGTTGGTTTATCAAAAGCCGGATTTTTTCCTGAGAAAGTCCTCGTCCATAACATCTCAGTTTCCCGCAAACAGTAAATGGTATACCGCCTGATGAAAGCATCTTTACGCACCGTATCGCATTCCGGAAAAAATAATCGGGGAGATTTGATTTTTGATAGTTGAGCGGCAGTGATACTCGTGCTGACAGAATCGGCCAACACGCATACAGCCTGACAATTCACCTCTTGCTGTGCTGCGCAGTGCAATGCATTAAATAAAGTAAAGGTTGTTATAAGAAATGTGGTTAGCGCTTTAGTCACAAAACAGGAATTCGGTTAGTAATACTGGCTTACAGGTTCGGTTACTTTAGCGACGAAGGTAACTGTTTAAGGGATTTTTTAATTGAAATGAACTAAAAAATACTACAATATCAAACCAACGCTATGGGAATAACTTATAAATATCATTCCGATGTGCAATGGTTATAAAACAAAGGGTATTGCCAATCAACTCAATACCAATCCTATAATCACCTATTCTCATTCGGTAGTATTCTCCACTGCTCTCCAGCTTTTTAAAATGTAAAATTTCATGAACAGTTGCTGCCGCCTCAGCATTTAAGATTGCCCGCCTCACCTTGCTAAGTAAATCTTTATCTTTAATCTTACTTAACCGCTTATAAAATTTCTGATCAAATGTTACTTTCATTTACCATCAAGAAGTTTAAAAACATCCTCCCGCGAAACTTCCTTACCTGTTTTTTCGCTTTTGATAAACATACCCAACTGTATGTCTTCATATTGGTCATGCGACAGTTTTTTTACAGATTCTCCAAGCTGCTTAGCAATGTCAGCCAATAACTTTAAGTTTTTAGGATTGCTGCTTTCTATTACAATAGCGCTCATACCACAGTTTTATCAAAGATACGAATGAAACTGTTCATTGCAAACAGCTGAAATAATGCTGTTCAATAACAACCTTACTAAAAACACAATTAGTATCTACTTCCCATACCCCTTAGTTATCCCTTTCAACTCATTCAACTTTAGCAAAGCTTCTACCGGTGTAAGGGTATTGATATCGGTTTCATCCAGCATTTGTTGAATGCGTCGGATGTCTTCAGTAACGCCGTCGAAAATGTTAAGCTGGTATTGTGCCGATGGTTTTATGCTCTTTACTTTCTGCAAAGTGTCGCCACCCGTGGTAGCGTGCTTTTCTTCCAGCAATGCAAGTATTTCATTGGCGCGGTCTAATAGTTTGTTGGGCATGCCAGCCATGCGGGCTACCTGTATGCCAAAGCTGTGGCGGCTACCGCCGGGTGCCATTTTACGCAGGAAGATAACTTTGTTGCCTGTTTCTTTATGGGTAATGTGGTAGTTCTTCACCCTTGGCAACTGGTGTTCCAGTTCGTTGAGTTCGTGGTAGTGGGTAGCGAATAAAGTTTTGGGTTTTGCCGGGCTGTTGTGCAGGTGTTCCACAATGCTCCACGCAATGCTGATACCATCGTAGGTACTGGTTCCTCGGCCTATTTCATCGAGCAAAACCAGGCTGCGCTCCGTAATATTATTAATAATACTGGCGGTCTCATTCATTTCCACCATAAAGGTACTTTCCCCGCCGCTCAGGTTGTCCGATGCACCTACACGGGTAAATATCTTATCGGTAAGCCCTATGGTAGCCGATGTGGCGGGCACAAAACTACCCATGTGCGCCATAAGCGTAATAATAGCCGTTTGCCGCAGCAGCGCGCTTTTACCACTCATGTTAGGGCCGGTAAGTATAATTACCTGCTGGTCGGTTTTATCAAGCGAAATATCGTTGGCTATGTACGAATCGCCCGCTGGTAAACGTTGCTCTATAACAGGGTGGCGACCTTCTTTAATATCAAGAATTGGCTCCAGCACCAAGGTGGGCCGGTGGTATTTATAGGCGAGTGCATTGTGTGCAAAGCACAGCAGGCAATCAAGCTGTGCAACAATCTGTGCATTGGTTTGTATAGGTGCAATAAAAGGTTCTATACCCACCAGTAATTCCTGGTAAATTGTGGTTTCAATAGCCAGTATTTTTTCTTCTGCACCTAGTATTTTTTCTTCGTACTCCTTCAGTTCCGGTGTTATATAGCGCTCGGCATTCGTGAGGGTTTGCTTGCGTATCCAGTCCGTAGGTACTTTGTCTTTATGTGCATTGGTTACTTCAAGGTAGTAACCAAAAACATTGTTATAAGAAACTTTGAGCGAAGAAATGCCCGTGCGTATCGCTTCCTGTTGTTGTATCTGCAAAAGAAAATCTTTACCGCTGCGCGATATTTTACGCAAGTCGTCCAGCTCGGCATTAATGCCCTCCCTTATGGCGCCGCCCTTGCTTACCAGCACGGGCGCATCTTCAACAATAGTACCAATAATACGGGTACTGATGTCGGTAAGCGGTTGCACGGGTTGCACTAGACGACCAAGCGATTCATCGCCGCTCACTATGCATTTATCGCGCACCTCTTCCATAAATTTGAGACTGCGTGCCAGTTGCAAAACTTCGCGCGGATTGGCCTTTTTAAGGGGTATCTTTCCAATCAGCCTTTCTACATCACCTATTTGTTTTATCAGCTTGGTCAGGTCCTGGCTCAGGTCTTGGTTTAATATAAAGAAGCTCACGAGGTTCATGCGCAACTCTATGCGGTGCAGGTCGAACAACGGAAATATCATCCACCTTTTTATGAGGCGGGCACCCATGGGGGTATGCGTGTGGTCAATGGCATTCAACAGCGAAGAGCCTTGCTCATAGCCGCTGTTCAGCAATTCAAGGTTGCGTATCGTAAAGCGGTCCATCCATAAAAACTCATCGGCAACAATGCGTTGCAGCGAATTGATATGGCGCAGGTCCAGGTGTTCGGTATCTTTAATGTAATGCAGCGCAACACCACATGCAATAATTGCAGCGCGCATATCTTCCACCCCAAAACCCTTCATGGAGATGGTCTGGAAATGTGCCAGCAGCAGGTCGTAACAATACTGGTCTTTAAATATCCATTCGTCCAGTTGAAAGGTATACACCTTGCTGTCGAACTGTTCTTTAAACCTTTTTACCTGCGATTTTGATAAGATAACTTCAGAGGGTTGAAAGCTCTGGAGCAGCTTATCCATATACTCTATATTGCCCTCGGCTGCATAAAATTCACCGGTTGAAATATCAAGGAATGCGACACCGCACAATGGCTCGCCCAGGTGCAGTGCGGCCAGAAAATTGTTGGTTTTATTTTCGAGTAATTTATCGCTGGTAGCAACGCCGGGGGTAACTAATTCCGTAACACCTCGTTTCACTATGCCCTTTACTGTTTTAGGGTCCTCAAGTTGGTCGCATATAGCCACACGGTAGCCAGCCTTAACCAGCTTATGGAGGTAAGTATCCAGCGAGTGATAAGGGAAGCCCGCAAGATCAACAGCACTGGCGGAATCTTTACTGCGCTTGGTGAGGGTTATCCCCAAAACCCGAGAGGCCACGTGCGCATCTTCCCCAAAGGTTTCGTAGAAATCGCCCACACGAAACAGCAACACCGCATCAGGGTATTTAGCCTTGATCTCGCTGTGTTGCTTCATTAACGGGGTTTCTGCTGCCTTTGCCATTTGGTGCAAATGTAGTTGATAATGGCGCAACGGCTTAATTGCGGAACGGCTTAATTGGGTTTTGTGAAGGGCGTGTGGATAAGTCAGCAAATAGGGTCATTTGTTGCACTAATACTTACAAAACTAAATTTTAATTATATTTTTAGTATATTGCAAAACACTGTTGTCCGGCAAAAAAAAGTAATTATCGACTGAAATGTAGCGCCAGCAAGCATTACAGCGGATTTTTATTATATTCTACCCTGCTTTTGTCCGGCCTCTTTACTGGTTGTTGTCATCGTGTCTCCATGTTCTTTTTTTGTGCTGCCGCAAAGTATTAGATAAGCGGATGATGTTTCCGTAAATGCAACATGAGTATTTTTGTAAAACAAAAGTTCTTTGCAGCTAAAACCGTTTCTTTTAATGATCTAAGAGTTCATCGCAAAGTC
>JBBRPD010000011.1:0-104809 GCA_038228575.1 Chitinophagales bacterium | reverse complement strand
TTTTTTTGTGCTGCCGCAAAAAAAGAACCAAAAAAAGCGGCACTTTGGGCAATCGCTCCGCTGCCCAAAGGAGCCCTGCGGCGTGTTTTGCTGAAGCTTGTTACTCTAATGTCTGCGCCGGGACGGCGGCGCAGGTGTTACGCACTTTTACAAATAATATTTTAATCGGACAGTAGTTAATTGAATACTATTAAACGACTCCGGCATCATACGCCTGCTCGCCATGTATGGCTGCATCAAGCCCTTCTTCTTCAGCAAACTCATCAACCTTAACCCGGGTTACCATATTTATGAGTGCCAGCATGCCATAAGTGAAAATATAGGCATATATGCAAGTAGCCACAACAGCTATGGTCTGGTACAGGAAGAATTTAGAGCCACCGTAAATAAGGCCATCAGCACCCGTTGCATTAATGGTTTTTGAAGCGAATACGCCCAGCAGAATGGAGCCCAGGCAACCACCTATACCATGCACGCCCCAAACATCGAGGGCATCATCCCAACCCATTCTGTTTTTAAGATGCACAGCAAGGTAGCATACACCACCTGCTGAAATACCTATTATTACTGCCGATGTAAGCGAAACATAACCAGCGGCCGGGGTAATGGTAGCCAAACCAGCAACCGCACCTGTTAACAAACCAACGAATTTCGGTTTTTTAACCAGGCTCCATTCAATAGCCAGCCACGTAATAGCGGCAAAAGAAGCAGCCACATCGGTATTGATAAAGGCTTGTGCCGTAATAGCATCAACATCAAGCTCACTGCCTGCGTTAAAACCATACCAGCCAAACCACAACAAACCGGTACCTATCGCTATAAGTGGAATGCTGTTCGGCGGCGATTCTCTGTCCCTTCTTTTACCTACATACATAACCGATGCCAATGCGGCAAAACCCGCAGTCGCATGCACCACTATACCACCCGCAAAGTCGCGTACGCCCAACTGAAACAGCAGACCGCCACCCCAAACCATGTGCACGAACGGATAATATACCAGCACCTGCCACAGCACTAGGAATATAAGATACGATTTAAACGTAACCCTGTTTACAAATGCACCGGTAATAAGCGCAGGTGTAATAATGGCAAACATCATTTGATAGGCGAAAAATACAAATTCGGGAATTTTACGGCCTTCGCCACCAACGGCATAGGCCGAATTAAGGTCAACACCATGCATGAAAGCCTTCTGCAGGTCGCCAATTACGCCACCCATTTCATTGCCGCTAAAACACAATGAATAACCGAACATGTACCACAATATGGTGGTAATACCCATCGATACGAAACTCTGTATCATAATACCCAGTATGTTACGCTTGCCCGCAAGCCCGCCGTAAAAGAAGGCCAGCCCGGGTGTCATTAACATTACCAAACTTGTGGCAAGTAGCATAAATGCCGTACTGCCGGTGTCGAAGATAGCCATAGTTGTATTGGTTTTTTAAAAGATTAGTTAGTCTTACTTGGTATGCGTAACCACTCCCCTCAGCATATCGAACGTAATGCCTGCATGCAACATCACCTCAAATCTGTTGTTCTGTGCTGCGCCATTGTATTTGAATATCCATTGCTCTTTGTCCATTTGCAGCACCCGGCCTTCCAGTTTCACGTAAGAACCTGCTGTTGGCTTATATTCTGCGCCCAGTGTTGCACCCATAATTTTGTAACCAGTACGTTTACCGGCCTGATCTTCAATAATACCGGTCATGATACCATCAGCGTCATTCAGCATTTCGCCACGCGCGTAAACGCCAAACGATTTTGCTGCCTGGAACTTTACAGTTGCCAAAGCACTATACATAGCCGCGGTCTCAGCAGCATCAGCAATGCCCGAATTTTGTTGCAGAATGTAATCTCCGCCAATCTGCACTTTAAATTTCTTTTTCTGGAAATTCAGGAATGCATTTTGTGCTATACGTAAGTGATTAACAGATGTACCAACGGTACCAACGGCACCATCATCACCCGTGTAATTCGTATAACCAATATTCCAGTTATCGTTGAACGTGTAGGTAACCGCAGCACCGAACGACTTCTTTTCGTTATTGTCGGTATATATGCCATAACCATTCAGCAAATAAAGATTGATATCGAGTTTTGATGTAGGGCTATAGTTAAGCCTGATGCCACTTTCGTAGTAAGGCTCATAGTAAGTGCCCACGGCAACTGAACTGGTAATATTTTCGGATGGCAGCAAATATTCCGTACCAAAGTGCGTACGGAACATACCCGCATCCAGCCAAAGGTTTTTACGGAGCTTTACCCCAGCATGGGCTTCCATAAGCGGACCATATTCGTTTGACCAGGTGCTGTTGGCAATATCGCCAACATGCAGCGCAACCATGGTACGCATTTTATTGCCATTGTACTGGAACGAAAGCATAGCCGTGTTCAGTGATGGGCTATTGCTGCGTGGCGATACCGAAGGGAACTTCTGAAATTTACCCGGACCAACATCATCGGTATAGAAACCATAATAAGCGTCAACATAACCTGTAAGTGAATATGTTGCAACGGTTTCAACTTTGGGCGCTTCGTCTTTATCTTCTTTTGCGTTTAAAGCCGCTGGCGGCACAGTAACATCAAGTGAAGGATTTTGGGCGTAAGTATCACCCGCAACTAATAAAAGTGCAGGTAAAGCTGTTATAAGAAGACGTTTGATCACGAAATGTGTGTTTAGTTCACAACAAACATATTCAAAAAACGATAAAAAGTCAATAGGGTTGCAAATATAATTTAGTGAGAAAATTGTTGGCGATAGTACGTTAAGCCTCAAAAATATCGCTGCAACCTGTGAAGAACATATAGAGCATGTCATTTATAACAAAGCTTCTATCCATGTTCAGATAGTAAATGCTGCCATAATTATTTCAACGCAAAGCACGCAGAACTTTCGCCAAGAAGGCGCAAAGTCAACGGAAATTTATGCAGATTTTTGAAATTTGATACAAATAACTCGATTTTTGTAAACGCCTTCGTGTGAATATTTACAACAACATGCATCAGCCTTTAGCTTCCATCATTCACCATTCATAATTCACCATTCACTTTAAAACGCCCTGTTCACACCCACAACATAACGCACCGCCACATAATTGCTATTGCTGTATGGCGCACGGTTCAGGAAGAAAGGCAAATCAAGACGCAGTGTTAGCGGACGGGCCTTTTCAAACACGCCAAAACTCTTGATGGTGAATGCGGCACCGAGGCCGGCATCAATATGCAGGTCGCTCCATTTTGAGGTTGGGCTTATGCCATACACATTGGTGGTTGAAAATGTGCTCAGTTCCATGGCACCGGCATCAGCAAACGCATACAAATTAGCATGTAGCCATTTGCGCGTAAAGCGTGGCTTTAAAGGAATGTAATTTTCGAATGATACTTCCAGATTGGCAGAGGCACCACTGCGGCCTTTGTACCCTTCCAGCACCTGCCCGTTGCGCTCATCAGGCGCATTGTAGCCAGCATAACCGCGAAGGTTTAAACCACCACCCTGCTGAAAATGATTTACATCGTAGCGGGAAATACCCTGCCAGTCTGATGGCACAAAGCCTACACTGCGGGTGTACTTATTTTCATTCTGCTCTTCAGGGCTGGCACCTGCCATGTACAAAAGGCTCTCATAAGGGAAACGTGCCCCCATACCAAAGCGGCCAAACACGCGGGTGCGTACTTCCAGCTTGGCTACATTGCGGGTATTTATCGATTCCATTTGCGCATAAGAATAATTGCTGGCTGCACCATTCGCATTCAGGAACGGAGCCCGCACACTCAGGGTATAACTGCCATTACCGCTAAAGTAATTGTAGCTGTGTGTCCAGGCTACATTCAGCGAAGTATTCGGTTTTGACCATACACTGCTCCAGTCGCCAGGAGATAGCAGGTAATCGGCAGAATTCCCGTTGGAACGCCACATGCTCTGTGCATAACCCTGTATTACATTTTTCTCCGTAACTATCCAGTTAAACCCACCCCGCTGATACCATCTGCCATCAATAAAACGGCTGTTGATCTGCAATTGCAGCTTAGGGTAGTTGCGGCTTACGGGGCTAATATAGTTGAGCGAATAGTTTACTGGTGCATACCTTAAATAAGGTGCATCGCCAGTGTATGACAAATAAGCATCTTCCTGCAATACGTGGGTGTTCCACCAAACTGACGCATCAATTTTATTCAGTGTATTCAGATAGTCGCCTTCAAAATGAACGCCCGCTTTAATGCCATCAACCGGGTTCCACCAAAGATCAGGGCGCACATACAGCCTGTAGTTACGCCTGTCCGTTACATTAGCAAGGCCACCATCCAGTTTCACTTTTACCGCACCGGGAAACGACAATAAACTCCGGTTCATGTGGTTATCTGCAACATCACGGTCGCCCAGGCGATAGGTAGTATCAATCTGTACATTTTTTATGCCGCCCGGCACATTCACTTTCGCGGTATAGGTTGTGCCCAGTTTGCCCCAGCCATACCATTTAGGCAATACGGTAGCAGGAGCGTTTTTGGCGAACCAGGTATTCGGTATATTAAAATTATAACGCTTGCCCGTTTTTGAAGTAACGGTAAAATCAACCGGCATTTGCATATCGCCCCTGCGCTTGAATTTTATGGCGAAATTATCGCCATCTTCCCTGTGAATGCCGGTTATACTGTAGTCCAGCGATTTGGTGGTTTCAAACCATTCATCAAAAAACCACGACAGATCGATGTGCGTAAACTGAATAACCGAAGCCCTGAAATCTTCAAAATAAGGATGGGCAAATTTCCATTGCTCAAAATAATGATGCATAGTAGCCTTGAACAGGGAATCACCGAGCGTATATTCCAGGTTATAAAGCATATTGCCTGTTTTGTAATAAACAGTACCGTAGCCACCGCCCTGGCCAAGTGCACTATGAAAATCATCGGAATGGGTATTGAGTGGCAGCTCATTCTGGTTCAGTTGGTTAACGGCATACGAATTGGCAAGTGTGCGGTCAAACACCATAACCGGCTCCGCAAAATGCCTTCTGTATCTTGATTTGGCCGGGGTGGTTAATACTGTATCGCCATCAATTACTTTTGTGCCTAACACGGTAAGGAACTGTGTAAAGCCCTCATCCATGGCTGCGCGGTAAGTTTCATTGCTACCCACCTGGCCGTAAAACCAGTTATGACCAATTTCGTGCACCAGCAAGCCCCTGTAGCCCGGTTCAGCGCCTCCGTCAAGGGTTAGCATAGGGTATTCCATACCATCGGCCGCATCGGCTGCAACAATTTTCGGGTAGCGATACAAACCTATGTTTTCAGAAAAAGCCTTAATGATCTTGGTTACATAGTCTGGCGCATTCTGCCAGCCGGAAGCGTGCGGCTCCTGCACTATCGCAACGCACTCAATACCATTCCAGTAAGCAGTGCCTATACGATACGATGGATCGGCTGTAAAAGCGAAATCATGTACGTTATTCGCTATAAAATGCCATTGCTTACGCTCCCCTTTCACATAGGGAATGATGGTTGATGGTGCTTCGTCCCACTTCTTGGTAGCAAAGTTTTTGATATCCAGTTTGGCACGAAGGGTGTCGGGCAATACATCTTTCCTATTCTGCAATTCTCCCGATGCTTCCACTATGTAATTCGATGGGAAATCGAGGGTGACATCGTACAAACCATAATCACCATAAAACTCCCTGTTCAGGTGTTGGTACGTATCCCAGCCATGCATACGGTCATACACCGATATTTTCGGGAACCATTGGCAACCGTTGTAGTGCTTGAAACCCCACGCATCATACATTTTCATGCGGCGGCGGGTATTACCGTTGTCATAGTAGGTATTGAACCCCATCTTTATCACTATCCTGCCGCCCGGCTTTAAGCTCACCGGCAGGTACACCTTCATTATAGTATTGTCCAGTTCCGTTTTCGCAGCCTGACCATCAACCTGTATATTATCGAGTACTATACCTAAACCGGCAGACTCTTTCTTACCCATTTGGATCTTCACCTTATTTACGATCTCCAGGTCATGCAGATGCGAACCTGCTATAAATGCATTCTGATAGAGGTGGAAATACACATACTGCAGTGTATCGGGGGAATTATTCCAATAGGTAAGCTCCTCTGTTCCTTCTACTTTATTTTCTTCCTCGCGCATGGCAGCATTAATCTTATATGCTACGTCCTGCTGCCAGTAAGCGGCATCGGGCTTGCGGTTCTGCCAGTAATGCTCATTGGTAGTGCTGCGGTGCGCATTGTCATTCGGCTGACCAGCGGCATGTAAAACGATAGTGGTCGATAATATAGAAAAAAGTACCCTGAGGTTCATATACCAGATTTGGCGATAAAAATACTTTTAAAAATTGGAATACAACGTCCAAACGGTAATTATACCGCTAACAGGGTTACTGTAACTTTTGATAAAGAAAATTATAACTTCGAAATAATATCTACATTTATGTTCAACATCGTTACACAATAAACCGCGGTTTTATGCCAGTAAATTATAATTCCAGTTTTGATGGACAAAAAATTAATGAGGATAATTGCTTCAGTATTACAGGATATGATGCCAAGACTTTACTCACTTTTACCGGGGTAAATGGTTATACGCCGTCGTTTACATACGAAATAAGCGGCACCTACCCTATGTTGCGCGTTAAAGTTTTTCATGCAGAATATGAATTACAATGCACCATTTACTTTGATGAAACAAGGGTGAAAAACGAATACTTTCACGTGAAACTTCCTGCACAAGGTATAGAACAGAAAATATTTACCGCACAGGCTACTGCCTTAGCAGCAAACGGCTTTGATAACATAAGAATGCATGCCCTGGGAGGCGAAGGTTTACCAGATTATACAGGACATATAACCTGGGCAAAACTTGGATTTACTATGGATTTTGGAAGTGAAATTTTACAATTCCGATCAGTAATGAAAGACCATAAAAGAAAAGAACAAACACTCAACGATTTAGTAAAAACCGAAGACGGTTGTAACTTCTGGATGCGTAATGGTTTTTCCTGGAATGGATTATTTAAACTGTCGGAAAATTCCGAAAACCAAAAAATACTAAAGCATTACCTTGCCTGATACAGTTGCGTAATGATGTCGTTTTGCAGTGTTGAATAATCTTTGCCTTTAACTTTTTTGTAAAATGCCTGAGTATCGTCAACCACGTATTTTGCGGCAAACTTGTACCCAACCCTGATGATATCGTCCGTTAAAGACAACTGATTGATCAGATCAGATTTTGAAACAACTTCGCTCGTGCTGACTTCTTCTACCGTTACCATTACTAAAATATTTAAAAATTAACCAGAATAAAAATACAGAATAATACATCGCAAACAACATTTTAGCGGCGCAAACAAGCATATTAAATTGCACCTTATGTTATTTTTTTAAACGGTGTGACTGTCTAAAAACTAGATACACGATGCTAACATCATTTTCATTCCGTTATTTTTGCAGCGATTTTATATCTTTATCACAGTATGAATGAAATTTTGTTTTGGATGCAGCCTGTTACATCGGCCTTTATTGGCTGGTTCACTACATGGCTTGCTTTTTATATGTTGTTTCATCCGCGCAACCCTGTCCGCATTTTTGGCGTTACTATCCAGGGTATTTTCCCTAAAAGGCAGAAGGTGTTCGCAGCCAAGCTGGGAGCGGTTGTAGGCAAAGAATTATTGCATTTCGATGAAATAGCGAATAAGATAAAAGATCCTGAAGCCCTGGCTAAGGTTATGCCGGGCATTGAGGCGCATATTGACACCTTCCTGAATGAAAAGCTGAAGGAAAAACTACCCATTATTGGCATGTTCGTAGGCCAGGGTACCATGGTTAAAATAAAGGAAGGCCTGCTGGAAGAAATTAACCTGATGCTGCCGGAAGTAATAGGCCAGTATGCCGATAACCTTTCACAAAAAATTGATGTAGAGAAAATGGTCACGGAAAAGATCAATAATTTCTCTTCTGACAAGCTGGAAGAAATACTCCATTCCGTACTCAAAAAAGAATTCCGCCTTGTGGAACTTATTTGCGGCGTATTCGGCTTTGTAATAGGTTGCCTGCAATTATTTTTAGCTTGGTTGAGCGTGAGGTAATCGTAAGTCGTAAGTAGAAAGTAGAAAGCTGTTTTTAGCGCGAACCATCGCATAAGTTTTACGTAAAGGCAAAAAACTGCTTTTACATAAAACGCACCATTGCCGAATTCACGAATTGTCGAATTGTCGAATTACCAAATTGAATTAAGGTAATAAAAACACCAAACCTGTATATACCAGCATAAGTCCATCGCCGAGTAAAGCATACCTTCTTTCGGTTGGGTGTTTTCGTAGATAAATGGCTACAAAATGGGTGAGCACAGCCGTAATAAAGCTGCCTGCAAGCCGCTCCCACACCGGGTAACGCACATACTGCAACAGGCTCATCACCATAAAAACAATAATGGAAACGTCAATTAGCCTGTAGCTGTTTTTCAAGCCAATGGTATTGGGTAGGGTCTGTATATTTTCAGCGGCATCTTTGCGTACATCTCTCAAATCGAAAATAATACACAGCGTGAATATGAAGGCAAACCGCAATAACACTTCATAAGGGAATTTAGCAATGGAATGGTGCCAGTAGAGTACCGGCAGTATAGAAGTTACCACGGTCCATACACTGGCAAGGGCCGCTATTTTTAGCCAGCCATACTCGCGTAAGCGTTTCCTGCTTTTAAACGGGAGAATGGGTAAAGAATAGGCAAATGACAATATACCCAGTAAAAGGCATCCCCCTATCATACTCCATGATAGCACCTTAAAACCGGTCAATGCCATGCACAAGCCAGCCGCCCCCACTACAAAATAAACGGCCTGTGGAAAGCGGACATTTGCCGTTTGCCCATTGCTTCGCGACCGTATAATCTTTGCTATGCTGTGTATATTATAAACCAGCAGCGTGCACCCCAAAACAAATAAATGCAGCGCATTAAACAATGCCGGTGTTTCATTATTGACCAGCCTTTCTGTTGCCATGCACAGGCATACTGCACACAATGCCGTAAGTAAAGATGTGAATAGAAAAAGGTCGGCCAGGAAACGAATGTGCTTCACACAGCAAAGGTAGCCCTCCGGCTTGTTTACCTCAACTTATTTTTTAGCAACCATTGCTGCAATGTTTCCGTTTCTACCGTCTCATTCTGGTCAATGGTTTCCGCCAGTCCCTTTAAAAATGGCGACTGGCAGTTGTGAATGATGATATCTGCCAAGTCTATTCCACACTGCCTTTGCGGCAATATAAGAATAGCGAAATCATAGTCATTGTTGTCTTTTATCAGTTGCAGGTCGGCGGTGTGCTGCATCTTGTCAATGGTGCGCTTTACCTCGGCATAACTCCCGACCTGTCAGAAACTGGTTTGTAGTTACTCAAAAAAGAGTCAATTGCCAATAACTCGCGCTTATCATTTTCAAGTATTGCCGATGCTATTTGTTTCATAGCCCCGTTATGGGAGTGCTCCAGTTCATATTCCGCTAATTCAACGGAGCATTGGTGGTGCAGTTTTAATGCTGCGGCCAGGTCGTAGTCGTCATCGCCTTTGTAAATGTATTTTTCAATGGCCATAGCACTATCCAGTATCTTCATTTCGCGGCAGTTATCGTGCTGCTCATAATACGTCACCTTCTGCGACGGCTCATGGCAGGCGCAAATAACCACTGTAGACCAAACGGCGAATAATACGTTCTTCATGCTGCGCTAAAATGGCTCTTTAGTTATTTACAAATTGATCTTTAATCCGCCATTGGCAATAAAGCCATCAAGCGGCGCATAAATATCGCGGAAAGTAGGGTTATCAATGGTGCCGGAATAAATATGGTCAAACCTCGTTTGGCGGGCATCCAGCATATTTTCAAAGTTGATGTACACCGAAAAATGTTTCCATATTTTTTCAACCATAAAACCGCACAACCAATAGTCCCTGCCCAACAAACCATCGCTCAGGTGCTGCGGACTATAGTAGTACGCCTCCAGTCCAATTTTAATTTTGTTTTCCACCTCATACATCAGTACCGAATTGGTGTGGTGGCGCGGGGTAAGTGGTGTTTCTACAAAAATACCTTCGTTGTGGCGGTGCGAATGGGTGTAGGTGTAGCCTAAGAACAGTTTAAAATGTTTGTACCCCAGTTTAATATTGGTCTCTGCACCCTTTGCCTCAATTACGGCTGGCGAATTTTCAAAACGGTATAGGTTATTGCTTTGCGGGGTAAGCAACAGCGGGTTGCGGATGATGGTATAGAACAAAAGCTGGTTAATGCTGAAAGTTATCTTCCCCTCAGCAAATGTAGTTTTATAATTCACATCCCAATTAGCGCCATAGCTGTGCTCCAGTTTATTAGAATCAGGCTTTACAGGTAATACGTCTTTGTAACTGATGCGCTCACTTTCCTCAGTAAAAATGCTCGGGGCCTTATAACCCAGTCCACCACCTAAACGCGAGGTTATGCCCATTCCCGGTTTGTACAATATTGATATTTTAGGCAGCGCCGCAAAACCATACTGGTTCACATAATCGCCCCGCAAACCAGCCTCCAGCACAATTTTGGGGTTAACGTCCCAGGTATTCTGCACAAATGCCCCGAAGGTAGATAGTTGGTAATTGCGCAGGCCTACAATAGTAAGTGCCTTTTCCTTGAACCCGTCGGTGTATACATTGCCACCGGCTATCCACTCCATTTTACCTTTGTGTATTACATAACTGAGCTCTGAGAACGAGGCTGTTTGTGTGCCGTCAAAGCTATTGTCAGCCGCCGCTATAATACGGTTAAAGTGATTAATGCTGTTTTTAAGTGTTAAGGAGCCGCCATTAGCCAGCCGCTTCTTTACGTCGAACGTTGTGCTGATACGCTCACTGCTGTTATCTTCAAAATACCGGTGCAGACTATCGCCACGCCCCTCTATGTATTGTATATCACCACCTTTGCGGTTCTCCAGTAAGGAATTGACCCCGAAACTAATATCAACGGTTGAATTAGGGTAGAAGAAAATTTTAGGATTGAGCGTGTAGCGGGCAAAGCGCGGTATCGCGGTAAACAAAGTTTTGGCGGGTGCATAGGCCTCATTACCATTAAACGCAGCATAAAGCGTTAGCCCGAATTTGCCCCATAGCTTGCTGTAAAAGGTGCTGGCATCGAAACCCTTTGCCGTGGTGCCGTTAATAATAAAGCGCAATTCGCGATTTGCCGATGGCGTTTTGGATATGAGATTGATAAGGCCCGCTATTGCCCCACCACCATATAGGGTTGATGATGCACCCTTAATAATTTCCACGCGCTTCAGGTCCAGCGGGGGTGTTTGCATTAAACCCAGGCCACCGGAAAAGCCCGCGAATAACGGATAACCGTCTTTGAGCACCTGCGAATAGCGGCCATCCATTCCCTGTATCCGTATGCTGGAGTTACCCGATGTGGCCGACGTTTGCAAGGTTTGTATACCGGTACTTTCGCTGAGTACCATGCGGATATCGCCCGGCTTCATATTGGCTTTCTCGCCCAGTTCTTCCCCGGCAATCAGTTCTATCCTGGTAGGTACATCGTTAATAGTGCGGCTGCTACGGGTGCTGCTTACGGTTACTTCTTCCAGTGCTTCTTCATCCTGCTCCATGAAAACCACTGCCGTATCTTTACTGCTAAAGGGCAGCATCAATGTATCTAGGCGCTCTTTATAACCAACAGCCTGGTACTGCATAATTATGCGCCCTTCCGGCACATTTTTCAGCACCACAATACCCCTGCCATCGCTACCCGCGCCCAATGTAGTATTTACAATATGAGCAACAACACCAGCAAGGGGCTCATTGGTTTTAGCATCTTTAACCACTACATAAAAATCATAACTCCCGGCAAAGGAAATAAGGCAGCAACAGCATAAAAATAGTGACAAAAAAAGGTGCTTCATGCATCAGGTAATTAGTGGTACGGGCATCGGGCTATGCGGTAAAACGCACCCGATCTTCATTTGGTATTCTAAGGTAGTAATTAATACTTAAAAAGTGCGCAACAAATTGCTGCTATGGACGCAATTATACCCCTGGAAACATAAAATAGCGATACAAACTTAAGATCTTATTGGGATTCGCTGGCTAAAAAAATTACATAAAAATAAATTTAGACAAATAAAATTGGTCATGTAGAATTTAAAATTTACTTTCACAATAAAAATATTTATTTTTTTTCAAAAAATCATATAAACTAAAAAAAACAACACATGAAAAAATTATTTTTTTTGCTTTTTTTACTAGGAAGTCGCTTGGTCTACGGACAAGCCGGTGCGATAACAATCGATAACAAAAACACTATATGTGGAGTCTATGTTACAATGTATGCAGAAGATATTGGATTATACCCTCACTGCTCATTAATGAGTAATCAGATATATCTTTCATGCGCGGGATGTACAAGTAGTTTTCCAAGTTCAGTTTCATTTCCTTCTCACGGTGCGTTTACAACTGCTTTTGGCTGGTTTTCAGGCGGAACACCTTCGGCGGGCTCTCTTTCATTTAGGTGGAATGAAGCACAATTTCAATTCGATTGCCCTATTAATGCTGGCTGTTCCAATGGCGGTGATTTCCTTAACCCGGCCACTACTTTGGGCGGAGGCCTTTACGTACGATGTTCTTTGCCTATTCACTCTACAATAGCCTCCAGTGCGGGAGGTTGCGTAACAAACCTTACTTGGCGACCAACTTTCAGTAATACCATGTCCAATATCATAGTGACATTCAATTAAAAAACTCAATGAAATATCACGGTCTATTGCTACTACATCGCTTTAGGGTGGTTCTGTAAAACCAATAACATGAAAATAACGGTAATTAAACTTCTATTTTACACATTTCTTACCTGTGCCTGCAACGCTGTATCGACAGCACAAATCATCCGCACTTATGCCGGGAACGGCACAGCATCTAGCGGAGGTGATGGAGGACAAGCAACTGCTTCGCAATTAAATTGGCCCACAGGAATTTGTGCAGACCACAGCGGCAACGTTTACGTTGGTCAGTTTTATGGTATTAGGAAAATAAATTCGGCAGGAATTATTTCTACTTTTGCTGGCAATGGGACTGCCGGACATTCGGGTGACGGAGGTGCCGCTACGACTGCCGGTATTGGTGGGCTTGCTAATATTGGGGTTGATAGTGTAGGGAATGTATATTTTGCGGAGAGCGACTCGCCCCGCGTTCGGAGAGTCAACACTGCAGGTATTATTACAACTATTGCTGGCAATGGCAATATCGGTTTTAGCGGAGACGGCGGCGCTGCAACGTCCGCAACGTTCAATGTGTACAGGGCGCTAGCCGTTGATAAGAGCGGAAATGTGTTTGTTGGCGATACGTACAACCACAGAATCAGAAAAATAAATAGCACCACGGGAATTGTGACTACTATTGCGGGAACGGGAAGTGATGGCGACGGCGGTGACGGTGGCCCCGCGACAGCAGCATCATTTGGGAGAATTTTTGAGCTAGCTGTTGACAACGTTGGTAACCTGTATATTCGCGACGATTCTAGCTTTAGAATCAGAAAAATTAGTACTGCAGGAATTATTACGGGAATTACCAAATCTGGTTCTGGTGTAATAACGGGTGATGGAGGCCTTGCTACAGCCGCCACAATTGGTGCTAACGGTGGAGGAATGTCGATAGACGCTTATGGAAACATTTATTTTGCGGAAAGCAACGGAAACAGGATAAGAAGAATTAGCTCAACAACAGGAATAATAAATACGGTAATGGGAACCGGAATAGCGGGATTTTCAGGTGATGGAGGACCCGCTTTGGCTGCTACATTCTATGAACCTAGTGCAGTTACATTTGCACCTAACGGAAATTTCTACATCACCGATCTTGGCAACATGAGAGTTCGCTATGTAAAATCTACTCTTGGAGTAATCGATATCAACGACGATAAAGCAGATATTACGCTTGCACCCAATCCCGCAATATCGGGACTATTCGCTTTAAATATTAAAACCACGACGAAAGAAATTGCGAAAATAACGATAACAAATGTCGCGGGCAGCACGATAAAACTATTTGAAACCACAACCAATGAAATAACACCCGTACAACTAAATACCTCCGAAGGGCTATATTTCGTTACAATAACGACAGCGCATGGAGTTTGGACCGAAAAAATTGTAGTACAATAATCAAATTCGTGGCACAAACCGATCAATGGTGATGACCAACCTTATTTTATAATAAAAGCCGTTCTTGTGATCAAATAAACCACAAGAACGGCTTTATATTTACTGAACTACAAATTGCTTTAGATAATTTTTTATAACGGTATATTACCATGCTTTCTTTTGGGCATATTAACCACCTTATTTTCTAGCATTTTGAAGCCTTTTATCAGTTTCAGGCGGGTGTCTTCCGGCATTATTACTTCATCAATAAAGCCACGGGCAGCTGCACTGTACGGGTTGGCAAATTTGTCAATGTACTCAGCCTCTTTTTCTGCAAGTTTGGAATACTGGTCAGTAGCTTCGGATATTTCCTTTTTGAAAATGATCTCGGTAGCACTCTTGGCACCCATTACCGCTATTTCCGCCGTAGGCCATGCGTAGTTAAGATCGGCGCCTATATGCTTGGAATTCATAACGTCATAGGCTCCACCATAGGCTTTGCGCGTTATAACGGTAATACGGGGCACTGTAGCCTCGCTAAACGCATATAACAGCTTCGCACCCTCGTTAATTACACCATGCCACTCCTGGTCGGTGCCCGGCAAAAAGCCCGGCACATCAACCAACACCAACAATGGAATATTGAAACTATCGCAGAACCTTACAAAACGTGCGCTCTTTTTACTGGAATTAATATCCAGCACCCCTGCAAGGTATGCAGGCTGGTTAGCCACAATACCAATGCTACGGCCACCCAGGCGCGCGAAACCGACCACAATGTTTTCGGCATAGTCTTTATGCACTTCCATAAAAGAACCGCCGTCAGCCAAAGCGTCAATTACTTCTTTTACATCGTAAGGCTGGTTCGGATTTTCGGGAATAATATTGTTGAGTACTGTCCTTACCTCGTTAGCGGCATCATAAGTATATATTGGCGCATCTTCTTCACAGTTTTGCGGTATGTAGCTGATCAGTTTTTTAATATTTTCTATGCACTCCACCTCATTGGCACACGCAAAGTGTGTTACGCCCGATTTGGCTGCATGGGTATGCGCACCACCCAGCTCTTCACTGGTTACTGTTTCATGCGTTACCGTTTTCACTACATTCGGACCTGTTACAAACATATAAGAGGTGTTTTCCACCATCAAAATAAAATCAGTAATGGCAGGTGAATACACGGCACCACCGGCGCAAGGCCCCAGTATAGCCGATATTTGAGGTACAACGCCCGAGGCTTTTACATTTCTGTAAAAGATATCGGCATAACCACCCAGCGAAACCACGCCTTCTTGTATACGTGCACCACCACTATCATTCAACCCTATTATAGGTGCGCCATTCTGTAGCGCGAGGTCCATTATTTTTACTATTTTTTCGGCATGGGTTTCTGACAGGCTGCCACCGAAAACCGTAAAGTCTTGCGCATAAACATATACCAGGCGGCCATTTACAGTACCGTAACCTGTAACTACGCCATCGCCAAGATATACCTCTTTTTCCATGTTGAAATCGACACTGCGGTGGGTTACCATCATGCCTATTTCTTCGAACGATCCGTCGTCGAGTAACAATTGCAACCTTTCGCGCGCGGTAAGCTTATTCTTTTTATGCTGCGATTCTATACGTTTCACGCCGCCACCCAGCAGGGCTTCTTTCTGTTTTTCTTTGAGTATGGTAACCTTATTCATGTATGTTGTGTAAAATTAACGTTGCAAACGTACTGCAAAAATGGTTATAAAAGAGGATGAATGGAAAACCTCTTTTCAGCGCAATCAGCAAGATCATCTACAAACAGTAGCACCGACTTATTATCGCTTGCTCACTCATTGCTATCTGTTTGCGGACCGTTGTTTAGCTCATTAATTAGCAAGGTTTCTAATTCGTCTTTGGGTAGCAAAAGTTGATATTCCGCTACGCCTATCGGTTTATTTATATCCTGGAGCGCTATTTCTACATCCAAATGGTCTTTGTCTGCACAAAGTATAATGCCGATAGACTGGTTTTCATTTTCAGCTTTTTCCAATTTGTCAAGCAATGAAAGGTACATATTCATTTTGCCCACGTACTCCGGTTTGAAACTTCCGATTTTCAATTCGATTGCTACCAGGCAACATAAACCACGGTGAAAAAAAAGCATATCTACAAAGTACTCTTTGCGATTGTATTCGAGACGGTACTGGTTGCCAATAAAACTGAAGCCCTTGCCAAGTTCTAAAACGAAATTGCTTATTTTGGCAATCAGTCTTTTTTCTAATTCCAACTCCTTTACCGGCCCTGTAATGCCCAAAAATCCCAGGTTGTAGGTACTTTTAAATACCTCGTTGGCATAATCTGCATTGCTATCAGTAAGCGTTTTATTAAAATTATGCGTTTTAACCTGCTTTTGCACCTGGCTATAAGTATCCATTTTAATAGCATTGAGCAACAAGTCCCTCGACCAGCCTTTTTCGAGGGTTTGATTGGCATAAAATTCAATAGCATCGGGAGATTGAACCTTGTCGAGCAGCAGTAAATTATGTCCCCATGGCAAAACTGCTACAAGCTGTAGCAGTTTTGTACCTGCTTTATAATAACGCTCATAAAAGCGTTTCATATTCCATAAGTTGCGAGGCGAAAGGCCCATATCGGGGAACTCCATTTTTAAGTCTGTGGACAGTTGCTTTACCACTCCGCTGCCATACCCTTCGTCCAACTGTTTTTGAAACAGTAACTCCCCCAGCATCCAGTAGACCGACTGAACATTGCTGTTTACCTGCCTGGCAATAATATTCCGGGCTATACGAATTTGATTAATTGCCTCCCGGAGTATTACTCCATATTCGGCTTGGTTTATTATTTCCGTATTTTTATTCATAGGCTTTCAACCCTCATATTTCATGCCCCATAGCCATTTATATAATACTATCTTATTGGGGTTTCTTTACTCACTCTTTTTCAATAAAATCTTGGCCATTTAACTCTCCTTCAAAACTCGTCAATCCCGTTTATTCAACCCATATTAGATTTATAAAGTCAAATATAGCAAAATGCACCAGCAGAGCGTATAAATATTCCTAGTTAGTTTTCGCATCTAGCGTAGCCAAATAATTTACAAATGGGCTTGACCTAATCATTTTCCTGCATGTGCTTCCTATTATGTCTATTACTCATACTACAATTTAAAACCTTCCACAAAATGAACAAGCATCATCAAAACAAAGTAAAACCAGCCCAAACCTACAAAACAAAAATCGCGTGTCGCATGTGTACATCATGAGTATAACACTTACATCACCATTCACCATTCACCATTAATTCCATCCTGCTGCCCCTCGAACCCTTGACCAGGATAGAGCTATCCAGCGGAGGATGAGCAGCAATGTGCCCCGCAGCATCAACCGAGGTTTCAAACCAGCGGTATGGGCCTTCTAGTCCTTTAAATTCTTTACCCACCAGTATTACATCCTTCCATGTGTAGCTGGCTATAAGGTCCACCAATTGCTGATGTTCTTCCTGTTCGGCATCGCCCATCTCCTTCATGCCACCTATCCACAGCATTTTGTTGGGCAGGTCGGCTGCGGCAAAATTCTGTATGGCAGCCTTCATACTGGTAGGGTTGGCGTTGTAAGCGTCCAGTATAATTTTGTTACTTCCTTTTTGCAACCATTGCGACCGGCTGTTATCAGGGCTATATGCCTCAATAGCCGCCTTTATCTCTGCCATATCCACACCAAAAGCCCGGCCTATCGCCACTGCAGCCATCACATTCGGGAAGTTATATACGCCTACCAGGTTTGTATGAATGGTCATGTCGCCACCGGTAGTGCTCACCACTACTTTCAGCAATACGCCGTCCATTAGCGGAGCCCCTGTGTACTTACCCTGTGCTGTGCCATAGGTTACCTGTTTGGCAATACCTTTCGCCATATCCTGCAAATAGTCAAGGTCGGTATTAATGAATATCGAACCATTGTTATTCCGCAGGAAATCATACAACTCGCCCTTGCCCTTTCTCACGCCTTCTATGCCGCCGAAACCTTCAATATGCGCCTTGCCGCAATTGGTAATAAGGCCAAAGTCAGGTAGCGCAATTTCGCAGTAAGCCGCTATCTCCTTCTGGTGATTGGCACCCATCTCAATTATAGCCATTTCCGCATCGCTCTTTATCTTCAGCAACGTAAGCGGCACGCCTATGTGGTTGTTTAAATTGCCCGTGGTTGCATAGGTAACGTAGGCACGGCTTAATACTGCCGCTATCAGCTCCTTTGTGGTCGTCTTACCATTAGACCCGGTAATGGCAATAAAGGGTATCCTGAACTGCTGCCGGTGGTGTTTTGCAAGTGCCTGTAATGTTTGCAAAACATCATCAACCACTATACACCTGTTATCTGTAGCCAGGTCGTGGTTGTTCATCACTACATAAGCTGCACCCTTTGCCAGCGCTTCTGCTGCAAAAGTGTTCCCATCAAAATTAGGCCCACTCAATGCGAAGAAAAGCACACCGGGCTTTAACTTCCGGGTGTCGGTTTCAATTTCAGGGTGCTGAAGGTATAGTTGGTATAATGCTGCGAGCTCCACGTTTAAAACAATTTAGGTCTAAAAATAATTAACCCCTTTCTTATGGGAAAGGGGTTAATAAAAAATTATGCAGTTAAGCTATTATCTTTTGTGTTTCTTCTGAGCACCGAAGTTGTTACCTGCTGGCTCATTGTTACCACTCGGGCTACCTAAGCGATCAACTACGCAACGGAAACCGATGGTGTTGCTGGCAAGGTTACCCTGCATGTAACGGCGTGTACCAGGAGACATCCAATAAGCCCTGTCGGCCCATGAACCACCCTTGTAAACCTTAGTTGAATCGTTGACAAGTGTGTTTTCGCCATATTTGTAGAAACCATTGTTCATTGAGTTACCTGTGTAAGAGGTATCACCATCTTTATAGTTATACAAATTAGCAGTACGTACCTGGTAGCGACCATTAGCAGCTAACTCAGCGTTAGTTACCCTTTGGTAAGGTATGTGACCTGTAGAATCTCTTTCTTCAACTGAACCATCTTCCTGGAACATAGGCCTTGTCCAGTCACCTGCACGACCTGGGCGGAATTCGTTAACGTCTTCATGAGAATTAGGACGGTATGTATCCATAACCCACTCATTTACGTTACCTGCCATGTTATATAAACCCCAAGCATTTGGCTGGTAGCTTTTTACCGGAGCAGTGATATCAGCATTATCATTCAATGCACCTGCAACACCCATTACGTCACCTTTACCCCTCATGAAGTTACCCATGATCTCACCTTGGTATGCATTGTGTATGTCATAACGTGCAGTGTTCCTAGGGCCCCATGGTAAAGTATTACGGTCAGTAAATACTTCCTCACCACGACGACGCTTAGTTTCAGGGGCAGGGTTATTACCTACTATACCCAAAGCTGCGTATTCCCACTCAGCTTCCGTTGGTAAACGGAAATCAGGCATGAAGATACCATCAGATTTTTGATAGTTACGGGTACCCGAACCATTCTTATCCAGATCCCTTTTCAGGTTACGACCTAAAGTACCTTGATACTGACCATTCAGATAAGTTTCTGTAGTAAATACGTCTTCACCGGTTTGGTTCCAGTTTGGTGCAAGACCGCCCTGCTGAATGAGCAAGAACTCATTCACACGGTCAGTACGCCATGTACAGAAGTTAGCTGCCTGATACCAGCTTACACCAACAACCGGATAGCTGTTGTATGCTGCGTGCCTCAGATAATCTTTAACATAAACTTCGTTATAGCCGAGTGGAGAGCGCCATACCGTTGAATCTGGAAGTGCCGCAGAAACAATTTCAGGTAAGTCATTACCATAAGCACGATTCAACCAGTACAGATACTCGCGATAGCTAACATTGGCAATTTCGGTTTCATCCATATAAAATGAAGAAACAGAAACAGTGCGCCTGATGTTGTTATTTTCAAGAGTCGGCATTTCGTCATCATTCGCACCCATCGTGAACCTGCCACCTTGTATCAAAACCATACCTACGGGTGTTTGCTGGCCCGGATAATCAGCTACATCGTAGCCGCCATAACGTGAATCGTTATAAAACCATCCGGTAACAGGAGATACCCCTTCACCCTTACCCTTTTTACGGGAAGAAGATTCGCAGGAAGAGAGAAAAGTAGCAGCCCCAACGCAAAGCAAGGTGATTCCTAATAATTTTCGTTTCATAAGTAAACTAAAATATTTAACAGTATTCGATTGATAAACCTTAAAATAAGGAACAATGTTAGTACTTTCTTTTGAAAGTTTCAAGCATTCGCCGCAGAAAATCAAAAAACCGTTAATTTTTTATCCACAACTTATGAAATATACGGTAAAAAATTACGTTGTTATGATTGTATAGTTGCCACCTGTAACAGTTTCTTAATAAAGTTTAGGCTAACTTTGAATAGGAATTTTTATTTTTAGCAACCGTACCCTCTCTTTTAACCGTATATAATTAGTAAATGAAAACAACAAAGCGTAATTTTTTCGCCCTTTTCCTCTCTGCTATTTCTTTTTCAGCAGTGGTTTCCGCCCAAACAGTACATTATGCTGTAGCGGAAAGTGACATACACGAGGGTTTCTTTGTTCAAAAAATACCCCTTACCAATTATGCCATGCCGGTAATTAAAATTAACGACCTCTCTTATATTAATAATGTACCACTGCCGAAGGATGCAAAATCGGGCGAAATAATAGAAGTGCAATCTATTTTGGGTATGGAGCGTAAAAAGCCATTCCTGCTGTTGCGCGTACCTGTTTACAGCCACCTTGCAGATGGTTACCGGAAAATAAATGCCTTTACCCTTAATATTACCGAGCAACCCGCAAGTGAGGTTAAAGCAGCACAAAAAACAACTGAGGTAACAAATTCTGCACTGGCCACTGGCACGTGGTATAAAATAGCCGTTACGCAAACTGGATTTTATAAGCTGGATTTCAACTTCTTTAAATCAATGGGTATTGATGCTGCCAGTATTAACCCAGCTAATATAAGGGTTATTGGCAATGGCGGGCGCATGCTTTCTGAAGATAATGCCGTTCCCCGCATTAACGATCTGGCTGAAAATGCTATTATAGTTAATGATGGTGGCGACAATGCCTTTAATAATGGTGATTATGCTCTTTTTTATGCCACGGCAACAACGGCATGGATAAAGGACAGCTTAAACCAGAAATTCAAACACATAAAAAATTTATATTCTGACACTGCCTATTATTTCATTTCGGTGAATAGCGGCACTGGCCTGCGTGTGGAACAACAGGCTTCAGCGCCGGTAGCCAACACAACATCGACGGGTTTTAATTTTTATGATGTTCACGAGGCGGACCTCATCAGCCCTACAACTTATGGCAAATCGTGGTTCGGTGAGCAGTTTTATACAGAAGCGGCAAGCAATTCACAATCTTTCGTCTTTAACCTGGGCGATAATATTGCACAACTCGCAACCCGCATTGCTTTTGCCGGAACGCAACAGGCGGGCGGAAGCGCATTGAATGTTACTTTAAATGGAACGTCCATCGGCACCAGCTTTTTGCGAAATGTAACGGCGGGCGATGCTATACTTACCCATACTAACCCTGAATTTACGGGCAATTGCAACAGTGCTGTAGCAACCATCGGGCTTAATTTTACACCAAGCCCCGGTGATGCGACCGCCCGTGGCTATCTGGATTATATAGAAATTTTTGGCCGCCGCAACCTGTCCATCACCGGTACTCAACTTAATTTCCGCGACTGGGAAACCGTAGGCGCAGGCAAAATTGCCGGTTTCGCTATGGCCGGGGCTAATTCCGGCACCCGCGTATGGGATGTAACCAAGCCCCAAGTACCCGTACAAATGGCAGGCACGCTTACAGGCAGCACCTATTCTTTTGCGCAAGACGCTACTTATTTACATGAGTTCGCCGCCTTTAATAGCGCCGATGTTTTTGTACCTAAGTTTGTAGGCGCTGTTAACAACCAAAACTTACATGCCCTCGGCACTGCCGATTTAATAGTAGTAACACATCCCGACTTTGTAGATGGTGCCACTAAAATTGCTGAATATCACCATACCCACGACAATATGCGCGTGGTGGTAGCTACTACCGAACAGGTGTATAACGAATTTTCATCGGGAGCCCAGGATATAAGCGCCATACGCGATTTTGCCCGCATGTTCTATAAAAAGGCAGGCACCGACGCAACAAAAATGCCAAAATACCTGTTGATGATGGGTAATGGCTCTTATGACTATAAAAACAGAATTCCGAATAACGCGAACTACGTACCAACATTTGAGTCAGCTAATGATTCCAACGACATTTACAGCTTCGTAACCGATGATTTTTTCGGGTTTCTCGATGACAACGAAAATTCAGAAAGTACCGATGTAATTAATGCATTGGATCTTGGTGTTGGCCGCATACCTGTGCGTAATGGCTCAGATGCCATTACCGTAGCCAATAAAATAATTAACTACCAAAGCGCACCTACCCTGGGCCCTTGGCGTACCCTTTCTATGTTTGTTGCCGACGATAATGATGGTGCCGGCAACCACATGGATGATGCCGAAACCATGGCAGCGCAGATCAACCAATCTGGCAGCAACCTTTATAACGAGCAGAAGGTATATGTGAATGGTATACCGGTCATCTCTACCCCAGCCGGCCCCCGTTGCCCTAATGCCAATGCATCTATCAACGAACAGATTTATAAGGGCGCCTTTATGGTAAACTATAATGGCCATGGTAACCCGCAGGTGTGGACCACGGAGCGCATACTTACAGCAGATGACTTCAATAACTGGAACAACAAGAATATGTTGCCATTTATGATAACGGCAACCTGCGACTTTGGCCAGTACGACCACCCACAATATGTTTCGGCGGCAGAACAATTGATGCTAAGGGAAAATGGCGGTGCTATTGCGTTGATAACTACTACCGGTGCGGTTTATTCCGGCTATAATTCACCAATGAACCAAACCTTCCTTTCAGCCCAGTTCACCAAAAACACCGATGGCAGCTGGAACACCTTTGGCGATGCGTTGCGGATAGGAAAAAACAACGTTTACCTCACATCGCACAATGGCGACCAGATAACCAACTTCCGCAAATTTGTGCTGCTTGGCGACCCTGCCCTAACCCCCGATTTCCCGAAAGACAATATAAAGCTGGATAGCGTTTTAGACGGTGCTACCCTTAAAATAACCGACAGCATAAAAGCCCTGGGCAAATATGTATTGCGTGGCACCGTGCGCGACAATAACAACAATGTTATCACTAACTTTAATGGCACGGTTTTCGTAACGTTTTTTGACAAAGCACGCAGCATAACTGTGGATTGCTACGACCGCACCACCCGCACCTATAAAATGCAGGACAACCTGATATATAAAGGCAAAGTGTCGGTTACTAATGGTGTCTTCAACCTTACGTTTATTGCACCTAAGGACATAAATTATTACTTCGGCAAGGGAAAATTAAGCACTTATGCCGAAAATGGCGCTAGTGATGCTGCCGGCGCCGATACCAGTGTTGCGATAGGCGGTTTTTCTTCATCCCCCATTCTGAATTCAGAACCGCCAGTTGTAAGGGCCTTTATTAATGATAGTGCGTTTATTTCAGGTGGCATCACCGGCACTAACACATCGCTCTACGCTATCTTCAACTCTGTTACGGGTATCAATGTATCTGGTTTCAGCATCGGCCACAACCTTACAGCGGTATTAGATGGCAATAATGAGGCCCCGTATATACTCAACGATTATTACGAAACAGCACCTAATACCTATCAACTGGGCTATGTTCGCTTCCCGGTTAACGGACTGGCCAATGGCAAGCATATACTTACTGTAAAGGCTTGGGATGTAAATAACAATTCCGGCGAGGGCATTGTTGAATTTGAGGTAGTAGATGGTAAAATTGCAGCTATAAACAATCTGGGCAATTACCCTAACCCGTTTGCCAACAGCACACATTTTGTTTTTGAACATAACCACCCTGATGAAGAAATAAAGGCTCAGATGTATATTTACAGTACCGAAGGGAAATTGGTAAAAGTGATCAACGAAACCTTTACCGCCGGCAACAGCCGCAGCACCGAACTTAGCTGGGATGGAACTGACAACAATAACATACCACTGCCGCCCGGCATTTATGTCTATAAATTAAATATAGAAACAGATAAAGGATTTAAGGCCTCTGCATACCAAAAGCTTGTAATTGTGCGTTAGTAGCAATAAACCGGCCAATATAATTGTGTGGCTGGGTAAAAAAGAATATTTTTGCAAAACTTAATTAGAAATAATAATAACAGAATGACAAAACATTTTGCCATCGCCGGACTATCTGTCCTGGCTGTCATCAGCAGCCTTGATGCCTCGGCACAAGCAGCTAAAACAACAAAAACTACAACGGTAAACAGTAATGGTACCTCATCTAACTTCGTTACCACCGCAGTTCCCTTTCTCAGAATTACCCCCGATGCACGTTCAGGCGCTATGGGCGATGTAGGTGTGGCTATCAGCCCCGATGCAAATGCCCAATACTGGAATGTGGCTAAAATCCCTTTCTGTGAAAAGAATTACGGTATTTCTGCTACCTATACGCCTTGGTTAAAAGACCTCGTTCCAGATATATTCCTTGCTTACATTGCCGGTTTTGCCAAATTTGGTAAAGATAACGACCAAGCCGTAAGTGCATCAATGCGTTATTTTTCGCTGGGTAATATTAACTACACTACCATTACTGGCGAATCTGCCGGTACCGGTCTGCCACGCGAATATGCTTTCGACTTCGGTTATTCCCGTAAATTATCTGAATATCTTTCTACTGGTCTGTCCCTGCGTTACACACACTCTGCTATAGCGTCGGGCGTTAACTACAGCCCGGGCAATAACTACAAACCAGGTAATGCTGTAAGTGCCGACCTTGGTGTTTACTATACCAAGAAGAAGGAACTTACTGATGGTAAGGCACGCATTTTAAGTTTGGGTGCAGTGGTAAGCAACCTGGGTACAAAAATTTCTTATAACTCGACCAGGAAAGACTTTATACCGATGAACCTGGGTATAGGCGCAGCTTATACTACTGAACTGGATGAATACAATAAATTCACTGTTGCGCTTGATGTAAACAAATTGCTTGTTCCAGCTTTAAATACTGCCGATACACAATTGTCTGTTGTAAGTGGTGTATTTTCTTCATTCGGCAATGGTGACCAGATCAAGAAACTTGACCTTTCTTTAGGTCTGGAATACTGGTATCAGAACCAGTTTGCCGTAAGGGCCGGTTACTTCTACGAAGACAAATCAAACGGCGACCGCCAGTACCTTACCTGCGGTTTAGGTATCCGTTACAATGTATTTGAACTTAACCTTGCTTACCTGGTACCACAGGGCTCGGGTATTACCCGTAACCCTCTTTCCAACACCTTGCGTTTCTCTTTGTTGTTCAACTTCGATAAAATTGAAGGTAGTTCTACACCAGATGAAACTTCAACCGATGCGCCACCAGCACCAGCCGGCGGCACACCACCACCCAACAATTAATGCCTTAGTTATAAATGAAACAGGCTGTCACAAAAGTGACAGCCTGTTTTTATTTGAGTAGTAGTCTTGTAGAATCAGACTTCAAAAGTTGTTACCAACAACACGAACTTTGGGCTTCATCTGCCACTTGCTTTGCGTTGAAAATTTCATGAGGGAATTCGAGTGCCTATCAATACAATTTCAACTTGGCCAGCCTGTCAGTTTCTTTATTAATTATGGCTTCAAGCGCTTTCAGCTTACCGTCTTTATTCCTATAGGTCAACCTGTGTTCTAAAACAGCGCGGGCAATATCCTTAACATCATCTTCAATAACATAAGTTCTGCCCTTAACCAACGCATAGGCCCGCAGGCATTTCAAAAACGCGATACCACTGCGCGTTGATGCACCCAAAGAGATATCCTGGTGCTCGCGCGTTGCCCTGACTATATTGCTGACTGCCTTTACAATTTCATCGTGCACAAATATTTCGCCAGCCTGATACTGCAGATTTATGATGTCATTCATGCTCATTACCTGCTCCATGTTAGTCAGGTTGCGGGCAATATCCAGGTAGTCGCGGTAAATGTTTAGTTCGGTTTGCTCATCAACATAACCGAAGTATATTTTCATATAAAAACGGTCAAGCTGTGCGGCAGGCAAAGGGTAAGTACCCTCCATTTCCACCGGGTTTTGCGTTGCTATGGTAAAAAACAGGCGCTCCAGCATAAGCGTGGAATCGCCCACCGTAATTTGCTGCTCCGCCATTGCCTCCAGCAAGGCACTCTGCACCTTGGGCGAAGCACGGTTAATTTCATCGGCCAGCAGTACATTGCAAAACAACGGCCCTTTTTTGAAAACGAATTCCTTATTGGCATCATCAAAAATATGTGTACCAATAAGGTCCATAGGCAACAGATCGGGCGTGAACTGTATACGTTTGAACAGTACATGCTCCCCCTCCCTGGCACCGCTTATACATTGTGCCAGCGTACGGGCCAACACCGTTTTACCGGTACCGGGATTATCTTCCATAAGTATATGGCCACCCGCGAGCATGGTAGTTATAATAAGCTCAATTTGCTTACGCTTGCCCCTTATCACCTTTTCTACATGCTCCACCAACCGGGCTATGGCCACAGTTGCATCAATATTTACAGGGGTATCATTATCATTCAATTGTTCACTCCACTGCTGTTCTGCCGATTCTGAAAGCGGTATTTCCATTGGTTCCTTTTCGTTTACACAAGATTACAGATTAATGCGGAAAAATAACCATGCAAAATTGTGAAAATTTAGAAAAAACAGTGCTTGTGCAGCTAGAGTTGGTTAATTGGGTATTCTAACTTTGTCATGTTGACGCAGGAAACATCTTCTGTAAGCGGCATGTACGTAGATGGTTTACACCATACAATTTATGCGCAAGAACGGCTTGGGAAAGATCCTTCACTGCGTTGCCGATGACAAAGCTAAAGTTGGTTAATTGGGTATCATCTGCTCAATTCTAGCTTTGTCATGTTGACGCAGGAAACATCTTCCGTAAGCGGCTATGTACGTAGACGGTTTATACCATACAATTTATTCGCAAGAACGGCTCGGGAAAGATCCTTCACTGCGTTGCTGATGACAAAGCTAAAGTTGGTTTATTGGGTTGTATGTGCACTACTTGAAATTTGTCATACCTACATCAACCGCTTACGACTTACGACTCCCGACTTACGACTAATTAACACTAATTTTGCCCCATGTTCGTTTTAACCGATACCATTGTTGCAATTGCTACCCCGCCGGGCGAAGGTGCCATAGGCATTATACGCCTGAGTGGTACTGATGCTATAACTATTGCTGATAGTATTTTCCCGGGGAAAAACCTTGCTGCACAGGCCACACATACCTTGCATTTTGGCAAAATAGTAGCGGACGGACAAATAATAGATGAAGTGGTAGTAAGCCTGTACAAAGGCCCTAAAAGCTATACCGGCGAGAACATTGTGGAGATCAGCTGCCACGGGTCAGGCTACATATTGCAACAGGTTGTGGGTGCCTGCATACTGCAAGGCGCACGCATGGCTAAACCCGGCGAATTTACCCTGCGCGCCTTCTTAAATGGCAAGCTGGACCTTACCCAGGCTGAAGCTGTTGCTGACCTTATAGCCAGCCAAAGCAATACCGCACACAAAGCAGCCATGCACACTCTGCGGGGCGGCTTCAGTCACGACCTTATGCGCATGCGCGATGACCTGATTCAGTTTAGCGCACTCATAGAACTGGAACTGGACTTTAGCGAAGAGGATGTAGAGTTTGCCGACCGTACCAAATTTTATGCCCTGATAAAGGAAATAACACAGGCCACGCAACAACTGGTAAACTCCTTCAGGCTGGGTAATGTTATCAAGAACGGGGTAAGCGTAGCCATAGTAGGCAAGCCCAATGCCGGCAAAAGCACCCTGCTCAATGCCCTGCTTAATGAAGAGCGCGCCATAGTAAGCGAAATAGCCGGAACTACCCGCGATACTATTGAAGAAACACTCAACATAAACGGCATTCTCTTCCGCCTGATAGATACCGCAGGCATACGCCAGCACAGCAGCGACCTGATAGAGCTCAAGGGCATAGAACGCAGCAAAGAGGCCATGAGTAAGGCCGATGTGGTAATATACCTGTTTGATGCAGTTGACAGTTTACAGTCGGCAGTTTACAGTCGGCAGTCAGCAGTGGGCAGTCTTCCGGTTCATGAAGATGATACCATGACGGAGTTACAGCAAAGCGGTGTACAATTTATCGCCGTTGGCAATAAGGTTGATAACCTTAGTGCAACCGAGCAGGAGCAGCTACGCACGCAACAGCCCGAAGCCCTGCTGATATCGGCCAAAAACAAAGAGAACATACACCAACTGAAAGATGCTTTATACAACCTTATAGCAGCAGGCAACTTACAACAGGAAGGTACCATAGTTACGAATGCCCGCCACTACAATGCCCTGCAGCAAGTACTCAGTTGCCTGCACGACATAAAAACCGGCCTGGACACCAACATACCCGGCGACCTGATCTCCCTGGATATCCGCCGCTGCCTCCACTTCCTCGGCGAAATAACCGGCCAAGTAACTACCGAGGACAAACTGGATTATATTTTTAGTAAGTTTTGTATTGGGAAGTAACCGCTATAAAACGCCCTTGCAGGCAATCGCTAAAAAACATGCAAATCGGGTGTAGATGCCTTATAAATAAAGGCTTTCAGGTTTATTACCATTTTGCGAGATTACTTGTTTATTTTGTTGAAGTTTGTAGCCAATAGACAAATCAGGCTTTAAAAGGTTGTTGTTTTTCAATGTTGAATTTATACTTGCTCTTATTAAGCTAAATATTTCTATGGAAACAGTTGAAGAAGCGTTAAACTATTTTAACATTAAAAAATCCTACAAAAATTATTATGAATAAGCAACTTTTGAGACAATACATTGATACTTATAAATTGCATTTCGTCTACGTTAATCAGCAAGAACTATACAAGTGGCAAGCTGTTAAATGGTTTCAGGATAACTGGAATATTGACGCACCCGATTTTGGTAAAATGCTCGTAACGTCATTGATGCTCACAAAAAATCTGCTTGATTCAGGGCAATACTTTCCACGTAGAATGATTACACATTATGCAGGGACTAACCCGAGCGAATTAAAAAAGCTATTTATCGACTTATACAATGAAGAAGAAAATTTATACGCACGGATAAAGAACTTTCAAACAGGTATTGGACATCTAAGCAATAAACTATTTCCCGATAAGAAGACCTATCAAGACCCACGAGCAATAATTGTTTATTTGGCATTGAGATTTCCCGAGCGATATTTTTTTTATAAGTTCGAAATGTATAAGGGGTTTGCGGATAAACTAAAGCTCTTATATAGACCCGTTAAAGGTAGAGTTGAAAATATTGGTCATTTTAATGCCGTTTGTGAGCATATAAAATATGAAATCTCACAAGACCAAGAATTGCTAAAACTTCACAGTAACAGAATTGCCGACGATTGCTACTATGACGAAAATTTACACATTCTCACCCAAGATTTTATTTATGCCGTTGTAAAACACATTAGCCCAATTAATACCCCTGAAACCGAAAGCAATCCGAAAGTAGCTTCCAAATCATTTGTGAAATCAACAGATGTTATCACAATGGATGAACCAATATCATTTGTCGGCAGAGTTGTAAACTTTATTCAAAATACTATTGACAACAAGAGGATTGGCGATTTAGGTGAACAGTGGGTTATGAAGTATGAAAGGGAAAAACTAAATAGACTTCATAAGTCGCATTTGGCTGAAAAGGTTAAGCATGTTTCAAGAGAAGAAGGAGATGGGACTGGTTATGATGTTCTTTCTTTTGACGAAAGAGATAAGCCGATATTCATTGAGGTAAAAACAACAACAGGAGAAAAGAACACAGCATTTTATATTACAAGGAACGAACTTGAAAGAAGTAAAGTTGACAGTGAGAGTTATTTTCTTTACCGCCTTTATTATTTCAAAGAAGAAACAGACGAAGCTGATTTGTCTATTATCAACGGTGATTTAACTAATTTGTGTGAAGTGCCAGTGTCGTATAAAATTTGTTTGCTGGACTAATCCTTTTAACAAAAAATATGGTTATTACGTCAGATGAAAACCTGCTAATATCTCAAGCAATAGGGTATGTGTTTAAAATGCTAAAATCGGGTAAAGGCATCTATGGTTTTAAAGATGCGTTCAATGCAATCAAACATGGCGATTACGATTGCTTCTTTAGATTGATTGGCGAGCCGCAGCCGGAATTGCTAATACAATGGCAAAAAGGAAAAATAAAAGATACTGGCTTTTCGCAAGAAAGTGGCGATTGTGATATTACCATGCTAATCGCGATAAATCCCGCTTTGAAAAAATTTTGTATCGACTGCTACAACCAGTATGGACACATTGAGGATGCTGATATTACCGACGTGATTTTTTGTAAATGTGCGGCCTTTGAAATAGCTCTTAGAGTGCAGAGTAATAAAGAGCGTCAAAATAGGAATGTTCCTTACAGGAAATGTACTTTGGAGGAGATTATTAGTGAGCTATGTGGATATTCCGACATTGCCCCTGTTGAGAAGAATGCGCTAAATAGTGGCCGACAATTTGTAAACATGGTGAAAGGACATAAGGCTCATTTCACCTCATGGAATGAAGGTATTATTGCGCTTGAGACAGCGTGGGAAATTTGCAATAAGTATAGCTTGAAAATTTGCCATTAGTTCTTATCCCCAATACCCGGCAATGTCTTTTAAGACACCATATAGTTATTGAAATATATAGACTAATTTTGAAAGAAATTATGAACCTAAAATTTGTTTTTAATTAAGCTGGCTATGAAAGAAACAATAAAACACCTTGATTTTATTATTTCACGAACGAATGAAATAATACATCACTATGTAAAGCAAGACGTACTAACGATTCAATATTTCTATTTAGGAATGTGCGAAAGATTGAACGCTGGAAGTAAGAGCCTTAAATTATTAGCCATCGCAATAGAGCAAGACCAAGAACATGAATTTTCCGCAGGACTTGTTGTGCGTACCTTGCTACTTGATTTTTTAATCGGCCTAAGAGGTTATGACATTTTCACTCAAGGTGAAGTAAATAAAAAATTGCAAAAGGAAATTCATGAAGAAGTAACTGAGTACTGCAACATTGTTCTTGGAGATGGGGTGGTTTATACTTTAAAGCACTTTAAGGCATTCCAAAGTTCAGGAGCAATTACCGAAGCTGAGTTGCACATAGTATATGAGAATATGTCAAAAACTTACAGCAGGTTTTTGCAACCTTTCCTCAATGATGGAAATATGCCCGTATCGAAATTTCCTCGTGCGCCTCAAGTAAGGGAGCTTTTCACTATTTTATCTGGTGGTACTCCAGAACTAAAGGAACTTGCAAAAAACTATGATACCTATAGTTTCTATTCAAAATATGAGCATTTCAATATTCTCTCCTATGACCTTATGAGAAGATTGTCTGACTACCAAGTTAGAACTTTATCGAAAAGTATAGAGTTGTTAGTATTGCATTTATTTATATCAATAAAAATGATGGAAAATAATGCTCCAGATGATTTCTTAAAAGAGAATATCCAACTTGTAGGTGGGTATATTAAGCATGAGGTATTGAAAGCAAAATAAGGAAAAGCTACTGACTTTACTTGAAGACCATAAAGCCAAAGAGGACAGGCTTGGAAATCTCCGTAAAGAGAATACAGATAAACGAAACCAATTTTTACAATCGTTTGAACAATTGGCAACAACTGTGATAAAGCCAGCAATGGAAAAGTACGCGGAAGAAATTAGACCTTACGGCCATTATGTATCTATTAGATATTCTCCTGCTGAAAAAATGGAGCATGGACATGGGTCAGTAGCTGCAAGTATTAAAATGGAGATTTATCTTAATAGCAATTCGGCAAAATCAGGCGACTACCCTTATATTTCGTTTTCTGCAAGTGAACACTCCAAAAAAGTCGGGATTTCTGTAAGTACAATACGCCCCGGGTCAGGTGGTTCTACCGACAATTCAAATAGAGATTTGGAGTTCCCGCTGTTAACTACAGAATTTATAGAGCAACATATCATGGATGGGGTTTCTGCAATTTTTAAGAACAAATATTAGACTGACTAATAATTGTTGATACTGCATTTAGGTATTACTATTCAGAGAAGCAATTTACGGACAAGGAATAACCTCTAAATTTCCAACCAGCTTATAATGTTGCGTTGCCCATAAGTCTCCGTGTTTAGGACTATAAAGGAGCTGTACACCTCCAAAGTCGAGGTTATGATATAAATAATCGGGAATACCAACGGTTGGCGTAAACTCAACACAATTTAAGTCAATCGTACGTACATCATTGCCATAACGCAATGTACATTTAACTGAATAGCGCATGTCTTTTTGATGGAAGTTAGTAATTATTCTGCGATTTACGAGCAACTTTGTACCATATTTGTACCTTAAAATGCTCAAAGCCTTTGTAGGCTTGATAAGTTACTTTTTGTATTGGGAAGTAATTGTATTTACTCTTCTATGTTCCTGGAAATATATTTTTCTTGTCTGCAGGTGGTTTTGTTAAAAGCGGTGCAGATAACGCTGTTTTTTCATAATGCACAAAGTCACAATCCACCAGCAATGCCCGAAGCGCTTTGACTGGATTGGTATCGCGCTTGCGGCTGAATAAGCCAATCATCATTGTGAGCCACGAAAAGTGTGGGTACAGGTGGTGCGCTTCATGGTTACCGATACCCATGCCAAGCGGAAACCAAAACGTATTACTTTCCTTGTTGCGTTCTATACCCATGTGTTCGCACCAATGGCGCAAGGCACCGGTAAGGTTGAGTATAAACAATAGCCCAACTACAAAAAGCGCAGGTGGCTTCACCCATACTATTAATGCTAGGGAAAAGAGAATAGCGGCTATCATATATTTCGCCTTTACCTTTGGTTGCTTCAATACTACTCTGGCATTTTGCTTTTGCTTACCGCTTAACACAAGCACCATCGTAAACAGTATGGGTATGCATTCGCAAATCAGGTATAACCACCGGCGTCTTTTATACATCTCCCGCTTAAATTCAGGCCACAACGGATCTACTGCGGTATTGGTATTAGCATGGTGTGTTAAGTGGTATTTGCGAAATGGCTCGGCATAAAAGGGAATGAGTATCAGCGATGCACCAAGGTTCATAATCAAACGATCGGCAGCAGTGCGTGTCAATGCCTTGTGCGCACCATCATGCACAGTTATGATCATAAACGCATGTGCCAATATACCTGCCGGAATAACCGTAAAGTAATATCCTGCCCGGAACCCCGCCACACACCAATATATACCCGTATATAGCAGCCCCGCTGCCAATAACGTCACCAATGGCACCAACCATTTGTAGTGCCGTAAATACTTTTCAATCTTTATCTCTTTATCAAATACTGCCTTCATAAAACTTATGCTGTTCAACGCGTCTTTAATTCATTATTCCGTCCCTTCAATACCCAAAACAACCCTTTACAATTAGACTGCAGTTGCGGCAATGCAATAAGCACTGCGGTTTCTTCAAGGTAAGAACAAATACCCCACAGCATAGCCACGATAAAAAAGACAGCATTAAAACCTGAAAAGAAGAGCATAAAGAAAAAGAAACCCTGTACATAACCACCCGCTTTTACTGAATATAAATGCAGGCTGGGGAACTTGCTGAACTTGACAAAAGAAACAACATACGCCAATAAGTAAGTGATCAAAAATACCCACATAAAAGCACCGTATTGTTGAATATCGTGCCACTTAAATTTAAAGATGCCCGTTACCGCCAAAATATAAGTACCGATATCTGCCAGCGAATCGAGCCGTGCACCAAAGTTGGTTTGCAGTTTGAATGCCCTGGCAATTAAACCATCTAATATATCGGTAACCAAATTAATGCACAGCAAAACGGAGAACAATTTTTCGTTGCCTGTATACACCAAGTATAATACAAACGGAAATGTAAGCAGCCTGTAAAAGCTGAGTAAATTGGGTACATTTAATATCTTCTCCCTGGCCATACCATAACTGCTTGAAAAACATTAGCTTAAATACATACTATCACATCACGCTACTACAATTATAAATGCGGCTCGCCGCTATGCAACCGTCTAAAAACTCTTTTTGATCCTTACCCTGTACAGCACCCATGAAAAGGTAACATGAATTAAAAACGAAACAACGAACAAAAGCAATAATGCAGGCAATGTAATGGTCACCAAAAAATAATACACCATGCACATAGGCACTAATGAATCGGTTTTATCAACCACATACTGCAACCACCGGAACCGCTCCTGCAATTGCCCCGCACCAATACCCAAGCGCCGCTTGATGTAGGAGTTAGGTAGTTCGCCCAAGAGGTAAACAATGCCCAAAATAAAACCAATAGCAAACGACCACCATAAATTTGTTTCCTGCAAAAATACGACGCGAAAAAACAGACTGGCAATACCACAAATTACAGGTAGCACAACAAACGCCCTGTACGTTTTACCCGCACCAAACAAGGGTAATGATAGCGGCACCGCAAGCCCGGCAAGCAGGTTACGCTTCACGATAACCATGTGTAATAAATTGCCAACGAAAAGCGGCAAGATAAACGTATAGATATGCGGTATAAAAGCTGCCATTATTGCGTCTTCAACAATTTTATCATCCTGATGGTGTTCTTAAAAACCCGCTTTGCAAAAGGGTAATCTGCAATAGTGCCCCCTGCAAGATAAAACGAAACACGGGTAAATAAATATTCGTAAGCAATGCCTATGCAATCTTCAACCCAATCGCTAAAAGGAACTTTAATACCCGTTGCCGCTTCAAATTGCGTGTGGTGATAATTTACGTAGGTCATTAATTCTGTGTTTTCAAAACCATCCTGCAACACAAAAGAAAGCAGTTCCATCACATCGCGCTGCGGCACGTTGAGGGTGCTTAACTCCCAGTCGTAAATACAAATACTGCCATCACTTCTTATGGCAATGTTGCGCGGATTATAGTCGTTGTGTACCAGCGTAAGCGGTGTCTTTTTTACCGCATGGCTTGCCAGCAAATGCTCCATGGCCATTTCAATTTCCGCAAAATCACCAACTGCATCCCATTCGTGATATTCGTCGCGGTTAACTCTGTTCATAAAACGGTAAAAAGGCAATCCTGCAATCGGTTCAAATGCCGCTACATGCTTTGGCACTTCCGTTTCACTCAGTAAATAATGTGCATGAACTGTTGTTATACTTTCTATAGCCGCGCATACCCTATCCGTGCTCCATAATTCAGGCTTGTTCTCCGCATTGAATACCTGCATCGCATTACCATCCAAATACTCCATCAGCAGCAAATGAATTTCCCTTGCTTCATCTTTATGTGCGCCGAAATATTGGGGCATATTCTTAAACCCATTGTTGTGCAGATATTCATACACTTCAATTTCTTTATGGTGGCTATCCATAAACTCAAAGCACGACTTATATTGTAACAATTTATCGGCCAGCTCATTATTAATGCTTGATGCCATGTAGTGCAAGCCCTTTATTACTTCATCATCAACCGGTTTACTTTTAATAACAATTCGCTGCAGGGCATCACCTATCTGCGCCTCAAAAGGAATAAAACCTATCACCTTGCGCGATACTTTACCGGTAAGCTCTGTAAGCACGCCATTATCCATATTCATGCCCTCGTTAAAACTGATGGTGTGCAGTTGCGCCACATCAATATTGGCTATGTGCCGGGCAATATAATCTCTGTCAATCTCCGATCTCAGTAACCAGTTTACGGGCTTGTTACGCCCTAGTTTCTGATGCGCTCTGGCAAACTGTCCGCTTACAATCGCCGCCAGTGTTGATAGTTCCAGCGACAGTGCAAAACCCGCAATTATTTTCGCCAATCTTTCTACGCCACCCAGCCCCGCACAACCCATAAATTGCAGCAGCGTGCTTTGTGCGGGCAAATGTGTGCCGCCACCTACAGTGCCTATTACCAAATTGGGCAATGATAAAGAAACATACAGGCCTTCGTCGGTCTTTTCCAGTTGCAGTATACCCGTGGAAGACTCATGTATGCAAGCCAGATCTTGCGCCGTTGCGGCAAAGAAACCGGCAATAGCATTGGCAACGTTTATGTTATAGCCCACCATGCCATCCATCCTGCTTATTGCCATGCTGTGCACATACGATTGAAACATATCGTCGGCAGTGGTGCGCAGGTGCTTTACAATCGCCTCATTGGTAATAAACCCTTCGCAAACCACATGCACGCCACGGCCCGATTGCATAGAATAGTAAGACACCTTTTTATCGGACGCACCATTGCCGTCTATAACATAACGGAGTATCGGAAAGTTGTGCTGTTCATTAAAATGTTCTTCTATCCACAGGCAGGCATGCCACGTGCAGGTGGTGGTCATGTTCTGACCCGATGCATCGCCTGTGGTGTATATAAATTTCAGGTGCACTATTTTACCAATAACATAGGGCTTTATTTCCAGCAACTCAGCGTAGTTGGAATAGTCTTTGGTTACCTTCCTTATCTTATCGAAATTATACTCTATCCACGCTGTAAATTCAATGGCTTGCGCCAGGCTGGCAAAAGTAAACATGGGTGTGCGCACCATTTTCTGGTACAACATACTGGCAGCAAAACCGCCCGATTCATTGATAGCTTTTGCGCCACGGCTCATGCTGGCAACCAGCGCTCCTTCGGTAGTGCCAATAGCACCGAATACTTCCTCCAGGCTATCGTCATTGCGCTTCAGCAGTAACGGCCCAACAATACCAACAGGTATTTCCACCGACCCAATGAAGGATTCTATATTATTCTTTACCTGCTCCAGTTTCAATTCTGTATTCACCACCGGTTCAAAGTCAATCTCAAAATTTTGCAGGAAATCGATGCGTTGTTTATAACCGGTCTGGTTCATTAAGCCGCGGCCGGGTATAGGTGTTGCAGCTTTCCATATTTTTTCTTCCATCATTGTTGAATTACCCGGCAAATGTAGACGGGCACTCAAACAAAATACTTGATAAAAGTCAATTATTAAACAAACTGCTTAAAAACAAGAAGATAGATTGCGCACAACTGTGGTACTGTAGTTTTTTTCACACTCCCGTTTAGTTAACCGGTATACCCATCCACGTATACTTATAGAACATGCTCTTGCGCCCAATTTTGCTCTTGCTGAAATACTTAACGAGAAAATCTCTTTGCTCGCCCACATGTACCTGCACATCGTCAATCGATCTTCGCAATGTTATTATTAGTGTAGCCAACGATGGCTTGGGTTTCTTAATGCTCGCCAGTTTTGCAATCGCCCTGTCTAAATCGGCACCTGCAAGGTCAACCATTGCCCCTATATCCGAATCTTCCTTCATTGGTTTGAACTGGGCGTTCCGGTAATTCACAAAATCATTGAAATCAACAATGCCCTTATTGTAATCGGCAATGGCTTCATTATACGTATCAACACTGGCATTTTCTGCGTTGTTTACCGCTACTTGTTTATCGTATTCCACTTCCCTTTTCAGGTGCACCAGCATGTCATATATCATAGCGTTTTTAACGCCGTTAGCTTCCACGCGGCGTGCAGCGGCTGTGGTTTGCGCAATCGTGGTTTGCTTACCCCACGCCTGTATAGAATCTTTGTAGCTGAATACTGGTTTTGTAGTGTTGGCTTTAATATTGCCCTGGTAAAATTCGGCATTGGTTATGGGATAGGTAACACATTGCCACATGGGGTCAAATGGCATGTGCGATTTTATGATTACCCCGGGTTTGGCCATGAAATAATCATTGTTAATGTGCGGTACAAACTTGCCATTGTTTACATAACCTGAACCCCACGTAGGGTCAAATAAAAACCACTCCCCATCCACCATTGCCGCGCACCACGCATGCGGAATGTAATCTGTAAAACCTTGCTGCATGGTATAACCGGTAACCACATAAGCCTGCATGCCGCACTTGGTTACTATGTCATGAAAAATATTGGCATAGTCAATGCATATCCCTTTTTGCGTGGCAAATGTTTTAGCTATGCGCTCCTCAGGCTTTTCATAAAAGTTGATGGCGAACATATTGTCCAGGTCATACTTTACGTTAGTTGCCAGCCATATAAATGCCGCCCTTGCTTTATCTTCTTCCCTGGTAAAGTTGGCATCAATGTATTGCGCTATAGCGGGTGCCGACTGCGCGGTTAAGGGCGATATGGCCAGTGCCTTTTTATCAACTGCTGCATAAGTATTAGTAAGTGGCTTAAGCACCACTTTGGTAGCAGCTTTCTGCGCATGCAACTGTAAAATCAGCAGCAAGGTAGCAATAAGTATTTTGGGTAGTCTCATAGTGTTAGCTTATCGAAAAATTTTCAAAATTTTTTCATGCAAAAATAAGGAACGCATTCGGCAAAATCATACGCATATTACTTTTGCAAACTCTCGTAAAAATCTTTATCAATGTTGCCGTAGCCATAATTAGAAGCCATTTCAAGATCTTGCAACGCGGCTTGCTTATCTCCCATTTTGCCATAGCACAGTGCTCGTGCATAATAGCTTTCGCCCGATGTCGGCTTTAGGTCCACCGCTTTATTAATATCGGCAAACGCCTCGCTTATGCGGCCCATGCGGTAGTATACCCTGCCCCTGTTCAAGTAACTCTCATGCCCCCGCGGCGCCAGTGCTATGGCAATACCATACTCTTTCAGTGCTTCTTCGGTATGCTCGGTAAGGTCCAGCAAGTTGGCATAGTTGGCATGTGCAGGTTGCAGGTCTGGCTTTAGTTGAATAGCGCGTTTCAGGTAATAGGCTGATGAATCTACATCCCTTAAAATAAAATACACAATGCCCATACCTAAGTTACCGGTGGCGGCCTCGCGGCCATTGTCGAGTATCATTACTTTCCTGAAATCGTACTTCGCTTCATCATAACGTTTTTGCACCCTTGCCATCACCCCCAGCGACATATAGGGGTTCACGTAGTCGGGGTTTATCTGCACCGCTTTATTCAGCAGGTATTGCGCAGAATCATAGCAGAGTTTTTCTTCCTCGGCGCTGCCGGCGGTCTTCCAGCGCTCAAAATAAATTACGCCCTTACTGTTATAGGCATATTCGTTTTCAGGGTGTGCGTCTAACTGGCTGCTCCAAAGTGTATCACTATCATACCACGCCTTGCAGCGGGCATTACTCCAGTAGCCAAAAGTTAGGCACACCAGCGCAACACCAGTAAACACTACAGGCTTGCTCAGCTTTGCCCTTCCGCTTTCCAGGTAAAGTGCTATGCCATAACCAGCCATTAAAAACAGACCTATATAGGCTATGTAGGTGTAGCGTTCTGCAATAATGGCATTGCCTACCGGCACAAACTGCAACAGCAAAACAATATTCACTAAAAAGAACAAACTGCCGAATAGTACCATCTTGTTCTTCCTGCCAAATTTCCACATTATAAAAAACAGGGCCGCCACGGCAAAGGGGAACACATAAAAATAAACGGGGAATAAATTATTTACTTTCGGGGGATAAGGGTAAAAGCAACTCAAACCTACTGGCAATATCGCCTTCCATAAGTAAGTACCCAAAGTATAGCACCCCATGGTAACCGTGTCAATAATGCTGAAGTGGTCGTTCAGTTGGCTTACCACACCAATCTCCTTTTGGTCGTGTACCGATTTTAGGCCAGCTCCTAGCGCCAGCAGAAAAAATGGCACCTTATCCAGCCACATCGTCAACTCGCGTTTCCTGTCCCAGAAATGGTCTATCAGCAATAAAACAACAGGTAATACCACCGCTACCGGCTTAGCCAGTAATGCTAGTACAAACAATACTATGGTGAGGAAGTACAGCATCCACCTCTTTGCGCCTTCCATACGAGTATAATAAATGTAGGCTATGAGCGCGGCTATATAAAAACAACCATACAAAACGTCCTTCCTTGCAGAAACCCAGGCTACGGATTCCACATGCATGGGGTGCAATGCAAAAAGGAGGGCGGTTATGGCTGCCGCAATGGGCCGTTTGGTGACCAGTATCGCCAGCCAGTAAACCAGCATGGTAACCACAATATGCAGCAGCAGGCTATCCAGGTGATATAACCATGGCTCCAGCTGCACATAATGATATTCCAGTGCAAGGCTCAGCATAGTTACCGGATGATAATTACCCATCACGGGTGTACTGAAAATTTGGCGCAAACCGTTGCCTGAAATATCTCTTACCAATGGGTTTTCAGTAATATAACCGGGATCATCCCAACTCACGAACAAATTATCAAGGCAAACCTTGTAAACCAAAAAGGTAATCAGCCCTATTGCCAATGCAATAAACAAATGGCTATACTTGGTGAATATGCCGGGTGCATCTGCTTCCACCATTGGGTTAAATGTAGTTTGCCCGGCTACTTTTACCGTTGCCTCGCCAGCATCCTGATTCCCTTTTTTCTTCCCCATGACCTATAAATATACTATTCGTTTTCAAATGGTGTTAACCGGCCAAACGAAATTCGTTCGTCAAAATCACTCCCTACTCCTGCCGAAACCGTAGCCTCGATCCTCGCCAGAACCAATACATCTATATAAATTCCACTAACTTACACCCGACAAAATGTCCCATTTTGGCATTTGGCAAAATTATTGACCAATATACATGCAATATGTTTTTCAAAAAAAAGAAGGCTATGAGCGACAATTTAAACGAAAATATAAATACAGGTAAGGAAAATTCCGACAACATGGCACAAAGCGCAGATATGGAAGAGGCACTGGCAAATATGCTGAATACAGATGACAGTCACGCCCCAGGAGACCTTTTGAACGAAGGTGAAGATGAAGAAATAGCCAAATTAAAGGCTGAACTGGACGAAGTTAAGGACAAGCACATTCGTCTTATTGCAGAATTTGATAATTTCAGGAGGCGCACTGCTAAAGAAAGGATAGAAGAAAAGCAACTGGCTGGTAAAGATCTGATACAATCGCTGCTGGTGGTGCTCGATGATATGGGCAGGGCTGAAAAGCAAATTGCCGCTACTACCGATGTTGCCGCTATTAAAGAAGGTCTGGCATTGGTTTTTAACAAGTTACACTCTATTTTGCAGCAAAAGGGCCTCAAGGCAATGGAAGCGCACCATGAAGAATTTAATGCTGACCTGCACGAAGCCATTACCGAAATACCTGCACCTAACGACGCTATGAAGGGTAAAGTGCTCGATGTAGTAGAACCGGGTTATTACCTGAACGATAAACTGATCAGGTATGCAAAAGTTGTTGTAGGCAACTAGGGAATGGGGAATGGTGAGTTATGAACGAACCGTTGCAGACCATTACTGTGGTGAATGAAGCTGAGGTGGAATAAGATAAGGAATAAAATATTTAGACAAAGATTGAAAGAATAGGTTGTAATTGTTGCTGATTAGTTGTCTTTGGTAGGAGGACTAATTAACCATTAACAACTGACCATTAACAACTCAATAAATGGCAAAAAGAGATTATTACGAAATATTGGGAGTAACCAAGGGCTCAAGTGCTGACGAAATAAAAAAATCGTACCGCAAAATTGCGCTCCAGTTTCACCCTGACCGTAACCCGGGCAATAAAGAAGCCGAAGACAAATTTAAAGAAGCTGCTGAAGCCTATGACACCCTCAGCAACCCTGACAAACGCGCTCAGTACGACCGTTTCGGTCATTCCCCTATGGGTGGCGGCGGCGGTGGTGGCTTCCAGGGCCAGGGCGGCATGCGCATGGAAGACATTTTCAGCAACTTCGGCGACGTATTTGGCGAAGACGTGTTCAGTAACTTCTTTGGTGGCGGCGGTAGCCGCCAGGGCGGCCAGAGGCAGGGCACGCGTGGCGCTAACCTGCGCATAAAGCTTAAAATGGACTTTGGCGAAATAGCCAACGGAGCTAACAAGAAAATAAAAGTAAAAAAGCATGTAACCTGCACCACCTGCAGTGGCAGCGGCGCACGCGATAAGAACGCTATGCAAACCTGTGGCGGTTGTGGCGGCAGCGGACAGGTGCGTAGGGTAACCAGCACCTTCCTGGGCCAGATGCAAACTGTAACTACCTGCCCTACCTGTAATGGCGAAGGCACTACAATTACCCATAAGTGCGGTAATTGTAAAGGCGAAGGCCGGGTTTATGGCGAAGAGACACTCAGCCTTGATATACCGGCTGGCGTGGCCGATGGCATGCAACTGAGCATGAGCGGGCGCGGCAATGCCGGCGAGCGCGGTGGCCCTCCGGGAGACTTACTGATACTTATAGAAGAAGAAGCACATGAGCACCTGCAACGCCGCGAGCTTGATGTAATTTATGTGTTGCATGTTTCCTTCCCCGATGCTGTTTTAGGCACACAGGTGGAAGTACCAACCATTGATGGCAAAGCCAAAATAAAAGTACCGGCAGGCACACAAAGCGGCAAGATCTTCCGCCTTAAAGGCAAGGGCTTCCCTTCCTTCCAGGCATACGAAAGAGGCGATCAACTGGTGGAAGTTTGCGTTTGGTCGCCAACCAACCTTACCAATAAAGAAAGAGATATACTAGAAGAGCTCCGCAACTCCGCCAACTTCAAACCCGGCGCAGAAGCCAAAACCGCCCACGAAGACAAAAGCTTCTTCGATAAGGTAAAAGATGTTTTTAGCTAGGATGTAATATAAACAGTTTAAAGGGCTCAAGCGATTGAGCCCTTTTTTTTGTGTTGGGTTTGTTTACAAACAGTGACATCGGCACTCAACACAAAACGACCCTAACGCACCTGGAGATGGGCAATACCAATGGCTAACACATTACGAGGCGTTGCCTTTGACCATTCTATTGTATAAACCGATAACGCCCTGAAGGGCACCATACTTAAGCGAGGGGTGTCGCCCGTCGAAATAAAACGTACCGAACGCACCTACAGATAGGAGTTGCCCCTTGCCCATTTTATTGTATAAACCAAGAGCAGCGTGAAGGGCAATGTGTTAAGTAAGCAAATTTACAACCCAGAATGGGTGGTAGGATTATAGGGAACATGTTATAAAATGAGCTAAACCCCGAAGGGCAATGTCATTAAGTTGAGGATTTAGTTCTTAAAATGGTGTTTTGTGTTATGTCACTCCTTCGGAGTTTAACCATATTATACACTTTCATTTTCTATAATAATGTCATCCCTTCGGGATTTTCCCCCTTAACTTAATGACATTGCCGGAAAGAGTCATAAAGTTCAGAACCTAAACTTGACGACCTTACCCTGAAGGTTCCTAATAAATCTGCGAGAGGCATCGCCCTCAAAACGGCACGTTCATCTTTTGTCCTCACCTTAATGTTGTACTATAAATTTCTTCACCACTATTCCGCTACTTATGCGCATTCTGGCAAAGTAAACGCCCGATGATAAATAACTGGTATTAATGGAAAATATCTGTCCTGATATAGATTGAGGTAACTGTAGCATGTGCCCGACAACATCGAAAACTAAGACTTGCAGAATGCTATCAACTATTCCAGCCCCATCAATATAGAGCATATTGCGCACCGGATTTGGATAAACATGCAATTCATTACATTTCACTACCTGACTGGCAGTGTCAATGACGACCTTTTTTTTCACCGTTATATGCTTTAAACTTTTGTATTGCGTAGGGCCATATAGTGCTAAAAGAGTATACTCGCCTTCGGGCACCTGCACCTGCCCGGTATCAACAAGGCTTGCCATGTTCAGCGTGTCCTCGTAGTCAGCATATAAAGTCATGTCTTTAATAAAGGCCAGCGTGTATACCCGGCCATTGCCTGATAACGTAAGCAAAAAATTGTCCGTAATGGCATCCATTATCGGATCGGGAACACCCGTTATAGAATACTTCATTCTTACATCCTGCCCTTCAGTTAAAATGAAACCTGGTGTGTCACATGGGCTTATATCGGTAATTTGGGCATAGCAAAAATGACCTCCTGCTGCATGTATTGCCTGAGAAAATGAAAAATATGGTACGCAAACAATACAGCTGAAGACGAGGAGCTTTTTCATAATGGCGGTTATATGCAATCAAAACGCAAGTTCCATTAAAATACTATGCATTTGCCAAATATACTTGGTTCATTGCTACGGAGCATCTCCCGTCGGTAAAAAATGTGCCCAACGCACTTACAGATGGGCATTGCCCTTTTATTTCTGTATCGGCAGCAACTTTGAAGTTGTGACATGCTATGTCAACAGCATTTTCGGGAGCAAATTACTTTTACTTTCTCTCAATTACATTACATGCCACCCTTCAGGGCCGGGGTGCGGAGCGGCTGGAATGCCCGAACCACAATCGCCTCAATACACCTAAAAAAACATCCCCGCAACTTTGGGTTACGGGGATGGATGTAATGAATTGCAGCAAGTTATTGCTTAATGAATTTCAATACTGCGGCAGTAGTAGCATTACCCACGCGTATAATGTAGATGCCATTGGTAAGCCCTTCAATATTCAGTTGTTTTTTGTCGCTGCCGTTCTGCCACGTATCGTTCATCATGCGGCGGCCGGTGGCATCAAATAAGCTAACATCCAGGTTAGATGATAGGGTGAGCGATGCATACAATGTTATCTCGCCATTGTTCGATTGTGCAACGGAGAACCTCGTTCCATTGTCTGAAATTTCAGCTACTCCGAGGTTGTAGTTAACCGCTGTAGAAGTGCCCTTGCAGCCACCAGAATCAACCACTACCACATAAGAACCAGTGCTGCTGTAGGTATAACTATTGGTTGTTGCCCCTGCAATAACAACACCTGTTTTATACCATTGGTATGATGAATAGGTGCCACTAACCGTAATGGTGTGGCCGCTTTGTGTAACAACAGGATGCGGCGAATTACGCACATGAATTGTATGTGTGGCAGAATCGACAGCAGTGCCATGAAACGCATACAAATGCATGGTGAAAAAGCCCGCATTAGGGAAACAAACGGTAACAGTATCGGTGTACGGATGCGGAACTGACATGCCCGGCATATACCAGAACAAACTATCGGCGCCGGTTGATGTGCTGGTGAATGTTATGCAGCTATCTTGGCAAACGGCGGTGTCGCTTGTTGTAAAAGAGGCGACAGGCGCAGTCGACGAACTGCCAGTGCTCAGCGACATGCTATCAATAGCGAATGACGGATCTGTGCCTACGGCATCGGTATTATTTACCCAACGGAAGCCAATTTTTACGTTCGGGTTGTTGTTGGCGCTGGCGGGTAACGCAACTGACAAGTGAGCCCATTGGCCCTGACCGCCGGAACAAATTGGTGTTTTAGCCGGGTTAACTAATAATGCCCATGTTGACCCATCATAGTAATATACACTGCCGTCATCATTTGCACCATCACCATTTTCAATATAGTAGAAGGATAGCGTAATGCCGGTTCTGCCAGTGCAATTGATGGTAGGCGATTCCGCCCTTTTATCGGTACTTGCGTCAAATGCGCTACTCAGGCCTGAAAAATATTAGGCACCTAAATCTGTTGAAGGAAATATACAACCCATGTGTAGGGTTGCTTCAAGGCCAGCACCTGAGCCGCTAGCGCAATCATCGCCACAAACACCGGTAATATGCCCTCGTTCATTGCCGCTGACAAACCATTCGTTGGCATATGTACCAGCTGTTGAGAGTGTGCTTTCTGTCCATGCACCGTTAGGGCCTGAATAAGAACTGGCTGCGCCCGAGGTACTGCACGTGCCAAAATTCTCAACCCAAAAGATCTAGGCATTACCTGATAGTGCCGACAGTAGGGCGCTAATAAATGTGAGTGTAAATATTCTTTTCATTCTGTAGCGATTTTTTTAAAGATACAAAAGAAAGAATATGAAGATAGGGTTGCAAGTGATTTATTTTATAGGTTCCACGGTATACCCGGCTTTCCTCAGCAAATTGATAACGCCGTTTTCACCTAAGAGATGCCCCGCACCCACGGCAAAAAACACCGACGAAGCATTCATTTTGGCGGTCATGCGGGAAATCCATTTTTTGTTCCTGTCATCGAGAAAGGCATCCATTTCATTGCCCAGCGAACCCGAACTGGTTATGATGCGGTATAGTTCGGGTAGATCCTGACGGCGGTAGGCTTTCACCAGCTGGCGGTAGTCGTCTTTGCTTTTATTGAAGTTTTGTATGTCGTCCAGCACCTCTTTAATTACGCTATCGGTGGGCAGGGTGGCCAGCACGCCAATCTGTTCCGATGGATCTTCCAGCCCCATTATTTCCTTGTGCTTGCTTTTGGCGCTGCGCATAATGCTATCCTCGTAAGATATGGGGTTGGCACAGTCCGTAACCTTCATGCTGATGATACTTTCCAGCGCTACGGGCTTCATCATTTGCAGCATGCCCAAATCCATGCCTATGGAATCACTTAAAAACTTTTTCAGCAGCTTGTACTGTGCCGGCGTAAAATAATCTTTCAGTTGTTTGCCGCTGGTATCCATAAACCCGCTGGCGGCGGCTACCATTACTTCGTGGTTATCAAGGTCCATTTCAAAGCACACCTTATCGCTTGCGGTAAGGCTCCTTTTCATTTTGCTGGTCCAGATGTAGTCGGTGGCGCAAATAAGGTGTATAGTGCCAAACAAGAAAGACGGTTTGGCCATACCCTTGCCACTGATGGCCCAGAGCAGCGATTGGCCGGTAACCTTCTTATGCGTTTGCGCACCTGCATTAAAAGCAGCCAACAAGCAGAGTAAAGCAGCAAAAAAAATGGTTTTCCTCATTGTATAAAAACGGGTGCGAATAGCCGTGCGTTGCTAATGTAGGATTTTAGGCAGAAATTACCAACAGCCATTGGCACCTAAGTTGTCGATACTTGGTTCTTTTATAATGTGTGCAGGTTGAAAGGTTACTGATGACGGGTTTGCTTTCGGTGGTAATATAGCGTTCTGCTTGAGCGCATAATTTTTAACGCAAAATAACCTTTCCTAAGGTCTGCTTTCGTTAATTTTGCTGCAATATGAAGTCATTCAATGTTCCTGCGCATTATCGCAGTCCGCTGGTTTCCGCTATTAAGCAAAAAAGAAAGGCCGATGATAAAATGAAGAAGGACTATACCCCAACAGTGTTGGAATTAGGTAGCCTGCATGTTTATCTGGCGCGCCATTTTGGTTTTTGCTATGGGGTTGAAAACGCCATTGAAATAGCGTTCAGGGCCGTAGAAGAGAATAAGGGCAAACGTATTTTCCTGCTCAGCGAAATGATTCATAATCCCGGTGTTAATGCCGACCTGCAAGCATTGGGCATTCAATTCATAATGGATACTAAGGGGAATATGCTCCTGAGTTGGGACGATATTACCAGCGATGATGTGGTGATCATCCCCGCGTTTGGCACCACGCTGGAAATGGAACAATTGCTGAGGGATAAAGGCATTAACCCCACCCATTACGAAACTACCTGCCCCTTTGTAGAAAAAGTTTGGAACCGTGCCGGTAAAATTGGTGATGAAGGCTACACCATAGTGGTGCACGGCAAGCCAGGCCACGAAGAAACCCGCGCTACATTTTCGCACAGCAAGGCACACACACCAACGGTTGTAGTAAAGGATATGGCACAGGCCGAATTACTGGGCCAGTATATAGCCGAAGAGTTGCCGGCCGCGCAATTTTATGCCGACTTTACCGGGCAGTATTCCGATGGCTTTGATGCCGCAAAAGACCTGGAGCGCATAGGCGTAGTTAACCAGACCACTATGCTAGCCAGCGAAACGCAAGCTATTGCTGATTATCTGAAAAATGTTGTGTTAGACCATTACGGCATACCCTCGCACCGCAGCAGCGAACGTGTGGCAGATACCCGCGATACCCTTTGCTATGCCACCAACGATAACCAAAGTGCCGTAACCGGTATGCTGGAAGAAGAGGCTGATTTCGCACTGGTAGTAGGTGGTTATAACAGCTCCAATACCTCGCACCTTGTAGAGTTGTGCGAATTAAAATTGCCCACCTATTTCATTAATGACGAACACTGCCTGCTATCAGCCAACGAAATAAAGTATTTTGACCTGCATACGCATACAGAGACGGTTAGCAAAGGTTATTTGCCCCCCTTCAAGCCTTTCAGGGTAATGATAACATCTGGCGCATCGTGCCCCGATGCATTGGTGGAAAGGGTTATTGCACGGCTGGCTACAATTACAGGAAATAGCCCGGCTATGGATGCTTTAATAAATAAATGGGAAGCAGCTTAAATCAACGCTTTAGCGGTTCTACCTTGTAAAAGCGATACACGCTTATTGCATTGTTGCTGGTTAGGGTGTCGGTTTTAACAATAGTATTTTTATCGGCTAAAAGTTCGGTATACTTATTACTGGGATAGGCTACGGACATCCATTTGTCCGGCCCTATTCGGTCGTATCTTTTAATTATTTTGGTAACAGGCAGGTACTGTTTTTTACCAGCAGCATCTTTGTAAGTATTGGTAGAATCAGTATAACTTTTCAGCACTGAAAAATAGTGCACCTGCTCAAAATCTGCTACAGGATTGATGACTTTGAATTGCTTGTCGTAGCACTCAAAACGGAGAATGGTATCGCGTATTTTTTCAGGAACAGGGGTATAGAAGGCAGGTACAAGGTATAGGGCGGTGTCAGCTTTTTGTTGGCTATATCCGGTGCAGGAAATAGCAACCATAAAACCTGCCAGCAGGAGTTTATGAATCATGTGCGCTCCTTCAAAATTAGATTGGTCCATTTATTTTATTTCGTTGTTTGGGCACCCATTTGTTTTCCCATCTTTTCATATTCAACATCGTTAGGCTCCCACAGTTCCACCTTATTGCCTTCCACATCCAGTATATGAACGAATTTGCCGTATTCAGCTTTCTGAACGGAGTCAACAATAGTTACGCCTTCTTTCTTCAGTTCTGTGAGCAGGGCATCCATATTATCCACCCTGTAATTGATCATAAAATCCTTTGCAGAAGGCTCAAAATATTTTGTTGTCTCTTTAAAGGGGCTCCATTGTGTAAATCCTTTTTTCGTGCTGTCAGCGCCCTGGTACCATTCAAATACGCAGCCGTATTGGTTGGTATTCAGCCCGAGATGCGCCTGATACCATTCCCGTACTTTTTTAGGGTCCTTACACTTAAAGAAGATGCCGCCTATACTGGTTGCACGCTTCAACTTGCCTTGGCTTTCCGGTATTTTACCCAGTATTGCACGTGCAGCAAAACCAACACAGAATGATATGATAATGGTTAATAGCGTTAAACCTGTTTTCTTCATTGTATCGCTGTTTTATTTGTGGGTGAAATTACGAGGTTATTCCGGGATGTAAATATTACCTGGATAAGTGGTTTCGCACCAGTATCTGAGTATTACCCGCAATACAGATCAAGGTCAAATTCAAAGTTTACCTCCTTCAGAATATCACGATATCTCGAATCTAAATGAATAGACGGGATACTTTCATTGCTATCGTAACGAAGGTATAGCACGCATCCAATTTCAAGAATATGCTGATTGGAAAGAATTTTGAACGCTTCAATTCTTGATTCAATAATATCCAGCAGGTGAGCCAACTGAATTTCAAACGGTGTGCTTTTTTCACAAGGTACTTCGTATATCCAACTATTATATTTTCTTGTTGGGCCTTCAGGTTTTCCCGGGTTTTTAGGCGCTCCTTTTTTGTGTGTCTTTGTGGGCGACAATGACAATAGTTCTGTTAATTCTTCATGAGAGATATCATCAAAGCGGACTACTTTCAGGCTTAGCGTAATTTCATGACTATTACTCATAAATGTATAATTGTTGAACAAAGTAATAAAAATGATAGCCAATCACAGCCCGAAGATCGCCAAAGACCGGTATAACAGGCACGGATAATAATTTCATTTTACGACTTGCAGAAAGCATTTTTCGGCAAGTCATAAAATGTATGTAATGTGAATCCCGCTGGTTGCAGGATTTTCTTCGACGGCAAACACAAGGTGTTTACTTCCCAAACCTACCCCATCTCCATCACCAAATCCCCTGTATTCACCAACGTGCCGCCGCTGAGTTCTACTTGGGCAATAGTACCGTCGTGAGAGGCAGTAATGATGGTCTCCATCTTCATGGCTTCGATAATGAACAACTGCTGGTTCTTTTTTACTGCGTCGCCTTTTTTTACCAATAACTTAGAAAGCATACCCTGCAATGGTGCGCCAATTTGCTTGTCGTTGCCTTTGTCAATTTTCTTGTTCTCTTTATGCTCCACCTTTATTTTGCGGTCGCGCACTTCTACGTTACGGGTTTGGCCGTTCAGTTTAAAGAAGACGGTGCGGTTGCCTTTTTCATCTACCTTGCCAATGCTCAGCAGGCGTATGAGCAGCGTTTTACCTTTTGCTATTTCAATGGTAGTATCCTGCCCTTCCTTCATGCCATACAGGAAGTACTTGGTGGGCACAGCAGAAACATCGCCAAATTCGCGGTAGAACTTCAGGTAACCTTCATAAACCTTCGGGTAGAATTTATACGAAAGGAAGTCGCAAATATCCAGGTCATCGCCAAACTGTGCCTTGAATGCCGCAAGGTCATTTTCAAAATCAATAGGCGGTAAATGCAGGTTGGGCCTGTCAGTAAACGGCGTTCTGTCTTTGAGTATTATATTTTGTAATTGTTTTGGGAAGCCACCTGCAGGCTGGCCAATTTCACCCATAAAAAATTGCTGCACAGACTCAGGGAAAGAAATGTTCTCCCCCTTCTCCATTACATCTTTTTCGCTAAGGCCGTTGGCTACCATGAACTGCGCCATATCGCCCACCACTTTTGAGCTTGGTGTTACTTTTACAATATCGCCAAACATATCATTTACTGTGGCATACATGTCTTTTATCTGTTCAAATTTATCGCCGAGGCCCAGGGCTATTGCCTGTGGTTTAAGGTTACTGTACTGCCCACCGGGTATCTCATGCTGAAAAACTTCGGCTGCACTGGCTTTCAGGCCGCTTTCAAACGGATAGTAGAACTCCCGAACAGTCTCCCAATAATTACTGAATTGGTTCAGCAGTTTTACATCATACGGGTTATCGCGCTCATGGAAGCGCATCATTTCCACCACGGCATTAAAATTAGGCTGCGATGTTAGGCCCGACAGTGCACCCAATGCACAATCCACAACATTTACACCTGCTTCAGCCGCCATAAGGTACGTGGCCGGTTGCAGAGATGATGTGTCATGCGTATGCAGGTGTATAGGCAGCTTAACGGTGTCTTTAAGCCCCTCAATCAATACCTTGGCTGCATAGGGTTTCAATAAGCCCGACATGTCCTTTATGGCCAGTATATGTGCGCCCGCATTCTCCAGGTCTTTGGCCATGCGCAAATAATACTCCAGTGTGTATTTGGTACGCTTAGGGTCCATTATATCGCCGGTATAGCACAGCGAACCTTCTGCAAGGCCGCCGGTACGCTTGCGCACCATTTCAATGCAGGGCGCAATGTTCGGCATCCAGTTCAGCGAATCGAATATCCTGAAGATATCAACGCCTTTCTCCCAGCTTTTTTCTACGAATTTTTCTATCAGGTTATCGGGGTATGCGGCATAGCCCACACCATTGCAGCCGCGTATCAGCATTTGTAACAACACATTCGGTACGGCTGCCCTTATTTCTTCTAGTCGTTTCCATGGGTTTTCATTCAGGAAACGCATACACACATCGAACGTAGCACCACCCCAAACTTCCATGCTGAAAGTTTGCGGGAAGGCCAGCGCAAAGCTCTTGGCCACCTTCAGCATATCGTGTGTGCGCATACGGGTAGCCAGCAGGCTCTGGTGTGCGTCGCGTAATGTCGTATCGGTATAGTGTAGTTTCTTTTCGTTCTTCAGCCATTCGCTGAATTTATCTGGTCCTAATGCGGTAAGGAGGTCCTTAGTGCCTTTTGCATAAGGCTGGTGCAGGTCCACAGGTGGTAATAAAGGTTTCTCAAAAACCCTGTTGTCGTCTTTAAGTTTTGGGTTTACATCTGGGTTGCCATTTACAGTCACATCGGCCAGGTAATTGAGCATCCGTGTCCCCCTGTCCTTACGCTCTGTGAAAGTGAAAAACTCAGGGTGCTCCTGTATAAAGTTAACGGTTGCTTTACCCGAAATAAAATCTTCGTTACTGATCAGGTTTTCCAGGAACTGTATATTATTCTTAACACCACGTATCCTGAATTCTTTCAGGGCCCTTTGCATTTTAGAAGTTGCCTCAGCAAGGTTCTTGCCAGATGTACTTACCTTAACCAGCATCGAATCAAAGAACGGGCTTATCTTCATGCCGGGGTAGGTGCTGCCTTCATCGAGCCTCACGCCAAAGCCAGTCGCATTGCGGTAGGTTACCAGTGTGCCATAGTCGGGTTTGAAGCCATTTACCGGGTCTTCGGTGGTAATGCGGCACTGCATGGCAAAGCCTACTTTAGGTATTGCAGCCTGGTCGCCCAGGCCTATTTCAGGGTCTGAAAGGCGGAAGCCGGAAGCAATAAATATCTGCGTTTTAATAAGGTCAATACCTGTTATCATTTCGGTAACGGTATGCTCCACTTGTATACGTGGGTTTACCTCAATAAAATAAATCTGCTCATCGGCATCAACCAAAAACTCAACGGTGCCAAGGTTGTTGTAATTAACTGCGGTCGCTATCTTAACCGCGTAACCATATAATTTATCTAATGTTGTTTGTTGCAGGGTAACCGATGGTGCAATTTCCACCACCTTCTGAAAACGGCGCTGAACCGAACAGTCACGTTCGTACAGGTGCACTATATTGCCAAAACTATCTGCTGCTATCTGCACTTCAATATGCTTCGGGCGATCAACGAATTTTTCGAGAAAAACAGTATCGTCTCCAAACGCATTTTTTGCTTCGCTACGCGCTTCATGGAACGATTTAGACAATTCTTCATCGTTGCGAACCACCCGCATGCCACGGCCACCACCGCCTGATGCCGCTTTCAACATTAACGGATATCCAATTCTTTTACCTTCGCTGAGTGCTGTGGCTTCATCAACCAATGGTGCTTTATTACTTTCAATGAGCGGTATGCCCGCCTTCAGGGCTACTTCTTTGGCTGTTACCTTATCGCCAAGCGCTGCCATAGCTTCCGCACGCGGACCAATGAATATGATGCCTTTATCTTTACATTTTTGTGCAAAGGTGGCGTTTTCTGAAAGGAAGCCGTAACCGGGATGAATGGCATCGGCACCACAATCGAGCGCTACAGCTATTATTTCATCCATATCCAGATAAGGTTTCAACGGGTCCTTATCTGAACCTACCTGGTAGGCTTCGTCGGCCTTATACCTGTGCAGCGAATACCTGTCTTCATAAGTATAAATAGCTACTGTTGAAATGTGCAACTCTGCTGCGGCACGCGATATGCGTATGGCTATTTCTCCTCTGTTGGCAATCAATAGTTTTTTAATATTCATATTGTGGTGAGCCTGCTGCTGGCAGGGACGTTAAGTTTAAAATGGTGTTTACAATAACTGGCAGGAAAGCCTGCATGCCTGCAAAGATAATTTTTTGATGGCTCATTTTTATAGGGCAATCGTATTATGAAATAGTAACATCGTGAATCTGTTACATGAAAATGGCGGCACCCATGCAGGTGCCGCCATTTTCACGGTTTAATTTAAGGAAAGCTATTAGTGCTGCACCTGCACTTTGTTAGTGTAGTTGATAGAGTTCGATTTTATGGTAAGGATATACAAGCCATTGGCAAGACCGGAGATATCTACCTGTGTAGTACCAGCACCTTGAGTCATATTGATGGTTGAAGTATATAGCGTGCTACCCGTAATATCGCTTATAACCAGTGTTCCTTTCTCGTTGGCTATCTCATTCCACTGAATGTTAAGTTTGCCGTTAGCAGGGTTAGGGAAAGTAGTTATGGATGCAGCGTCATTTTTATTACTAATAACGCTTTCTGGTATCGGCGTGATGGTTTTTGACAAGGTGTGCTGAATGAAACTAATGGCAGACCTTGAACTAGCAGAGCTGGTTAAGTTGATACCTGAATAAGAAGTAGTAACATAATTGAGCGCCTCAGGGAACGCCATGTAGGTTTGGCCAACTGGCAGGTTGCTGAAGCTGTAGTTGCCGCTTGCATCGGTAACCGTTTTTGCAACCATAGTGCTGGTGCTGGTGTTTACTAACAATATGGTTAAGCCAACGGCAGGGATAGCGGTTGAAGTGCCCCTGTTGGCACCGGTTGTTACATTGCCACCTATGAAGCCAGGGCCGGTTGTGGTAGCGCCATAAGCCATGTTGATGTCTTTATTGATGTCGGCGCCGCCTGCGGCATGGTAAAATACCGTAGCACTGTACCAATAATAGCTGCTGGTGTGGTAAGTAGGTATGTAGCCGGTTGTAGATGCAAATGTATCAACAGCAGTGGCTTTTACCCTGTAAGAGTCAGTGGCGGCGGTGAGGAACTGATAATAAACACTGCCTGCACCAGAACAGCTGAGCATTACAGAATCAACAGCCTGCAATACCATGGTTGATGTGTTGTAGGTGATCAACCATACTTTAACGTTGCCATAGAATGCGCTGCTGCCTAATAATACATGGCCTGAAATACCGCTGAATGCCGTTACGGTTACAGTTGTAGTTGCAGAAGCCGCACCGCTACAGCCGCTAACGGTATAGCTGATGGTTGCAGTGCCCGAACTAACGCCATAAACAAGACCAGTGGAAGCATCGACAGAGGCAACTGCTGAACTGCTGGTTGACCAGGTGCCGCCGCTTACTGATTCTGACAGGGGCGAAGTGCTGCCTGTGAGTAAAGTTGTGGTGCCGCTTATGGTGCCAGCGCTTGTTGTTCCGGTGACTGTTACCGAATGAATAACGGTGGAAGTGCCGCATGAAGTTGACACGGTATAGCTCAGTATCATAGTACCTGCTGATACACCAGTTAAAGCGCCTGATGAAGATACTGTGGCTATTGAAGGATTACTGCTGCTCCAGCTGCCGCCACCTGTAGCTATGGAACAGGTGTAGGTGCTGCCCACGCAAAGCGTTGTTGGCCCTATTATAGAATCATACAGCGTTGTTGGGGTAACCGTTAGGGTTGCAGTAGCAGAGCAGCCGGTGCCCAGGGTGTAATAGATAGTTGTACTTCCGCTGGTAACTGCGGTTGCAATACCGGTAGATGCATTTATTGACGCAATATAACTGGTGGAACTACTCCAGGTGCCACCGCTGGTAGCATCGCTGAGGGTTGCCGTTGAGCCAGGGCAGAAGGTGGATGGAATGCCTGTTATGGCAGCCGGAGGTGGATTTACACTGAAAGAAGCCGTTACGTATGCCGAGCCCAATGTGTACGTGATAGTTGCCGTGCCGGCTGCTATGCCGTATACCATACCTATAGAAGCATCGACTGACGCAATAGAAGCGCTGCTTGTGCTCCAAGTGCCACCCGCGGTAGTATCGCGCAAATGGGAAGTGCCGCCAACACAACTTCCGAAAGTACCAGTAATAGGCGTGAGGGCGAAACTTGCCACGGATAGCAGTAAGGCCAATAAGGTGAGGGTCAAATTCTTTTTCATGCTTGTGTAGTTTGTTTATTAATCAATGGATAATAACAGGATGGAAAGTGTAACCACCCTCACTATTTGACGACAAAATTATACAATCCGTTAGTTGTTTTTGCAAATATTTATTTAATGTCGCAAGTATAAACTTTTGGTTAAAAAGTAAAAGAGCGGCTAGGATTTTCCCGGCCGCTCTTCGTATTTTTCTTAGGACTAATTGACAATCAACAATTACCCCATAACCATTTATTTTACTTCTTCGTACTCAGCATCGGCTACGCCGCCATCATCAGCACCTGCGTGTGCGTGCTCTTGTGCGCCACCGTTGCCATTTGGCGCGCCACCCTGTGTAGCTTTGTATAACTCTTCGCTTGCCGCAGTCCATGCATTGTTCAGTTCAGCTTCTGCTGTGTCCATGCCGTCCATATCTTCAGCTTTATGAGCTTCTTTCAATTTTTCCATTGCTGTAATGATCACCGCTTTTTTATCTTCCGGTAATTTGTCGCCATAATCTTTCAATTGCTTTTCAGTATTGAAGATAAGACCGTCAGCTTTGTTCAGTTTTTCAACTTTTTCACGCACCAGCTTATCGCTGTCTTCGTTAGCTTTCGCTTCGTTCTTCATGCGCTCAATTTCTTCCTTATTCAAACCGCTACCGGCTTCAATACGAATGTTTTGTTGTTTGCCGGTGCCTTTGTCCCTTGCAGTTACATGCAACAAACCATTGGCATCAATATCGAAAATAACTTCGATCTGTGGTGTACCACGCATAGAAGGCGGTATGCCATCCAGAATGAAACGGCCCAAGCTCTTATTCTGGTCAGCCATCGGGCGCTCACCTTGCAGAACGTTAATTTCTACGCTAGGTTGGTTATCGGCAGCTGTGGAGAAGATTTCGCTCTTTTTAGTAGGGATGGTCGTGTTTGATTCGATAAGGCGGGTCATGATGCGGCCATTGGTTTCAATACCCAAAGAAAGCGGGGTAACGTCAAGCAACAATACATCTTTCACTTCGCCGGTCAATACACCACCTTGTATAGCCGCACCAATTGCAACTACTTCATCAGGGTTAACACCCTTGTGTGGTTTTTTACCAAAGAATTTTTCTACAATTTCCTGCACTTTAGGGATACGTGTAGAACCACCTACCAATATAACTTCATCAATATCGCTTGTAGTCATACCTGCATCTTTCAATGCTTTACGGCAAGGCTCCAGTGTGCGCTCAATCAGGCTATCAGCAAGTTGCTCAAATTTAGCCCTGCTCAGCTTGCGTACCAGGTGTTTAGGGGCACCATCAACCGCAGTGATGTAAGGAAGGTTAATTTCTGTTTCCTGAGAAGAAGACAATTCAACTTTAGCTTTTTCTGAAGCTTCTTTCAGCCTCTGCCAAGCCATAGGGTCTTTACGCAACTCAACCGCTTCGTCTTTCTTAAATTCTTCAGCTAACCAGTCCATGATCACTTTATCGAAGTCATCACCACCCAGGTGTGTATCACCGTTCGTCGATTTTACTTCAAAAACGCCATCACCTAATTCCAGAACTGATACGTCGAATGTACCACCACCAAGGTCAAACACAGCTATTTTGCTGTCTTTGTGTTGCTTGTCCATACCATAAGCAAGCGCTGCTGCTGTAGGTTCGTTAATGATACGGCGAACGGTTAAACCTGCGATCTCACCAGCTTCTTTGGTAGCCTGGCGCTGTGCATCGTTAAAATAAGCCGGAACGGTAATCACCGCTTCGCTCACTTCGTGGCCCAGAAAATCTTCAGCAGTCTTCTTCATTTTCTGAAGTATCATTGCCGATAATTCCTGCGGGGTGTACAAACGGCCGTCGATATCAACACGCGGGGTGTTATTATCGCCCTTGCTCACTTTGTAGTTGAAGTGTGATATTTCATTAGTAACCTCATCAAAACGACGACCCATAAAACGCTTTATGGATTGTATAGTGTTGGTTGGGTTAGTAATTGCCTGACGTTTAGCAGGGTCTCCTACTTTACGCTCTCCGTTTTTCAGGAAGGCTACTACCGAAGGGGTTGTTCTGCGCCCTTCGTCATTTGCAATTACCACTGGTTCGTTGCCTTCCATTACAGATACGCAAGAGTTGGTGGTTCCTAAATCAATTCCGATGATTTTTGCCATAACAGTATATTATATAGTTTTGTTTTTGCTGTTTTCCCTACTAACATCAATCTTAGTGCCACGCCATTTTTACTGTAATTATGGCAGAATTAGTGCCATAATAAGTGCAGTTGTGTCGTAAATCGGTACTATTAGTCAGGAAGCTGGCCCGTGCACCATACTGTCAGCAAACCATCTTTCTGGGGGTAAAGCAAAAAAAAATCCCCGGCTCATGAAAGGCCGGGGATACTATATAAGGAATGTGGTGTTATTAATATGCCGTGCCTACTATCCTTGCATTTGTAGATATAGGGCTGGTTTTAAGAAAGCTTATTGTTGATGCATCCACGGTAACTTTTCCGGTGCGGGTGCCCTTAGACGTAAAAATACCTTGCGCTTTATTTACACCTTTAATATTGGTATATGTAGCCTGTATCTCATTGCCGGTAAGACCTATACCTTGTAAGGATTGTATCTGTATATAAGTAGAAAGATCGTAGGTGCCCAGGTAGAAGGAAAGATCGCAACGATCAATCAGCCTTACAATGTACTGGGGTGCAGGGCCCATACCACCATAAATGCCATTCACCAGATCAACTTTCTTAGGTTTGTAAATGAAACTGGTGCCCGAGGTAAAACTAATAGTGCCAAGGTCAAAGTCGTAGGAATGCGGTACTTTTTGACCTGTAGCGATGTTGGAATCAACCCAATGGAAGGTTATAACCGACTGAACAACCGCCGCTGGGCTGGAATAACCTTCAAATTTAAAGTTGTAAGGCGGAGTGTAGGTGCCGTACAAGTTTGGTACTGTAGAAGTGAGGCTGCTGCTGGCAAAATTGATTTGGCGGGCATCAACGCCAGTATCGTCAATCAGCTTTACAGTAAATGTTGCGCTGGAAATATCGTTGATAACCGGAGCTTCAGCCGAATCTTTTTCGCCGGTGCTGTTATTGGTAATGACGAGGCGATATATCAATAAGGAATCAAGATTTTCTTTGAATTTGTAAGCATAATTAGGGGTATTGAAGAACACGCCAGCTGGTTTCGGGTAGCCTTCGTTGGTAAGGTCAACCCGAGTTAAGGGGATAGTACCTATCACCTGCTGATTGTACATATCTACCTTCTTGATAACAACAGTGATATTGGCGTAGAAGTTGGAATCGGGTTCTTTAGCCATGGCTACCGCACTCTTGTTATCATCAAGAAACGCTTTTTGTATCCTGATGTAGTGCGCAGTATCAGCCTGATCGAGCAGACCATAAACCACAGATATATTTTTGTAGGGTGCGGCTACTTTAAATTTCTCGGAACAAGAGGGTAATATGCAAACGGCAACCAGTGCCAATAAAGGGAAAAATAATTGCTTCATGTAAAATTTTAAATATAAAAGGCTGACAAAAGTAGTTATTTAGTTTGATAACGCCACAAACCCTATGTGCACAGACGTAATAGTGCACCCTTTACTTGGGCTCTGCAATTGTTTTAGGTTTTTTATAACATTTTGGATAAAATGTTGATCAAGGTGTTGTAATGAAAAAAGGACACCATTAAGGTATCCTTTCTATAAAATATATTAAAATAATTAGTACCTGAGTCCGAAATACTTACAATCAATGTTCGTAGTATCAATAAGCGCATGGTAGATCATGCGTAATGAATCGTTCCTGATGATGCCATAGCCACGGTAAGAGGTGGCATTGTTGTTACCGTTAAAGATAAAAGAGTCTGCGGAAACAATGCTGCACAATGCGCTGTCATTTTCCGTACCCAAAATACCTTTCATAGTCATTTGGGTTTTGTTGGAAGATGGCGGCAACATAAACCTGATGTGATAACCACTGGAGCCTACTACAGAACAACTGTCATTGCCATTAAAATTGGCAATAAACCGGTCTCTTATGGCATTTTGGCATCTGTTGCCTTCAAAACCAGTGGGGCAAGTGCAACTACCATCGTCGCAGGCACCACCGTTAAGACATACCACGTTGTGGCAACGATCTTTATTGCAGGCAATGTAAGTGATAGCGGTAAACAGGCTAAGAGTAAATAATGTAGTAACCAATATGTGGCGCAATGCTTTCATAAATAGTATTTGAAACGGCTAAAGTATTAAAAGTTTACTCAAAAATAAAGCTTGATACCATAAATTTATGGCTAAACAGCTAATTAAACTAAAATTTATTTCAAAAGCGGTGTTCGCAACAATAGCTTATTAATATATAATTAATAGGTAACCAGCTGTGGCAATTATTTTTTATCGGTATCGTATGCCCACTTAATAAAGGTAGAACCCCATGTAAAACCACCGCCAAAAGCAGCCAGTATTATATTATCGCCTTTATTAAGCCTGCTCTCCCATTCCCACAGGCACAATGGCAGCGTGCCATTGGTGGTGTTACCAAAACGCTCAATGTTCACCATTACTTTTTCGGCTGGCAGGTTCATCCTTTCTGCTGTGGCAGTAATAATGCGCTTGTTAGCCTGGTGTGGAACCAGCCATGCCACATCGTCGGCAGTTAGTTTGTTCCTTTCCATTATTTCGGCAGCAGCATCAGCCATGTTCTTTACCGCAAACTTAAACACCTGCTGCCCTTCCTGATACACATAGTGTTCTTTGTTCATTACCGTTTCAATGGAAGCCGGCTTAACCGACCCACCTGCCTTCTGGTGCAAGTAAACGCGGCCGCGGCCATCAGTTTTGAGTATAGAATCAATTATGCCATTGCCTTCATCATTAGGTTCCAGCAACACACAGCCAGCACCATCGCCAAAAATGATAGATGTAGCGCGGTCTTCATAGTTCATGATAGAACTCATTTTATCAACGCCAATAACCAGCACTTTTTTGTGCCTGCCGGTCTCAATGAATTGAGAACCAATAGTAAGCGCATAAATAAAGCCACTGCAAGCAGCATTAATATCGTAACCCCACGCATTAGTCATGCCCACTTTATCGCAAATAACGTTCGCGGTAGCAGGGAACTGCATATCGGGGGTAGTGGTAGCACAAATAACTAATTCTATTTCTTCAGGGCTAATTCCTTTTTTCTCCAGTAAGTTATTTACTGCACCCACAGCCAGATCGCTGCTTCCTTTTCCTTCACCTTTTAAAATACGCCTTTCTTTAATTCCAGTTCTGGTCATTATCCACTCGTCGGTAGTATCCATCATTGTTTCCAGTTCGGCATTGGTAAGCCTGTATTCTGGAACGAAACCACCCACAGCAGTAATAGCAGCATGTATTTTTTGCATTCGTATTGTTTTAGAACTTCAAAAGTAATCAATTAGTCTGTTTAGTAGAAAGTCGTAAGTAGAAAGTCGAAAGCTGTTTTTAGTAAGTAGTAGTTAGTACATAGTAGTTAGTCGTTGGTAGGATAGACTGCTTTCTATTGTTCTTGTAACTACGCTCTCATTTCCAATTCTTGCATTACACAATTGTCGAATTGCCGAATTGCCTCATTGCCCCATTGTCGAATTTCCTTATTGCCGAATTGCTTAAACAGACATACCACCACAAACGCTTAGTACCTGGCCGGTAACGTAGGTGCTCATGTCGCTGGCAAGAAAAAGGGCGGCATTGGCTACGTCTTCGGTTTTGCCAAAACGACCCAATGGTATTTTTTCGTACCATTTTTCGGCACCACCGTCTTTAAGGTAGTGTGTCATGTCTGTTTCAATAAAGCCGGGAGCTATGGCGTTGCACCTGATGTTGCGGCTGCCAATTTCCTGAGCTATACTTTTTGTGAAGCCAATAATACCAGCTTTTGAAGCAGCATAAGCACTCTGGCCGCCATTACCCCTTACACCCACAACCGAACTCAGGTTAATGATGCTGCCGGAACGGGCTTTCATCATTGGTTTTATAACCTGCTTGGTAAGGTTGAATACGCTTTTCAGGTTAGCCTGCATTACGTCGTCCCACTGTTCGGGGGTAAGGCGTAATAGTAAATTATCTTTGCTGATGCCGGCATTGTTCACGCACACATCAATGTTTCCGAATTCTTTAAGTATTTCAGCAGCCATTTGTTCAGTGGCCTTATAGTCTCCTGCATCGCATTTGTAACCTTTAGCTTTAACACCCATGGCAGCCAAGCGCTCTTCAAGTGCCTTTGCACGTTCTTCCGATGACAAATAAGTGAATGCGATAGCGGCACCCTGCTCTGCAAACTTTACTGCAATAGCTTCGCCAATGCCCCTGCTGGCACCGGTAATTAAGGCAACTTTATTTTCAAGCAATTTCATTTGATAATAATTTGGCGGCTAAAGTAAGAAAATATACCGCATTTGATGTTGATTTTGGGCTTTTTATAACTTATTTGAAGGGGTATGAAATAGGGTTATTTATTGATTTGGAGGTTTGCACTGTCTTTTTAAAGGCTGTATTGTTGAGCGGTGGCGAAATGCCGTCTGCCAAATTGGGTAAAAAATTGTCAGCTTGGTGTAATAAGAGACACACTACGTTATAATAATATGCAGGGCCCTTTCACCGGGTAAAGGTCGTTAGCAATTTTGGGGTAGAAAAACGTTAAGCACATGATATGCAAGGTGTGGAGTGGCGGTTTAGTATTGAGGGACTTAATGTCAATGGCATGTGCCCGCGTCTCCCAATGGGCCTTGCCCATCGCTATCCTATTTCGGGGCTTCACCCCTTTTCATTTTAATACATAAACCGGTAACGTCCCTTGAAGGGTGGCCGCTCCACACCCCCTTCCCTGGGTGACATATAACGTAACCGCGAGATGCGGGAGGTAAATTGAGCCTAAAAAACTGTTGACATAGCACATCACCCTTTAGTGAAGGGGTGTCTTTTTCAGTGCAACTGACCAAAACAATAAACTATTACAGGGTAACAATAAACTCGGTGCCCTCGCCTTCTTTGCTCTTTACTTTAATGCTGCCGCCGAACGACTCTATCTGGGCTTTTGTTATAAACAGGCCTACACCCTTGCTATCATAACCGCGATGGAAGGTCTGGTTGAGTTTGAATATCTTATTGCCGTATTTTTCCAGATTTATGCCAAGGCCATTATCTTTTACCGATATCATTACCCTATCATTTTCCATGTAGGTTGATACCAGTATTTCCGGGCGCCTGTCTTTGGCACTGTACTTTATGGCATTGCTAATCAGATTGTAGAAAATACTTTCTAAAAATACCTTGGGGTATTTTATGGTGCCTACTTCTATATTGCCCTTTATGGATGCGTTCTTTTCGTAAACAATACTATTCAGTTGATTGATGGTATCGCATACAATTTTCTTAGCGTCACATTCATCATACGGTATGGTTTTGTTCATGGTTATCTGCACCACTTCCATAAGGGTGTTCAGGCTGCCGAGTAATGAGGTGCTGCCTTCATCTAAAAACTCAACTATCTCGCTTACTTCAAGTTTCAGCGAACTATCGGCCTGCGGGTCGTCATTGGTTTTAAGCATGTCCACCAATAACTTAATATTGTTGGCCGGCCCTCTCAGGTTGTGGGCAATAATGTAGTTCAGCTCTTCAAGCTGGCTTATTTTATTGATCAGTCCCGATTTTATCGCTTCCAGTTCACTGTTCTTCCAGTTCAGTTCATCGGCCAGTTCCTTCTTGCGGGTAATGTCTATTATCTGCAAAATAAAGAACCTCGGCGTGCCATCCATATTGGCCACCTTCGATACCGTGTGCAAGCCCCACAGTATCTTTTTATTCTTCGAGATATATCGCTTTTCAATGCTGTAGTGGTTAATCACTTTAATAAGCATTTTGTGCAGCAGGCTTTGGTCCGTTTTGTTATCGTCGGGATGGGTAAGGTCCAGAAAATTAAGCTTCAGCAATTCACTTTTAGAATATCCTGTAAAATTGCTCACGGCATTATTAGCATCTAGTATATTGCCCTCCGGGCTTATCAGTGCCATGCCTATCCCTGAATAATCGAATGCGCTACGGAAAGTTTCATTGTTCAGGCGGAGTGATTCTTCCAACTCTATTTTATCGGTAATATCCTGCGCAAAGAAAATTACGTAAGGTTGGTTATCCGCATCGCTGTAAATGTTGTTACTGTATAACAGGTGGCGCTTTTTGCCGTACTTGGTGAGCACCTGCAATACCCCGCGCGAACTGGTATCTTTACGAAGCTCCCGCAGGTAATTTTCGAAAAAATTAACGCGGTTCTTTTCAGGCACAAGGGAAATGAAATAGGAATTAATGAGCTCTTCGGTAGCATAGCCAAGCACTGTTGCTGTGTGCGGATTGACCGTTAAAAATTTACCATTAAAATCATGAGTAAAAACAATAGCTTCGCAATGCTCAACAATACTTTGATATTGATTAGCGGCATTCGCGGGCACTACCGGATGGAAGGGACTGGTGTAATTATGATTAATGATCGTCTCACGCTTCCGTAATACCTTCCGTTCGGCACTCATAATTTGCTCGTAACTCATTTTCCGGAGAGATTTTTAGCGCAATAAATTTCACCTTTTATCATTATGCCGTAACCTGAGTGCGTTAATGTTAAACCAATGTTGAATCGCAAATAATATATCTTTTATCAAAAATAAGTTTTATCAAGGCATAAATGCCCTTTTCATTTTCCAAAGCACAAAAAAGTAACACCGAAGAACATGCTGCTGCATGTTTGCGAACTTCTATTGCCGCTATATCAACATTAGCGGTTTGCTCAATGTTAATTAACCATAAAAATAATGGCAAAATAACATACAACACAAATATAATAATAAATAATGAAAGTGGCAGCCAAATTCAGCGGCCCAAAAACTTCCGTCCTGAGATTAAAGCATTGGCACTAAGGCTATGTTACGTCTGGAACAACTTATTTACTAACTTAACTTACCTTTGGCAGGCTATGGAAGAAAATAAAAAGCAAAAACAGGTTGGGCAACTGCTAAATGAGGAAATGAGCGATATCTTTCAAAGAGAAGGTATTAACATAGTAGGTGGCGGCATGGTGTCTATTACCAAAGTAATGGTAACCCCCGATCTTCTGGAAGCTCGTATTTACCTAAGCTTTTACCAGATAAAGGATGTGCCGGAATTGCTGCACAAAATAAAAGAAAGGACCGGCGAATGGCGCAAGCTATTGGGCCTCAGGGTCAGGAACCAGTTACGCCGCATACCGCAACTTACTTTTTATGCTGATGATACCCAAGATCACGTTTCAAAAATGGACGAGATCTTCAAGCAGATAAATGAAGAACGCAAGACCAGGGACGCTTCAGAAGACAACGCATAAATGGAGCGACGACTGATATGGCAGATAGGGATACGTTATTTACGGGGCAAACGCTCATTGAATGCCGTACCCGTGCTTTCGCGCATAAGCATGGTGGCCATAGGGGTTGTGAGCGCGGCCATGATCATTACTTTTTCTGTTTTTAACGGGTTCGATAATGAAGTAAAAAGCCTCTACAGAGCTTTTTACCCGGATATAAGAATAACGCCCGCCAAGGGTAAGTTTTTCTCCGAAACAGCCATACCAGTCGCAGTATTGCAAAAAATAAAAGGCGTGGAAGCCGTTGCGCCGGTAATAGAAGATAATGCACTTGCTGGCGATATGGAGCTTGCAGGGTCTGCCAACCGGCAAAAAGTAGTTACCGTAAAAGGGATACAAAACAATTACTTTAAGGTTAATGATGTTACCAGCTTTATAGATGCCGGAGAAGATTCGGTAAGCGAAACCAAGGCAGACGGTAAAATAATTACCGCAGTAGCGGGCAGGGGCATTACGCTCGACCTCGGTGCGGATATTAACAATGGGTTTAGTGCTATTATGCTCTACTACCCTAACCCAACTATCAGTAATCCCGAACTAGACCCGCTCAACGCTTACCAATCGCTGAAACTGCACCCTGCCGGCATGTTTACGATAGGTAATGAGTTTGACGATAAATACATTCTTGCGCCGCTTACCAAAGTGCAGCAGCTTTTTCATGCAGAAGGGATGTATTCGTCAATTGATGTTAAGACAGTCCCTGATGCGGCAAAAGACATACAGCAACAACTTCGCCAGAAGCTGGGCAACCAATTTATAGTAGAAACTCGTTTTGAACAAAACAAAACCGTGTATATGATGGTGGCCGCCGAAAAATGGGTAACCTATGTAATACTTGTTTTCGTGCTGATGATAGCCTCGTTTAACATGATAGGCGCGCTTTCCATGCTGGTTATTGAAAAGAAGAAAGATATTGCCATACTCAGGGCCATGGGTGCTGAGCGTACCAGTATAAGAAACATTTTTTTGCTGGAAGGCGTTTTGTGGGCATGTGTTGGTGGCCTTTCCGGCTTGTTCATTGGCAGCGTTATTTCCCTCATTCAGCAGCAATTTGGCATCATTAAGCTGCAAGGGGCCTTTCTGGTCGATGCTTATCCCGTAAAAGTTTCGGTTACCGATATACTGGCAGTGTTTATAACTATTATTGCCGTGGGCCTTATGGCTGGCTGGTATCCCGCCCAAAGAGCCGCGAAATCGGCAGAATTTGGTCTTAAGAGTACGTAGGCAACGGGACACTTTCACCGCAACGTATCTACAGCAATGCTTTTTAAATAGCCCTCCTGATTATAAGAAAAGGTGTATTTATAAATAATTTTTTCAAAGCTACCTTTAAGGTGACTTTCATATATAACTAAAGGCAGCGAAAATTCCGACGCATCCGGAACGTAACTAAAAAATTGTTCTAACCCCACAATTTCCTTCCTGCCATACGACCAGCATCCAATAAGATCCGCACTAAATAACGCCGCGTTAGAAATATTTGCAAATACACTGCCTTCTTGCAGCTTTTGGGGATAACGATAAAAGTAATTGGCATTAACCTGCAACGTATCGTCAAATTTCATAGCGAAATACCAGTACAGGTACGATTTATCAATTACATTAACGGGCTTTTGCGATGTTTTCAAGAATTGATTAAATGCATTCAAGCCGTTGAATCGCTCCATTTTACCGGAATAAGCATCGATCAGGTAGATCTTCGCAAATTGCGACCTCCAACTGGTTGATTGGTAGCTGCCCGAGAAATTAACCATATAAATACGGTAGTGTTCAAAAAAACCACGAAAAAGCTCGTCGACCGATCTAAAAATATAATGAAATGGCTCAAACTTAATTTCAGTACCATCAAGGTCCCGTAAATGCATCGGCTCCATCTGCTCTTTTTGTTCTTTAGCATAATTTACAAGCATGAACCATTCCCATGAAACTGTGTCCTCTTCTGTAACGTACTTCTTGATACAGTATTGTTTCAATACACTATCTGCCAATTGGCCGTACGAAACAGGAGATAACAGCATCAAAACAAAAAATAGTGATAGCATAAAAAATATAACACTGATTACCCTACTGCAATTCATACATTACATATTTGACATTTGACAAAACTACCAAATTAAGTAGCTAACGAGGTATTTGCAGGAACGTGCTTTATCATTTACTTTGCACTCATGTACACACCACAGGATGAAAAGCGCCTGTATGAACTGGCTAAAGAGCTGGCAACTATACAGGTTACTGATAATGCAGAAACAGTGCTGATGCGATTGCGGGAAGTAATTAACTATGCCGACTGGAAATACTATGTGCAAAGCAACCCTGTACTTTCTGACAGTGAATATGACACTCTATTTAAACTACTCACCCATACCGAACAGCAGTACCCGGAACTGGTGACTACCGATTCGCCAACACAGCGGGTTGCCAAGGGGCTGAGTGAGCGTTTCCCTACTGTGAGCCATCTTGTGCCCATGCTAAGCCTGGACAACACGTATAATGCCGATGACCTTAACGACTGGGACCGCAAATGCCGGGACCTTGCAGAAACAAATGAAATTGAATATTGCGTAGAGCCGAAGTATGATGGTGCCAGCGTATCGATAATATATGACAACGGCGCTCTTGCCCGTGGTGCCACCCGTGGCGATGGCGTTATGGGCGAAGATGTGACCATAAATGTGAGGCAGATAAAATCCATCCCGCTTTCGGCTGCGCTTATGCAATATGGCATAGCGCAAGTAGAGATAAGGGGCGAGATAGTAATACATAAGGAGGTATTTGAAGCGTTTAATAAAACAAGGGTTGCAGAGGGGCTTTCGCCACTGGCTAACCCACGCAATGCGGCATCAGGCACGCTACGCATATTAGACCCCACGGAAGTACGCAAACGTGGACTGAGTGCCGTGCTGTACCACATAAGCGACTATACTTTAACACCCGGCGCAAAACGCCCTGCGGCGCTTGAAACACACTACGGATCCTTACAGTGGTTGTATAGTTTGGGCTTCCCTACCCCGGCTAAGGAAATGAAGATATTTACCCACATTGATGAAGTAATTAAATATTGCGATGAATTTGAAGCCCGCCGAGACGACCTGCCTTTTGAAGTGGATGGCCTTGTAATAAAAGTAAACCGTTTCGACCTGCAGGACAGGATGGGTATGACCAGCCACCACCCGCGCTGGGCCGTTGCCTATAAATTCAAAGCGCGGCAGGCCACCAGTAAGCTGAGGCGTGTAGAGTACCAGGTTGGCAGAACAGGCGCAATAACACCCGTGGCCAAAATTGACCCTGTTCATATTGGTGGGGTTACAGTTTCCTCTATCTCGCTTTTTAATGAAGATGTGGTACGCGAAAAAGATGTGCGCATTGGTGATACCGTGCTGGTCGAAAGGGCCGGCGACGTTATACCCTACATAGTAAAACCCCTCACTGAATTGCGGGATGGCACTGAAGAAGCAATAAAATTCCCAACCAATTGCCCGGTATGCGATTCAGTGCTAGAAAAACAGCCGGAGGAAGCCGCATGGCGGTGTATTAATATTGGTTGCCCGGTGCAGGTTGCCGAGCGTATGATACATTTTGTAAGCAAGGACGCGATGGATATACGCAACCTGGGTGGTGCCAACATACAGAAATTTTATGAAATGGGTATCCTTACCGACATACCATCTATATACCATATTGATTGGCATAAAGTACGGAGCCTGGGGGGCTTTGGCGATAAATCGATCAGCAATGTGCAGAGCGCCATTGAACAATCAAAACAACAACCACTAAACCGCTTGATATATGGACTGGGTATACGTTTTGTAGGCGAAACAACCGCAAAGACACTAGCTAATGCAGTAAGCCATATCCGCGACCTGTACGAATGGGATAAGGAAAAACTTTGTACACTGGAAGACGTGGGCCCCAAGGTTGCAACATCGGTTGTTGACTTCTTTGAGCGCAAAGAGAACAGAGACATTATAGACACCCTTGAAACTGCCAATGTAAACCTAGCCAACCAAAAGAAAGAGCAGATGCAGGGCGATGGAGCACTTGCCGGCAAAACGTTCCTCTTTACCGGCACACTCAGCCAGTTCAAGCGCAGTAATGCAGAGACCATGGTGGAAGAAAAAGGTGGTTCTATTCTGGGTGGCGTAAGCGCCAAACTCCACTACCTGGTAGTGGGCGAAGATGCAGGTTCAAAGCTTGAAAAAGCCAAGAAACTAGGCACGGTAAACATACTTACAGAAAGCGAGTTTTTAACGCTGATAAATAGTTAAACGCTAAAACGAAAATGTCAACCGAAAACGCCAAAATTAAGATCCGTAACCGTACAGTGGAAATAAAGTGGGTATCAGAATATTGCGACCACATTTTGGATAATTATATTAATAAACCAACCGACCACGACCTGACATTCCTGGAAATATCGAAATTACTTAAAACTTGCCAGCTATATGAGCAAAAAAGCGGTAGGACATGGTTAGGATATAATGTTATAAATGGTGTAAAGTATAAGGTTGTTTTCATTTTAACCCCTAAATTTGCAGTAATAAAATCTTGTTACCGTTATGGCTATAAAGAAGATTGAGAAAATAGATAAGTATGCCGACTTCAAGTATGAAATAAGCCCAGCCGAACTGGAAGAGGCTAAATGGCTTATTGAACAAGGCGATTTTAAAGACTTAGATGACTTCATCAGCTTTTCGCGCAAAATGGAAATCAAAATAATGGAGTTTGAAGCTGCTGAAAAAGAGCGCAAAGCTAAGATAAGAAAGGCAAGGAGGTTGGCTAATAAAGACAAGAATAAGGCGGCATAATTTTAAAATTCAAAAACAATACTTACGACCTCTTTGCAGAGGTCTTTTTTTTACAACATTTATATAATAAAGGGGCAGCACATGGCGGGCCTTGCACAAAGTAACTTCCGACAAAAAAACAAACACAACAATATGAGTTTTAATCCGTGGCACTCCGTTAGTTATGGAGATAATGTACCAGAAACAGTAAATGCAATTATAGAAATACCCCGCAATTCCAGGGCAAAATATGAATTAGACAAAGAGACCGGAATGCTGAAGCTGGACCGTGTACTGTATTCATCGGTTTACTATCCTGCCAATTATGGTTTTATTCCGCAAACGTATTGCGATGATAATGACCCGCTGGATATATTGGTTCTTTCGCAGATTGATATGCAGCCACTCTGCCTCGTAGAGGCCAAGATAATAGGCGTTATGCGCATGCTTGACCAAGGCGAAGCTGATGACAAACTAATTGCCGTTTGCGCCAATGATATGAGTGTAGCGCACATTAACGACATAACCGAATTACCCCCTTATTTCATGGCCGAAATGCGCCATTTCTTCGAAGAGTACAAGAAGCTTGAAAATAAGGTAGTGAAAATTGAAGACTTCCAGAATGCACGCCTGGCGAAAAAAATATTGATGCACAGCATTAATGATTACAAGTTGAAGTTTGGTAAAAAGTAGGTGGGCAAATTCAGGAAGTATACCTTACGATGTTTTATAACACATAATTATAGTTCTCGAACCCAATTATTCGTAAATTTGCAATATGGACACCATGCAAATCGACATATTGAATCCTAAAGCTGCTCATTTACTACAAATGTTGGCGGACTTGAAGCTTATTTCAATACGCGAAAACAAAGATGATAGTTTTCTGAAAACTGTACAGAAGATACGTACCAAAGCTAAAAAGAATCCAATTTCCTTTGAAGAAATAACGAATGAAGTAGAATTAGTACGATCGGAGCGCTATGCCAGAACTAAAAAATAGGATTGTAATTGATACTAATCTTTGGATAAGCTTTTTACTTACTAAAGACTTTTCAAAACTCGACCTCATATTTAAAGGTGATAGTGTAATTCTTCTTTTTAGCAATGACTTGCTTGAAGAATTTACTGAAGTTGTAGATCGTCCAAAATTCATCAGGTACTTCTCACGAACTGATCTTCGGAATTTGCTATTACGTATACGAGACGTAGCTGAGTTTATTACAATTTCCAGCGATGTTGAAATATGCAGGGATCCTAAAGACGACTTTTTATTCTCATTATGTAAAGATGGTAATGCCACGCACCTGATAACAGGCGATAAAGATTTGCTGATCATTGGCCAGTTTAACAATACCCGGATACTAACAATACGGGACTATATAGCTGAATTATAACGACCTCATGCCACACCCAACAACGCATACCACCATTCAACGCATTAGCAACGGCAGCATTGCCGTGGCTGATGATGTATTGGCGGTGGAGGAGCCGCTGGAAATACGGCTGGGTTATGGCAGAGATGGCGAACGGCTGACCAAAAGCATATCGGTTACCATGCGCACGCCGGGCAATGATGCGGAGCTGGCTACAGGCTTTCTATTTACGGAGGGTATTATACAAAAGCGGGATCAAATCAGTGCCATAAATACCATTAGTGAGAATATTGTACAGGTTGTATTAGCTGCGGAAGTATTGCCGGATATGCAAAAGCTGGAGCGTAATTTTTATACCACTTCCAGTTGCGGGGTTTGTGGCAAGGCATCGATCGACGCGGTTAAAACCGTGTGTGAATTACCAGATGCATACCCTTATGACAACCTTGCCTGCTCCGCTGCAACTATATGCTCCTTACCCGATATTTTACGCAGTCAACAATCGGTATTCGAACAGACGGGCGGCATACATGCCTGCGCATTATTCAGTATTGGTGGCGCATTGCTTTTAATGCGGGAAGATGTGGGCAGGCATAATGCATTGGATAAGCTGATTGGTGCCGCGTTCAACGAAAATACCTTACCTCTCGATAAACATATACTCTTGCTGAGCGGGCGCGCCAGTTTTGAACTGGTGCAAAAGGCCGCTATGGCAGGTATAAAAATAATTGCGGCGGTAGGTGCGCCTTCCAGCCTTGCCGTGCAAATGGCCGAAGATTGGAACATAACACTCATTGGTTTTCTGCGCGGTGAGCGGTTCAATATATATTCAGGCGCACAACGAATAAATGTTGCTTAATTTTGCAATTATGAAGATCAGGATAAAGGGCAATTCACTCAGGATTCGCATCAGCAAAACAGAAGTTGACAATTTCTGTACCAATGGTCATATTGAAGAAAAGACCGATTTTGGCACCACCTCATTTACGTATAAATTATTGCTGGGCGGTAACACTGAAAATATCGATGCTGATTTCAAAGATGGCGTAGCAACCATGTATGTGCCTGCTGAACTGGTGAAGGGCTGGGATACCAATGAAACCGTTGGCTTCAGCTACAATAAGGCACTGCCCAATGGCGACCATCTTTTCCTTCTGCTCGAAAAAGATTTCAAATGCATAGATAACACCACGATGGAAGACCAAAGCGATAATTTTGATAATCCGCTCCACACCTGCTCGTAAGAAACTATGTTTTTCTAATGCAGCGGTCATCAATGTTTTATTACACAAAAAAGCCCGTATCCTGGAAAAGATACGGGCTCAACTTTTAAAACAAGATCAATAGGGTTACAGCTTTTCGAAACGGATCGCTTGTTGCGTTGTGCCGCTTCTGTAAAGCAGATAGTAAATACCGGCGGGGAAGTTACTGATGTTGGCTTCCTTAATTTTGCCGCCTGTTATGGGTACATTTATCAACTGCCCGACAGTGTTATAAATTGCAATTTGAGCTGCCTCAATTTCCGGTAATGCTATGTATAATTTATCGTGTGCAGGGTTGGGGTAAACATTAATACTATTACCGGCTACAGTAGTGGCCACAGCTAATGGCGGCAACGGATTGCAGTGTACGCGCCATGCAGTATCTGCGACCGTCCTGATGTGCGGAAAATTAGGGTGAAGACATCCTCCACCGGCTGCAATACCGGTATCAGTAGTCACCAGGGCTATAACCATTTTCTGTGTTTGCCCCGGTGCTAAACTAAAATCATTGCTCGTTAATAGAAATTTCCTGTCGCCGGGGAAATTATTACTTGTCAACTCTGACCATTGCGTGGTATCGGCAGGGTCACCGGTAAAAACATAATTAACCCAAGGGCCTGCCCCAAACCCGCTACTATAAATACCGGCACCTGCAAAATCGTTAGTAACGTGCCTGCCGTCTCTTATCTTGGCTCGCAAATAGTTATTGTACTCCGTATCAACTGTTGGGCTACCTACGGGGCCTCCATCATTATTAAAATAATCAAAACATCCGGCGGGTGTATAACTGCCGCACACATCACCCGGCTGCTCAACAATAGTTACCCCTACAACTGGCTGACCAGTGCCATAAGAATTTACCGGAAAGCCAGCGTCTGAGCCATCAGCACAACTTCCATTGTACATTATTCCTAAGCGCCTGGAAGAGTCAAACCCAATAAAATCATCGTGATAATAACCCAGATCCAGATCTGCGAATTGCCCTATCCTGAAGTTATGATAAGTGTTGGCCGATTTATTCTTTACCTTATATTCATAGTAAATAACGTTATCAATCAGCGTGCCGCGGTTATAGGCATAGGCCATCATCTGCACCTCAACTTTTAACGGCATACCATGGGTTTCGCTATGCGAAGGGCCATTATCGCTGAAAACGTACCAAAGCGCCTGGTCTCCCTTTACATCAGGATACTCACCGGCCAGCGGCTCATAAATACCGTTGCCATTCAGGTCAACAAAGGGAGCAAGATCAGTGCCGGCGGATATTGAAAGTGCCGCGCCGCCATTGCCAGTAGCATAAGTATTGCCACTTGCAGGCCAGGTAAGTATTGCCGCGGGAGTACTTGCTGTTGTATGTGAACTCATGGCCCTGAAAGCGATTATATCGGTCCGGTTCACCTTCCATATTTTAGCCCAGTTAAGCGAAGTAGCATAACTCAGCGTACCTGCTGCATCTAAAGGGCCAGGCCAGTAGTCGTTGCCAGTTGTCCGGTACATTTGCGCGGCCACATGCAACTGGTTCGATGCATCATAGGCGCTCATCCATACCGCACTCGCAAAACCTATATATTTACCTGAATTTTTCGGGAACTCCACACCCGGGCCATAGGGAGATGGCACCCACCACATATCACCGTGCACTGCAAGCTGGGCATTTAATTTATTGATATCAACCGAATCTCTGGTACTGAAAGGCAACTGTGCAAATGATGCCTGCTTCAGGCTGACCATCAGGAGCACCGCGAGTAATAATTTCCTTTTCATAACGGGTGTGTTTTACTAATTTATAAAGCTATACTTTCCTGTAAATAAAGACGATATAATCGCGGACTATCTTGGGTAAAAAACAAAAAAAAGCCCGTATCATGGAATGAATACGGGCTCAACTTTTAAAACAAGATCAATAGGGTTACAGCTTTTCGAAACGGATCGCTTGTTGCGTTGTGCCGCTTCTGTAAAGCAGATAGTAAATACCGGCAGGGAAGTTACTGATGTTGGCTTCTTTAATTCTGCCGCCTGTTATGGGTACATTTATCAACTGTCCGACAGTGTTATAAATTGCGATTTGAGCGTCTGCATTTGTAGTGGTGGTTATGTATAGCTTGTCGTTCGCCGGGTTGGGGTAAACAATCAAACCATCTTCATTTTTCATAATGCCACCATCCACGGCAAGCGGAAACGGATGGTAGTAGTAATGCCATGCGGTATCAGCAACCGTCTTAACGTCATTGAAGTTCACATTAGGGCAACCACCTTGTCCGGTATCGGTAGTAACAAGGGCCATTACAATTTTCTTTGTTTGGCCCGGTGCCAGGTTAAAATCGTTGCTGGAAATAATAAACCTTCTGTCGCCCGGGCTATTACCTGATGCACATTCTGACCACTGACTGGTATCCGATGGGTCGCCTGGAAAAACATACCTTACTGTAGGGCCTGAGCCATAAGCCTGCGTAACATGCCCGGCACCTGTAAAATCATTAGTAAACGGATCGCCATTCCGAATTGCGCCGCGCATATAACCGTCATACTGTACTCCGTTTGTGGGATTGCCTATTACGCTTGCGTCATTACGGTAGTAATCAAAATTACCGGCAGGCACATAACTCGTTCCTGTATCGCCGGGTAATACTACCATAGTAACACCTACCACCGGAGCACCAGCGCCGTATGAATTTGCGGGGAAGCCGCCAGCCGAACCATCGAGCGCCGCTCCGTTATAGGTAATGGCCATGCGGTGCGCAGAATCGTACCCAATAAAATCGTCGTTGTAATACCCCAGGTCAACATCTGAAAACTGCGACATCCTGAAATTATGATAGGTGTTGGCAGAATGGTTGGTAATAAGGTATTCGTAATAAATAATGTTGTTTATCAACCCTGTTCTGTTGTAAGCATACGCCTGCGCATGTATCTCCACACCCAGCGGGGCAGCCATAGATACCTGGTGGCTAGGACCATTATCGCTGAAAACATACCAAAGCGCCTGGTCGCCTTTTACATCGGGGTATTCGCCTGCCAGTGGCTCGTAAACACCATTGCCGTTCAGGTCAACAAACGGGGCCATGTTGGTGCCAGCGGCAATAGTTAGCGCCGCGCCGCCATTGCCCGCCGCATTAGCATTGCCACTTGCAGGCCAAGTAAGTATAGCCGCTGGTGTATTGGTGGTAGTATGGCTGGTTATGGCCAGGAAGCTTTGTATATCGGTGCGGTTCACCTTCCAAATTTTAGCCCACTTTTGCGAATTGGCATAGGTTAAGGTGTCGCTGGCATCGAGCGGGCCAGGCCAGTAGTCATTACCATCCTGGCGGTAGGTTTGGGCTGCAACGTGCAGTTGCCCGCCGGCATCGTAGCCGCTCATCCATAACGCACTCATAAAGCCAATGTGTTTACCTGAACCTTTGGGAAATTCGCATTTAGCTACCCCCAGAGCAGGGTCCCACCACATATCGCCATGCACCAATACTTGTGCATTAATATTATTAATATTCACGGAATCTTTGGTGCTGAAAGGCAGTTGTGCCTGTGCGCGATTGGCTACCAGTAACGCGGCAGTGCTGAGAAAAAGAAAAAATTGCTTCATAGTTGGTTGATTTCATGATTTTATCCGTTCACCTTTCCATCTCTCAAACTTAAAGACGTACAATAAGGGGGATATCTTGGGTGAGATCGTAAAAAAGTCCGTCTACCTGCTGCATAATGCTGCCTACCTGCGGGATGTTGCCACTCCCCGAAAAACACTTCCCGCAGGGCGCTGGTCCATGTACTTTTGGTAAAATATTTACAATGAAAAAGAAATGGTTAAAAAAAGTACCCTTTATTATGGGGGCAATAGCTCTGGGCGCAGTGGCATTCAGCAGTGTGGTTATGTTGTTATGGAACGCAACATTGACGCCAATATTTCATATAACCGCCATTACATTATGGCAGGCTGCGGGTTTGCTGTTGCTTTCTAAAATACTCTTTAGCGGGTTCAGGGGCAGGAACCGGATGGGCTGGCACCACAAGCGCCAAATGATGTATGCACATTGCCAGAACCTTACCGAAGAACAACAGGAAGCCTTCCGCAGGAAAATGCAAGGTTGCAGGGGTTACGTGCCTATGCAGGAAAGATAACCCAGCCTAATAAGCCTGCAGACAAAGCAATATATACTTGCAATAGCAATTTTTATTAAATTTCGCCCCAGATCATTTCCTCATGGCGAAATACTTTATCATCATTGCGGTTACATTGCTTTGCTGCGGGTTCAATATCTGCGAAAGAAAGGTACTAACTGATGGTAAAATAGCGCGGGTGTATATTTACCCTGATTGTAACGACACCAGCACCTACCTTAAACAGCGGTACCAGGCCAACCATATTGTTGAATACCTGTACATACACAGCCGGCTGGAATATAAGCGCATACTGGATAAGGCAGGCAGCTGGATAGTGAACGATTGTAACTACAAGCTAAACGCCGCTACCACGCACACGGATACATTTGCCGGACAGATACCTGACAAGAGTTTTGACATTAATGATTCCTGCTCGCTGAATATTGAATATTTTGCCGATGGCGGCTACCGTGTTTGCACGTATGGCCACAACCGCCACTTTGAATGCAAGCACCAGGAAACACTTGCCACCACCATTGTGTACGATACCCTTTACAGAAGCAAAACAGTAGGGCATTTGCAAATCATCTGCGATTCTAACACCGTTACAGATGCGTTCAGTAATGAAGAATTTGTAAAAATAGTACACCGCGAGCGCCAGACAGGCAAGTGGTATACCGTGCGGCTGGATGGAATGGTAACGGACAGCAGCGTTTATGATACGGATAAGTAGTTACTTTGCCACATGGAGCAGTACTAAATATTGCCAGCAGCAGCTATGAACGACATAACAGGCAGGGATGACATACAGCACTTGGTAACGCGTTTCTATGCAACAGTGATCAACGACCCTGTTATCGGGCATTTCTTTACCGAGGTGGCACACTTTTCATGGGAAGAGCATATACCTGTAATGGTATCTTTCTGGGAAACGATCTTGTTCCCACCCGGCACATTTACGGGCAACCCTATGACCAAGCATATTGCGCTGAATAAAATAAGCCCGCTGCAACCACCCCATTTTGAACACTGGCTCAGTTTATGGAAGGCTACCGTAACCGAATTATTTACCGGCGATGTAGCTACTATGGCTATAACAAGGGCAACTTCCATAGCGGGTGTTATGCAGCATAAAATTGCAACACAGTAGTTTTTGGTCGTGGGGAAATATACCTGCCAGGTGGGTTATGTATACACCCGGGTTAGGAGAAACCTCATTAAGCTAAGCGAATTTGCAACCCAGAATGGGTGATATGATTATAGAAAACAGGGGGTTATAAAATGGGCAAAACCCCGAAGGGGTGATATAGCGCTTAGGCAATATCACTACGCTCGTAGGGTGTTAAGCACCGGATAACGAGTGTTAACTTTTAAACGCAAAGAGCGCGGAGAGAGACGCGAAGAAGACGCAAAGTTCTATGATCATGCACCACCGGCGTGAACTGACCCATCCCTTTACTCTACCCAAACCTCACCACATGCAATCATAGGTTTTTTGCCTTCTTTAAAGCGCCATACAGGCAGGTTGGTGCCATTGGCTGCAGTTACTCTTATGTAGCGGGCTTGTATGGCTTTATTGGCAGCGAATTTGGTGGTAGTCAATTCAAAATGTTCTTCGGCACGGCTGAAGGTTTGCCCGGCGAAGGTTTCGTATTTTGAGCCATCTGCCGATACTTCAATTTTTACACTTTCCGGCACAAATATCCAGTGGCGTGGGTCATCTAAAAAATCGGCTTGTATGGTGTTGATGCTTTGCTTTGTACCGAGGTCAATGGTGGCCACCATGGGTATGCCATAAAAGCACAACCAGTTGTAGCTGAAATCGTCATAACCGCGAGTGCCGTCTACAATTGTGCGGTTGCCTTTGGCGGGATAGTCGGCGGTAAAGGGTTGTTGTAAGGTAACCATGGCGCCAATAGCTTTTGTTGGTTTCACTCCTCTTTCAAAAATGCTGTTCCACTCCGCGAGATACTGGTCAGGCGTTGCTCCGCCTTCCGAAAGTTCGGTAACGCCAGCTTTGTTGCAATTGGCTATAAAGTGCTTTACCTTTTCTTGTATTTTGGTTTTAACCGTCCATTTGCCCGCCACACTTTTATCAAATATCCCAAACCTTTCTATGCCGTAAAAACGGGCTTGCTGTAATACGGTATACTCCAGCGGCAGGCGGGCTTTCACTACACGGTCCATATAGTCTTTGTTGCCTTCGGCTGCGGCTTCCGCCCTATCCAGTATGGCACTGTATAGGTCAATATTATCTGGCGACAAATAGGCATTCCATTCGTTTACGGGATTGCCGTAAATATCCAGCTTGCGATGCGAAGCCAGCATTTTTTCCTGTAACAATGCAATATATTCACCAATATATTTACCTGCTTTCGCTCCGTAATACTCGGTCAGGAAATCATCTGTCAGTTGCTTAACATTGGCGTTGGCATCAATCAATAATCGTGCGGTAATATAGGCGCGCAATTCAGCAAATTCGCTGTAAGTATCACCGCTGCCCTGCGAGAAGATGCCCTTAACTCCATTATTTTTAAAGTATTGGATATTCGCCTGCAGCGTATGGAAATTAGGGAACGGTGCCAGGTAATTCGTAAATTCAGTGGTATAATCCCAAACAAAAATATTCGGTGTTAGTGCACCCCATGCCTTAAGGTCGTTCCGGAATGCGCCTGCCGAACCTTCTTCAGCCAGTGGCTTATCGCGGTACGCATCAATATCGCTCAGGAAGATGTATACATTGCTTGCGGGGCGCAGACTTTTAGGTGCTTTGTGGGTATAGCCATAGGCAAGGCTGGTAATTTTCTTGTCAGGGAAATTTGCGGCCACCCTATTTACAAACTTTATCAGCGAGCCAGATGGGCTTCCCTGCTCATTATCAACCGGCTTGCATTTATCACACTCACACCAGCCAATATCATCATTAGGGCTCACTGACCAATACAGGGCATCCGGGCTTGCAGCCATGCGCTTTTTCAGTTCGTCCACCACAATTTTATATACCGCTTCATTGTTCAGGCAAAGTTGCGATGGCTGGCGCCTGCCCTTTACCAGTGCATAATATTCCGGGTGCTCTTTAAAATAGGTTTTGGCCGGCACCAGTTTATCGTAAGTATGGCCCCAGGTATGCGGGCCCCACAGGTCTTCAAATTTCTGCAGCCTGTTCCAACCCAGGAACTCCGCATTATTGGCTGCGGGGTAATAGGTTTCCCTGTATTCAAATTGCGGCCTTACCTCTTCTTTAATGGCAGGAATTTTCAATTGACTGAGCGGCTTGCTAACTACTGCCGCCTCGCTCATTTTGCGGCAACCCGCATACTTTTCAAGAAAGGCATACACGCCATACATAAGGCCCTGACCGCTGCCACCCATTATTATCAGGTTCTTCCCTTCTGTTTGCAGCAAATAGGTTTCCACCGGCAGCTTGTTGGGGTGCAACTGGTCTCCTTTGCCTGTATGGCCCAGGTATATAGCAGCAATGCCGGCAGCAGCGTCCCCGCTAACTACCGGCAATTGAGCACCAGTTACCTGGCTAATATATTTTTGTAAAACCGTTGCTGACTTCTGCTCTAGGGCAGTTGGTTCGGCTGGTATTACAATTTTGTAGGTTGATGACCTGTTGCTGACCAATGTTATATCCTGTGCATCACTATTCCCTATCCCCAAAGCCATTACAAGGCAAAACACGCCTGACAACCGTTTATTCATAACCCTCTTTTTTAGAATTTACGTAGCAACTGCACGTATATGTCATACTGGTTATGATACACCGCATCCACTGGTTTAAGTGTATTCGGGTCAGTACCGGCATTACTATACTTTTGGTTATACCACGACCCAAAAATACCTAAACTTGTCCGGTATCTGATCTGTTTTGTATATCCTGCGCCTACACTTACTGTTGGGTATGACAAAAGTTGTGCCAAAGCATAGTTCCTGCTCACATCGTCCGGCGCTGTACCATAGCCAAAAATGGTAGAGAACCATTCGCTGTGGTTGGTCGGATTCATGTAATACCTGCTCGCCAAGATAACGGAATAGTAATTCGGATTTTTAACTGCGTTTGACAAGTTGATGTTAGCCGGGTCGGTAGTTGCGCTCAGGTTAATGTAATAACCGCGGAGCGTAAAGTAGAAGTCTTTATACTCTTTAGATACCGAAGCCAGGAACGACAAAGTAGTACTGCTGTCAGCCTTCAGGTAACGGATACCCAATTCACCATCATAACCTTTCGGGAAGCTATGGAAAATAGAATAACCTAACCTGTACACAGGGAAAATTTTCCTGTTCGGCGAATAGTTAGCTACTGCATAAGAATACCATTTCGGGATGTGGTTATATATCGCGTCAGCCTCAAACTGGAAACCAGGGCCATTGGCACGGCCAGCATAGTTAATACGGCCAGTTATATTACCTCTTTTATGAAAACGGGTGTACTGTACGGTAGCAATGGTATTGATAGACGTTGAATAGTCGAACTTGCTGCGCAGGTAACCTACACCCCACTGGTTCTTCAACCTGTGGCTGAAAAGGAAGTTGGCATAGTCAACATATTTAGGGTCAAGGTTCGCCATTTTCATCAGCGTATCGGCAGTGCGCCAGGCATCTTCCCATTTCTTCTGGTCTTCGTAAATGGTAGCTCTTTTCACCAGGAAGTAAGGCTTATCAGGATAAGCAGTACGGCCGCGTGCAATCAGTGCAAGTGAAGTATCGTACTTCTTCTGCTCGTTCAGTATATTGATGGTGTAAAACAAGGTATTCGAATCGACAGGCGATGCTTCCAGTGCTTTATAGTATTCGGCAAGTGCACTATCCTGCTGGCCATCGGCCATGTACATTCTGCCAGAACCTTGCAGGTGCTCAATATAAGCATCGCGGAACCTTACGTTGTAAGGGTATTCGCTGTGCAAAGTACCCGAAACTGCATAGGCATCTCTGTATTTGTGGGCATCAGCATAAATTGAAGCCTTTTTGAACAACAGGTCTTTAGAATCAGGGTAGTAGTGTAATGCCTGGTCGGCATAAACAATTGCGGTATCGTATTGTTTGAAGGCCGATTCAATATTGATCAGGTAGTTCAATGCATCCAGGTTGTCGGGTTGTTTTTCCAAAACTTCTTTCAGTATAGTCGTAGTGCTCGAATAGTCGTCATAGGCCAATGACTGGCGGCCGGCAGCTAACGACTGCTCTACGAAGCTCATCAGGTAATGCCTTTTATCAGGATATTTCTGCAACAGGTCTTTCGATATCTGTGCAGCTTCGCTGTAATGCTGGTATGATTCCAGTATGCCCGCTTTTTTGAACAATAACGTTTCATCGCCAGGATAGTATGCCAGAGCTTCGTCAATGGTACGGATAGCTTCATCGTACCTCTTTTGCTGCACATAAGCGTTCACGATCATGCTCGTTGCATCTTTGTTGGCCTTATCGTAGCGTTGTACCGACCTCAAGTCTTCAATTGCTTTGTCATAGTCTTGCTCTGCAATATAAGTTCTTGCACTGGCAGTTCTCAACTCAACGAAGGTCTGCTTGTTGTCTTGTGTTGGGTTGGCTTTAAGTACATTTTCAGCCAGCACAGAAGCAGCGCCATAGCTCTTCATGCTCATTAAAATGCCTAATTTTTTATTGGTCAGGTCTTTGTCGCCAGGGTATTTTTTCAGGCCAACATTCACCCAGCTCAGTGCCTCCTCATACAAACCCCTTGCGTTGGCTATATTAATGACATAGTTCAAGGCATCTCTGTTTCCCGGCTCTTTGGTAAGTATGCCCTGAAATTGCAGATAAGGATCTGTATTCATGTAATAACGGCCTGCCTGCATACGCATATAGGTGCTCAGCTTGCGCACTTCAGGGTCGTTAGGATATAATTTTTCCAGTTTTTCAATCACTTCAATTGCCTCTACATATTTCGACATCGCATCTAATATGCCCACCTTTTTCATCAGGAATTCATAGGAATTCGGGGTGGCCTGCAATGCCCTGTTGGTTGAAGAAAGCGAACTGACGTAGTTACCCGATCTTACATCGAGGTTATATACAGCCTGCATGGCTTCTTTATTCAGCGGATCTTGTTCCAGTACCGCTTCATAAGCGCGCTTGGCTATTTCAATGTAGCCTTTATGGGCATACTGCCTTGCATGCGAAAGCTTGTATTCCAGATACACAGTACGAATGAACGGATCATTAGAGAACCTGTCGAACAGGTAGTCGGCAAGTTTGTTACTTTCTATCCAGTCGCCTTCTTTGTTGTAAACGTCCAGTTTTTTCAGCAACAGATCGCGGTCGTTAGGGAAGTATTTTAAACCCATATCGCAATACTCAATTGCCTGCACATAGTTACAAGCAACAGCCTCCATGTTCACGAGGTAAATGTATGCATCACGATACTTGGGGTTCTTTTCAATTACGCCTTTCAGTTCTATCCTGGCGCTATCTATTTTACCGGCAAGTGAATACGCCCTACCCAATAGCAGGTGTATATCCTGATTCTTGGGCGATATATCCAGCGCCTTATTACAAATAGTAATTGCCTTTTGGTAGTGCTTGAGGTCAATTTCACGCTTTGCCTCCTGATAGAGATTATCGGAGGATTCAAATTTTTTGAGCCACTGAGCGTCCGCGTGAGTACACGTAAACGCAAGCAGTGCCGAAAGCGCAAGCTTCGAGACTTTCTTAAACATGCTGTAAGAATTTAATGGTCGTTAGTTAGTTAGTTGTTTTGTTGTGATAGGGCAACAAGTTGTATTAGAATTCTAGTTGTGTTGATAGTTTTTATTCGTAGTTGTGATTGTACTTTTTTTGATAGTTTTTACTGGTAATAGTTGTGAGATCTTAGTTGTTTTGATAGTGTTCTTTTGGTGTAGTTGTGAAGGAATTCTGTACTCTTTTCTATATCAATAGTGTTTTTAAAAGTTTAAAAGTGAATGATTTTGGCTCAAATATACTCAGTTTTTTATTTCTAGGCAGGATTTGGCTCAGTTTTCTTTTTTGTTTGGTTACCAAAGCCTTGCCGTTGCATATTACCCCATACGTGCTTGCGCCCTGTAACGAAGTTAAAATAGCCTTTCAACGAGAAAAATAGTATAAGTGGGTGATAGACAAATGGTTCTAAGAATGCCATAGAGCAAAGGCCAATCACTTCCCCCCACGTTTTGTAGTACTTAAACGTTATCTGATCCCACAATAATGCCAGGGTTGTTATCATTACCGAATAGGTATAAACGAATATAATAAGGATAATGGCATAAGGCCAGTTGATTTGCCCGGTCCAGATAAGATATATATAATATAGTATACCTGTAAATTCAATAAGTGGCGCTAACAGCTCGAAGAAAAAGTTATAGGGGAACACAACAAGCCCTAGCCTTCCGAAACGCGGATTGAACAGGATCTTACGGTGTATACTCATGATCTGAGCCAAACCACGTGCCCAGCGGGAACGCTGCCTGCCAAATACTTTTAGTGTGGCAGGGCCTTCCGTCCAGCAAAGTGTTTCGGGTACATACCGTACCGCATATTTACGGTCGTTGGCCTTCATTAAGCTGCACATGCGCGTAATAAGGTCCATATCCTCGCCGAACGATTTGGAGTCATAGCCACCTGCTTTAATCGCGATCTCCTTATCAAACATACCTAAACCACCCGAAACGTTGGGTACGGAGTTGATAAGGTCCCATCCCATTTTACCCAGTACAAACGCACGGATATATTCCATCTCCTGGAAACGGGGAAGGAATTTACGCGGGGGGCGAACACGGGTAATCAATCCACCATCCACATCGCACGAATTCACCATGCGCAGTGTGGCACCCGATGCAATAACTCTTTTAAAATCTTCCACCACATGCTGAAAGCCACACTCTTCGCATGGCGTGCCCACCTCTTTAATTTTGGTGGTCTCCTCATCCATGAAGGGTTTTATGAGCTTGAGCAAGGTATCTTTTTCCAATATGCAATCCACATCGGTACACAGAAAGTATTCGTAGCTGGATAGGTTAATACCGGCATTTGATGCATCTGCTTTACTCTTACCGTTCACCTTATCAATCACCATCAGCTTTTCGTAGGCCGGGTTGTTGGATTTGTATACATGCCTTATAGGCTGGCAGTTGAGTGTAGCGCGGAAGGCATATTCGCACAACTCCATTTCAAATTCAGCTATCAGTTTTTCAAGTGTATCATCGGTACTGCCATCATTAATAATGATCACTTCATACTTAGGATAGTTGAAGGTGAGCAACGACCTAACGTTTTGTACAATAGTTATACTTTCATTAAAAGCAGGCGCAATTACTGAAATGCCGGGAGCCAGCGGAGACTCTACCAGAATATTAAGGTCGGCTGTAGAATTGCGCTTCATATACCGCCTGATGGATATGAGCGACATTATAGCCAACATGCCATATGCCAGCAATAGGGAAGTGCCGTAAATAAATATACCATGCTGGTAAAATTCACCAACTGATTCCCAAAAAACGCCACTTGTAAAAAAACGACCTATAGCCTTCATTGTATATTTAGCTTATGCAGCCGGGGTAGTAACTTTAGCTGGCTGGGCTTGTTTAAAGCCTTGCCTTTGCATATTACCCCAGGTATGTTTACGGTTTGTAAGAAAAAAGTAGTAACCTCTTAATGCAAAAAATACAATAAGCGGGTGGTAAACCAGCATCTCTACGAATACCATTGCACAAACCCGTACTACATCTCCCCATGTTTTATAATACTGGAAGGTAAGTTGGTCCCACAATACAGCGAGGGTAGATATCATTACCGAATACGTGTAAACAAATATGAGCAGTATAATGGCATAAGGCCAGTTAACGTTGCCAAAGAACCCTATATACAGGTAATAAAGTATGCCGATAAACTCAACAAGCGGCGCACATAGCTCGAAAAAGAAGTTGTAAGGAAATGTAACCAACCCAATACGCCCGTAGCTGCTGTTGAACATCATTTTACGATGCGTCCACATGAGTTGTATAAGGCCACGACCCCACCTTGTGCGTTGGCGTGCAAATATCTTTAAGGTAGTAGGGCCTTCCGTCCAGCACAAAGTCATAGGTATATACCGAACTGCTGATTTTATCTTGTTTTCTTTAGTGTAGCGGTTCATACGCAGCATCAGTTCCATATCCTCACCGAAAGAGATAGGGTCATAACCACCTGCCCGCACTGCTATTTCCTTATCAAATAAACCGAGACCACCGGACACGTTAGGCACGCAGTTAATGTAACTCCACCCCATTTTACCCAGCACAAATGCCCTGATGTACTCCATTTCCTGGAAACGGGCCAGAAATTTACGCGGGGCGCGGATCTTGGTAATTACACCTCCATCCACCTCGCAGGAATTGGAAAGGCGCAATGTTGCACCCGTAGCAATAACCCGGTGGATGTTATCTTCCATTATTGGCTTAATGAGGCGCTGCAAAGTTTGCTCGTGCAATATGCAATCCACATCGGTACACAGGAAGTAAGGGAAAGAACAAACGTTGATACCTGCGTTGGTGGCATCAGCTTTCGCCTTACCATTCTCTTTATCAACAACCATCAATTTGGCATACGCATCGTTCGTTGATTTGTAAACACCTCTTATTGGTTTTGACATCAGTTTCGCATCATAGGCATAATCTACCTTTACAAGCGAAAACTCCGCAATCATTTTTGTCAAGGTTTCGTCAGTACTACCATCATTTACAATCACTATCTCAAATTTGGGATAGTCGAGCGTGAGCAAACTCCTTACGTTACTGATGATGGTAATTTCTTCATTAAAAGCGGGTGCTACTACCGAAACACCCGGTGCGAGCGGCGATGCCACGATCATGGAATAATCGGTATAGCTTTCCTTTCTCAGGTAAAGCCTGATGCTCATAAAAGAAAGGATAGCCAATATCGCATACAATATAAGCAACGATGTGCCATAGAGGAACACGGTCGTTTCAAAGAAAAATGCGAAATACTCCAGAAAAGATAAATTCATTAATATTTGATTAATGGGTTTTGACAGTGACTAATGATCAATCTGTTTTCATCATGAGAAGTTTCTTTCAAATCATCTATCAGTGCCCGAGATGCCGGTGTATTGTGCTTTATTATAGATCGTGCGGCATTCATTCTCACATCAAAGTTGGAAGAAAAAAGGAATTCTGACTTTAAGAAATCAAGATGCTTGCCCGATGCAATTCTACCCAATGCCTTCAAAATTTCAAGCTGGCAATGTATAGGCTGTGTATTGTATATGCGCACCAGCTTTTCTTCAGCGGCTTCCGCGGTTAATTTGCCCAGACAATTAATGGCATCGGCACGGAAATAGTGATCTTTATTATTCAACAGATCCATAACAGCCGGTATGGCTGACTGCTGATCGTAATGGGCAATAAGTTTAAGGCAAAAAGACACTACACTCTTATTCGCCGAATAGCTTACCCAGCGCGAAAAATTAGGTATCGCAATCTCTTTTGTGGTGGTAATTATTTTAAAAAGTTCTAGTTGGTCCCATGGCAAAATAGGCTCAGTAGCCACATCAAAGAATTTGAAAGGCTCGTTCTTACTTAACTGAATATAGGCGTTACGGGCAGCAGCACGAAGTGACGGATTGGTGCTGTTGGTTAATGGCAGTATAGTTACGTCGGATATCTGGATGTCCATTTGGGTGAGCTCGGCAACCGCCTTTATTTTTTTCTCCCACCTGATGCTCTTCATTTTATCGAATGAATCTTTAGTAAGACCCATATCAATATAAAGTTTCCTCAATAACTCACCCACCTCTCCCCTGAAATTTTTACGGTATGAAATGATGATTTCAATTACCATCTGTCGCACCCATGGTGTTTTATATATGTTATTGGTGAGCGCAGCCTGGTCAAATTCAATTTCGTCAACAGGTATTTTCTCAAGATTTTCATTGATAAGCACCTGCTCGGTGATCATCTCTTCTATTTTCGGACGAATGAAATTCATCCTCTTCTCCTCGGCATAAGCCTTCCATCTCTTGTATAGAATTACACTGTATGCAATTATAGTTGCAAACAATGCTATAAAAATGAAAGCAAGGGCTATTTGAATAAACAAGGGCAGAAAGCCAAAGCTCTCATATGCCTGAAAAAGAAGTTGAGTTAAACTGCTAAACATGCGTTATCGTCATTTTTTTTTTGTTACGAGCTTAGAATGATTTGATCTGTTATCTAACAGCTTCTTGATCCTGATAAGCAATTCACCCGCCATTATCGGTTTTTTCAAATAATCGTCAGCTCCCAATCTGAATGCCTCCGTAATTGTTTCTTCATTACCCACCGATGATACTACTATAATAGAAACATGCCGTTTCGAAGAATCGGCCCGAATCCTGCTCACCACTTCCAGTCCATTGGCATACGGCATCATCAGGTCAGTCACCACAACGTCATACTCGCCATTTTCCATTTGGTCAAAAGCCTCTTTGCCGTCTTTTGCAGTAATGACATTATAGCCCGCTTTACCAAGAATGTTCTTGATCGCTTTTAGCATAATGTCATCATCTTCAATAATTAATATATTCGCCATTGTAATTAAATCTTGCGTAAAACTTGTTATTTCGTCTATCGATCTGGTAAGATTACCTTCGGAAGAACGAATTGTTAATTTAACAATAACTAGACAAAAATAAGTGTTTTTGCTAACATAACAAAACTCATTCTCAAAAATAAACCAGAAATTAATGTTCAGACACCCTTATGGCAAATCTACTAAAAAAGCCCTTGATAACAAACGTAATGGAAACAACAACAGTTTTCAATGTAATATAAATGAATTTCCGGCATCAAATTGCAATTTGTCAGTTTTGGGGCAACGAAAGATAAAAACTTGTTCCCTTACCTTCTTCACTTTCAAACCAGATATCACCATTATGCGCTTTAGCAACCTGCAAGGCAATAGACAGCCCTATGCCATGTGGTTTTTCACCCAGGGTGCCATAAGTTTTACTTTCTGTAAACATGTCGAAGATATTTGCCCTGCCTTTTTCTGAAATGCCCATGCCGGAATCCTTTACAGTTATCAGTATCTTATCCTGCGTCTCACTCAGATTAACCAAAATGCGTGAGTTTTCGTAGCTGAATTTTATCGCATTCCCTATCAGGTTCTCCAGTACCCTTCTTATCTTGTTTTTGTTAACCATAGCAAAGATGCCAGTGGTTTCGCTTTCCAATACAATAACCTGTTTTTTCTTTGCTGCCCTCACATTCAGTAACTCAATGCTACTTTGCAACAGTTTACTCATATCAGTACGCTCCTTTACCATGGTGCGCGGGTCTATCGTGTCGGCCGCATCCAGTATTTCATTGCTCAGATTCAGGGAATTGCCGCATGCTTCCTGTATAAGGTCCAACATTTCCTTTTGCTCTTCCGAAAAATTATCTCCCTCTGTAAGTAAAATATCGGTGAGCGCCGATATGGCTGATATCGGGCTCATTACGTCATGTGCTACAGAGCGTAATATCCTCGATTTGTCGTTGTCCCTTATTTCCAGCTCATGCAGCACATTTTCAAGCTGGCGCTTGCGGCTGCCTATTTCATTGTTGAGCTCTTTAAGCGTTTTCAGGTCGCGTTCAGCCCTCGATGAACTGCGCATTACCAGCAATATGACCACCACAGCCATCAGTGCAACTACAGCAACAATAATGAGGTAGACATCGCGCTTTTCTTTGTCCTTTTCCAGCAGGGAAAGCTGATGCTGCTTTTCCATGGTGCGAACCGTACCCTCAATATCCGACGCCATCAATAACTTATTGCCCGCCTGTAAAGAATCGTTTTGCCTTATGTAAGCAATCGCATACCTGCATGCTGAAAGGGAATCGTTCTTCCTGTTGAAATACTGGTACATGAGGTTGTTCCACTGCATTTCAACTACTTTGTTGGGTATGGTGTCCAGTTCTGCCTTTATATTGCTGAGCAGTCTGTCCAGATCGGCAAGGTTGTTGCGCTTCAGGTATATATCAGCAAGCTTTACCTGGTCTATTTCTGCATCGGTATTTACATACCCTTTCTGCAGGTTTACAGCTATGCTTTTGTTCAGCATCTGTATTGCGGTATCCAGCTGCCCTTTGGCAATATATATGTCGGCTACATTGCCATATATAACCGCTTCCGCACTCTCGTACACACTTTGAGACTTGTTGGGGAATTTATTATAATTAGCCTTTACGTAGGTCAGCGATTTGTTGTAATAAATGAGCGCACTATCAAATTTGCCCGCCTTCTGGTAGCACAGGGCGATATTATCGAGCAATTCCTGCTTACGGTAGAAATAAGTAAAATTTTCAACGCACGAAAGCGTTTCGCTGTAAGATTGTTTAAAGTAATTAGATGCTTCGTTGAATTTTTGCTGGCGGTACAGTATCATACCCATGTGGTAGCTGAACATGCTTACAGCACAAGGGTCTTCCGTGGTACTGGCCATTACCTTTGCATTAAAATAAGTTTTGAATGCCTCGTTGTAAAGTCCCTTGTTGTACAATGCATCAGCCCTTATGTTGAGGGCTTGGATCTTCCTTATGGTAACTTTAGGGTCGGTGCCAGCCTTATCAAGTATGGTAAGCATACTATCGGCCAACTCAACACTCCTGTCATTATCGTTCAGGTCTCTGGAAACAATAGAATTAACGTAAGCGTAATAGTTCATCTCATCTTCCACAGTAAGTCCGCTGGCTTCATGGTGCTTGCTGCGCACGAAATGCAAGGCCCCCATCTTGTCGCCGGAATCATACATCCGCTCAGACCGAACAATAACACTATCGAAGTATGGGGTACTGGAATCTAGTTTGCTACCCGCAGGGTTGCAGGAACAAACAATTAATGACATCAATAAGCATACAGCCAGTATTGTGCGCACTACTTTCTGCTTTAAAGGTTTTGTAACACGTTTCAGTTCAGGCAAATCAACATCTTTTCAGATGACAACATATAAAATTAAAAAATCATCAAAATAATTATGCAAATGTAATACAAGCCGCAATAATATCATAGCAATACCTCAAGAGATAATAACAGCATAAAAACTTAAAGATCAATACCCAACATCAAAAAGCTTTTACATCATCGATTTTATTATCATACCCAGTTTCTTCAGTGCCCTGTCAATATCGGGTGTCCATTGCATACCATAGCTCAGGCGCAGGCAATTCTGGTAACGTTCCTGCAAGGTAAAAATAGTGCCCGGCGCAATGCTTATTTTGTGGTGCATCGCTTCAATATACAGCTGGTAGGTATCAATGCTCCTGTCTAATTCCACCCACAAAATAAAGCCGCCCTGAGGGTTACTCAGTTTCGTACCGGCGGGGAAGTATTCGCCTACGGCCCGTATAAACTGCAAACTATTCGCATGCAGTGTTTGCCGCAGCTTGCGCAAATGGCTTTCATAGCGCCCCGTTGCCAGGAAGCTGGCTATAGCTGCCTGCTGTGCCGTAGCCGATGTAATGCTGTGGTATAATTTCAGGCTTTTGACCTTATCCAGGTACTTACCCGGTGCCACCCAGCCCACCCGGTAACCGGGTGCCAGCGTTTTTGAAATGGAACTGCACCACAGCACATTACCTTCTTCATCAAAACTTTTGCAGGATAGTGGCCGCTTGTTACCATAATAAACATCACCATACAGATCGTCTTCGATAAGGGGAACGCCATGGCGCGATAACAGCTTCACCAGTGCTTCCTTTTGCTCATCGGGCATACAGTAACCAAGCGGATTGCTGAAATTAGTTACGAAGAAGCAGGCCTTTATCTGGTGTTGTAGTAATGCTTTCTTCACGTCGTCAGGGTCAACACCTGTATCGGGGTCGGTTGGCAGTTCTACTACTTTCAAGCCTATGCTTTGGGCAAAACGCAGCGTGCCGAAATAAACAGGGCTTTCCACCGCAATGGTATCGCCTGGTTGTGTAATAGCCATCAGGCAATAGGATATTGCATTCATGCAGCCGGAGGTAGTTACAATATCATCGGCACTCAGTTTACCGCCCCAGTGCATGCTCCAGCGGGCTACCTGCCTGCGTAACAGTTCGTTGCCCTGCAATTGCTCGTACGATGTGCCATTGGCGGGTAAATCGCGCAGGGCTTGTACCATGGCTTTGTTCAGGCGGGCCAGCGGCAATATTTCGGGTGCCGGCACGCTGAGTGAAAACTTAGTAACACCGGGCATTGAAAAATCGTTATACACCTCGCCTATTATCGTTTCCACATCCTTAGTGCGCGTGGTTTGCAACGGATTGCTCTTCGCTACTTTTTGCGGAAAACGGGATGGGTTGAAACAAACATAATACCCTGATTGCGGCCGCGATTCTATAAGCCCTTTGCCTTCCAGGTGATAGTATGCCTGCAAAATAGTACTCACACTTAAATTATGTTCTTTACCCAGCACCCTCACCGAAGGCAACTTATCGCCAATCTTCAATACTTCACCTAATATCTGGTGTTGTATACGGTCTGCTATCTGCAGGTATAAGTGGTCACTTTTCGGTTTTACGAGTGTTTTCATAATTCAAACTGTTATGGTCAAAAATATGAAAATTGTGTCTGTTTTGTTTAAAATATTTTTTCCACTTTTGTCAAAGAATTTAAAGCACACATGGCACAACAAACAAAGGCATACGCAGCACTATTATTTGTGTGCATAGTATGGGGCACCACTTACCTGGCAATACGGGTGGGTGTTATGCACTATCCCGCATTTTTGTTTGCCGGCATCCGCCAAACGGTTTCAGGCATACTGCTTATGGCAGTTGCGCTTATTGCCAACAGAAAGACCGACCTATCGCTACCCAACCTGCTGCGGCAAATGGCCATTGGCTTTTTGATGCTCACTATTGGTAATGGCGGTGTTACGTGGGGCGAAAAAACCGTACCCAGCGGCATAGCAGCACTTATCTGCTCTATAATGCCCCTGTTCGCAGTGCTGTTCAATTTACTGCTTTCCAAAAAGGAAAAATTCAATGGCCTTATTGGTGCGGGTATGCTGCTGGGCACCGCAGGTGTGGCCCTCATATTCCGAGATAATATAGCCGACATATCTAACACGCAATACCTGTTCGGCACACTGGCTGTGCTTGCCGCTACGTGTTCCTGGGCTGCCGGCAGCATATTGAATAAGAAAAATGTAGACCCCGTTAATCCCTTTCTCAATTCGGGCATGCAACTTTTTTTTGGTGGTATTTTTATGCTGATGCTCAGTCCCGCAATTGATGACCTGAAGCATGTGGAGCTCTTTAACCGCGATGGCCTTATAGCCATGGTATACCTTATCATTTTCGGCTCGGTACTGGCTTATGCGGCATATATGTATTCGCTGAGCAAGCTACCCGTAGGTGTGGCCACCATTTATGCCTATGTAAACCCACTGGTAGCGGTAATACTGGGCCATTTTGCACTGGGCGAAGAGTGGAGCATATATACCGCACTGGCATTCGTAGCCATTATAAGCAGTGTATTTATGGTGAACAAGGGCTACCGGCAACAACACAAAACAACAGCAACATTTAATACTAACAGCGCAGCAAAAGCCTTTCCGGAAACTGTGCCGCTGGAATCATAAACATCTAAAATTACATTGTATGGAATACAACATTTCAGTAACGCCACAGGCAGAAAGAACAGTTGCAGAAACCAAATCAATACCTTTTGGTAAGGTGCCAACTGAGCACATGTTTATTGCCGAGTATAGCAACGGAGGCTGGCATAACCCACGCATCGTGCCCTTTCACGATCTCACCCTGAGCCCACTGGCGCTGTGCCTGCACTATGGCCAAACGGTTTTTGAGGGCATGAAGGCCTTTGTAAATGCCGAGGGTGGTATCAATATCTTCCGTATGCAGAAACACTATGACCGTTTTTGCAAGTCGCTGGACCGTATGTGTATGCCACTTGTACCTAAAACCCTGTTCGATGAAGCTATGCACCAGCTGATACAACTGGATGCCAGTTGGGTGCCCGATGAGCCTGAGGCTTCATTATACATACGCCCCTTTATGATAGCCAGCGAAGGCCGTATTGGTGTAAAGGTGGCTGACGAATATTTGTTTATGATAGTGGCGTCGCCCGCTTATCAATACTATGCCAACCCGCTCAAAGTAAAAGTAGAAACTGAATTTTCAAGGGCAGCTGATGGTGGCACCGGGGCAGCCAAATGTGGTGGCAACTACGGAGGCGCCTTCTACCCTACCGAAAAAGCAAAGAAAGAAGGTTACGACCAGGTACTCTGGACCGATGCCAAAAACCACGAATTCATTGAAGAATCAGGCACCATGAATGCCATGTTCTATATCAATGATACACTTATTACCCCCGCTCTTTCGGGCAGCATACTGGATGGGGTTACGCGCGATTCACTGGTAACCATAGCCCGCGACGCAGGCATTAAAGTAGAGATGAGGCAAGTGAGCCTGAAAGAGCTGACCAACGCACTGGAAGCAGGGCAAAAAGTAGAAGCATTCGGCGCAGGCACAGCAGCGGTTATAGCACCTATTGAAAAGATAACCATAGCGGGTAAAACCTATAATTGCTACATAGGCGAAGATGCCATGATGTTTCAACTAAAAGCTAAACTGAACGATATACGTAAAGGCATCGTACCTGATACCCATAACTGGAATTACCTGGTGAAATAATGGAACATTTAAACCTGCACTATAACGGCTACCTCATTACCACCGACAAGGCTCTGATGTATCCTGCTGATGTGCACCAGTGGCTTTCAACGGCATCGTACTGGGCACAGCACATACCGGAGGCAACGTTCAGGTTAGCGTTTGATAATTCGTTTGCCATAGGGGCTATAATTGACGGCAAACAGGTGGGCTACGCCCGCCTTGTAACCGACTACAGCACCTTTGCCTACCTTGCCGACGTATATGTGGAAGATAGCCACCGGGGCAATGGCATCAGCAAAGTAATGATGCGCGAATTGTTTGCGCTAGATTGGGTGAAAGGCCTGCGCCGCATTATGCTCGCCACGAAAGATGCACATGAACTGTATAAACAAGTAGGCTTCTCCGAAACCAAATTTCCGGAGCGCCTCATGGAAATAACCCGCCCCAATATTTACGGAGATATGGAGACAGTGTGCTAGTTTGTAGTTGGCAATAGGCAATATACAATTGATTGTAAAAATGCTACTTACTCCTCTGTGAAGCTCTGTGGTTAGACGCGAACAACGCGGAAATTCTATGGTTAAAAATTGAAAAACAACAACATGATCAACTACCTCGAAAGTGCAAAAAAACAATTCAAAACATACAAAGTCCTCGGCGAAAAAGCCATGGCCCAAATGAATGACCAAACGCTGGCATGGCAAGCAAATGAAGACAGCAACAGTATTATTTCCATCATTCAGCACCTGTGGGGCAATATGCTCAGCCGCTGGACGGACTTCCTGACAACCGATGGCGAAAAACCCTGGCGCCAACGCGATGCCGAATTTGAAAATGAAGCCGTAACCCGCGAAGCTATTATGCAGAAATGGGAAGAAGGATGGGCGTGTGTATTTAATGCCCTCGACAGCATAACCGATGCCGACCTCGACAAGACCATCTATATCCGCGCCGAAGCACACACTGTGCTGGAAGCCATTAACCGCCAGATAGGCCACTACGCCTACCACGTAGGCCAAATGGTGTACATAGCCAAATTGCACACCAACGGCGATTGGAACAGCCTTACCATACCCAGGAAAAAGGGATAAACTAGGTTGCGCCGTATCAATTCGTAGTTAATCTCTGTAATTTTAACTCAAACTGGCAGAAGGCCCACCCCTTGCAAAACACATGTTTTCAAATTTATTTTGCATAGTTTTAAACCTCAAGGCTGTTGCTGTGTCTTAATAGCACAAAAACAATCATTAAACCTTTAAAACAATAAAACTATGTTCAGGTCAAAACTTTCCCTTTGTCTGGCTACCGGTGCCCTTACTATCGGCTCTTTCTTAGTTGTGGTATCTTGTAATAAGAAGGACAAAAATGCCAACCCTACCACAACTACCGAAGATAATGGCTATGCCACCGAGCATGCCGCAGCCGAAAAATCGTTCGACGATGCACAAACCATTGCCGACCAATCGGCCAATGTGGTATCGGGTAGCCTGGGCTATAAAACTACAGCACTCACCACTGGTGGCTGTGCTACAGTAACGCATTCCGCCACCGGCGATACTACCACGGTTGACTTTGGTACGGTGAATTGCTTGTGCCATGATGGTCGCAACCGCCGTGGTAAAATCATCATTACCAAAACCGGCCCTTATACCACTACGGGTACTGTAAAAACAATCACTTTCGATAATTACTACCAGAATGATAACCAAATAACCGGCACAAAAACGGTTACGAATATGGGCCTGAATTCTTCAAGTCAACCCTATTTTAATGTTACTGTAAATGGCTCGGTTATATTGGCCAGCGGTGCAGGTACTATTTCTACCAACTGGAACCGCGTCCGCACCTGGACAGCAGGTTCCGCTACACCAACAGACTATACCGATGACGTTTATTCTATAAGCGGCTCAGGCACATTTACCCGCCCGAGTGGTGCAGTAGTAAATGTGAACATCAGCACCGCTACACCATTAGTGGTTGCCTTCGGTTGCCGCTGGATAGAAGCCGGTACAATTGTTTACACCTTACCTAGCGGCCTTACCCGCACCATTAACTATGGCACTACACCAGCATGCGATGCAACAGCAACGTTAACCACACCTGCCGGCGCTACCTATACCATTACCATGCCGTAAATACAACAATCGTTTTGTCTGATTAATAAGAAGTGGCCGGCTATATGCCGGTCATTTTTGTTTGTGGTGTTGATGGTTGCTTAGGGGTGTAGCGGTCTTGCTCACGTAATGTAAACAGATTCTTCCCGCGTCAGGATGACAAAGCCAGAGAAAAAATTATTGTCTAGGATGTTAAGCGAATGTACAACCCCGAAGGGGTGACATGATTATAGAAAACAGGATTAATACGAGCAAAACCCCGAAGGGGTGGTATAGATTTCACCCCAGCTCACCGCCCTAGTAACAGACCATAAAATAAGCATCATCACTTCTTAACCCTGCGCGCAGCAACAAAAGCTGTTATAGCTGATGGTGCTGCAATAGCGAGGTAAAACAGCCAGGCAGGTACATTATTAGCCATGCAGGCAAAAGCTATAACAATGGTGACTACATTAACACCTATCAGCAGCCAAGCCGTTGCAACATGCCCCAGACCGGCATCCAGCAAATAATAATGCAAATGTCTTCTATCCGCTTTAAGCGGCGAAATGCCCTTTGATGCACGCAGCACAAAAACGCGCAACGCATCGAAAACAGGCAGAAAAAAAACTGCCAGCACGGTTTGAATAGCTACATATCCGGGGCTTACACTACCCAAATCGGGAATGTTCATACTTGCTGCCGACCCTATGAAGAGCAGCGCCAAAATAAAGATGCTGAAACCCGTGAGCATAGATCCTGTATCGCCCATATAAATTTTCGCGGGTGCATAGTTAAACCACAGCAAACCGAAAGTAGCACCCAGCAGAGAAAAGGCCAGGCAGGCTTCTGTAGTAAATCCCAGATTAGCGAAATGCATCCCGAACAGCAGCGTATATACCATAGATAGCATGCAGGCCAGCCCGTCAATACCATCAATAAAGTTGAACACATTGATAAAGAAAGTGCCGCAAAAAGTGGTGAGCCCTACGCTTACCCAAAATGGCAGTTCCCCTACGCCCATTAGCCCGTAAAGCGATGTTATTCTTATATCGGCAAAATAAACGGTTATGGCAGTTGCCAGTATCTGAGCCAGTAATTTCTTGCTGGGCCGCATATTCATAATGTCGTCGTAAATGCCGGTGAAGAACAGTATTACCGATGAAATAATGATATAATTAAGCCCCTTAAAACCCGCAGATGCAAAAAACAACACGGTGGCCATGTAGCCGATAAAAACACCTATGCCACCCAGGCTGGGTATCTGTTCGCCATGTATTTTGCGTATGTTATCGGGTATATCAAATATCTTCCGCTTGCGGGTAATAAATATGATCTTCCTTACCGAATAGATGCTGATCAATGCCGAAACAACGATAGAGAGATAGTATATATATTGATGCGGTAATGATGAAAGCATGTAGCGTTAACGGAATTATGGGTTGTATTAGTATCAGTTGCCAGCAGTGAATATCTTGCCGGTAAAAGCCTTTGTAAATGTATATAAATTAAAATCGTCATGCTGCAGCGCTTCGGCCAACTCGCTTTTGAGTAGGGTGTGGCTGAAGGGCTTCATGCGTTGCGTTTGTATTATTTGCCAGCATTTTTCGGTAAGTAATTGCAGCCGCTTTTCGGGTAAATCGTGGTGCGCAGCCACATAGCTAATTATCGCATTGGCCAGTTCAGCTATGCCTGTTTTGCCGGAAGCAACGGTTTTTATTACTGGGGTCTCCATACCGTTTCCGGCTTTTTCATGTGCCATTATGCGCAGGTTGTTGTAAAAAGCATCCGCATTTTCGCGGTCGGCCTTATTTACCACAAAAATATCGGCCACCTCCATTATACCGGCCTTTATAGCCTGCACTTCATCTCCCGCCTCGGGTACCAGCACCACCACAGTGCAGTCTGCCAGCCCGGCAACCTCTACTTCACTCTGCCCTACCCCAACTGTCTCTACGATCACCATATCGAAAGGTGCATCCTTCACCAGGTCGGTTATCTCAATTATTTTTGCGCTTAACCCACCGAGTGCACCACGCGAGGCCAGTGACCGGATATAAATATCTGGATTGGTATAAAATTCGCTCATCCGTATACGATCGCCCAGTAATGCACCGTAATTAAATGGCGAGGAAGGATCGACCGCTATTACGGCTATTTTCTTATTTTCTGTAAGCCAATGGCTGAGTAAAGCATTCACTAGGGTACTTTTACCCGCACCTGGCGGCCCGGTTATACCTATTACAGGAGTGTTATTGTTCTTACGCAAATTTTCCAGCAAATACTCATATCCATCCAGCTCATTTTCAACAATTGTAACGCCCCGGGCCAGCGCCCGGAAACTACCTGCTTTTAAGTCGTCGTGAAGTTGTTTAATATTGCTGTGCACTAAATCGCCTTTTTGTCCGTTTTAAAGTTATGGTAAGCCAACCAATGAACAAAAGTAGTAGTCTTATAAATAGAAAGTTAACCAAGTCTGACATTGCTGTTTTTTGCATACTAATAATGATGGGCGGATTGCTGGTTTCACGGCTTTTTTTATCGCTGGGCATGATATTCTTCGGTATTAACGCTTTATGGAATGTGCACCCTAAAAAGTGGCTGCAGCAAAAATGGTGCCTGCTGGGTATTGCATGGGTAGCTGTTTATGCGCTTACCTGGTTCTGGAGCGATGACAAGGAAAACTGGGGTGCTTACGTACAGAACAAGCTGCCCATATTATTCCTGCCACTTGCCTTTGCGTATATACCCCAATGGACAGTGAAACAAATTCAGGTGCTCACGCTGGGTATTGGTATTATGCTTTTGGCAGGTGCATGTTACAGCGTATCCTTCCTGGTTTTTGACTACGATAATTATATAAAATTATATAATGTATCACACATGATACCCACCCCAATGTATCAGGAATACATCAGTTTCAGCATTACCAACTCCCTTTTTGCGGTATGGTGCGCCTATATTTTCCCCAAACTTGAAAGTAGACCCATCAAGTATCTGGTAGCTTTCATCGCTATCAGCCTTGTGCTTTATAACCATGTCCTGGCATCTAAAAGCGGCCTTATATCATTTTATGTATGCCTGTTGGGCTGGGGTATTTATACCATAATTGCAAAACGAAGTATTTGGGGGGTTGTAGCGGTGCTAGGAATACCGGTAATACTTACTGCGGCTGTTACCTATGTGCCCACCCTGCGCGAGCGCAAAGAACATATAGTTTATACTTATTACCGATTTCGCTCGAACGATAAAACCGGCTCACTTGGCGATATTTCAAGACTCATATCTTACGACATAGCCTTTAAGCTGATGAAGGAGCATCCCGTAATAGGTACAGGCGTAGGCGATATAGGCCGGGAAATGGATAAGGGCTATGATAAATGGTATCCCGAAGTGGTTGACAGCCACAACAGGCTAATACCCCACAACCAGTTTCTTACGGTAGGGCTGGGCTGCGGTATACCTGCCATGTTGTTGTTTGCCGCTTGGGTTTTTGTACCATTACAGCGACTGGGCAAAAACAGGGAAAGCTTTTTCTTTTTTATTGTCTGGTTATCATTGCTCGTACAACTAATGATAGAACCATTTTTGGAGGGGCAGATAGGATTATTTGTGTATATCCTCTTCATATTGCTGTTTTTACATATAATACCATACAACAACAAAAAAACCACAGCACCAGTCTATTAATTGTATAATTGTCATAAATAAATTAATTTACACCCAAAAGCGAATAATTGTGAAGAAAATTTTATGCATCCTTGGTTTATCCCTATCATTTAGTGCCACTTCAATTGCTCAATACGGTCTTCCCGAAGTAAATGCTCCCGGCCGCACATCAAAAGAAATAAAACCAACCAATTTAGCTCCTGGCCAAGCAGAATTTATCGGTTTCAGGAACCCGGAAACAGATGATCTGGGCTGGCAACCGTCGCTTACCAAACCCTCAGAAAACGAAAGTGAAGACAACGAACTGCTGGAAAGGATAAAAAAAGCGAAGAACGCACTAAAAGCACAGGTAACCAGCACTGAAAACACCTCAACTGCGGCGAAAACAACCATTTTACCCCCAACGCTAGACACCAACTGGATAGGAGTGCCTACAAGCCCTTATTCAACACCGCTTGACAATACAATGGCCATATCCAATGGCGGCAAGATCATAGCTTTCGTTAATTCTAAAGTAGGTTACTTTAATACGGCAGGCACCATGTCTTTTTCAAAAGATATTTATGCACTTATTGGCGATGCTACACTCGTAAATAATATGTGCGACCCAAAAGTGGTTTACGACAATGTTAACGACCGTTTTATTTTCTATACACAGATCTGCGATCTGGTACCTGCCAATTCAAAAGTGATCCTTGGTTTTTCTAAAACCAACGACCCTGCAGCCGGCTGGTATTTTTACAAATTAAGTGGCAACCCTTTGAGCGATAATTCCATTTTCGATTATCCTAAAATGGGTATGTCGAAAGACGAAGTGTTTGTAACAGGTAACTTATTTAAGGTAACTGGCTCTTCAACGTCTTTCAACCAGGCCATTATTTACCAGGTAGCAAAGGCACCTTGCTATACCGGGGGCACAATAAGTGTAAAAAAATACACGGGTATTTCAGGCGCATTTACCATATTACCAGCCACGTATGGCCTTTCAGGCAGCTATGGCCCCGGTATTTTTTGCGTAAGCTCTGACGGTGCAACCGGTGGAAGCTATGATTATAAATTGTACCGTATCAGTAATACTATTGCTTCAGGCAGTTCTGCATTAACGGTAACTACGGTACCAACTACTTTCTATTCCACCGCAGGCGATGCCAACCAGCAAGGCACTTCTCATACCCTGAATACAGGTGACAGCCGCGCTTTAGATGGCTTTTACCTGCATGGTTATGTGAGTTTTGTACATAACGTTGATGTTGGCAGTGGGTATTGCGGCATTCAACTGGTACGTGTAAAGGTAGCCGATGCTACCAGTACTACATTTGCGCTTGGCGCAATAGGCACGGCTGACAAATGTTATGCGGTTATTGCGCCCCTTACCAATGATTCATTAGATAAGTCCGTAATTATGGGTTACAACGAAAGTGGTACTGCGTTTTACCCACGCACTATGGCTGTTTCTGTAAGTAATAGCGGTGTATATTCCGCCTCTACAACAGTTAAAGCAGGAGTGAGTTACGTGAACTATGGTTTTGGTGGCACCAGCGACAGATGGGGTGACTACAATGGCATCTGCAAAAGATATAACAGTAACCCTTCAGCCTCCTGGATGGCCGGCATGTATGGTAATTCGTCAAAACAGTGGAACCAGTGGGTAGCTAAAATACGTGGCGTATCAAATACCGGCGTACCGGAAGTTGAGCAGGAAGAGGTCATTTCTTCTTCAGTTTACCCTAATCCTGTATACGACAACTTCAGTGTAAAATTCGATATTAAGGAGCGCAAAGACCTGGTTGTTGACATCATTGACATGCAGGGCAAAGTAGTAGCCCAACTTTATAAAGGCATTGCCGACAAAGGTGAAAATGTGTTCTCGTTCAATAAAGCAAACCTATCGGCTGGAGTCTATTTCCTCCGTATTTTTGGCAATTCAAGTATATTGAAAAGCGAAAAAATTATTATAGAGAACAAATAGCATTCGTTTACACCCTAATTATCACGCATTGACATATTTTTTTCGTAACGTTGCATTTACCTTAGAAAAGTAAAAAAAACGTTATGAAAAAAATATCAATTATCGCCTGTCTCTTATTGGGCTCTTGTATAGCCAATTATGCGCAGGTTTCGTTGCCACAGGGTGATGCAGCGCAAAAATTACAAAAAGTCTGCCATCCGGCTCCGTTTAAACCGGGCGATTGCCGGTTTGTCGGTTTCCGCAACCCACCAAGTGCTGACCTGCAATGGTTACCTTCCCTTACCAAAGCGTCGGAAAATGAAAGTGAGGATGATTTACAACTTAGGAAAATAAAAGCGGCTAAGAATACGTTGAAATTTTCAGGCACGGATGCAACCCCAGCCCAAAAAACAACGGCAACGGCACCCGTAGTAGGTGCGCATTTTAACGGCATTGACAATGGTGGCGGCAACTCCCCACTCGATAATACTGTCGCTATTTCTAATGCAGGTAAAATAGTTTCGTTTGTAAATAGTAAAGTATCTTATTACAATACTTCAGGTTCAGCAACATATACGAACGATTTGTGGACATTGATTGGAGATGCAACGCTGACCAACAGCATGTGTGACCCTAAAGTTATTTATGATAATGCAGCAGACAGGTTTATATTTTATGCGCAGGTTTGCGATAAAATATCAGCAAATTCCGTAGTTGTATTGGGCTTTTCTAAAACAAACGATCCGGCAGCTGGTTGGTATATTTATGAACTGACCGGCAATCCCCTGAGCGATTATTCTTGGTTTGACTATCCTAAAATGGGTATTTCAAACGACGAAGTTTTCGTGACCGGTAATTTATTTTACGAAGGTGCAGGCTTTAATCAGGCAGTCGTTTACCAGGTAGCCAAAGGCCCTTGCTATGCAGGGGGCACGCTTAGCGCACAGTATTGGTCAGGCATCTCTGGTGGCTTTACCATACTACCTGTTTCACTGGGTCAAACAGGCGCCTATGGCCCGGGTATTTATATGGTAAACACTGCCGGCTCTACATCAGGCGCAAGTACAATTAAACTCCATGTTGTAACTAACAACATTGCATCGGGTGCCGCAGCACTAAATACTTATGATGTTACGACACCAACCTATAGCACCGGGGGCGACGCTGCACAGCTTGGCAGCAGCAGAATGCTGGATGCCGGCGATTGCAGATCTCTCGACGGGTTCTACCTGAATGGTGTAATTCACTTCGTATTTAATACCGATGCCGGTAGTGGGTGGAACGGTGTAAACTACAATAGGCTTACTGTTGCTACTGCTACTAATACCTCTTCCGTTTTCGGCGCGGCCGGCAGTACAGACAGATGTTATCCTGCAATAAGTTCTATAAGTAACACGGCAACCGATAAGTCGGTAATGATAGCCTATAATGAAAGTAGTGCTTCAATGTACCCGAGAACATGCGCTGTAATATGCGATAATTCTGGGGCTTGGAGCTCGCCAACCATTGTAAAAGCAGGCAGTTCATACGTGCACTACACCTGGTCATCAGCCGCAACAGAGCGTTGGGGTGACTATACCGGTATGTGCAAGAAATTTAACGACAACCCTGCTGCAGCCTGGATGGCAGGTATGTACGGCAGCTCCTCAAATTTGTGGATGCAATACATAGCTGAATTAAAAGCCGGAACTGGTAGCGGCGGTTCAGCTGTAATTGATGTAAAAAACGATGCAGAAATAATTCGTGTATCACCTAACCCGGTTTACGAAAACTGCGATATTACCTTCACTTTAAAAGAAAGGGAATCCATAACAATAAACATTATTGATATGAATGGTAAGGTTGTTAAAGAATTATTTTCTACTATTGCTGAAGCCGGCGAAAATGTATTTTCATTTAACAAAGCAAATTTAAGTACCGGCACTTATTTTGTTCATGTAAACAGTAAATCAACCATCGTAAAAAATGAAAAAATTGTCATCGGGAATAAATAGAGCTACATTAGTAATGCTGGCTATGGCACTGCTTTTAGCAACATCCGTTATTCATGCACAGGAAACCGTAACTAAAAAGAAGACGGTAACAACGAGTAACTCTAAAAAGACTACACACCATAAAAAGTGGCGTAAAAAAGTAAAAACAAAGAAAGTTGAAATTGTTCATCAGTCTGACGATGACAAAAAACTAAAGGAAATTAAAGACGCAAAGAATAAAGAGAAAGGTGCTAAGTAATTTATAAAAGAGATCGGGGTTTGCAATTGCAAACCCCGATCTCTTTTGTGTAGTGGATATACCGTTCTAATTTAACGGCCCGCCCAATCGTTATTGTTCAACCCTTTCAGGGTTGGCTCATCTTGCGGTTTATGTCCGGAGGTTTCACCCCCGGCTATTATTATTCAAGCCTTTCAGGCTAGTACAACCATTTCGGGTTAAAAATATTCTGTTCAACCCTTTCAGGGTGGGATCATCTTGCGTTTTGTATCCGGGGGATTAACCCCCGGCTATTATTATTCAAGCCTTTCAGGCTAGCACAACCATTTCGGGTTAAAAATATTCTGTTCAACCCTTTCAGGGTTGGCTCATCTTGCGGTTTATTTCCGGAGGTTTCACCTCCGGCTATTATTATTCAAGCCTTTCAGGCTAGCACAACCATTTCGGGTTAAAAATATTCTATTCAACCCTTTCAGGGTTGGATCATCTTGTGTTTTTGTATCCGGAGGTTTCACCACCGGCTATTATTATTCAAGCCTTACAGGCTAGCACAACCATGTCGGGTTAAAAATATTCTATTCAACCCTTTCAGGGTTGGATCATCTTGT
>JBBRPD010000010.1:0-106443 GCA_038228575.1 Chitinophagales bacterium | reverse complement strand
CTTTTTCTGATAAACTCTTGTAGTACGTTGTCATCAGCGCCTCTACTTCTTCCGAATAGAAATCTCTCATCGTAAAACCCATTAGTTCTACAATACTACAAATTATTTTGGTGTACTTTATTTATTCGAATTCCCTAAGTGGAAATGAAATTGGTATATTTTTTCCAATATTTTTAATTATGGCTTGCCATATTTACAACATCACCTATATATTTTTCTCTTTCTTTTTGTAACGACAGTTAATAAATTTAGAAGTGCTTCGGTATCAACTGCTTCGTAGCTGCAATATACTATTGCTGGCATCAGAAAAACGGAACTATCCTTCGAAATGCACGTTTTAGGGTGTGAACTGTATGAATTATCCTTTGAACGGTAAAAATGACCCTTCAAAAAACGACACAAAATGGCATCTTTACAGTAAAAATAAACAGTATATTATCTGAATTACAGCCAATTAACTGGTACCGGGCAGGGTGCCCAATTGCGCTTTGTCTGATATCATCCCAAAAATTTTCAGGTTGATCTCATGTTTGATGGCTAATAAATTTACCCCCTCCGGTAAAGGGTGGGTAAGGTGGTAGGAAATGACTAACTGAAAGGTTTCTTTGTCAAAGTTCTCCAGTATAGCAGTAACTGGTTCTTGCACATTGGGTATATCCTTTAGGGTTGTCTTTATTTCCTCTATCAGGTTGGTGAGCACATCATGGCTAACACCGTATTTTATATTGGCCACAATTTTCATGCCCCTTGTGGTTCGGCTGGATAGGTTAATAATACTCCGGCCCACCAGGTTCTGGTTAGGTATTATATTAGCTTCCCCGTTTGCATTCCTCACCCTTGTGCTCCTGAAACCTATGCGCTCCACAGTACCCTCAATTTCGCCCAGCTTAATTATATCACCGGTCTGAAAAGGCTTGTCTGACAAAATAGTAAAGGCTGCGAAGAAGTTTTCTACGGTTTCTTTGCCGGCAAGCGCTATGGCCACACCACCAATACCCAAACCTGTTATAAGTGCGGGCACATTAACATGAAACACGCTGCCCATTATCCAGAACGCACCGAGTATCCACGCAAACAGTTTTGACATTTCCTTTATTAATGGCAACATCTGCTCCCGGGCGGCATTTTTTTCTTCCATAGCCTTACCCATGCGCACATAGTATATAAAATCAATAAAATGGGTAACCAGCTGCGTAACAAATAATATAAAAAGGAAAAGAAAAATATGGTCGGTTATATCGCCCAGGTTTATGCGCATGCCGTTTTTTGAAGTAAAGCCCCTTTTAAACACTACACTATCCAGTATATGCGCCAATTGCTCAGTAGCAATAAAATAAAGCACAACCTGCAGCAAACGCTCAATAGGCTTAAAGAGCAATTCCCGAATGGTATCCTTATGCTTCATGTAACTATACCGTATAGCCAGGCTGCTACTTATACGGGTAAGCAAGGAAGCTATCGGCTTTTTTACCAGTTGTGTAGCCAATATAATACCCACGAACAAAAGGTAGTCTGATACCTTCTGTCCATAATAGACCTGGTTAAAAAAGCTCCAGTCGATGGATAATAGTTGTAAGTAGTAAGTCATAAGTCTATAGTAGAGAGTATAAAGTCTAAAGTAGAAAGCTGGACTGAAATTACTCTTTGCTGTCGTCCTTTAAGTTTTAAATAAGCATAAGCCTCACAAATTACTAACGGTAATCTTACTACAAAGCTTTCTACTTTCTACTTTAGACTTTCTACTCCTTAAAAAACTAAACTGCCACATTAAACTCCCTTAAAGCGTCGTTAAGGCTGGTTTTAAGGTCGGTGGAAGGTTTGCGGGTGCCTATAATGAGGGCACAGCTCACCTGATAGTCGCCAGCGGGGAATTTCTTGGTATAGCTGCCCGGTATAACTACGCTGCGTGCAGGTACACGGCCCTTGTATTCTACAGGTGTTTCCCCACTTACATCAATTATTTTGGTCGATTGTGTGAGCACTACATTGGCGCCCAAAACCGCTTCCTTTTCCACTATAACACCTTCAACAACTATGCAACGCGAACCAATGAAGGCACCGTCTTCAATTATTACCGGCGAAGCCTGCAGGGGCTCCAATACACCGCCAATACCCACACCACCACTCAGGTGCACGCCCTTGCCAATTTGTGCACAAGAACCTACTGTAGCCCAGGTATCAACCATAGTACCTTCATCAACATAGGCACCAATATTCACATAGCTCGGCATCAGCACTACGTTTTTCGCTAAATAAGCGCCGTAACGGGCCACTGCATGTGGCACAGCCCTCACGCCCAGTTCGGCATAATCTTTCTTCAGCAACATTTTGTCATAGAATTCAAACGGCTCTATGGTCCAGGTTTGCATAGGCTGAATGCCAAAGTACAGTAGTATAGCCTTTTTTACCCATTCGTTCACCTGCCAGCCATTTTCGGTTGGCATCGCAACGCGTAACCTGCCTTTATCTACTTCCTCAATTACTTCACGTACATAATTCTTGTAAAGTTCTTCTTTCAGCAGTTGGCGGTTATCAAATGCGGCTTCTATATGTTGTGCTAATTCGTTGTTCATATTATTATATATGTTGTGTTGCTATCGTAATTAGTGGCAAAAGTAAGTATTGCAAAGGGAACAATTTTGCCCTGCCGATAAGTTGTGAAAATGTTATACACGAAATATAGTAACCCTTATCATTTCGTACTGCAAACAATTTTGCTATTTTTACCCCAAAATTATAAAAATGGAATTCCCAAGCAATTTACGTTATACCAAAGATCACGAATGGATCAGCCTGGAAGGCAACACTGCAACTATCGGCATTACAGAATTCGCGCAGCATGAGCTGGGTGATATTGTGTATGTAGATGTACCTAGCCTTGATAAGCACCTGGCTGCAAATGAAGTATTTGGCACTGTAGAAGCAGTTAAAACTGTATCTGACTTGTTTTTACCAGTAAGTGGCACTGTAACTGAAGTTAATTCAGGTCTTGAAAGTGCGCCTGAAAGTGTAAATACCGACCCTTATGGTAATGGCTGGATGATTAAGATGGATGTTGATAATGTAGCTGACGTGGAAGCTTTGCTTGACGCCGCTGGTTATAAAGCTTTGGTAGGATAATTAAATGTTGTTATTTCAACAAGATTCTCCTTATAAAAAAAGAGCAAGGTTCCTGGCTATGCTGTGGACCTTGCTCATTTTAACAGGTTGCCTTATGCCCGCCCGCAACGTTCCCCATGTTGCAGTACCCCTTATAGATAAGTGGGTGCATTTTATTTTCTTCGGTGGTTTTAGTTTACTCTGGCTTTGCAGCAACCCCACCACAAAAATGGTGAGGCTTGTGCTTATGCTGGCCATTGCGGTAGCATTCGGCTGCATTATAGAGTTGTTGCAGGGCGCATTCCCCACCCTGGGCCGGGCATCAGAGGGGATGGATGTAGTGGCCGATGCCATTGGTGGTCTTATTGGTGTAGTGCTCTTTGCCATTGGCGCTTACCGATCAAAATAAAATTTACATTTCTAAAACACTGCTGCCGTTTTAAATTATCTACTTTTATAGTCAGAAGTAGTTAGTGTTTAATTTCAGCAAATGGCCAAGCTTTCCGTCAACATCAATAAAATTGCTACCCTGCGCAACAGCCGCGGCGGTGATAACCCCAATGTTTTACAAGTAGCTATCGACTGCCAGAAATTTGGCGCCGATGGCATTACCGTGCATCCCCGCCCCGATGAACGCCACATACGCTACAGCGATGTAAGGGAAATTAATAAGATCATCACTACCGAATTTAACATAGAAGGCAATCCGCTGGAAGATAAATTTGTAGCCCTTGTTTTAGAGGTGAAACCAGCGCAGGTAACCCTGGTGCCCGATGACCCTAACCAGCTTACCAGCAACCACGGCTGGGATACTATAAAAGAAAAAGAGTACCTGAAAAAAATAATCGCCACCTTTAAGCAGGCTGGCATACGGGTTTCCATTTTCGTGGACCCTGTGGAAGAACTCGTTGCCGCAGCAGCAGCTACCGGCACTGACCGAGTAGAGCTGTATACAGAAGATTACGCAAAGCACTACGCTACAAACAAAGATGCCGCCATATCTGCATATATTAAAGCTGCATCGGTAGCCTTCACCCATAATTTAGGCGTAAATGCCGGGCACGACCTTGACCGCTTTAACCTGGGTTTTTTCAGCAAATCAATACCTAATTTGCTGGAAGTTTCCATTGGTCATGCACTGGTCGCTGATGCGCTGTATTATGGGCTGGAAAACACCATACAGATGTATAAAAGGGCGCTGAATGGGTAAGGGATAAGGCTGAATGAGATGTCCAGACAACAAGGCGATTGAGTTATACCACCTGCATATCATAGCTTTGTGAGCATTCAATTTCAAAAACCCTTTAAAAATGGCAGACAAGAAAACATGGCATGAGTCGCATGCAGACAAACAAACCTTTGGCAATAAACTTGCCGATGCTGTCGCGAATGGTATGGGCTCCTGGACCTTCATCATTATACAAACGGCACTTGTAATACTGTGGATGGGGCTGAATGTTCTGGGCTTCTGTTACCATTGGGATGTGTATCCTTTCATATTGCTCAACCTGCTATTTTCCACACAAGCCGCCTATGCAGCACCCATTATCATGATGTCTCAAAACCGGCAAAGTGAACGCGACCGCGAGCAGGCGCAGGCCGATTACCAAACCAACATCAGTGCCAAGGAAGAAATTGAAGCCCTGCAAAAAAAGCTAAATTCTATAGAGGTTGAAAAGCTGGATAAGCTGATAACAATGTTAGAGGAAATGAAAAAAGAGATCAAAAAGTAAATGGGTTTACGGTGGCCGGTGTTTTTAAATATTAAGCGGCCAATTGTTTAGCTAAAGCAGCAAGTGTTCCCATCATTTCCACGGTCTGAAGACCGCAGGTATTCAATTATTCTGCTGCTACAAAAGGCACAATTTCAAAAATGTACTGCTCCGTAGTATCTTTTGTGGCCGCTTGGCGTAGATCCTTCCTGCGTCAGGATGTCAAAGTTAATGGATGAGTTTTTTTTGCAAGAACGTTTTGTGAGGTTGCTTCGGCGAAGGGCCTGCCAATGACCTTTTTCTTGGGTTGCTTACCGCAATTGTACTGCGCCGCAGGTGCTACCGCTTTGTAGCCCATCATAGCCGTCCACAGCGACTATACTCCGTTAGGAGTTACCGATGTAATTAACTTGATGTTCATAGCTATGCCACCCCTTCGGGGTTTTGCCCGTTTCATAACCTCTTTCTATAATCATATCACCCATTCTGGGTTGCACAATCGCATGAATTAATGACATTGGCTTTCGGGGTAAAGCACACAATTACAATTATTGGGCCATTGCTACAATGCGGTAAAGCTTAACAGCGTATAACACCACAATGTATTACCGATCTGTACCGACACCAATCAGGTATGTTTAATGAAATGTACTACTCCATAGGGGCTACCGGTGTAATTAATTTGATGTTCTTAGCTATGCCACCCCTTCGGGGCGATGGCATTGACTAAAGGAAAATTGACATTTTTCTGCGGCGCCGCGGACACCAATCTCCCCTCTGCCATTTATGGAGAGGGGCCGGGGGTGCGGATATAACGGCAAGCATCATTTTAACGGCATGATTCTACTGCTACAATACCCAATTAGGTAAGGCTCTTAAATACCGTATACCGCAGCAATAGTTCCAAGGAAAGGAAAATGGCTGCCAGCATTGCAAATGGGAAAAACAGCTCTGCGTAGCGCTTAAAGGAAGTCACTTCAATGCTGGTCTTTTCCATCCTGTCAATCTCATCATAGATAGTCTTCAGGGAATTATTGTTGGTGGCACGGAAGTATTTGCCGCCGGTCTGCGCCGCAATTTGTTTCAGCAAGGGCTCATCAATGTTCACAGGCATCATTTGCTTAATGGTGCCCATTGGGGTTTGCATTGGTATAAGTGCCTGCCCTTCGGTGCCTACACCAATAGTGTATACTTTCAGCTTGTATACCTTGGCAATTTCGAGCGCAGTAAGCGGCGATATTTTTCCGCAGTTATTTTCGCCGTCGGTCATGAGGATAATTACTTTACTCTTGGCTTTTGAATTCCGCAATTTATCAACCGATGTAGCAAGGCCATCGCCAATAGCAGTACCGTCTGTAACCATACCGCTCTTTAGTGTCATTATTTGCTCTTTCAGCACCTGGTGGTCAATAGTAATAGGGCACATGGTAAAACTTTCGCCCGAAAATATTACCAGCCCAATACGGTCAGAAGGGCGCTTATCCACAAAGTCGAGCGCCACCTTCTTTGCCGCTTCCATACGGTTGGGCTTAAAGTCTTCCGCAAGCATACTGCCCGATATATCGACCCCCAACACCAGGTCAATACCATCGGTATCGCTATTCAATGTTGTGTTGGTGCTTTGCGGGCGCGCCAGCGCTATTATAAGTGTTAGCAAGGTCAATACCCTCAGCACAAATAAAACCGGCCTGAACCGCGCTTTAAATCCAGGAGGCAGCGACTTGATTCCGCCCAGTGTGGTAACGCGCAAAACCGGCTGGCTGTTTTTCCTGCCACGCAATTGCCACCATATCATGAACGGGATAAGGAGCAGCAACGCAAAAAAATACGGATGCGCAAAGGTGATGTGTTTCCAATCCAGCAATGCTTTCATACTTAGTTTTCCGTTGGGGTTTGGTTAGTTACAGGCCTTGAAGAGTCAACAAATTTTTTCGCATTTTCCATCGCATCAAAATGCTCCTGTGGCAATGGCTGCCACTTTGCAAATTTAGCAAGGTCTGCCGTTTGCAGAATAACCGTAAGCACGTTTACATACTGCTGCAGTTCCCTGTGCAGTTTGGCTTTGTAAAGCAGGTCATCGGTCGTCAGTTCGAGTGCTGGCGTCTTGAAGCGTTCTTCAATGTAACCGCGCACAATATCGGTCAGTTCGCTATAGTATTCCTTTACCTGGTTCTTTTGCCACAGTTCTTTGGCTTCCAGCTCGGTAAGTTTTGCCAGCACCTGATCTTGCAATGGTATCTTAGGTTGCTTTGGTTCTTTAACAACCGGCTTCTTATGCTTCATGTAATACACAACACCTATCGCGGTAAGTACTACTAATACGATGGCTGCAATAATGTACCACAGATAATCTAACCAATTGAACTTTACGAATATGATGCTTTTAATAGGCTTAAATGCCTTAGTCGTGTCCACCGCTACTGTTTGCACCAGTAACTGGAATGAATCGGTTGTAAGCACTGTAGCCGCTCCGTTATTGGGTATAACCGCAAATTGAAACGGCGGGATATTGAACAAGCCCGAATCGAAACCGGTAACCAGTAATTTCTGTTTATAAGTAATGAAGCCACCCTGCTTTATGGTATCTATTTTACCCTTTTCTACTACCTCCAGCTTATTGAAGGAGTCCAGAATGGTAGGCCATTGAATTTTTACTGAAGATGGGTTATGCCTTACCTCTAAAAATAACTTGGCCTGGTCACCCACCAATATCTGCCTCACATCCAGGCGGGCAGTTGCGGTAGCGTCGCCCTGGGCCACCGCATATAGCGAAACAAAAATTAAAACCGTAAATAAAACCAACCTCTTAATTACGCCTGTGTTCATGCTCGTTTACTGTTACTTATATTTTTATCGTTTCAAATGTATTGCGTTACCTCAATTGAAGGGCTGTAATTTATTGCCGAACCTACGCTAATTGCCATGTAAAATTACCGTCGCTTAAAATAGCCCTGCAACACCTTTACATAATCTTCTTCAGTACGAATGTTGAGTAAAGATGCACCACTTTTTCTGAAAGCCTGCGTGCAATATTTGTTCTTGGTATCAAATGCCGCAGCATAGTGGTTTCTGATGCCTTTATCATCCGTATCTACCCACTTCAGCTCACCGGTTTCTGCATCAACCAGCTGAATAAGGCCCGCAGGCGGCAATTCCTTATCGTATTTGTCGTATACATGAATGCCAACAAGGTCGTGCCTGCGAGCGGCAAGTTGCAGCGGCTGCTCGTATGGCTTGCTTACAAAATCGCTCAGTAAAAATGCTATGGTTTTCTTTTTAATTACGTTGTTCAGAAATTCCAATGCCACACCTACACTGGTATCAGTAGTGTTAGATGGTTCCAGCGCTATCAATTCGCGTATAATGCGCAGAATGTGCCCCTTTCCTTTTTTTGGCGGAATGTATTTTTCAATTTTATCGCTGAAGAATATAACGCCAACCTTATCGTTATTCGTAGTGGCTGAAAACGATAGCACCGCGCCTAACTCTGTAATCAATTCCCGCTTGGTGCGCAGTTGCGTGCCAAACAACGAACTGCTGCTAATATCCACCAGCAGCATTACTATGAGCTCCCTTTCTTCTTCAAAAACTTTTACAAAAGGGGTATTAAAGCGTGCGGTTACATTCCAGTCAATGAATTTAACGTCGTCGCCGGGCGTGTACTCGCGCACCTCGCTAAACGACATACCCCTCCCTTTAAAGGTGGAATGATATTCGCCTGCGAATATATGGTTACTCAGTCCCTTTGTTTTAATTTCTATTCTCCGGACCTTTTTGAGTATTTCTGTCGTTGTCATCATAGTCTAAAGTAGATGGTAGAAAGTAAACATTTTTATGTGGTTGTATGGTGTGGTTTTAGGTTGTCTGGTTTAAAGTTCGTCAATTTGTTCTTTTGAATGTGTGGGCACTGTTTCTAAAAATATGTCACCCCTTCGGGGTTTTGCCGCTATATCACATTATTTCCTACAATCATATCACCCCTTCAGGGTTGCAAATTCGCTCCATCAATCATGTCACCCTTTAGGGCCGGGGTGAATCAAACTACAGGGCTACGCACCTACTGTTACTCCTTTTATCACCTTGTTAAGTATAGCAGCCATTCTGTCGGCGCGCTCTTGGGCTTGCTCTTCGGTCCATAACAGGCTGGTAAGCGATGATATGCAGCGGCTTATTATGGCATCGCTGGCCGGGAAGGCCTGGTTGGCATAATGTAACACCTGCTTTTTGTGTTCTTCGTAAAATTTGTTCATCCAGCCGCCGCTTTGCAGGTGCTGCCATTTACGTATGTAATGCCAGTTATTATCGTACCAGTAGAAGTTGCCACCAATGCCACCTGCGGCCATTTCGGCAATAGCTTCACGCGCCATTTCTTCCGTTGGCAGGAAGAAAGACAGGAATGAACCTGTATTACCGGCCGGGTCAGGTATTACCCTGAAGGTAAGCCCTTCCACATTTTTCAGTGTGTTGTAAACAATATCGTGATTGCGCCTTTGTATGGCAAGGAATTCGCCAAGCCTGCGCACCTGTGCCAGACCAACAGCCGCATGTAATTCTGAAATACGGTAGTTATAGCCCAGATATGGGTGCAAATCAGCACCGCGGTCCCTGCCCATGTGGTCGTGACCATGATCGCTGTACTGATCGCATTTTTCAAAAATCTCTTTATTATTCGTCAGCACAGCGCCGCCTTCTGCACAGGTTATTATCTTCACAAAATCCAGCGAAAAAGTGCCGGCATCGCCTATAGTACCCAGGCGCTTGCCTTTGTACGATGCGCCTATGGCCTGGCAAGCATCTTCCAGCAAGAACAATTTATGTTTTTCGCAAATAGCTTTCAGTTCATCCATTTGCGCCATACTACCGCACATGTGCACTGGCATTACCGCCTTTGTTTTCGGCGTAATGGCCTGCTCCACGGCTTTGGGGTCAAGCGTTAATGTTTCATCAATATCAACAGGTACTGGTATAGCGCCTACTGAAAGTACCGCTTCAAAGCTGGCTACGAAAGTAAAGGTGGGCATAATCACTTCGTCACCGGCGCCAATACCAAGGGCGGCCATAGCTGTTGTAAGTGCGGCTGTTCCGCTGCTCACCAGTTGTGCATAACCACTGCCGAAGGTGCTGCAAATCTCCTGCTCCAGCTCTTTGGCTTTCCATATTCCTTTACGGGGACCATCAAAACCATAGCGCATAAGAATGCCTGTTTCCAGCACATCATTTACTTCTTTGCGTTCCTGATCACCAAATAATTCATAGCCTGGCATAGTACAAATATTAATTTGGACAAATGTAGCGGTTAACTACCTTACATGGGAGTGTTGAATACTTAAAATTTTCTGAAAAATAGGGGTATTTTTAGTTGGTGAACGGCCGCGTTTGATCCCTTAAACATGTAAATTTGATTAATTAATATAGGGAACTATCAATTATGAAACAATTACGTACGCTCAACCTGGCTTTACAGGTAGCTTTCTGGACGGGCTTTTTCCTGTGCATTTTGGGTTTGTACTTTACCATGTTGCACTGGCCTTTTGCCAGTAACATTCGCAGTATCGGCTATGCGCTTATAGCTGTTTCGGCTGCCATTAGTCCGTTCTTGTTAAAATTCCAAACCAAAATAGCCCGCATACAGCTTACTTTACTCTACTGGGGTATTGCCCTTACGTTTGGTATACTTGAATTTAAGCGCACATTAAGGCTCAACGGCGTTTCGCATGTTGCCTATAAAATAATGCTGGAATTTGCTTTACTGATGCTCCTTTCATCGGCAGCACTTTACTTGTACCTGCTGTTTACCGGGCAAAAGAAAAGCGGCATTCCCTCCAGGTTCCTTAAACTGCCACCCCTGGAACTTACGGATGCGGACGTGGAGAATTATCCCGGGCTGTACATCAATAAGGACCTGCCGCTCAACATCAGCATCTCTAAAAATATGGGCCAGCTTACAGCGCAGGCAACCGATCAGCAACCGTTTCCCCTGCAAGCGATTGGCGCAGCGGTGTTCCGGCATGAGGCGGCGGGCCTTGTAATGGAATTCAGCACTGTTAAACGCGGCATCACCCTCTACCAACATGGCGGTGTATTTTGGTTCGAAAAGGTGTGAAGTATTGTCTGAACTATGATTTTAAGGTGATTGGTGTGATTTTTATGAGGAATCAGTCTCAAATCATAGTTCAGACAAAAATTGAAAGAAAATCATGCTATTCAATAAAACACATTTCAAACACAATTATATCACTCTGCTACTGCCATAAATGTTATTTTTGCAGCAAACATTCAAACAATGAACAATTTAGCGAAATTATCAGTTGTTGCTGCTGTTGCGGCAATTGGCTTTTCTTCATGTAATAATGCCGGCACCGAAGGTAGCAAGGGCACTACCGATACCGCTCAGAAAGCTGTTCCGCGCCAGGCCGTTGCTATAGCCAAAGTGGGTAATTCACCTGAATTCCCGAAGGCTAGCCTGAAAATGGGTGCTACCAAAACTGAAAAAGTTGGCAAGGATTCTACAAAGGTGACTTTCAATTTTGATGTTAAAGATTACGACCTTAAAGCGCAAACGCCAGATGCTACCGCTAAAAATTGTAATAATTCTGACAAAGGCCAGCACATACATTTCATTTTAGACAACAGCCCATACAAGGCGTTGTATGAAGCTAAAAATGAAGTTACATTACCTAACGATGGCAAGGAACATTACCTTATGTGCTTCCTTTCCCGCTCTTACCACGAATCTGTAAAGAGTGCGGGTGCAGCGTTTGTAGTGCACTTTAAAATTGACGAAAAAGGTAACTTTAAAAAACTGGACGAGCCTAAAACACCTATGGTATTTTACAGCCGCCCGAAAGGCGACTACATAGGCAAAGACACCGCGAATGTTTTGCTTGATTTTTATGTATGGAATGGCACACTTGCTGCTGACGCTTACAAAGTGAAAGCTGACATTAGTAATGAGGCTATTGCCAGCCAGCAACTGAACGCAACGCTTGACAAATGGGAATCGAACTTTATACAAAACCTGGGTACCGGCAAGTGCAAAGTAGTATTAACACTGATTGATAAAGATGGTAAAAATGTTGAAGGCCCAATGACTTCCGCTACGCGCGAATTCAATATGGCAGCAGCTGAGCCAATGAAATAATGATCACTTTCTTTTACCCCTGCCCGGTAGCACCGTGCAGGGGTATTTTTTAAACCACCTTTGTCATTTTTGGCAAACTCCTAATTATTTATGCAAAAGAAATCTCCGGCACAGGTTAGAAAAATGATAGCATTTCTTGCATTAGCAGTAGCCTTTTTTATGGCAGCCGTTTATGTGCTGCTTTATTTGTAGTACAACACATTGCTCTACTCGCCTACCTGTTGAAAAGCGATCGCATTACAGCGGTTCCTTTATGTTATTGCAGCACCATTCCACTCAACTTTTGGGCTAGCTTTCGGGAAAATATTTCTGCACCCGTTTTGTTCAGGTGTTGCGAATTGTAGAACATGTGCTTATCTGCGCACAGCTCATCGTCCAGGAAATTCAGCATGGGGAAATTGTATTTTGCGGCTGTGCTTTCAAACAAGTGCAGTATCTCCACACGGTTCTTGAATACGGGTATATATTCGCTGTAAACGGGCGGGAACACCAATATTACCTTAATGTTTTCGCGGCTGCATAGCGCCATAAATTCATTGAATTTAGCTAGTGACAGGCTATCTACCACCTGATCATACGGGCTCATACCCGCGCTGCTGGCGGTTGTTGTAGCGAATGCAGCATCCCATGGCTTTGGCTGGCCCTCATAACCTTTATACTTGGGCCCCTTGCCACCACGGCCTGCAAAACTCTTCAATCCTTCCACAACCAGTGCGCCCTGGTTATTGTATTTGAACATGGGGAAATAGTACTCGCCAAAGCCGAATTTACCTTTATATTTTTCGGTCATTTCTTTTATATCGGGGTCTGACAGATAAGGCAGGAATTGCTGATAGGCATACAACTCATAGTTTTCAGCGAGCATCGAAAAATCAAGCGTCTGAATAACGTAGCGGGGCTTTTTATTGTGCTTCAGGTATATTTTAAACCTGTCATACTGCATCAGGAATTTGGTGCCGTTCATGCCCAGGTTATAGGCGTTCATGTGCAGGCTTGAATCAAGTATTCTGGGCGATACGTGCACATAGGCACGCGACGAGCCGGTAATAACCATATTGGCATTTACTGTGCCGTGAAATATATCATTCCATTCGGCATAATAGTAGCTATGCGACTTCTTCAGCCCCGCATCAACTATGTAGCTGAAAGCATATAGAAGGGGCAAAGGCAGCAGGCAAAACAACAATAAACGCAACACAAACCTTTTCATGAATATGCTTTAAAACTGGAAGTATATGAACTGCCTTTTTTCAAAAATGCCGAAGTACAAAATAGCTATGATGCACCCATAATAAACAAGCCACCGCATATAGGCCGGCCGGCGCTGTAAAATGGAATTCCAGCTGGTTTTGCCTTGGGTAAAGTGTACTAGTTCCAATATGGCTATTACCAGCAGGCACCCACCTAATGTATTGAGCGGCACACCGAACTTGAGCTGGTGCGGCCTGCTTGCAATAGCGGTCACCGTTTCGCCTATAAAACCCGGCAACCTGCTTACTATGTAAAAGGCATCTTTATAATTATTGGCCCTGAAAAACACCCAGGCCACAGTAACCAGCATAAAGGTAACCAAGCGCTGAATATTAGTATTCAGCCACACCATTTTGGTTAGCCCCGCAACTTTCGATAGCTGCGCCCTGAAACCCGCGGTAAGGTTGCCAAAAACAGAATAGAAACCGTGCAGTGCACCCCATATAATAAAGGTCCAGTTGGCGCCATGCCAGAAACCGCTTATCAGGAACACTATGAATAAATTCAGATAGGCACGCGGCACTGCTACCCTATTGCCACCAAGCGGTATGTACAAATAATCTTTAAACCATGTAGAAAGGGAAATATGCCACCTGCGCCAGAAATCGCCGATGGAAGTAGCATTGTAGGGCCTGTTAAAATTCTGCATCAGCTTAATGCCCATTACCCTTGCGCTACCTATGGCAATGTCAGAATAGCCGGAAAAATCGCAGTATATCTGGAAGGAGAAAAATACAGCCGCAAAAAACAGCGAGGTAGCGGTTTGGTGGTGCGGGTCGTTGAAAACGGGGTCGGTAACCAATGCCAGCCGGTCAGCAATAACCACTTTCTTGAACATGCCCCACATCATGAGCCGTAAGCCGGTAACTGCATTATCGTAAGTAAAAAAGTGTTCCTTGTGCAGTTGTGGTAAAATGTTCTGAGGCCGCTCAATGGGGCCTGCAACCAATTGCGGGTAAAACATTACATACAACGAATAAATGCCAAAATGCCGCTCCGCCTTCTGTTTACCCCTGTACACCTCAATGGTGTAACTCATGGCCTGAAACGTGTGGAAACTCAACCCTATGGGCAATGCCATTTTGAGGAACGGCATGTTATTGGTAAAACCAAAATGAAGCGCCAGCGCAGAAACATTGGCATTAAAGAAATTAAAGTACTTGAATATAGCCAGCACCCCAATATTGGCTACAAGGCTCATGATGAGGTATTTTTTCCGCTGCACCTTATCCCGGGCATCTTCCAGCAAAATACCTGCAAAAAAATCGACAACTATTGTAAAGCCCAGAATAAGAATATACTCCGGCTTAAAGAACATGTAGAAAAAACACGATGCCATCAACAGCAGTATCCACCTTTGCCGGTAGGGCAAAAGAAAGTATAATAGTGTAACCACCGGGAAAAAGATGGCAAATGGCAGGGAGTTAAATAGCATTATTTAGCTGGCTGTTTTTAAAACAAGGTACAAAGATATAGTTAGCACTGAAATTGTGTAGCAACCTGCATCCTGCTTCGGCTGATACCTGAAGCTGGAACACCCCCGTCACTAAAAAAACATAGAAATACAATTAACATATTTTATTTATAATTACAGGAGATAGGTCCACTTTGCGATCGTTTCACCCCCAGAGATGCTTTTTCTCTCAATAATTCAAATTCCACAGATATTTTAATGTTTTAATAACAGGTGCGCCAAACAAAACATGCGTTTTATTACGTTATTTCCGTACTTTTGCACCCTGAAATATAAGGCCCTTCCTGATTTCTCTGACAGGAAGGGTTATTTTTAGGAGAAAAATTAAAAGAATTCGTTCCCACAAAGGGGTCCGATTTAGAAGAGTTTTTTATGGATATTCGTAACATCGCCATCATTGCGCACGTTGACCACGGTAAGACGACATTGGTCGATAAAATTTTACACACTACCAACGTTTTTCGTGACAATCAGGAAACAGGTGAGTTAATAATGGATAGTAATGACCTGGAACGTGAAAGAGGTATTACCATCTTGGCTAAAAACGTATCAGTTACTTATAAAGGCGTAAAAATCAACGTAATTGACACACCAGGTCACGCCGACTTTGGTGGTGAAGTAGAGCGTGTATTGAAAATGGCCGATGGCGTATTGCTGTTGGTGGATGCTTTTGAAGGACCGATGCCACAAACACGTTTCGTGTTGCAAAAGGCATTGAACCTTAACCTGCACCCTATTGTAGTTATTAATAAGGTAGATAAAGAAAACTGCCGTCCTGACGAAGTGCATGATGCTGTTTTTGAATTGTTCTTCCAGCTTGATGCTACTGAAGACCAATTGAACTTCCCTACGCTTTACGGTTCATCAAAGCAAGGCTGGTTCAATACTTCATTAACCCCAACTGAAGATATTACTGCTGTATTAGATACTATACTTGAAAAAGTACCCCCTCCAACAGTGGTTGAAGGCCCGGTACAATTGCAGATCACTTCACTTGATTATTCTTCATTCCTTGGCCGTATTGCTATCGGCAAAATAACACGTGGTGTGCTGAAAGAAGGCCAGCCTGTTATGCTTTGCAAGATAGATGGTACTATGCAACGCAGCCGCGTTAAAGAACTTTATGTGTTCGTAGACATGGGTAAGAAGCGTGTTACTGAAGTACAGTGCGGCGATATTTGCGCTGTAGTAGGTATTGAAGGCTTCCAGATCGGTGAAACAATCGCTGATTTTGATAATCCTGAAGCAGTAGCAATCATCCCTATCGATGAGCCTACTATGAACATGCAGTTCAGCATTAATAACTCTCCTTTCTTTGGTAAAGAAGGTAAATTCGTAACCAGCCGCCACATACGCGACAGGCTTATGAAAGAGTTGGAAAAAAATCTTGCATTACGCGTTCAGGAAACTGACGATGCTGATAAATTCCTGGTTTATGGCCGCGGTATCCTTCACTTGAGTGTATTGGTGGAAACTATGCGCCGTGAAGGTTATGAGTTGACCGTTGGTCAGCCACAGGTTATTACCAAAGAAATTGATGGTAAGAAATGTGAGCCTTATGAAGTATTGGTTGTTGACGTTCCTGCTGAATTCAGCGGTAAAGTAATTGACCTGGTTACACAACGTAAGGGCGAAATGCTGATCATGGAAACTAAGGGCGCTATGCAGCACCTGGAGTTTGATATCCCATCACGTGGTTTGATCGGTTTGCGTTCACAAATGCTTACCGGCACACAAGGTGAGGCGGTAATGGCACACAGGTTTGCTGAATACAAACCATGGAAGGGTTACATACCTGGCCGTAGTAACGGTGTATTGCTGGCTAAAACTGCTGGTAAAGCAACAGGTTATTCTATTGACAAGTTACAGGACAGGGGCGCATTCTTTATTGATCCGGGACAGGAACTTTATGAAGGCCAGATGATAGGCGAGCACATTAAACCAGGAGATCTTGTGGTGAATGTAGCGGAAACTAAAAAGCTGACCAACATGCGTTCAAGCGGTACCGATGATTCAGTAAGGATAACACCAAAGATACAGATGACGCTTGAAGAGTGTATGGAATATATTCAGCAAGACGAGTGTATCGAGGTAACTCCGCTAAACATCCGTTTACGTAAAATTATGCTTGATGAAGAAGACCGTAAGAAGTTCTCTAAAATGATGAAGCAAGAAGCGTAATCAAAATAAAAAATTAAGAAGCAAAAAGCTGCCACAATGTGGTGGCTTTTTTGTTTTACAAGAACGTGCGGTAAGGTTGCTTCGGCGAAGGGCATCGAAATGACCTACTTTTTTGGTGTGGTGTAGTTTCGCATAGCGTAGATCCTTCCTGCGTCAGGATGACAAAGTTAGTGGGGTGTTTTTTTTGCAAGAACGCATTGTGAGGTTGCTTCGGCGAAGGGCATCGCAATGACCCGTTTATTGTAGGCTGCTTACGTTAACTGTACTGCGCCGTAGGTGCTACCGCTTTGTAGTAGCACGAGGCATACAAATATGAACTATACTCCGTAGGAGTTACCCAATCGTTTTATGTCGCATAGCGTAGATCCTTCCTGCGTCAGGATGACAAAGTTAGTGGGGTGTTTTATGCAAGAACGTGCGGTAAGGTTGCTTCGGCGAAGGGCCTGCCAATGACCCGTTTATTGTAGGCTGCTTATGGTAACTGTACTGCGCCGTAGGTGCTACCGCTTTGTAGCACGAGGCATACAAATATGAACCATACTCCGTAGGAGTTACCCAATCGTTTTATGTCGTCCTGCGTCAGGATGAAAAAGTTGGTGGGATGCTTTGGTAGCAAATATTTGCTGAATATCGTGATATACTGTACTTCCCGAAACGTCAACCCTTACTTCCGTCCTTTCCAAATCATATTTTCAAGGGCCGCACGGTTGGTAATAATACTGGCGCGGTATTGGCAAACGGGTTTCCATTGGCCTGTTGCGGTGTCTTTTTGAGCTAGATAGGCGTGCCAAAGCAAGCTTTGATCTTGCCCCATAATAAACATATTGGCGAAAGGTTCGCACATGGACGAAAACATTACACCACCCAATAACTCCACGGCATTACCACCAGGTCTGGCTTCGTTGGCAGCACCTATACCCTTAACTAGCAAGGCCGCCGGAAGTTCATATCGTGCAATGGGAACAGGCAAAGAACCTGACAGGTAGGGTTCGCGGAACATGGTTACACCTGGCGTTTGTTGTAAGCAATCGTTATTGTTAAAGAGGTACACACTGCCGTCAGCAGCAACCCGCACAGCATGCTGGTAGCAAAACAAGCCATAAACTTTGCCATCATGCACGGCAATAACTTCGCCTGAAGGGTAGGCTATTTTCAATACCTGACTAGTATTGCGCAAGCTTATATAGAGTGCTCCTTTACCAGCATCGAAGCAAAAGCTATTTTCATGCAAGTCGCGGTACATTGGGTCAATCAGCACCTTCTTGTAAATATCAGTCATTCTGTAAAAATCTGACATCTTCCAATGCCAAACCAGTTTTCCGGCAGCGTCATATTCCAGAATTGTGGTAAACGGAAGCGCCTCTATTTTGCTACCCGGTAGTGGCAACTGCCCTACCCCGGCTATTTCGGGCATACGGTCGCCCAGGCCTGTTATGTTGCATGGTACCATCTCCGTGCCCATCACCATGTAATGGCCATTACGCAGACGGGTAAATTCATGATGGTAGCGTTCCGTTGTGGCTCCGCTCACTTCACCCCCGTCAGGCCCATGCCACAATATTTTGCCATCATAGCTAATTTCAAGTGCCTTTGTACCGCGCAGGAGGGTGATGGTTCCCTGAGTGGTCATCTTTATATCTCTTGTAACGTCTGTATTGCCCTTAAAGTTGTCAAATTCTGGCAGAAACCATACAGGTTGCCCGTCAGTGCTATATAATACACTGTTATGATCAGAAAACACAAAAGCATCGCCGTAAGTACCCGTAGCTGTGAGAATGCGCAACTTTGTTAAGTTAGTATCTATGCAAGGCAGGTAGGCCGTTTTAAAATGGAACCACTTGCTCTTCACCTCTTTGCCATCGGCAGCGGTACTCTTATATCTCCATGTATAGGTTGCGCCAAACGCTGGCACTTCCGCCGTTATGCGGTCGGTTGTTGTGGTGCGGCTCAGTATCTTGTTATGGTTAAATGCTTCTTCCGTTGTGCAGAAGCCTGCTGCTATTTCCACTACATGCGGCCCATTGCTTACCGATGATGGAAATGAAAAACCTATAATTCTGTAATGGAGATTACTCCCCTCCGCAGGAAAAACAGGTAAGGCGCGACCATAGAAGCCCGCCAAAAGGGATAGTAGCAATAAGTAGTGTTTCACAGTTCAGGATAGTGGCAAAGAGGGTTCAAGGTAGCCCCCATGGCTCAGTTCACCAAAAATATCACAGATAATATCAACACTAATACATATCTGCGTATATACATGCATTATGCCTTGTGACGGTGGGGGGCAATTATATTTGTTTCGATGGGCGTTGCCCATCGCTGACCTATTTTGCCCCTTCAGGGCGTTACCGTTTTATACAACAAAATGAGCAAGGGATGAAGCCCCGAAATATAATAACGATGGGCAACGCCCATCGGGAGACGCAGGGTGCATTTCATGTTTTGTTTCGATGGGCGTTGCCCATCGCTGACATATTATTGCCCCTTCAGGGCGCTACCAGTTTCTACAATAAAATAAGCAAGGGGCGAAGCCCCGAAATACGTAACCCGGATTGCAGCTACGTTTCTGTAAAGTCTTGATAGTTATGTGTTTCATTTTTTTTGAGTTCCGGTTTGTGTACTACAGATTTTCGTTTTGCAAATGGTTTGTTTTTTACATGAAGGATAGATTGTATTTTCTTTAACTCGTCTGGTGGGTCTGAACATTTCCTTACTCCTATGAGAACGCCGACTCTGTTTGTACCATGCGTGGTGATTATTTTTTGTGTATTACCGATCCTCACTATTTCAGGCCAATGGCTGTTGATACCGTGTGCCTTTAACTTACACCGGATGGTATTGACCAGCCAATAAGCAAGTATACCCAGGTGCAGATGAGCCATGGTTCCTTTGTCCGATTTATGGTAAACAGGCCGCAGATCGAGATCGTTTTTAAGGGTGCGGAATGAGCTTTCTATCTCCCGTATGGTATTGTAGATATTCCAGATCGTTACTTCGTCTTCGAGCAGGAGGCTGGTTCTTAAAAAATAGATGCCCAACGATGCTTCTTTTTGCGCGTAACGCGCTTCATTTTTCTGCCATTGCATGCTGGTTGCTTTGTTTGCAGTTGCAGTTACCTCTATGTCATAGTAGTATTGCACAGATGGGTATCGCTGTCTGGCCCTTCCTATACGCTGATGTACTTTGTCAGCCTTCTTGACCCCTCCCTTTCGCGTAAGTGCATCTGCTATTTTACGCAGTTCCTCCTCAAAACGTTGTTCAAACTGAACGCGCATGCTATTGGCCGTTTGCCATTTATCTTCACTGGCTACCTCCATATAGTAGTCTGTCTGACCTGCACCTGTGACCGCCTTGAGCCGTACCTGTCGTTTACTTTTGGTCTCCAGCAGCACCGTAAGCCTGCCTGATACGGCCTGATAATCTTTGAGTTTACTACGGCTTACACACAGGTAGTGATAACCTTTGTCCTTTACCATTTGCAGGTTAGCTTCAGTAGCAATACCGGCATCCATGACCACTACTGGCTGGTGACTATTGGTTTGAAGCGTCAGCTTGTCTATCATCTGCGACGGGCTGCTACTATCGGCCATGTTACCTTCGTGTATGCAGGAGTATTTGATGAACCCGTAAATATTTACCACCAATGCCAGTACCACCAGTTTGGCATCACTGCGCTTTTCTTTGCTGCGCCCATACTTAGCCAGCTTGCTGTTTGTGTAGTGCCCTTCAAAATAGGTGTTGGTCAGGTCGTATAGTATTATCTTATCGCTGATGTTGAACAGCTCATTTGTTTTGCTGGAAAGGTGCTGCTCCAGTGTGTCTTTGACCGAGTAAAGGCGCAGGGCACTATCATATAGCTTGTCTTTGGTGATCTTTTTGATGTCATAGCCGGTGAGCTCACATACTGCCGAGTTATCTCTTATCCACGAAGCTGTCTTCAGTTCAGAGGCCGGATATACCGCCCGGCTGATCATTTGTGTAATGGCCAGTTGAACCTCGTCTTCGCTGAAACCAGCCTCAGTAAGAACCCGGGCAATATCCAAATCTTCAATGGTTTGATGGCAAAGCCATTCAGCACCTATCTCCCGCACGTTGCTATGACGCATCGTGTCCGACTTAATATATCGGCTGTCCGCATCATATGCGGTCAAATCAAGACGTTTCTCTTGTACTATCCGTTCCCACAGATGCTCCGCCAGTTCCTTAATGGTCTTGTCCGATGTTTCAAATAAACCCTGCTTTTGTTCATAACGGGCAGTGAGCAACCTGGCAGTAAGATTTAACTGGTCGGCACTGTAATCATCTTCTATAAATCCAATGTTCAGTATCGTGCGATGACACACCCGCCCCTCTGCATTACGATAGCTTTCCACCAGCCGGTAGTAAGCATCGCTTTGTAGCTTCTCTTTATTGTAGCGCAGACTGAACTTGAAATACACACTACAAAACTCAGGTAATGAATGCCAAAAAACAACACCCCCTGTGTACTACAAACCCAAAACAGCCCTTATGATTGCAACGAAGCAGAAGCCTCCGTATCCCCCTACGAAAAAAACAGTAAAACTATTTTCACAAACACTCCAACTTTAACATCTAAACCCAATTAGGCTGCAATCCGGGGTAAGCGATGGGCGTTGCCCATCGAAAGACGCGGGGTGCATTTCATGTTTTGTTTCGATGGGCGTTGCCCATCGCTGACATATTATTGCCCCTTCAGGGCGTTACCGTTTTATACGACAAAATGAGCAAGGGGTGAAGCCCCGAAATACCTAAGCGATGGGCAACGCCCATCGGGAGACGCAGGGTGCATTTCATGTTTTGTTTCGATGGGCGTTGCCCATCGCTGACCTATTTTGCCCCTTCAGGGCGTTACAGTTTTATACAACAACATGAGCAAGGGGTGAAGCCTCGAAATACAATAGCGATGGGCAACGCCCATCGGGAGACGCAGGGTGCATTTCATGTTTTGTTTCGATGGGCGTTGCCCATCGCTGACCTATTTTGCCCCTTCAGGGAGTTACCAGTTTCTACAACAAAATAAGCAAGGGGTGAAGCCCCGAAATACAATAGCGATGGGCAACGCCCATCGAAAGACGCGGGGTGCATTTCATCATCTTTCTTATCAATAAACAAAGCCACTCCTTTTGCAAGGAATGGCTTTGAGTGAAGGAGAAAGGAAATCTCTGTATAAGATTACTCTTTAATTAACCTTTGAACAACCTTCTGGTTGCCGGAAGTAAGCTCTACCATGTAGACACCGGCTGCGAAGCTGCTTAACTGAACTGTAATACTACCGTTTTGCTTAGTGCCAAGGCTTTGGTTGTATACGCTTACACCTGACAGGTCAAGTACTCTTACGTTTACTTCTTCAGCTTTACCATTTGTGAAACCGATAGTTACTTCTTCAGTAGCAGGGTTAGGAGTAAGTGCAACCTGTAAGCCCTTGTTGGTATTAACCTGGGTTGGTGCCATGCTCAATTCAAACCTTTCTTCGCCCTGAGTTTGTTTATCATCTGAGATAGAGAACCTGTACTCAGTACCCTGTTGCAGCAATACATATTGTTTCAACAGTTTATCATGCAGGTACAAGCTGCCACCTTCAGGAACAACAATGTTGTCAGTTTTAATAATGAAGTCCTGAGCTACTGAACTCTGTATACCCAGTGGTATAATACCATCAGCTTTGTAAGGGCGACCATCGATAGCTAACTTCTGGTTGTCAGCTGACAAACTGTAGAAATTAAGATCGGCTGGGCTTGTTGGCTTACCGGCATCAAACTTATTGTCTTCATTGTTAGTTGCATCATCATTGAACTTGATGTTCAACATATCCCAAACGTGGTAGTTAGCATCGTAGATAGTCAGTGCCACATATTCAGGGTTTGCTTTCAACACATTGGTGTTGGCAATTGTACCCTTATTAGTTTCACCGAATGTCAGCTGATCGCCATTGTGCGCCGCACGTACCTGGAAGCAAGTGTTAGCCTGCAGGTAGTAAGGGGTAACGCTGGTGATAAGCACAGCCTGGAACTGACCGGCAGAACCAAGGAACGGATTCCATACATAGAAGCCTGTACCTGTAATATTACCTGCCACGCTTGCATTGTAAACAACCGCACCGATATCAACAGGAGAAGCGTATGGATTACCTACCATGTTATAGTCCTGACCTGAAGAAGAACCCTTAGCCATAGTAACTGTTTGTGTACCCTGGTTCAAAGTACCCCACTGTGCCACAGTAACTGAAGACGGCACGTATGGTAAATAACCCAAGCCTTCGCCCTTAGTACCACGGAAGTATAAACGGATACCCTGATACTGATGCAGCCTGTTACTATCTATCGTAGTGTACGCACTTGCAAACTGTTTCCAACCTGGGTCAGATGGCAATGCTGAATTACCTACTAACGGATTGTACCTGAATGCAGATGGCGCGTTAGAAGCTGTAGTAGTGAAGCCATTACTTGCACCACCCGGGCCAGTAACATCTATGTAGTTCTGAACCTGATCTAAGCCTATGTTATTGCTGAACGGATGTGACCAGAAACGATATGCACGACGACCACCTGGTATCCACTGCATTACCTTGGTAACACCTGATATGGAAGCACCTGAGCCTGGCAATGCAGCTACTCGCGCAGTACCCAGAGAATCGGAGAACAACACAAGGCTGTCACCTGTTGCAAGGTTACCGGAAGATACTGCAAGCACACCCTTCACGAATACTTTAGAAGCAGTGCTTATTGTTGCACCGGCACTGTTATTCAGTGTAAGGTTTTTCACGCTACCGATGCCCGTAAGTATCTGTGCGGTTGTGCCGTTAAGTGTGGCAGTACCTGCACCGGTTACAGTACCTGAGTTATTCAGGCTACCCTTAATATTAAGTGTAGCACCTGTGCTTATTGTTACGGTTGCACCCGCTGCAATAGTAATGTCACGTGTGGTACCTGATGCACTTATGCCAACTACAGGGCTATAAGTAGTGCCTGACGGAACGATCGCATCATCTGTAACACCCGGAACAAATCCGCAAGCCCAGTTGGTTGATGTATTCCAATCGCTTTCAGAACCTGTTGTACCACCTACCCACTGCATTGGCGTTGGAGTGATAACGGTATCCCTGTTGATAGAATCAGCACATACAGGATTGTGAACATCATACAACGTGTAAGTAGTAGGCGCGGTAATTGCACCTGTTGACAGCGTATAAGTACCACCTGTTAATGTAGCATTGATTATAGAACCATGATTGATTTGATAAGAAACTGTAGCACCTGAAGTACCGGTGAACACAATATTAGTAGCATAACCCATACAAGGAACAATTGCCGATGTAATGCTGCCCGCAGGTGTTGCATATACTGTAAGCGTGAAGCTGTAAGTGTTGCTGGTGCAGAAGCCGTTAGATACTGTTATTGAACCTGTGTATACACCAGATATTGATGTAGATGGAACGGTAAGTGCAATAGTACCACCACTTAATGTACCACCTGTTACGTTGCTGAAGCCATCGGTGATAGCAGCAGAACCCCAAGTGATATCATACGTTGTTGGTGATGCTGTAGCAGAAGAATAAGAAATAGATGTTGAAGTAAGCGGCTGGCATACACTTGGGTTAGCACCAATGGTAATGGCAGGCGTGGTTGTTACTGTATCTATTCCGTTCATTTGCGTTGTACAGCTACCAGGGCCTGTTGCTAAAACAGTATAGTAACCAGCAGCGCACTGTGAGCCAAACGTTACACCAACACCAGTAGTACCTGAAGCAGGAGAACCAACTGTTGATGCACCATTGTATAACTGATAAGTAGCTGTTGACTCAGAGTTTGAAGTACCGATAGTTATGCAAGAAGCAGTACAACCATTACCACCTGTTAAGGTATAAGCGACTGGCGATGTGTAGATGATAGTGCTACCGGTCATAGTAGCCTGGCAACCACCTGCTGCACTTGTTGCAACTACTGTGTATGTGCCTGCGGCAGTTTGTGTACCGAAACATATAACCGAACCAGTACCTGATACCGGACTACCTACCGCTGAAGCACCATTGTATAACTGATAAGTAACACCGCTGGTAGAACCTGACAAGCAAACGTTAACACCTGTAGATGTACAACCGTTACCGCTGGTAATAGTAAACGCAGTAGGTGTTGTATTTACAACGCAGCTACCCGTCATTGTAGTTTGGCAACCACCGGTAATTAATGAACCGACAATTGTATACGTACCCGCTGTAGTAACTGTTGGGAAGGTAACTGCAGAGCCCGTACTACCTGTTATAGGGCTGCCAACTGGCGAAGCACCATTGTATAACTGGTAAGTAACACCGCTTTCGCTGTTTGTTATACCAATAGAAGTACCTACCGTACAACCTGTAGAAGGCGTAACCGTGTAAGCCAATGGCAGACTGTATACGTTAACCGTACCCACCGCTGTATTAGCTGCAGTACAACCATTGTAAGCATCTGTAACTGTAGCAGTATAGGTAGTTGTAGTAGTTAAAGTAGCTACAGGGCTAACCGATGTTGTGCTGCTTAAGCCTGTTGCAGGTGTCCATGCATATGAATATGAAGGACGTGCAAAACGCCATGCAGTACCGGCTACTGTATTGTTGATAGCATAGTTAGCATTGTTTTGGCCTGGTACTGTTACCGCAACTGAACCTGAAGCGTTCTGTATACCGCACACACCATTGTAAGTATTGGTAGTGTTAGCCTTAGAAATGAACATATCAATTATGTTGCTTGTTTCATACAATACGATCTGGCCAGTATTAATACCGCCGCCGCCATAATCTGCAACTGCGTTATACCTTACTACGAACTTCCTGTTAGGGGCAGTTCCCAATGTAGTGTATTGTATGCTACCGGTAGCAGCATTCATATAGTGCCAGAACGGAGCGATCATAGCCAACGGAGCAGAACTTGAAGGAAGGCTCACTACAGAATAACTGTAAGTAGGTGTTCCGAAGTTGATATAACCCTGTGTATTGATAGTTACTGTAGAATATGACGTACCATAGAAGTTGAAACTGAATGGTAACGAAACAGTAGAGTAAGCAACACCGCTAGGACCTGTAGTTACAGTTGTTAATGTAAGCGGAGTATAAGGGATAGCAGTAAGTGCATAAGCACCTGTAACCGGAGATGATATCGCATCGGTAACGGTACTTGAAGAACCCGGGCAAATACTTGCCGGACTTGCAGTAACTGTTGCCTGAATTGAAGTATCGACCCTTACCCAATATGAAGTAGATGAAGTGCAACCAGCCTGTGAAGCAGATACACTGTAGATACCAGACGCTGTTGTTGGCGCACTAGCTATACTTGGTGAAGCTGATGCTGACGTGAAGCCCAAAGGACCGCTCCATGAATAAGTGTAAGAACCTGCACCTGTAACGGCATTCATGGTCAATGTGCTCTGGCTGCACGTAGTAGCTGCTGTTATGGTAACCGGAGAGCCATTAACTGTATAGCCGGTAGTAGCATCTGCGCCGCAACCTGTGCTGTAAGTAATTGTAGCAGAACCCGATGAAACACCAGTTACCACACCACTTGTAGGGTTAACGGTAGCTATCGCCGCATCTGATGTACTCCAGGCACCGCCCGTTGTAGCATTGGTAAGCGTTGTAGATGCACCGAAGCAAGCCGTTGTAGTACCTGAAATAGAACCAGGGCTTGTAATACCCACAGTTGCCGTTCCGGTAACGCTACAGTAACCGATAGTGTATGTTAATGTAGATGTACCAGCAGTAGATGAAGCAGAGAACACACCAGTAGTACCATCAATAGTACCATAAGTAGTTGGTGAGTTGCTCCAGGTACCACCTGTTACAGCGTCAGTGAACGTTCCTGTTGATAAAGTACAGATAGAAGAAGGCCCTACAATTGCTGATGGAGAAACGTTAGTTGTCCAGGCTGTGGTGGCAGCTGTGCCGCAACCATTGCTGTAAGTAATTGTAGTAGTACCCGCTGCTACAGCTGTAGTTACACCTGTAGAAGGATCGATAGTAGCTATTGAAGTAGCTGCACTGCTCCAGGTACCACCTGTGGTCGCATCATGTAACGTTGTGCTACCACCTACGCAAATGCTGGTGAAACCAGTAATTGATGCAGGCGAAGTATTTACTGTGAAGCTTGATGTAGCCGGAGAGCAACCTGAAGTTGTATAAGATATTACAGCCGAACCTGCAGCAACGCCATAAACCGAACCGGTTGATGAGTTAACCGAAGCAATAGATGGTGCTGATGATGACCATGTACCACCACTTAATGTATTAGTAAGCGTTGTGCTTGAGCTGATACAAACAACCGGTGTGCCGCCAATAGCACTTGGTGCCGGTGTAGCAGTAATAGACCTTGTAGCTGATACTGAAGTACCGCTTGAAGCTGTACAAACAATAGTACACCTGTAGTAAGTAGTGTTCGGTGTTGTAGTAGCTGTAGAAGATGAAGCATAAGTAGGGTCAGTAGCACCTGAAATGCTGGTCCATGTTGAACCGTCAGGTGAAGTTTCCCACTGATAAGTCAAGCCGCTTACACCTGCCGTTGCTGGCAACGATAAAGTAGATGCCACCGGAGTGCAACCTGAAGTAGCTGTAGCTGAAACTGAACCGGCGGTTGGCGTACCTGCGCAAGTGCTAGGGTTAACCAAAATAACCGTGTAGTCACGAACCTCACCATAATAGAATGTACCAGTACCGTTAGGGCAAGGATCCATTGTAGGATAAGTGTGGTAGTTATACTCATTTTCAACACGCATTCTTAAAGTACCTATACCTACACCGCTTGGAATAGTAAGGGTAACAGCATGGCCAGTACCTGTCCAGTTGTTATTACCACCCACAATTTCTGAGCTTTCGAAAGTACCATTACTGTTGAAGTCTATCCAAACCTGAGTATTAACGTTATAAGTTGACGCTGCAGTGTTGGTAGCTATTGTAGCTACATAAGTAGCACCCGTAAGCAAAGTAGTTGACAATGATGTCCTGTTAAGGTAGCCGGTACTGTTACAAGCTGATGCATCATGAATGCTGCCAATAATACCTACAAGGTCATAGCTGCCTATACTCATGGTATAACTTGCGCATGCATTTGAAGCATATATCCAGCTTGGCGTACAAGCGGTTGGCATTATCCACGTTACTTTAGCACCGTTTGATGTAGATGACAAACCACTCGCAGAACAACCTACAATACACCTGTAATATGTATTTGTTGATAACCCGGAGAATACATAAGTCATATTGGTAGCACCTGTAATTGAAGACCAGCTAGAACTATCATTTGATGACTGCCACTGGAATGTTAAACCTGCAACAACCGATGTGCCCGAAAGGCTCATGGTTACTGAAGTAGAGCTAGATGCACTGGTTGGGCTTGCAGAACATGTGCCGGCAGTTGGTGTGCCAGTACACATATTTGCACCTGTACCTGATACGTTAAGCGACACAATACCAAGGCCACCACCTGTAATGATAATAGTACCTGTGTAAGTAGATGCAGCAGGAGGCGTGAACCTTACCTGTATTGAAGTTGCTGCAACTGTATAACCTGTGTAAGCTATGGTGTAGCTGCTCACCCATGATGAAGAAGCTGTGTTATAAACCTGGAAGTTACTTGGCGCAGAAACAGTTAACGTGCCGATAGACGGAGACAAGTATGTACCTGAGAACGTAGACGACAATGTTGCTGACGGAGTAGAGACCAGCGTAGTTGGGAAAGCCAACGTAGTTGGAGACAATGAAGAAACCGGGTTAGCAGTAATTGTAACTGCATAATCGCGCACCTCACCGTAGTAGTAGTTACCACCTGTAGTTGTGCCGTTAGGGCAAGGGTTCAGGTTAGGGTAAGCATGATAGTTGTATTCACCTTCAACCCTCATACGATAGCTACCAGGGCCTACTGAAGAGCTGGCACTTGGTATTGTAATTGTACGGGTGCGGGAAAGAGCGGCAACTGCGGCACCACCACCAACACTTTCTGTTGATTCGAATGTACCATTGTTGTTGAAATCAATCCAGATCTGGTCTGAAACTCCATACGAAGTATTAGATGTACCCAAGCTAACGGTATAAGTTGATCCTGTAGCCAGTGTGACACTCATAGAAGCAGACTGATCAGTATAGGTTACAGAACTTGCAGCAGTGCCATCATTAATGTTAGTACCTGATACACCATTAATCTTGAAGTGGTTACTAGCTGTACCTATACCGCAATAAGTAGAAGGTGCGTAATAAAAATACGGTGTGCAGCTGGAAGCAGGGAAATAATTGATAATTATTGGCGCTGTGTTGCTGGTAGTACTAGAGTAGCTACAAGTTACCTGACAACGATAATAAGTACTGGCACTCACCCCTGTAAAGCTGTAAGAAGATGTTGTTGTGCCAGAAATACTTGTCCATGTGCTGGCGTCAGGAGACGACTGCCACTGGTAAGTAATACCACCTGTTGATGTAGCACCTGCAAGCGATAATACAAATGCAGTTGATGACGCACCAAACGTTGGGCTGGCACTTGCAGTACCCGCAGTTGGTGTACCAGAACATGCAGCAGAACCATTACCCGTCATTGGGATATTGAGCGTTGACAAGCCACCACCTGTAACGGTAACGGTACCTGTGAAGGCTGCAACTGCTGTAGGCGTAAACTGACCTGTAATGGTATACGGCGATGAAGTAGAACCCGTATAGCTGTAAGTGTAGCTGGTTACATATGATGTAGAACCCGGATCGTAAACCTTGAAGATAGCAGGGTTGGTACTTGTTACCGTTAAGCTACCCGCAGCAGGTGACAGATAAAGCGCACTCAACGTAGTGTTAGCTGTAGAGCTTGCACTTACTATGGTTGGCGAGAACGACAGGCTTGAAGGCGTTGCTGTTGCAGTAGGAGGTACGTTGATCGTGATCTTGTAATCACGGATCTCACCATAATACTGAGACAATGAACTGCTACCTGTAGGGCAAACATACAAACTAGGATAGTTGTGGTAGTTATACTCCCCTTCAACCCTCATGCGGCAGAAACCAGGAGTTGTGCCCGCTGTGCCTGATGGAATAGTAATAGTAAAGGTATGCGTAGCAGCCGCTGAACCAGCAACACCACCTACGCTTTCCGTAGATTCGAATGTACCATTCCTGTTGAAATCGATCCAAACCTGGAACGACATAGAATATGAAGCCGAACTACCTGTTGTGAACGTATAAGTACTACCTGCATTAAAGGTAGTGGTCATTGTTGTTGATGACTGATCAATATAACCGGCAGCCACGCAAGATGACGCATCAGATATTGAACCTGAAGCACCAGTTGCAATGAATGGAAGACTGGCATTACCAATTGTCATACCGTTTGTACAACCAGTGGTGTAATACCAGGTAGGTGTGCACGTAGATGGTGGATAGAACCCAACAAATTGAGATGCTGTAGCCGCTGACAATGTAGATGCACTACAAGTAACTACGCAACGGTAATAAGTGCTTGCGCTGATACCCGTAAACGAATACGTTGATAATGTAGCACCCGACATGTTTGACCATGTTGCGTTATCAGCAGATGACTGCCATTGGAACTGCAAACCACCAGCTACTGTATAGCCGGTAACCGATAATGTAAACGCTGTTGACGTACCACCAGTTGAAGGGCTTGCACTTGCAGTGCCCGCTGTTGGTGTGCCAGAACAAACGCCTGCACCCGTACCATTTACTACTATAGAATACGTGGTCGCAAGGCTACCACCGGTAATGTCAATGCTTGCAGTATAAGTTGTAGCAGCAGCTGGATTAAATTGAATTTGTATAGACGCCGCAGTAACCGTGCGTGATGTGTAAGCTATGGTATAGCTGGTAACATACGCTGAACCATTCCAAACCAGGAAGTTGGTAGGATCGGATGATGTAACAGTAAGGTTACTTGAAGCAGGCAAAAGATAACTTGCATTCAAGATAGCAGTTGAAACCGATGGTGTACCGCCTACAACTGTAGGAGGGAACGGAATCGGGTTTGGTGTTGCAACCGCAGTTGGAGGAACATTTATAGTCACCTTGTAGTCACGAACTTCCAGATAGTAATACGAATTGGTAGTCGTACCATCAGGGCAAGGACTAAGGCTAGGATAGTTATGGTAGTTATACTCTGCTTCCATACGCATGCGGTAAGCACCTGGCACAACGCCGGCTGCACCCGCTGGTATAGAGATGTTGAATGTATGCACCGCTGATGCTGAACTAGCAAGACCACCCACTGACTCAGATGACTGGAAAGTACCATCGTTGTTAAAGTCGATCCAGGCCTGATGTGCAATTGCATAAGTACCAGAACTACCGGTAGTTACCCCATAGGTAGTACCTGCATTCATGGTTACAGTAAGCGATGTTACCGCTGTAAGGTCATAATAACCATACGCACCTGTGGCACCTGCGCCAGGGCATGCGTTAAGGTCGTTCAATGTACCAGAAGCACCAACTATTGTTAATGGGTTAGTGCCATATACAAGCGTCATACCATAACTACATGGGCTATAGTAAGAAGCAGGAGTGCAACTTGATGGAGCAAACCAGTTTGCAGCAGTAACCGTACTGATATCTGATAAGCCAGAAGCAGTACAGGTAACAACACATCTGTAGTAAGTAGTTGCTGAAATACCGGTGAATGCATAAACGGCATTTGTTGCACCTGATATATTAGTATATGTACCGCCCGATGTAGTAGACGACTGCCATTGGTAAGTTAAAGCACCAGCACTGGTAGTACCCGTCATGCTTACGCTGAACGCAGTTGTACCATTACCCGCAGCGGGGCTGCAAGCAGCAGTACCAGCAGTTGGTGTACCGGAACATATTGGTGCACCTGTACCGTTAACTGGTATGTTGAGTGTAGAGAAACCACCGCCTGTTACCGTAATGTTGCCTGTTGAAGTAGCAACCGCTACCGGCTGGAATACCGCCTGTATTGTTGCACTTGAAGCGGCACCTGAGTAAGCATAACTATAACTGGTTACATAAGTACTTGAACCCGGATCAAAAACCTGGAAATCAGTTGGGGCAGTAACCGTGATTGCACCTGAAGCTGGCACCAGATAAGTACCGGTAAATGTGCTGGTTAATGGCGCTGAAGTAGTAGTAACTGTTGTAGTAGGGAAAGACAAAGAACTTGGCGATGCCACGGCAACCGGAGGTACGTTGATAGTTACCTTGTAGTCACGGCCTTCACCATAGTACCATGAACCGGCAGTTGTGCCCGGAGGACATGGGTTAAGACTTGGGTAAGCATGGTAGTTATACTCGCCTATTACCCTCATGCGGTATACACCCGGAGTAATACCGGCTGAACCAGAAGGAATAGTAACGTTGAACACGCGGTTAAGACCAGTTGCCAAACCTATACCACCAATGCTTTCTGTGCTTTGGAAAGTAGCATCATTATTAAAGTCTATCCATACCTGGTATGACATTGTGTAAGTTGCAGAACCAGCGCAGGTAGTTGAGTATGTTGTACCCGCATTCAACGTAACGTTGGTAGTAGCATAGTTATCAACGAATGCAATGGTATTACAAGCAGTACCGTCAATTATAGAATCGGTAGCACTACGCAATTTGAATGGATTGCCCGAAGTGGCAACGACCATTGGGTAACCGCACACACTCGAAGCATAATACCACAGTGGCGTACAATAAACATTCACTTGTGTAATAGAAGAAGTTGTGCTGATACCTGAATATCCGCAAGTTACTACGCACTGGAAGTAAGTAGCACCTGTAAGGCCGGTTGCACCATAGGTAGCATTGGTAGCACCAGTAATATCACTGAATGTACCCGCAGTACCTGAGGTTGATGACTGCCATTGGTACAGTACACCTAAAGCAGAAGTTGAACCTGAAAGTGACAATGCAAATGTAGTACCAGAAACACCAGCTGAAGGTGATGATGCCGCTGTGCCTGCCGCAGGAGTACCTGTACATGCTGTTGCCGCATTACCGCTTACAGGAACGTTAAGCGTGGTAATGCCACCACCCGTAAGTGTAACGTTGCCAGAATAGGTACCCGGCGTGCCAGGAGCATTAAACTGAACATAAACGCTGGAGTTGGTAACCGTAGCGCCTGTATATGCTATAGTATAAGAGTTTGCAAACGAACCACCTGCTGTGCTTGCAACCTGGAAATAAGTAGGTGCAGTAACGGTAATATTATCGCTTGCAGGGGTAAGGAAGTAAGCATTGGTTATAAGAGCTGTTGATGTAGTTGTAGAACTTGTACTAACAATGCCAAAACTATATGATGCAGGAGCAACAGTTGCGAATGGAGACGGATTAACAATGTTTATTGTATAATCACGAGCTTCACCATAAGAATAGCTGGTCATACAAGGGCTCATACCCGGGCCTGTGTGGCCTGATCCGTTATAGTCACAAACACCCCTCATTCTGAAAGTACCTGATGGCGCTGTTGGAGGAATAGTAATAGTAACAGTACCACTGCTGAATGCAGTTGCGTTATAACCGACGCTCTCAGTAGTTTCAAAAGTACCATTGCTGTTAAAGTCGATCCACCACTGGCTGTAGCAGGTGTAGGCGCTGGCACCACCACCAAAGGCCAATGACATGGTATAAGTACTTGCCTGGTTCAAAGTACAAGACAATGCAGTCCTGTCGCGATAACCTGATGAGTTACAAGCAAGGTTATCATTAATAGAACCTGATGCACCATTTAAACGAACGCTGCCGCCGCTGGCGCCAACAAAGCTCATAGTGTACGTTCCACAAGCATAAGATGCGCTGGTTGGTGCAGGCGTACAAGGCGTAGCAGTTGATAATGCAAATGTTGCAGTACCGAATGCCGAAGTAGCTGACGAGCTAGAAGCAGTACAAGTAACTACACACTTGTAATAAGTGGTTGCAGTAAGGCCGCTGAATACATAAGTAGCATTGGTAGCACCAGTAATATTAGTGTAGGTACCGCCCGATGTTGAAGCTGACTGCCACTGATAAGTTAAACCAGAACTGGTAGATGCACCAGACAGGCTTAATGTAATTGAAGTAGCACTACCCGCTGTAGTTGGCGTAACCACGCAAGTACCTGCAGCTGGTGTACCAGAGCAGGCAGTTGAGCCGTTACCGCTAACGGCAACGTTAACTGTAGTTAAACCACCACCGGTAATAGTAACGTTACCAGAGAAAGAACCCACACTTGGAGGAGTAAAGTTCACCTGGATAGTAGTTAATGCAACTGTTGAACTGGTATATGATATAGTATAGCTGCTAACGAAAGCTGAACCATTCCACACTGCAAAGTTGGTAGGCGCGGTAACCGTTAATGTACCGCTAGCAGGTGTAAGGTAGCTGGCTATTATTGTAGTATTCAAAGCACTAGCCGCAGTTGTAGGCAGGGTGGCCGGGAACGTAAGAGCCGTAGGGCTTGCAGTACCGGTTGGTGGCACCTGTATAGTTACTTTATAGTCACGGGCATCGCCATAGTAGAACGAACTTGCTGTTGTACCATTAGGGCAAGGGTTAATGCTAGGGTAAGTATGGTAATAGTATTCGCCTATGGCACGCATACGGAAAGTACCTGGTACAATACCGCTGGATGCTGAAGGAATGCTGATCGTAAAGTTATGCGGAGACGTGTAACCTAATGAAGCACCACCAACTGATTCTGTTGATTGGAAAGTACCATCATTATTGAAATCGATCCATATTTGCTCAGAATTAGAATAGCCTGTGCTACCTGGCGTTGTAACATTATAAGTAGTACCGGCATTCATGGTACAGGTAATGGTTGTAGCCGTTCTGTCCTGATAACCATAAGCACCTGTTGAACCTGCTGTTGAAGCTGCGGTAGCATCAATAAGCGTTCCTGAAGCACCTACAATCCTGAATGGAATGGCAACTGTTGCCAGCATCGCAATCGTTGATGGCGAATAGTAGTAAGCCGGGATGCAACTTGCCGATGGGAACCAGTTTGCTGATGTGTAAGCGGTTGTTGCGCTAAGGCCGGAGAAACTACAAGTAACTACGCATTGGTAGTAAGTAGTTGCTGTAATGCCTGAGAACGAATATGTAGAATTGGTTGCACCAGATATGTTAGTATAAGTACCACCTGCGGTAGAACAAGTCTGCCACTGGAAGCCAATACCACCTGAAACGGAATAACCAGCGCAAGTAAGTGTGAATACAGTTGAAGCATTACCTGCACCCGGGCTGCAAGACGCAGTACCTGCTGTAGGTGTGCCACTGCACGCAGCTGCACCATTACCGGTTACGGCAATGTTTACGGTAGTAATACCGCCACCCGCAACAGTAACGTTACCTGAATATGCGGTAACCGCTGTTGGGCTGAAACGCACTTGTATTGCTTGCGTTAACGCACCACCTGTGTAAGCAGTAATGTAGCTACTGGTCCATGAACTAGAACCCGGATCAAACACATCGAAGTTAGCAGGAGCGGTAACCGTGATGCTGCTTGAGCTTGGTGTCATGAACAAACCGGTAAATGTCGACGTCATCGAAGCCGAAGAAGTACCCGTAGTAGTTGGTGCAAAAGCCAGTGTTGTTGGCGTAGCCGAACCAGTAGGCGGAACGTTGATCGTTACCTTGTAATCGCGGCAATCACCATAATAGAACGAACTTGCTGTTGTTCCATTAGGGCAAGGATTAAGACTAGGATAAGTATGATAATAATATTCCGATATTGCACGCATACGGAAAGTACCCGGAACAATACCAGCAGAACCTGAAGGTATGGTAATGTTAAATACGTGCGGAGCTGTATAGCCTAACGTTGAACCACCAACTGACTCTGTAGTCTGGAAGGTACCGTCATTGTTAAAGTCGATCCATATCTGCTCAGAGTTTGTATAACCAGTGTTACCTGAGGTTGTTGTGCTATACGTTGTACCTGCATTCATAGTACAGGTCATGGTAGTTGATGTATTATCAACATAACCGTAAGCTCCCGTAGAACCTGCTGTAGAAGCTGCTGTCGCATCAACAAGCGTACCTGATGAACCTACTATCCTGAACGGATAAGTAGCGGTAGCAAGGCTCGCTATTGTAGATGGCGAATAATAGTAGCCCGGCGTGCAACTTGATGGCGGGAAGAAATTAGCCGTACATGATGCACTTGCTACTGTTGATGAAGATGCGCTACAAGTAACATTACACCTGTAATAGGTAGTTGCTGTTATACCCGTAAAGTAGTAGATATAAGCAGTTGCACCTGAAATGTTGCTCCATGTAGAACCGTCTGGTGAACTCTGCCACTGGAAACTGATACCACCCGATGCGGTGAAACCTGTGCAGGTAGCCGTAAATATGGTGGAAGCATTACCGGTAGTAGGGGCCATTGAAGTGGTACCGCCTGTTGGTGTACCCGAGCAAATGGCAGCACCATTACCCGATACTGCAACTGTTGATGTTGTAAGGCCACCACCAGCTATGCTGATAGTACCTGAATAACTGGTTGCAGCAGCAGGAGAGAACTGTACATTTATTGATGTAAGTGCAACCGTGCCACCAGTGTATGCCATGGTATAACTACCCACATACGATGAAGAACCCGGATCATACACCTGGAAGTCAGATGGGTTTGACGAAGTAATGGTTAAGTTGCTTGCAGTTGGTGTTAACCAAAAACATTGCAGGTAAAACTGCATTGGCGAAGAAGCAGTTCCCGATGTTGTTGTTGGGAACACGATGCTTGTTGGCGCATAGTTTAAAGTAGGTGGTACGTTTAAGTTAACAGTATAGTCACGAATTTCGCCATAATACTGCGAAAGAGCACTGCTACCTGTTGGGCAAGAATATAATGAAGGATACGCGTGATAGTTATACTCTGCTTCCACCCTCATACGGTAAGTACCAGGCGCTATTGATGCGCTACCTGAAGGTATAACGATGTTGAAGGTACGGGTAGCACCTACAACAAGACCAGAACCACCAACGCTTTCGCTCGCAGCGAAAGTACCATCATTATTAAAGTCTATCCAAATCTGGTCGCTATTGGTATAACTCGCTGAGTTACCCATAGTAACCGCATAGGTAGTACCCGCATTAAGGGTAATGCTGTAAGAAGCCGTCCGGTCAACGTAGCCACCTGCAATACAGGTATTCGCATCAACTATCGACGTACTTGATGCACCGTTTATCCTGAAAGGTATAGCGGCTGTAGCTATACTTGCATAAGTACAACCAGTAGCATAATACCATGCCGGTGTGCAGGTGAGTACCACCTGTTGAACCGATGAGTAAGATATGCTACCCGAAGCGGCACAATACACCAGGCAATAATAATATGTTGTAGCCGAAAGCCCTGAAAGTGTTACTGTCGGGTTAGTTTCACCGGTAATATTTGTCCATCCGCTGGTACCGGTAGCTGACTGCTGCCACTGGTATTGCAAACCGCCGGCAACTGTACCGCCGGTAAGGCTGAGCGTAAAACTCGCCGAGGCCGTTACTGATGAAGGCCCTGAGGTAGTACCTGCCGTAATAGTACCACTGCACGCAGCAGCCGATGTACCATTAACTGCTATATTATAAGTACTTGGTACAATGCCACCACCTGTTATTGTTATATTGCCTGTTGATGTACCGGCTGAAGCTGGCGCATTGTAGCGGGCATATATTGTGGTAGCCGCTAATGTACTGCCTGTAACCGAAATACTAAAGGTATTTGACCAGCTTGTGCCGTCAGGCGACACTTCAAAATCGGTAGGTGCTGTAACCGTAAGCGATGTTGAGGCAACCATAGAGCTACCGGTAAGCACACTGGTTAAAGTGCTTGAAGTTGTGCCAGAAGTAACCAAACCAAAACTCAATGAAGTTGGTGCTGCCACTACTGTAGGTGGCTGGTTGGTTATCACTACCGTATAGTCACGAGCTTCACCATAAGTGTAACCCGTCATACATGGGTTAACGGCTGGTGGCGTGTACGAAACATAAGGTGTTACAGCCCTCATTCTGTAGGTGCCACTTGACACGCTGGAAGGGATGGTAAGCGATACTATGCCGGTAGAGAATGATGTAGAGTTATAACCAACAGTTTCGGTAGTTTCGAAAGTACCATTGCTGTTAAAGTCAATCCACCACTGGCTATAAACACTGTATATTGACGCACCACCACCAAAAGTGATGCTTACATTATAACTGTTGCCTTTATACATGGTAACACTTAATGCAGTTCTGTCACGATACCCTGTAGAGTTACATGGTGAGTTGTCAGAAACATTACCCAAAGCACCTTGTATGGTTAAGCCACCCGCTGTTGTAGCACCTGCAAAACTCATTGCATAAGTGGTACATGATGCTACACCACTCGTTGGGCCTGTAGCAATTGAAGGTGTACACGATGCTGACGGCAACACAAAAGTAAGTAATTGTGAAGCCGAGGTTGCCGAACCGAACGTAGGGCAGGTTACTATACAATGATAATATGTGGACGCACCCATGCCTGAGAAGGAATAAGCAATACCGGTTGCACCGGAAACGGCAGTCCAGGTAGTATTATCAGGCGACGATTCCCACTGGTAAGTTAAACCACCAGCAGCCGTTGCACCTGTTAAAGAAAGGTTGAATGTAGTAAGGTTTGAACCACTGGTAGGTGAGCTGGTTGCACTACCTGCCGATGGTGTTGCAGAACAAGCCGCTGCACCAGTACCGTTTACCGGTATATTTAATGTAGCCGCAAGGCCACCACCTGTTACGGTTACGTTGCCGCTATAGCTACTGGCAGCCGGTGGTGTGAAGTTTACAAAAATACTGGTAGCCGAAATAGTAGCTGACGAGTAACTGATGGTATAAGAGTTGACGTATGTGCCGCCGGCGGTGCTACAAACAGCAAAGTTTGCCGGTGCTGTTATGGTAACAGTGCCCGAGGCTGGCAAAAGGAACGAGCCCGTTAATGCAGTTGCTAAAGGCGCTGACGTAGTTGTAGTTGTAGTTGGCGCAAAAGTAAGCGATGTAGGAGATGCCGTTGCACTTGGCGGCGGGTCTATTACATTAATAAGATAGTCTCTTGTTTCGCCATAGTAGAAGCTGGCACCGGTAAGACCCGCAGGGCAAGGGAAGTTAAACGGATAAGTCTGGTAGCTGGTATAACCCAGAACAATTCTCATTCTCTTATAACCGCTGGAAACTGTACCCGGAATTGCAGACATTGAAATGTTCGATGCTGTATTTGCGGTAATACCACCACCGCCAACTGATTCAGAATTCTGAAAAGTACCATCATTATTATAATCGATCCATATTTGCGAAACCATGCTGCCATAAGAACCCGGACGCATGGTAATAGTATGGGTATAGGTTTTGTAAAGCGTAACATTTTGCAGATTGATATCTGAAGTTCTGTCAGTATACGAAGTTGGAGAACCGAAAGATGAATCTCTTAACGTATTAATATCACCAGACATTGTTAACGGTGCAAAAGAGGTATAGCCTGACATATATGTTGGCGATGAACTTGCATAGTTAACGTAGTACTGATAGTAGTGGTAAGGTGTGCAGGAAGAAGTTGCAAAGGTGCTTATAGAATCGACTGACGAAGTAGCAGACGAACTGGAAGCAGTACAGGTTACCACGCAATTATAATATGTTTTTGAAGAAACACTGGTAAAAGAATACGTGCGGTTAGTTGCACCTGAAATACTGGAAAAACCAGCGGTTGCGCTGGTAGTTGAAGATTGCCATTGGTAAGTGATACTCGCATTTTTTGTAGCACCCACAACATCGAGCGTTACGCCGGTAGTTGAGTTAGCTGCATGTGTGCTGGCAACTGCTGCACCTGCGCTCGGTGTACCTGAGCAAGTAGAAGGTGCAGTGTAGTTTATGGTAAGGTAAGGAGCATGGCTCGCTGTTGTTGTTGAAGTAGTATTACCCGTTTCACCCGTAATAGTATATATCTTAGGTGTTGTTGCAGTTGTCTGAGACACGTGGTTCATACAGAGAGTTACTTTCGTACCAATATTATCTGTAAAGAAACGTGTAGCCAATGTTTGTGTAAAGTTACCGGTTGCGTTACCATACCCGTTGGTAGCACCAGTACCTGCCGCTGTAACACACAACAGGTTTTTTACACTACCACCGGTAGTACCTGCCAGTTGAGGCCCAACAGTATCGGACTTAGATACATTCGCCCACAATGAGTGTACGTTGGTATACTTTGAAAGATCGCCGGGAAAACCATAGGTATAGTAAAAACCAGAAGCAGTACCTGCTGTATAAGCAGATACATACCAACCATAGGTAACTGAAGTAATTGTAGACCCTTGTGGTATGCTGCTGAGATCGAATACCGCCCATCCCCTGGCAGTAAGGCCCGTTGCAGTAACAGAAGTATTACGCCCGTGCTGAACGGCAATATTACCCGTGCTTCGGTTCAGCGTATTGGTACTACCCGTTACTGGTGTACCGTAAATGTAACCGGTATTGCCCGTGCCCGATGAACCCGTTGAATAAACCGTGACGACTGTACCGAAGGCCGCAATATGGAGGCAACACAGCAGGAGAAATAAATAGATCTTCTTCATACACACAATGTTTACTAGTTAATTATTATTGGTTGATTGATTGCAATAAAAAACGATTATCACTCCCGCACAATGGCAAGAATGACCCGATTTCATGGCAATAGAGATGGTGATTATGCTATCCGATATACAGAATCTGTTTATTCCCCATATCGGTAATTTATTTTTTTATAACTCACCCAAAATGATAAGCCATTTTCGCAATCATGGTAATATTATGGGTGATTCTTACTAGTTTTTGGCAAACATTGAAAAACATTTTTTCAATGTAAACTTTCTTAAATCGTCAGCAGCCTGTTGGCAACTTGCGACTTGTTTTCATAGTAATCAGAGAGATGGTGATAAAATTGGAGTCTGACAGCATCTCTGCTTTTAACTCTAAAGAAGGGCAATTCAAAAGGTTTTTTTTGTATTGTTCACACACGGTATTGATGTGCGAATTCTACGGTATTTTCGAAAAAAATCGGGTCAAAAAAATGGTTACTTCTTTTATATTGACTAAACTATTATTTTCTTCTCGCAAACAATGACTTCTAAAGCCACTTTCCAGCTATCTTTTATGTAAAAACAGGCATTATTACCCGCTAGCAACATAAAAGTTATTAAAACATTAACTTTTGGTTGATGCTCCAAACTTATGCATTTTTGCTCGTTACAACAACTATATTTTTGCACGTTAACAAATCAATAACATTTAAAATTTTGCCCAAAAATGCATGTAATTACACACAAAAATCCATACAAATGATTTCAATATCTCCGGGAAAGGCTTGAATAAAGGGATTTTGGCGATATTTATGCATGTGAATATTTCAACTTTTATAATTTTCAGATAAAATCTTTTTCGTATAAGTTAAATTTATTTTCGAAAAATATACTGCTTGCGGTTTATTTGTCTGCCATTATGATCAAATCGGTATTTTTTTTCGTCCTGAATTGGGTTTGGCTTGCCCGGATAATTGCAGGGGAATAAGAACTCGTATTTAAAAGATGGAAAAGCGCGCCCATGGCGGTTCTATCGTCTGCATATTCTTTTGGTCCACTGTAAACAACACCCAACTTATTGGTTTTCAGTGTTATGCCGTCACAATTCCGGCATAACATAACCATTGTCAACACATTCAGTGCATTAGCTGTGTTCGTTGTAAGCCTTGCAGCCAGCGATGTGGTATCCTGCTTATTACAATGTTCAGCCCCTGCAAACAACAGGAAATGCGCCATCTTTCCCCTGCAAATCGCCTTATTCACTTCTGTAAACATGTTTTTATTGCGGGCGGGGTAGGCTTCGTACTTATTTTCGTTGCATAATATGTCTTCTGCAACGCTAAAATCTTCACCGTAATACTGTTTCAATTCTTCTTTAAACAATTGAAGCTGATAGCTGATGCGCGCATAACTATTCACTAAGTTATGCCCGTTTACTGTAGTTGTGCTAAGTGTATCAATATATTGAAGCATTGGCAGTAGCTTATCAGGTACCACAGCTCCCATGGGCTTCAGTAACCTTAGCACCTTTACAAACTCCATCCTCTCAAAATCGAAGCCATGTATGGTTATGGTAAAGCCGGCTGCCCTATTGTAGGTGTATAATCTCCGCCAAAAACTCAGGCCCTCCTTTCCCCCAGCATAAACCAGCGAGGGGTGGGTTATAAACGCCGTATCGCCGGTATTTAAGTAGCAGTTATAGAGGTAAGCGGCAGCATGCCCTACTTCCATAAACACATCATTAACGCCCTTATTTTCGTGTAGGTATTTAATAAGCGCCAGTTTTATTTCAGGGGTTATGCGGGCATCGTGCAGTTCGCCTACAATAACACCGCCAGCGCTGTCAAACAAACTATTGTGGGCAAGGCTAAGGCCATCGGTATCGTTTGTAAAAGGCACAAGCCGCTGGCCATGTGCAATAGGAGGCAGCAACCACAGGCATATTATACTACACAACACATATTGTCTCATGGCGGGTTGCTTATCTGTTAACGAATAACCACTATACACTTATGGCGACCGTCTACCGGTTAAAAATTACTTTTTCCAGTTCACTCGCGCGTTCTACAAAACTGGCCCGGTATTGCGGTAGCACAAACCAGCGGTGGCCCTCAACATCCCACTGCTGGGGAACGGCATACCAGGTTATCTTCTTGCTGCGGGTCACTATAAATATATCTGCATAAGGGCTGCAGTTCGATGCGAACACTGAATTATCTGATAGTTCCGCCAAACTGCCACCATTGGTAATTTTAGGCTTCATATCCTTATGCATGTTGGTAGCCAGTACCGGGCAGTCAAATTCCCATATTTTTTTACCGGGGCCTTTACCCGATGCCGGTTCACTGAAAAATGTAAGCTTGGGTATCGGGTTATCGGCACATGAATTATTGTTAAATATCATCATATACCCTTTTGGCGACTTTCGGCAATTGTGCGCAAGGCAAAACAGCGGTCTGCTATACGTATTGGCAATAGTGCCAGCGGGGTAATTTACCTTCACCACCTGATCAATATTTTTAAAGCTCACATACAACGCCCTGTTCTTTTCATCGAAACAAAAAGCGTTCTGATGTATGTCGTATTCGCTACCGTGTGTCCTTTCGTACTTAATATTAGTATGCTCGTAAAATGGCGATGATTTCCACGACCAAACGACTTCACCGGCCCTATTATATTCTATTACAGTGCCAAATGCAATTTTCTTGGTGCCTACCGGGGTGGCCGGGTCTACCGGGGTTGAAGGTGTCCACAACTTGTTTTCACCACCCAGTGCCATATAATTGCCATTGTTCAGTCGGGTAAACTCATGGTGGTAATATTCCAGGCTATCGCCGCTTATTTTGCCATTGTTGGGGGCTTTCCATAATACATTACAATCATAATCAATCTCATAAGGCACATCGTTCATAATAAGCGAAATGGTGTGCTGCGGTGTCAATTTCAAATCGCGAACCACCATGCGGTCGAATTCTGCACCATTAAAAGGCTTCAGGTACCACAGTGGCACACCATTTATATCATAAAGTACTTTATTGAAATCTAAAAACAGAAAACCATCTTTTCTCAGCTTATCGGCTGTTGTTACATGTAACCGCACATGGTTCGTATCCACCATTGGTATGAAGCCAGTGCTGAAATGCATCAGGCTGCCTGCCTGCAAACCGCCTTGTGGGTTGGTGAGCAATACCCGCCACGTATATTGACTGCCAAATGCAGGCAAACGCAGCGCCTGCATGCCATTTTTACTATTGGCGGTTACCATAATATTCCTGTTAAAGGAATCGGGGCTGTTATAGTACCCAATGGCAACTTCAAACTTTACATTACTGCCGCCGTTGAGAGCATCTGCCGAAAAACCTACCCAAGTATAATTTAAAACCGCCCCCTCTTTCGGGAAGACTTTGGCATATTGAATTGCCGGTATACCTAATGCAGCAAGCAGCACAACTAAATATCTATACATAATTAAGAAAACAAAAAACGCCCTTAAATATACTATTAATTAACTTGCGGCAATGTTTGCCGATGTCATACTCCCACTTAACCTGCCTCAACTGCTCACCTACGGTGTTCCGGTACAGATGCAGGACCATATCATGCCCGGCATGAGGGTGGAAGTAACCCTGGGCAAAAACAAGCAGTATTCGGGTATTGTGGAACGGTTGCACAATTTTAAACCCGAAGCCTACCAGGTAAAACCCATCAAAAGCATTATTGACGATGTGCCGATAGTTAACGACCAGCAACTCCGTTTCTGGCGCTGGATATGTGCATACTATATTGCCGCACCCGGCGAAGTGATGCAGGCTGCCCTACCCGCCCACCTCAAGCTGATGGGCGAAACGCGGCTGCAATGGATAGCTGACGAACATACGGTGTATAAATGGAGCGGCCCGGCCAATATGATAGTCGACGCCCTGATTTTAAAGAAAGAGATTACTATTTCAGAAATGCGCAACCTGGTTGGGGTGCGCTACTTTGCAAGTGTGCTGAACGAACTGCTGGAACAGGAAGCCATTTGTATTGTGGATTCGCTGGAACCAACCTACCGCACCCGCAAAGAAAAACTGGTATTACTGGCAGACACCTACCACGAAGAACCGGCACTCATAGCCTTGTTCGACCAACTGCAACGCGCACCCAAACAACTGGAGCTGCTGATGGCACACACCGAACTATCTATGAAACGCGGCATTGTAAAGCAAACCGACCTTATAGAACGGACCGGGGCAAGCAGCGCGCAAGTAAAGGCTTTGGTTGATAAGGGCGTATTTGTAATAGAGGAAAAAGATGTAGACCGCATACCCGCCCGCCTGAAACAAAGCGAAAAGGAAGTGGTATTTACACCACCCCAGCAGGAAGCCTATGACGAACTGAACAAGGGCTTGCAGGAAAAAGCGGTGACGCTATTACACGGGGTTACCGGCAGTGGCAAAACGCTCCTGTACATTCGTAAAATAAATGAGTACCTGGCTGAAGGTAAACAGGCATTGTTCCTGCTGCCGGAAATTGCGCTCACTACACAACTGGTGGGCAGGTTGCTCGCCTATTTTGGCGATAGCCTGGGTGTATACCATTCGCACTTCAGTAATAACGAACGGGTGGAGATATGGGAAAAAGTGCGTAAAGGCGAGTATAAAATAGTGGTGGGGCCACGATCGGCATTGTGGCTGCCTTTTAATAACCTGGGCGTTATTATTGTTGATGAGGAGCACGATGGCTCTTACAAACAAAAAGACCCCGCACCCCGCTTTCATGCGCGCGATGCGGCTATTTATCTGGCCTCGCTTTTTGAGGCCAAGGTAATACTGGGCTCTGCCACGCCTTCGCTGGAAAGCCTGTATAATGTGCAGCAAAACAAATACGGTTATGCCCCGCTCAAACACCGCTATCTGGGCGTTAAAATGCCCGCTATTGAAGTGGTGAACAGCAAATCTCTGGATACGGTTAAGAAGCAGGGCAATAAAATGATAACGCCTGAACTGGCGCTGGCTATTGCTGAGGCCATGGGCAACCACAAACAAACAATTCTATTCCAGAACAGGCGCGGCTATGCCCCCTTCCAGATATGCCTTACATGCGGTTGGGTGCCACAATGTAAGAACTGTGCAGTTTCGCTTACCTACCACAAGAGCACCGATAAAATGCATTGCCACTATTGCGGGCTCAAAGCCCAGGTGCCCAGTGCATGCCCGCAATGCGGTGGCACCAGCCTGGTAAGCAAAAGCTATGGCACCGAAAAGATAGAAGAAGAAGCACAACTACTCTTCCCAACGGCGAGAATAGCCCGTATGGATGTGGACAGCATGCGCGGCAAGAACAGTATGGCTACCCTGCTGGAACTGCTGGACAAAAACAAGATAGACATATTGGTAGGCACCCAAATGGTAGTTAAGGGGCTCGACTTTGCTTCAGTTTCGCTGGTGGGTGTGCTGAGTGCCGACAGCCTGCTTAGCTTTCCCGATTTCAGGGTGAATGAACGGGCATTCCAACTGATGGAGCAGGTAAGCGGCAGGGCAGGCAGGGCCGATGGCGAAGGCAAGGTAATTATACAGGCATACAATACCCAGCACCCCGTTTTGCAATGGGTGAAAGACCATGATGTAGCTACCTTTTACCGTAACGAGATAAAGTACCGCGAACATTTTGCTTACCCACCCTACAGCCGTTTAATAAAGATCATTTTCAAACATGAAAATGAGGCTAAAGTGCTGGCCGCAGCCAATCACATGGCCGCTGCGATTTCGGTATTTTCTACATCGAAATTAAACGACCAGGCTGTGAATATAGTAATGCAAGGGCCTGCACCCGCACTGGTATCGCGCATACGCAACCAATACATACAGGAGATATGGCTCAAATGCCCGCGAGACAATAAGATACTCGACTTTATAAAAACCTGGCTTAAAGCGCAAAAGCAACATACCCTGGCTATACGCCAGCACGCAGCGGTGCAACTTATTTTTGATGTGGATCCGGTTTAGGGTAGTGTCATTAAGGTGGCGTTGTGACTTATGTCGCCCTCAAAAGCGTTTTGCACATTTTATAACCTCTTTTTATAATTATTGCACTCCATTCCGGATTGCAGGGAAAGGGGTAGCCCCCTATAGTTGTGATGGAATATTAGTGTAGTGTGGGCAATAAATACTAATTTTTCCCGTTAAAAACATGGCAGTTCTCCTCCTATCCTCGCCTTTTTAACTAACTTTAGTTATCTGTTTTTCAATTTACGGTGTATGAAAATGATGAAACACAAGCTGTTTTTTATGGCTATTGCTTTAAGCCCATTGGTGACCAATGCGCAGACCATAAGCACTTTTGCGGGCAATATGGCTAAAGGCGCGGGTTATAATGGCGACGGCGGGCAAGCAAATGCAGCCCAATTAAACAAACCATCATCAATTGCGCTTGATAGAGCAGGCAATGTTTACATAACCGACTTTCAGAATAATGTGGTTCGTAAGGTTAATGCAGATGGCGTTATTACCACTATTGCCGGTAATGGTACTGAAGGGTATAGCGGCGATGGTTACAAGGCCACTGCGGCGCAATTACACGGCCCATGGGGCGTGGCCGTTGATGCTGCGGGCAACGTATACATTTCAGACAAGGACAACCATGCCATACGCAAAGTAACTGCCGCTGGCATCATCACCACCATTGCAGGCAAAGGCAAACCAGGCTATAGCGGTGATAAAGGCCCGGCAACAGCTGCGTTGCTCGATCATCCGCTGGGGCTGGCAATTGATAAAACAGGTAACATCTATATCGCTGACAATTCCAACACGGCAGTCCGTAAAATAAATACGGCAGGCATCATCACTACTTTTGCCGGTAGTTTTTCAGCTGGTTATTCCGGCGATGGCGGCCTTGCGACCAATGCAAAATTCAAGAACATAAGGTATGTAGCGTGCGATGGCGCAGGCAATGTTTACATTAGCGATACCTGGAACTCAGTAATACGCAAAGTAGATGCGGCAGGTAACATCAGTACGGTTGCCGGCAACCAAACGCAAAAATATACCGGCGATGGCGGCGCTGCCACCAATGCAGGCATCTACTTCCCCGTAGGTATTGCAGTGGAAGACGATGGCACCTTATACATTGCCGATAACCACAACCATGTTATTCGCAAAGTAGATAAAGACGGCATTATAAGCACCGTTGCCGGTAATGGTGTTAAGGGTTTTAGTGGCGATAATGGCCCTGCAACAACGGCACAGTTAACCAACCCTACCAGCATTGTTGTTGACCCTACTGGCAGGCTTTTAATAGCGGAATTCGCGCACAACATTATCAGGCAGATAAATGTGCCTGCAAAAGTAAAAGTCATGACTGATGCAGCGGGCAGCGGGCTAACAGTTTATCCCAATCCTTCGCACGGCGCATTTAATGTGCAGTTGCCGGAATATAAAAACCCCACCAGTGTAAGTGTAATGGATATTGCCGGTCGTGTTATTGAAACGCGCATAATGGAGCGCAGTAATGCCCAAATCGTTTCCTTCAATCTCACCAATGTTGCAGCAGGCAACTATGTAGTTAAAGTAATTGGAGACGGCAATATCCATACTACGAAAGTAGTTATTGATTAAGGTTGGGGTGGTAGTTAGAAACCCGCCAATTTTTACAGGCGCAGGTCAGTGTTGATAATAGTTTCCTCAAAACAAAAATTCCCCTTGCAGCACTGGGCCAGCAAAGGGGAAGTATATAATTTTTAGTGGGCCAAATCATTTATCGCATCACGATATATGTCTCCACATCTTTACGGGTGATGGCCTTATCAGATAAAATAATGAGGCGTTCTACTACGTTTCGAAGTTCACGTATGTTACCGGTCCAGTTATAGTCTTGCAAGGCATTTATAGCGTCCTGTTCTATTTCTTTTTCTGGCTGCTTGTAGTCTTCTGAGAGCTCTTTTAAGAAGTGTTGTATCAACAGCGGAATATCATCCCTGCGGTTGTTGAGAGATGGCACCTGTATAAGTATAACGCTGAGCCTGTGGTATAAGTCCAGCCTGAATTTTTTGGCTTCAACTTCTTCAAGCAGATTTTTATTGGTGGCAGCAATAACCCTTACATCCACTTTTATTTCCTTTTCACCACCTACTCGGGTTATCTTACCTTCCTGCAATGCGCGCAGCATTTTAGCCTGCGCATCGTGGCTCATGTCGCCTATTTCATCGAGGAACAAAGTGCCACCGCTGGCCTGCTCAAATTTACCCAGCCGTTGTTTAATGGCCGATGTAAAAGAGCCCTTTTCATGACCGAACAATTCACTTTCTATAAGCTCCGAAGGAATTGCGGCGCAATTTACTTCTATCATTGGCCCGTTGGCACGGGCGCTAAGTTCATGTATGCGTCTAGCCACCAGTTCTTTGCCCACACCGTTCTCTCCGGTAATCAACACACGGGCATCGGTAGGCGCTACTTTGTCAATCGTTTCCTTAATGCGAGCCATGCCTTCACTCTCGCCAATCATCTCGCCGCCTTTTGCTATGCGCTTGCGCAGTTGCTTGGTTTCCACCACCAGCGATTTTTTATCCATTGCATTGCGCAATGTTATCAGCAGGCGGTTAAGGTCGGGTGGTTTTGATATGTAATCGAACGCACCTTTTCTTACGGCATCCACTGCTGTTTCAAGATTGCCATGGCCGGATATAACTATGAACGGGGTATCTGGTTTTTCACTCCTGGCAAATTGCAGTACTTCAATACCGTCTTTTTTAGGCATTTTAATATCGCACAATATGCAGTCATAATTATTGTCCTTTATCTTTTTCACGCCCTCTTCGCCATCCGCTGCTTCATCAACAACAAAGCCTTCAAAGGTGAGTATCTCGCTTAATGCTTTGCGTATAGCCCTTTCATCGTCTATAACAAGTATGTTCTGCGCCATATAATCTTAGATAGTTGTTTGCCGGCTATTACATCATAACCGCTATGCTGTTGTAGTATAGCATTTTCTGTGCCGAAATTAATGATTTATTGCTTTTAGAAAGGGAAAAAGATATATAGCAGAAAAGGCACTTCGCCAGCACTTGTAAAACCACAAATTTTTACGGTTGGCTGAAGTATAAAAGGGTGCATCTAAAATCTTCGCACTACTTGAATAAAATCCTCACCCAAGCCTCTCCATAAATGTAGAGAGAAGTCAATGTCTGCGCAGTAGCGCAAGTATTATTTAAAATCACTGTTGTCCGGCAAAAAAATAATTATCGACTGAAATGTAGTGCCAGCAAGCATTACATCGGATTTTTATTATATTCTACCCTGCTTTTGTCCGGCCTCTTTACTGGTTGTTGTCATCGCGTCTCCATGTTCTTTTTTTGTGCTGCCGCAAAAAAAGACCCAAAAAAAGCGGCACTTTTGCCTATCGCTGCCGCGGGCAAAAGGAGCCCTGCGGCGTGTTTTGCTGAAGCTTGTTACTCTAATGTCTGCGCCGGGACGGCGGCGCAGGTGTTACTTACTTTTACAAATAATATTTTAATCGGACAGTAGTGATTTAAAATAAGGATACTTCCAAAATTTAAATCCACCCAGTATAAAACGAGAAAGCATCTACTGTAAACAGTAAATGCTTTCTCAAATGGTTTAACCCGGTAAACAGCCTTATTTAGGATTGGTAAGTACCAGTATTGTTTCCTTAGTAATTGGTTTTGCGAGGTAGTTAACTATGTTTTTATTGGAATGTGCTTTTTCAATATCCCTGTCATCTACAGATGAAGAAAGTATGTAAACCTTTATCGCACTTTTCACAGAGTTATTCAGGCATTCGTATTTTTCCAGAAACTCCCAGCCGTTCATGATAGGCATGTTAATATCAAGGAACAGCACGGTTTCAGCCTCATCGATAGCAGGGTTTGAATACTGTTCGTCAATGTACTGGAGACCTTGTTGGGGATCGGTAAAAGTGATTACTTCCACTGTTCCCAATGCCTTTTTGATAGTTAGCCGACAAATGGTGTTGTTCAGCGGATCATCGTCAATAACAATAAAACGGGCGGAATTATTCATATCTTTTACACTCAATGAGTTTTCTACTTCTGTTAATACTTGGTTCAAAGCGAATAATTATAAATCAAGGTACAAATTCCGAAAAATTAAGGTACCAACCAAATGATTTTGGTATAAAAATATTTACAATTATAAAGCACAAATATAATACAAATTCACACAAAACAATGAACTACTTTTCATTAACATATATTTGGCTTCACAAATTAAGAAAGTAGCGGAGCTCCGTATTTAAATCAAGTTGGGGGTGGGTTTTCATCATTTCCTGCGCTTTTTCAGCATAGTTTTTCATGAATTTTTTATGTGCTTCTGTTTGCGGAAAGCGTGGCCTGTGGCGGTAGGCGGTAACTATTTCATATACTTCTTCCATGGTTTTGTAATTGGCGGGGTGGATGCATGCTTGCGAAAATTGCTCCCATACATAACTTGTTGCCAGGAAATTGGGGTGAACGAAATCAATATCGTAAAACCGATAATCTCGTAAAATATCTATAAGAAATTCGTAAGCCGGGAAATAATGCGCCTGAGGAAAATTGCCGCAAAGCTGGTGCACCGCTTCAATGAGCCGGGCCTTGCTGCGGTTATTTTCAATAACACCATCGCGTATATGCCGCACGGGGCTTATAGTAAAAAGTACCTGTGCACCGGGGTTAATTGCCTGTAGTTTGTGGAGCGTATTGCTCAAAGCATGGGTAATGTCTTCAATGGGAAGCAGCCTTTTTTCAAACCACTGCGAGGGGGCCCTGTGATTATTGGCAACATGCTTGCCATTTTCCTTCAAATAGTATTGAAAAGCAGAACCGAGTGTAATAATTACCCATCTGGCGTCTTGTATTGTTGCAGAGGCCTGGCTTTGCGAGGCATTGATCCGGTCGAGAGCAGCAGATGCATCGACATCGGAAAAACGCGTGTGGTGGTCCCAACTGTTCCATAATTCATTCAGGTAAAATAGGTCGGTATGCCCATACTGGCGGCCTTCTATATAGCTATTCAGGCTATCGGCAACGCTAATGGGGTTAAATAAAATACCATTAGGATTAGATACCACACTGAACTTGTACTGCTGCAGCCTGTCGGATATATGTTCTGTAAAGCAAGAGCCGGTAAGCAGTATTTTATCCTGATAAGTAATTGGCTGTTTAAGCGGTGGAATCTCTAGTTTCAACGAAAGCTGCATACTGCAAAGATAATTGGCACTATGCAGAAAGCATGCACTACGGCTACAGGAAACGCGCGCCTATCTACCCTGCTTCAAGAACCTGCCCACAAAAACGAATGCTGCAGTCCAGCCCAGGCAAACAAAAGCAAGCATAAGCATTATACTTACGGGAAACCAATATTCTGCTACCGAATAAATTTTCGCCTTAGCGGTATTGCCCGGCTCATAGGCCACCTGCACCGGCGTACCCTTTACATAGTTGCTGAACGACATTACTTCCTCCTGTTCCAGCGTATGCTGCGCACCTGTGCTACCCGCTTGCGCCCCCTCGCGGAAAGTGATAATGGGGTAAGTGATGGTGGTAGATACCTGCCCCTTGGGTGTGTTCAGCACCTCTTCTTTTGTCGCAATTTCCTGCACAACACCGGGCACCACTTTCAATGGCATGAACATAACGCCTTTTACCAGGAAGTAAATACCGAAAATAGCTATATAGCCTAAAATTAACCGCATGTTATGAAATTAACCAGGTTTGCATTTGCCCCTTACTCTTCACTTCAACCATGCCCCGGCTCACAAATGTAACAGATAATTTTTGCTGGCTGTTTTTTTGCTCAATTTCAATTTTAAAATTATCGGTGCAATGTATTTCGCCTGCTACACCGGTCATTTCCATGCGGCTGGCGGTATTCACGGCATCGCCCCACAGGTCGTAAATAAACTTCTTTTTGCCAATAACACCAGCTACCACCGGGCCGCAGTCCAGCCCTATCCTGAAATGCATCTCCGTTCCGTCTTTCGACTTGTAGCCCTTCATGGTATCTTTTACCTCGCGGGCCATTTCAACAGCAGCGAGTGCATGCAGCTCGTTTACCAGCGGCACACCTGAAACAGCCATGTAACAATCGCCAATGGTCTTAATTTTTTCCAGGCCGTGCTTTTCAGCCAGCATGTCAAAATGCGTAAAAACATCATTGAGCACCTTTACGGTATCTCTCGGGTGCCTTGCTTCGGCAAACTCAGTAAAGCCTGCCATATCAATGAACATGATGGTTACATTTTTGTAGTGGTCTGCTATAGGGTGCTCCTTCATTTTTAAGCGGGCAGCAATCTGCTTCGGCAAAATATTCAACAGCAATGCCTCCGATTTTTTACGCTCTTTAACCAGAAACATGAGCATACCGAGCAGTATTACCATGCCCCCCATAAAAAGGTACATATTCTGTTGCTTCACTTCCGCATCGCGCCTGGTGCGTAATATTTCATTGTCTTTCACTTCTTTGTCGTGCTTGTTTTCCAATGTTTTTATCAGCTTGCTGTTATCGCTCGAAAACACGGAATCATGCACGTTTACGTATTGCTGAAAGGCCGCCAGCGCACGTTTAGACTCATCCAGCGCATCTTTATAATTACCCATAACGCGCTTACCATCTGACGATAGTGAGTACGCCCGCGATAATGTTTTGCTGAATTTCATTACCCCCTTTAAAAAGCCTATCTCGCGGCTCGCTTCTATGGAATTATTGAGGTAAGTAATGGCTATGCGAAGGTCTTCCCTCCGGTCAGCCGATATCAGGCTATCGGGTTTTACAACACCATCGGGCCTGCGTGCAATGGCGTAGTAGTTTTCGCCTATGTTGCCCAGTGTAAGCGCGCGGCCACTTTTATTGTCTGTCTCTGTAAATACCCTTAAAGCTTTGAACTCATAGGCCAGCGCCTGGCCAAAGTCGTTCAGCGAAGCATAATCGGCACCTATGTTAGCCAGCGAAGTAGCAATGTCGTTCTTATTACCGAGTTCGGTATTTATTGCCAATGCCTGCTGCAAATATTGCAAAGCCTGCGTGAAATTATTCTCTTGTTCCAACAGGTTGCTCAGGTTTTCCAGATTATTGGCTATACCCTTATTGTAATGGATGCGCCGGTTAATATCCAACGCCTTCTCCAGGTTCTCTTTTGCCTTGGGTATATCGTTGCGGTTTTGATAAATGGTGCCAATGTTGGCGAGGTTACCCGCTACCCCTTTCAAATTTTTCAGATTTTCATTTATTCCCAATGCATCCATGTAATAGCGCAGCGCCGTGGGGTAGTCCGACTTTGCCTTGCAATTAATACCCAGGTTATTGTCAGACATTGCTTCACCGGGCATCCACTTAATTTTTCTTGCCAGTATTAAGCCCTGGTTGGCATATTTTATACCTTCATCAGGGTCAATAGCGTACAGCGCATACGAAACGCTGTTCAGTAAAATAACTTTAGAAGAGTCGTCAGGACATTGGCCAATAGCCTCTTTAAGCGAATCAATGCGCTCCATTCCCTGCTTTTGCGCCCATACGATATTGGCACATAACAAGATGATTAGCAAAGCTATATACCTTTTATTACTACAGCGCATCATAATTATTGCCAGCAAAATTCAACCCGGCAAAATGAATATACGCATTTTAGCTGCACTTTGCTCTGTTTAGCTTTTACACCACTGCTAAATAATATTTTTATAACAAAATTTGGTTTTTCAGTTTTATAACGTACATTTACGTTATGGAGCGCAATAAACAATTACAAACCCTTACAAAAGCAGAGGAAGAAGTAATGCAGATAATATGGCAATTAGACCGTTGCCTTGTTAAAGACATTATTGAAAAACTTGGCGACCCCGATATGCCGCACAGCACTATTTCATCGGTAGTGAGAATATTGGAGAAAAAGGGATTCGTTGACCATAAAGCTTATGGAAAAACTTACGAATACTTTCCGGTAATTACTAAAGAAGCCTATGCACAGCACGGTGTTACCAGCCTTATGGAAAAATACTTTGGCGGGTCGCCGCGCAAACTGGTAAGCTTCTTGGTACAAAGCGAAGACATCAACTTAAAGGAACTGAATGATTTGATGAAAACATTGGATAACCCCAAAAAGAAATAAGCGATGTTACAACACCTTTTGAACGCCTCAGCCATCTGGCTCATAAGCCTTGTACTTTTCGATGTTTTTTTGCGCAGGGAAAGCTACCACAGCTATAACAGGTTTTACCTGTTGTTTACATTTCTGCTGGGCGCCGTACTTCCTTTACTACAGTTCAATAAGGTGGAAACGTTGTATGGTGAACGCTTCAGCCAACCGCTGCAGCAGGTAATAAAGGTGAAACAGACAATAGTAACCGCTTCCGCGCCTGTAACTAAATCTATAAGCACCGAGCAGTGGTTAATGACCATATATATGCTGGGGGTATTAGTAGTACTTACCACGCTATTACTAGACATTATTAAAGTGGCGAGGTACTACCGCAACGGCACAAAAACGCAAACCGAAGGCTGGACTGTTGTATGCACAGGTAAAGACCATGCGCCGTTTTCCATGCTTAGTATACTATTTGTTAGCAGCAGAGAGCAATACAGCGCTACAGAGTGGAACATGATACTGGTGCACGAAAAAAGACACTCAACACTATTTCATTTCGCCGATCTGCTACTGCTGCAAACTGGCAAAATATTACTCTGGTTCCATCCACTGGTCTATATCTATAACAACCGCATGTTACTGGTGCACGAGTACCAGGCCGATAACGCTTCGGTGGAAAAACCACAGGTATATGGCACCTTCCTGGTGGAACAGGCCATGCTGCAAACCGCACCCATCATTACGCATTCTTTAAATCGTTCACCCATAAAAAAACGTATACTCATGCTTAACAGAAAATCAAACAGAGCCGCAAGAACCAAGATGTTGGTATTTGTACCATTGGCAATGGTATGTGTAGTCTGCTTCACCAAAAACAGCATTTCGAAAGAAGCCGGAAAAAAGGGCAATAAGGTAACCTACAGAGGTAATACCATTGAGCTTTCCAAGCCACTTGCCGACACCATGAAAAAGGAAGACGTGGGCAATAATTTCGCTATACAGCAGGTAATACTTAAAGCACCCAAACCTATAAAAATAAACGGCGAAAACATACCTCAAAATGTTGATAAAGGACCTGAGTTTAAAGGCAGCGAAGGCAACGTGAGAAACTACATTATCAAAAACACTAAGGAAGAACTTTCTTCGCTGGAAGACGGCATGTACATCATTGACATTTCCAACATTCTGATTGACGAAAAAGGAGATGTTGCCTATTTTACTTATGGCGATGTAAAAAGAAGCCGGACAGGAGAAGAAGTAATTAACATTAATCCAGCGAACGTAGAGGTGTTAGGCAAACCCGACCCAGAAATAACCGTAACTATTACCAGCGGCCCTAAGGCTGGCACTACAGCTCAGCTATACAGGAATACCGGCGAAAAATACCTTGGCGCAATACCACCGGAAAGTCAGGATGCGATACATAAAAAAGTAAATCAGCTAATGCACGATGCACCAAAATTTACCCCGGCCACAAAAGACGGCAAAAAGGTAACTGCAACTTACCAATGCCCTAATTTCTGGAATAACTTTAAAGTGGAACAGCATAGGTTATATGAACTGACCGGAACGGACACTTGGGTGGAAGTAAAATAAACCGTGCATATATGTATAGTACCATCGCCAATTAAAACATACCAAACATGCTGCAATATATTTTAAACGCCTCAGCCATCTGGCTCATTAGCCTTGTGCTATTCGATGTTTTTCTGCGCCGGGAAAGCTACCATTCCTATAACAGATTATACCTGCTGTTTACATTTATTCTGGGACTGGTTTTTCCACTTATTACGTGGGGCAGCAGCACCTACGAAATGGGCAGGGCCATAGTTGCGCTGCCGGTCGATCGGGTAGCCGTTACCCAACAAACAGTTGCCAACATTGTTGCTACGGCTGCTTCGCATGCTTCGGAAACGCACATAAACTGGTGGCTGGCAGGCTATGTTGCAGGTGTTGCCGTTGCTTTTGTAACTCTTATTATGGATAGCTTCAAACTGGTAAAATTTTACCGGAAGGGTGTAAAGACCATCGAAAACGGATACACTATTATAGAGACCGGAAGTACGCACACACCTTTCTCTTTTTTAAACCGGGTATTTGTAGGCAACAGAGGTAACTACACCGTTACAGAATGGCAGACCGTTATGGCACACGAATTACGGCATGCTAGCCTGCTGCACGTAATTGATGTATGCATTATGCAACTGGCACGCATCGTGTTCTGGTTTCACCCGCTGGTATATGCTTACAATAAACGGCTGCTGACGGTGCATGAATACCAGGCTGACCAGGTTGCAACAATCGAGCCATTGCAGTATGGCCGCTTCCTGATAGAACAAGCTATACTAAATGCAGCACCCACTATTACCCATTCTTTAAATCGTTCACCTATAAAAAACCGGATACTTATGCTTACCAACAGATCGACCACTATAGCAAAATTCAAAACCCTTGTTTTTATACCCCTGGTACTGGTATCCTTTCTTTGCTTTTCTCAGAACGCCGGGAAGAAAACGTACCAGCCTAACCAATATGGCACCATAATATTCGGAGAAAACAGACCAGAATATAGCGCCACTAAATTTGATGATGTAGCCGCAGGAGGTAGTACCGCCGCATGGCAAGATCATTTTACCAAAGAAGCATCTACCCGGAAAATAAGCAGCGTACCACACATGATAAAGATGAACGGCCAAACCATACAGCGGGAAAATTACTGGAGCAAGCCCAATGACTGGGTAATGCCGGCCATGTACAAGAAAATAAAGAACGAGTTGCTGGCCCTTGAAGACGGCTATTACTACCTGGGCATTAAAGACCTGATAGTGGACGTTAACGGCCAGATATGCGCGTTTACTTACGAGCGTATACTAGGCCTGAAAACAGTGCCCAACAGCAGCCCTATTGAAGAACGCCCCTTCCTGCAGGTGAACGCGCAGGTAGAAGAAAAAATATTCAATAAGATGTGTGCAGAACTTGCTGGCCTGCCTAAGTTGGCACCCACCGTTATCAACAACAAAAAAGTAGTTAGTGTTAACAGTCTGTTTGGCGACTGGTGTGCATACTCAGTAAAAGTACAAAACCACAAATTGTACTGTGCTACCAAAGAGGCCTGGGTGGAACTTTAATGCCGAACAAGTCCGTTATTTCACTTTATTAATATTGGAATGCCATGCTGCAATACCTTTTGAATGCCACAGCTATATGGCTGATAAGCCTTGTAGTGTTCGATGTTTTTCTGCGCAGGGAAACATACCACAACTACAACAGGTTATACCTGCTTTGTACGTTTGTATCAGGCATTGTGCTGCCGCTTGATCTTTGGGACACCGCTGTATCGCTCCATAATTTACCTGGTGGCTTGCCTGTTCAGCGTATTAGTGCCACAAGGCAAACTATAGTTGACACTGCGTCAGCGTCTTCCCTTGGCGATTATATTAACTGGTGGTGGCTGGTATATAATATTGGCTTTACAGTTGCGCTGGCAGTACTTGGCAATGATGTGATAAAGCTGGTAAAAATGTACCGTAAGAGTACCCGGACTTACGAAGCCGGACTCACCATTATGGAGACAGGAATAAGGCATACACCCTTCTCCTTCCGCAAAACCGTATTTGTAGAAAACCGCGAAAAATATAACGATACGGAATGGCAAACCGTTATTGCGCACGAACGCCGCCATGCTACATTATTGCATTTTGCCGATGTATTGATGATGCAGGCTGCCCGGCTGGTCTTTTGGTTTCACCCGCTTGTTTACTTATACAACAACCGGTTGCTTACCGTACATGAATACCAGGCTGACCGGGAATCAGGCATCAGTCCGCAACATTACGGCAGGTTTCTCATTGAGCAGGCGCTGCTTCAAAGTGCACCTGCTTTAACACATTCTTTCAACCGTTCACCCATAAAAAAAAGAATCATTATGCTTACACGCAAATCAGGCGCCATCGCACAATTAAAGATGCTTGTATTTATTCCGCTGGTGCTTACTTCGGTTATCTGCTTTTCGCAGCGCGTAATTGCCAAAACGTTTAAGGCTGACGAATACGGCCTTGTAAAATTGACTAACAGTAAATTTGAATACTACACTGCCAAGCCAGACACCATTGAGGTAGAAGAAGAGAACGGAACCTTGATAAAAAAAGTGGTGAAAATGGACCCATACGTAATAAAAATGGATGGCAAGGCAATAGAAGATGCCCGCCCTGTGTTTAAAGACAACCGCTCTCCCGCACCTTATCTTTTCAGCAAAATAAAAAAAGAGTTAAGCGCGCTTGAAGATGGCTATTACAACCTGGGTATAGGTAATGTAATAGTGGATGAAAAAGGCAAAACAGCTGCATTCACCTATCAAAATATTTTGGGCGATAAAAACGAAAACTCCAGTCTATCGCAAGCCAAAAGAGACAACATTGTTGTAGATAAAGCAACTGAGCAAAAGATATTCAACAGCATCTGCAACGAACTATCGCATTTCCCTACCTGGCTGCCGCCTACGGTAAAGAATAAAAAAGTAGTTAGCAGTAATAATATGTTTGGCGACTATTGGGGTAAGCCAACACTCAAAGTGCAAAACCACAGAGTGTATTTTAAAGAGCAAGACACTTGGATAGCATTGTAATAATTTATATTATTACAGTTACAATCAGGTATTTATGAAATCAAGCAACACCCTTAGTTTGAAGCTTTTCAGTGCGCTACTTATTACCATTGCGCTGCTACAAAGCATTAGTAGTTTCGCGCAGCAAGCTACGATCAAAATACACAGATCTGATGAGTATAATTTCGTGCAATTAGGCAACCATACCCTTCAATTCTCAGCTCCCGGCTTCGATACCATTGAAATAGAAGACGTGGATGGCACCATGGTCAAGAAAATAGTTGCAAGAGATTCTTTTCCTGAAAAACTGGACGGGAAGGTCATCTACGGGGAATATCCCATCTTTAAAAGCAAGAGTTGGCCGGGTGAATACCTGCTGCGTAAAATAAAAAAGGATGCTGCTTTATTAGAAGATGGATTCTACGTGTTTAACGTAAGGCATGTAATAGTAGATGAAACGGGCAAAACGGTATCTTTCAATTATTACCCCATGTTTTCATACAAGGGCGACCCCATGAAAAATGACAGCAACATGAAGAAGTCGCTTAAAATAGATAAAAAGCTAGAGGAAAAACTATTCAATAGTATCTGCAACGAACTCGCTAATTTCCCGAAATGGACACCGGCCAAGGTGGGAGGTAAACCAGTAGTGAGCATTTCTGAACTGTTTGATCCATCAGCTATCTACCAGTTTAAAGTTCAGAAGCATAAAGTCTACTTTTTCAAAAACAAGAAGTGGCTGGCATTGTAATAATTCGTATAATTACATTAAAAATCTAAACTTATGAAACCAATTACCAGTGCTACCCCAAAACTATTAAAGACACTACTTGTTGCGCCACTGCTGCTTGCAGGCATTACCGGCTATAGCCAGAAGACCGCCACGAAAACCTATATGCCTGACAAATACGGTATGGTAAATCTCGGTGCCAAAATTGACTATGACAAAGGTAAAACTGATACCATTGAAATGGAAGACCCTGCAACCAAAGAAATTATAAAGCGCATTATAAAGATGGACCCCAAGCCTGTAAAGCTGAACGGGAAAGATTTTATAGTTGATAATGACTACGCTGACGCAGCCAGCTTTAAAGGCAACGGCACGCCGCAGGAATATATTTTCACTAAAATGAAGGCCAACCTCGCCAAACTTGAAAATGGCTTTTATACCGTAAACATCTTCAATATTATGGTTGATGAAAAAGGCAAAACATGGGCCTTTTCTTACGAACCTGTAACCGGCACAAAAACTGAAGATGGCGAACGCGGCGCGGCTGGCATAAATATAGACCCGAAAATTGAAAAGGCTATTTTCGAAAATGCCTGCAACACCATGGCCAATATGCCACTATGGAAACCAGCTGAACATAAGGGTACAAAAGTGGTGGGTGAAGCCAATGGCTCAACCTACCGCAACAAACTTAAAGTGGACAACCATAAAGTATACCTGAAGATAAAAGATACCTGGAAGGCACTGTAATTAGTTTTCATCTCCCTTAATGCGGTTGTTACACTTTGTAAAACTTTTGTATCATTACAATAAAAACCGATTGTGATGCTTATAAAGCAGGTGAGGGCAACTGCACCATTAGCTTTGATTGTACTGCTAACGCTACTTTTTGCACCCTGTTTCGCACAGAAAAAGGGTGCAAAAAAGTATGCCGTAAATGCCTATGGCGTCGTGAACCTTTATGATGATAAGTTCACTTATTCAAAAGGGACGATAGATACTATTGAGTCGGCAGAACCGGGTAGCGACATAGAGGTAAAAAAGATAATTAAAACCAAGGGAAGACCGGTTAAAATGAATGGGAAGACCATTTATGACGAATTGCCCGTATTTAAACAAGAACATACCGTTGAGGAATATCTTTTAAATAAACTGAGGAGCGAACTGAGCAAATTGCCCAATGGCAACTACACGCTGGAGTTGTACAATATGATAGTGGACGAGCAGGGGAAGGTTTGTGCATTCTCATACGAGGGCATTTCGGCATCAGAGGCCGAAGATGAACGAGCCCTGAAGGTATTCATTATTGACAGAACACAGGCACAACAACTGTTTCAGAAAATATGTGCCGAATTAACCAGCCTGCCTGCATTTGAGGCAGCACAAATAAACGGCAAAAAAATAATAAGCGTAAGTAATCCCATATATCCCAATCAATTCTGGATACGCGACCATAAAATACTCATCAAACAAAAAGACAAATGGGTTCCCCTGCCTTTAATTTAATTCATGTTCGGTTTTTAAGCCGCTCTATTAACAATACTTTATTACCATAAAAATTAAATTTTCGCATATTTAACAGATTTTTGCGCCTTAACATTTTTCTGTGAAATCTTCAATAAGTTTATTATTCTTGGTGCTGCTTTCCTGCATAGCCAATTCTTACATTTTTGCCCAGGCGGGTGGCCCAGGTTCGGGTGGCACCAGCGAGGCCAAACTGGGTAGCATATCTGGCAAATTGACCGATGATAAAAATCAACCCATCTCTTATGCAACCGTTACCCTGTTACGCCTCGATTCCGCCGTTGTAAACGGCGATCTCACCAAAGACGATGGAACCTTCCGCATAACGCCGGTAAGCACAGGCACTTTCCGTTTACGGATAGAGTCTATAGGTGTAACCACCAAATACATTACCGTAGCAGTTACAGCCGATACGCCCAATAAAAATATGGGCAACATAAAAATTGCCGCCAGTGAAACTACCCTTAAAACAGTGAGCATAGTTGGCGAAAAAGCCGCCATGGAACTGAAAGTAGACAAAAAGGTTTTTAACGTTGAACAGAACATAACTAGTGCCGGCGGCAACGCTACCGATGTATTGCAGAACGTACCTTCCGTTTCGGTAGATGTGGATGGTAATGTGAGCCTGCGCGGCAAAAGCGGTGTAACTATTCTTATTGATGGCAAACCCGCTACCCTGTTGGGGTCCGATGTAACTTCTGCGCTACAAAGCTTACCGGCTTCCAGCATCGAAAATGTAGAAGTGATCTCCAACCCATCAGCCAAGTATGATGCTTCGGGCACTACTGGTATCATTAACATTGTTACCAAAAAAGATGGCCGCCTGGGTATAAACGGCAACCTTACACTAGGCGCAGGCACCCGCGACAAGTACAATGGCAATTTCGGCCTTAACATCCGCAAGGGTAAATGGACCGCATTTATGAATTCCAGCCTGCGTATCAACAATACTTTCAACGATGTGATAACCGACCGTAAAGACCTTGTGGCCGATGCTAATGGTTACACCAAATCGTACCATACGTTTGAACACGTGCCCCGTCATTTTAACGGCTCTTTCAACTCTATCGGCGCCACCTACGACCCCAATAAGTATAATTCATTTACGATAACCGAGAACATTAACAAGATGGGCTTTGGGTATAATGACTATTCCGTTTATTCAGTTTACGACAACGCCAACCAGAGCGGCTCACCTATACAACAGCAAACACGCTATAGCCTTGCTAATGGTGGCCCATTCTCGGTTTCTTCCGCCATCGACTACAAACACAAATTCAAAAAGAAAGATGAAGAACTGACCATTGACGGAACTTATGCGGTTACCACTGTAGCCCGCGAAAACAACTACCACACCTACAACAATAGTTATGCAGGCACTGACCCGTATTACCACATTTATCAGTCAGCACCGGGCTCAGGCGGCAACTCCACATTCAATGCGTGGGCCGATTACGTAAACCATATGTTTACGAAGAACGGCAAATTTGGTGCAGGCGTTAAAAGCCAGTTCTACTGGTTCAATAGCCATAACACACCCATAATTGATAGTGTTGTAATTGGCAAAGAAGTAGTTGATTCTGCATTGCTTGTCCGTTACGATTACAACCAGCAGATACATGCTGCTTATGTAAACTGGAGTGATCAGTTTGATAAATTCAGTTACCAGGTGGGCTTGCGTGCGGAAGATGCAGAATATAGCGGCACCAATGAAGGCAAGACTGTTACTCCGTTAAAAAACAGTTTTTTCAACTTCTTTCCATCGGCGTTTGTTGCCTACCAATTGGCTAACCAGCAAAGTGTTTACCTGAATTACAGCCGCCGAACCAACAGGCCAAACTTCTTTCAATTACTGCCTTATGTTGACCTGTCTAACCCAAGCACAGTGAGCACCGGTAACCCGGCGCTGGAACCTGAATTTATTAATAACATTGAATTCAGCTATAATAAATTAGATAAAAAAGGGAACAACATCATTTTGAGCGCATACTTCCAATACACCCAAAACCTGATAGATCGTTTCATTTATACCGACCCTGCAAAATATGGCGATCGTCTCATCTCTATGCCTAAAAATCTGGGTGTTGGTACAACCTACGGGCTGGAAGCGATTGCTAACCTGAAGCTTACCAAAATATGGGATGCAACCCTGAGTGGTAACATTTTCCAGAACGATATTAAATTGGCAACCGTTACCCGCGGGGGCTTCGGTAGCTTTGCCAAATTGAATACTACGGTTAAGTTACCGAAGAGTTTTTCCATACAGATCAATGGCAATTACGAATCGCCAAAAATAGTGGCACAAGGCACCATAAGGGAAACATATTGGTTCGATGTTGCTGTTCGTAAGAACCTGCTGAAGGGCAAAGCTACCGTTGTAGTCAACTGTTCTGACATATTTAAGACCCACCGTTTTATTAACGATTACGATTTCGGCTACTTTACACAAACTATAAATCGTGTTAAAGAAACCCGTATTGGTAATATTACTTTCACGTATCGTTTTGGCAAAACAGAGTTTGGCAAGGATATTGCAAGTGGTAATGCAGGCGGCAAACGCAAGCCTGATGAAATGAAACCAAAGGACACCAAAAAGACAAACCAGCCTAACACCGAAGACAGGGGTAAAAACCTGAAAGACAGCGACGATAGCGACCAGGGTGGTGGCGGACAGGGTGGAAACCAAGGTGGCGGCGGACAAAAAGGTAAATAAGCCTGAGCCAATTAAAAGTGTACCTTTAAACAACTTACAATTATGATAAAGAAAATAGCATTAGGTGTTTTGCTCACCGTGGGTATAGCGACCACTAGCCAGGCGCAGATATTTAAAGATGTAGTAAAAAGTGCGGGTAACGTTTTTGGTGGCAAAAAACAGCAGAAATCTCTCGGACCAACCAATACCGAAATAACCGCCGGTTTGCGTGAAGCTTTGGAAATTGGCGCCAAAACTGCAACGAATAAACTATCGCTGAAAGACGGTTTTTTTGGCAATGCACTGGTTAAGGTATTAATGCCACCTGAGGCTAAAAAAGTAGAAAATGCGCTCCGTACAATTGGTATGGGTAGCTATGTGGACAAAGCCATACTTTCTATGAACCGTGCCGCGGAAGACGCATCGCAGCAGGCGTTGCCGATATTTGTGAACGCCATAAAGGGCATGACCATACAAGATGCATTAGGTATTTTAAAGGGCAGCGACGATGCGGCAACACAATACCTGAAAAGCAAAACAACCGCACAGTTAACGGCAGCCTTCAAACCAGTCATCAACTCTTCGCTTGACAAGGTGAACGCTACAAAATACTGGGCTGAGGTGTTTGATATTTATAACGCACTACCTACTACCAACAACAAGGTAAACCCTGACCTTACCGCTTATGTTACCGAAAGGGCATTGAACGGCATCTTCCTTATGGTAGCAGAGCAGGAGCAAAAGATACGTCTTAACCCGGCTGAGCAGATTACAGACATCTTGAAAAAGGTATTTGGCAAGAAATAAGTTCACCGATTTGTGGCTTTTTTTCACGCAACGAAGCAAGTATATTTTTAAAGGAATTAAGAATTAAAAGGCGCACATAATGCGCCTTTATTTTTTTGGTATATTAGGCTCACGCAAAAGCGCTAAGACGCAAGTACACCTTTTAAAACAATTTGAGAATCGGTCGTAATAGTGTAACGCTGAACGCAATTTGGGGTGGATTTCAAATCATCGCGCTACCTGAATAAAATCCTCACCCCAACCCTCTCCATAAATGTAGAGGGAGGTCAACGTCTGCGCAGTCGCGCAGGTTTTATTTAAAATAATAATAATGCGAAAATTTGAAACGCACCCGCAATTTCTCCTGCAATTGGCTTCATTAAAAAAGCACTTATGCTGTTTCTGTCAACGTTGCTCCAACCGCCTTCAGGGTGTTATTTATTTGTATAAAATGGCGTTGCTGGTGGGCAATCAGAAACCTGAAAGTATCGCCAAGCCTTATTTTTATGAATTTACTAATGCTTATAGGAACGGAGATGCGCGTCATGTTTACGGTGCGGGCAGTATGTATGAGTTGCAGCAGTTTTTCCTGGCCGGCTATAAATTCCGCAATGGCTGCGGTATCGCTGAATCCTGTTGCCGCAATATGATCTTTGGGCGCTTTCATGGTGTTTTTTATTACGCCATCGTTGCCGGGCTGCATCATATTTGCAAAGTAATTGCCCAATAACCCTGACTTAAAAGATGCTGATGCCGGTAGCTTCCCGCCATTGCGCATCGCATCTTGAATGTGCGGCAAGTAGTAGTTATTATAACTGTTGAGGTGGTACAACACCTGCAGTACACTCCATTTATCTTTTGCTGGTGCAAGTGCAAGTTTACCCGTGCCGAGCAATTGCAGGGCTGTTGCTTTCTGAATGGTGTGTACTACATTTTTTTCAAGCGTATCCAGCAACTGCTGGCTGTTGTATAGTGGCATAAGCGACATTTTTAGCGAAATTAAATCAGCGGGCCGCCATCACTGTTGGTAAATACCAACATTTTCTACAACCGCACATTATTCAGCAGCTTGCTGAAATTAGTATGGTCAACGCCAATGTAAGATGCCAGGTATTTGTGCGGTATCATGTTCAGCACTTGCGGGCTGCGGCGCAGCAGGGCAGTAAATTTTTCTTCTGCGCTAAAAGCGGTAAGTTCTATCTGCCGCTGCAAAGTACCCGCCAGCACCGCTGTAAGCGCAATTCTTACCCAGGTTTCTATGCTGCGGTGTTGCTGCATTACCCTGTCAAAATCATGATAACTTATGCGCAGCAACCTGCTGTCAGTAAGTGTTTCCAACTGGTATAACGAAGGCCGCTGCAAAAAGAAACTATCAATGATACCCGAGAAGGATGGCGCATAAGAAAACACCAATGTCACCTCCTTATCGTTATGGATATAACTCGCCCGCTGCACACCTTCCATAACCAAATAAAGATATTGTTCCACATTGCCGGTGCGGGTTAGCACTTGTTTGCGTTTCACATCTATTGCCGTCCATAACGGATATAAGTCGGCCCATGCGGCATCTGTTATACCGCCTAAGGAGCGTATTTGTTGTTTCAGTATTTCATGATGGGGATGCACGGCCGGGGTGGTTATAAGCCATGAAAATAAGGAAAGCAGGGACAATAAAAAAATCCGGATGCACCATGTCGCAACCGGATTTTTACCACCAAATTAATATCAACCTTTTTATAACGCAGGGTCAAGAAATTAATTGCGCCGGCATAAAAAATACTTTTGAAATTATGCTGACAAATCTATTTTTTGGGCGTAAATAAATCAACGGCGTGTTTCTGCACTCCGATTCCCAACAATATGTTAATAAAACGCTTGGCTAAATGAAGAATATAGTTTATATTTACGATGTTAGGGTTCATGCACAAATAAATTAGTATGAGGAGTTTATACTTACTTGGGTTCTTATTGTTATCAACGATATCTGGTTTCGCACAAGGCACAGCGGCATCCTATAGTTTTGCTGCATCCAGCAGGAGCTTTACTTCCATTATCGGGGCATCGGGAACGTCATCTACTACAGCTATCAGTAGCGATGATGCTACGCTTACATCTATAAGTATCGGCTTTAATTTCACCTTTGCGTGTACTACATACAGCAGCTTGTCAGCCTGTTCCAACGGATGGTTATCGCTAGCTAATTCTTCTTCAATTAGCTATGTAAACATCAACAGTACTGCATTTTCATGGTATTACCCTAGTCCGGGTCAGGGCTTCCTGATGGGTTATTGGGATGACCTGCATGGGTCAGGGCATACTGCCTACTACAGCACAACCGGCACCGCACCCAACCGTATATTTACTTTTGAATGGGCTAACTTTCACACTTTTGCCGCATCAGGCAATGCTTCTTTCCAGATAAAGCTTTACGAAACCACCAACGAAATTGAATATTGCTATGGCTCTTCCTCTTACAGCGGCATGTCTGCTACAATAGGTATTGCTAACAGTACAACCGACTATCTTACCCTTAATAATCGAAGTGCTTCGCCTACCCCTTCAAGTTCCACTTTTACTACTGGCATTGGGTCTTCGCCTGCTACCAATCAGGTATATAAATTTACACCGCCAGCCAACCCCACAATTGCACCTACTGCCAGCAGCCCTGTTTGCAGTGGCAACACAATTTCGCTGAATGGAGTTATTACATCGGGCAGCGGATTAAGTTATGCATGGTCGGGTCCCGGTGGCTATTCCTCAACATTGCGGAACCCTACGCGTACAACAGCTACTACAAACATGTCTGGCAGGTATACTTACACCCTCACCCCCGTTTCCGGTTGCCCGGTAAGCGACACAGTAAATGTGCGGGTTGATAGTACGCCTACCGCAACAATAGCCGGAACTACCAGCTTTTGTAGCGGCGGCAGTAGCACTATTACCTTTACAGGCACTGCGGGCGCCACTGTTGTTTACCGTATAAATGGCGGCACTCCCCTTACCATAACACTAAGTGCCGGTGGAACAGCAACAGTTTCAACCGGTATATTAACCACAGGCAGCACCCCAACTACCTACACTTATGCATTGGTTAGCGATACACTGGGCAGCTGCTATCAGGCCTTGACCGGTAGTGCTGTAGTAACTGTTAATCCGTTACCAGGTGCTATTACTGGTCCTACTTCAGTATGTGCTGGCTCAACTGTAACTTTAGGCAGCTCCACAAGTGGGGGCACATGGGCCAGCAGCACTACTTCAATAGCAACAATAGGCGCTGCTTCAGGCATTTTGAGTGGTGTTAGTGCTGGTATTGATACCATTACCTACACACTAACTGGCGGGTGTAACATAAGTACTGTAATTACAGTTAACCCACAGCCCAGTGCTGTTACCGGCCCTGTTGCTGTTTGCGAAGGGGCAACTATAACACTTAGCTGCGCTACTACAGGTGGCAGCTGGACCAGCAGCGCGAGCGGCACAGCTACCGTAAATACCACCGGCGATGTTACAGGTGTAGCAGCAGGTACGGCAATTATAAGCTATACATTAACGGGTGGTTGTTCATCAACCGCGACAGTTACCGTTAACAGGCAACCCGGTACTATTACAGGTTCACATTCGGTATGCCTGGGCTCCAGTACCACTTTAAGCAATAGCCTTTCGGGAGGCACCTGGACCAGCAGCAACACAGCAATTGCCAGTATAGGTTCTGCCTCGGGTATCGCCTATGGGCTTTCCGTTGGTTTGGTTACTATCAGCTATACCATGTCCACGGGTTGCCAGATAACCGATACACTCAGGGTTAATCCTATGCCGGGCAGTATAACCGGAACAGCATCTGTTTGCGCAGGGTCTTCGGTTACTTTAGCTGCCAGCCCTTCGGGTGGCTCATGGTCAAGCAGTGCAACTGCCACCGCCAGTATTGATGCGGCAGGTAACGTTACGGGTGGTGCATCAGGCACGGCAACTATCAGCTATATGCTGCCAGGTGGTTGCTACAGCACGCTGGCTTTCACCGTAAATTTGTCGCCTACAGCCATTACCGGCCCTACAGATGTTTGTGTGGGCAGTACCATTACTGAGGCCAGCACACCTGCCGGCGGCACATGGAGCAGTGCCACAACCAGTGCTGGCACCATTAACCCAACTACGGGCGTAGTCACCGGTATTGCCAGCGGTACAACAGCGGTTACCTACACCATAAGTTCAGGCTGTTATGTTGTTCGCACTGTTACTGTTAATCCGTTACCAACACCACTTATTGGGCCTGACACACTTTGTGTAGGGGTTGCTGTTACCTATTCCACAAGCGGCGGTAGCGGCACGTGGAGCAGTACCGGAACAACTTTGTATTACGATGCATTTACCGGTGTAATTACTACGGTTGCTCCCGGCAACGACACACTCGTTTTCACATTGATGACCACGGGTTGCTCTGTTTCAAAACCCCTTACAGTTGATGCTGGGCCAAGTGCAATTTTCGGTACCTTTTCAGTTTGTGAGGGCGGCGCGGCATTCGTTTACGATACCAGTGCAGGTGGCGTATGGAGTAGCAGCGACACTACAATAGCCAGTATTGACTACACGGGAACAGTTACCGGTATAAATGCCGGAACTGTAACCATTTACTATACACAAACCACCGCAAGGGCCTGTGCTGCGCAAGCAACATTTGTGGTTAATCCGTTACCGGCAGCCATTGGCGGGCCTTCAGCTGTTTGCATTAATTCTTCCATAACACTTACTAATTCCCTTGCGGGTGGCACATGGACCAGCAGTGCTCCTTCCATTGCCACTGTAAGCCCGGGCGGCGGTATTGTTACTGGCGTAGCGGCCGGGAGTGCCATTATTACCTACACTTCGGCAGCAGGCTGCGAAGCTTATAAAACCATTACAGTAAATTCGCTGCCGGGCAGTATTACCGGGCTTTCAGCCGTATGCCAGGGGCTGGTTATTACCCTGGGCAACGCTGTAGCCGGTGGCACCTGGAGCAGCAGCAACAGCAGCATAGCCACCATTGACCCTACTACAGGCGATGTTACGGGGGGTGCCAGCGGTAGTGTTACCATATCTTATGCACTGGGCTCAGGTTGCTATGTTACTGCTGCGGTAACTGTTAACCCAACACCCATTTCCATTTCTGGCTCTCCTGATGTTTGTTTAGGCTACACTACATCGTATACCGATGGTACCGCAGGCGGCAGCTGGAGCACCAGCAATGCCGGCATTGCATCGGTAAGCACAGGGGGCATTATTACGGGCGTGAGCACGGGCTACGCCAACATTACCTACACCTTGCCCACAGGTTGCCTTACCGCAAGAACTATACTTGTTAATCCCTTGCCTACCGTTATTACAGGCTCTAATAACGTTTGCGTAGGGTCAACCACCACACTTACTGATACAGTTACCGGTGGTTCCTGGACCAGCAGCAACACCGCTGTTGCCTCTGTCGATCTTATTACAGGCCTTGTCTATGGCCTAAGTTCAGGTACTTGCAATATTACTTATACTATAGGTTCGGGCTGTTTTATTACCATGGGGCTCACCGTCAATCCGTTGCCAGCTTCCATAACAGGTACATTCAGTGTATGCGAATACAGTAACGTAACTTTAAGCAATGCAACCGCTGGCGGCACCTGGACCAGTGCGAATACCGCCATAGCAACTGTTGACCCATCAACGGGTGTTGTTACCGGTGTACTTGCAGGCAGCACATTTATCTACTATACATTGCCTACAGGTTGTAATTTAAGTGTTGCGTTTACTGTTAATCCGGTTCCGGTGGCCATAACCGGTACTACCTCGGTTTGCGAGGCAGGGGCAACCACTACATTAAGCGACGCCACATCTGGCGGTACATGGACTACTAGTAATGCGGCAATTGCATCTATAAACAGCGCCTCTGGTGTTGTTACCGGTGTTACCGCAGGGGCTGCAACAATTACCTATACAGTTGCAGGCTGCTACAACACCACAACAGTTACCGTACGTGCTTTACCGGGCGCAGCTATAACGGCACTGGGCGATACCATAATTTGCCCCGGCAACTTTGTAATACTTACCTCAACCACAGGCACAGGCTACACGTACCAATGGTATAACGGAGCCACGGTAATTGCGGGCGAAACCAATTCATTCTACACGGCCTACGGCACAGGTAACTACCGAGTAGCGGTAACCAATACCTTTGGCTGCAACTCAATATCCGCTCCAACGTCAGTTACCGTGAGCCCTTCAACGGCAACTATAACAGCAGGCGGTGCTACTACCTTTTGTGTGGGTGGCAGTGTTGCCCTCAATGCCAATACCGGTGCCGGCCTCACTTACCAATGGATGCTGGGCGGCGCGGCAATATCAGGTGCAACAGGCGCAACGTATGCAGCAACCAACAGTGGCAACTATACAGTAGTGGTTACCAATGCTGCGGGTTGTTCTGCAACATCAACGGCGACCACGGTTACGGTTATGGCAGCACCTGCGGGCACAACAACTGTAAGCGGCTCGTTAAGCTTCTGTAGTGGCGATAGTGTTGTACTGAGTGCCGATTCTTCTGCAACAGCAACTTACCAATGGCAATTGGGCGGTGTTAATATTGCCGGAGCTACGGACAGGAACTACGTTGCAGCGGCACCCGGCAGCTATACCGTTTTTGAAGTAAATGCTGCAGGTTGCAACATTACATCGGCCGCACGGATAGTAACTGTATTTGCATTGCCTATTGCTACTATTTCCGCGGCAGGGCCTACTACCTTCTGTATTGGTGGCAGTGTAATGCTATCAGTGCCCGCAGTTGCAGGCAATGCCTATGTATGGATGAACGGCGGCACACCCATAACAGGCGCAACTAACAATACCTACCTCGCTACGAATACAAGCAGCATCACTATAAGGGTAACCTCATCCGCTGGCTGTGTTAGCACAACCCCTGCACCAGTAAACATTGTTGAGGTTTCAGTACCTAGCGTTATACCCATGACAACGCCTTATTTCTGCTGGGGTGGCAGTGCTACACTCGGCGTTAGTGTAAGTACATCGGCAGGGGTTACTTACCAGTGGCAGAACGGCGGCGTAAATATTGCCGGCGCTACGAGTGCAACTTATAATGCCACTACCTCGGGCAGCTATTCCTGCATTGTTTCGGTGGCCGGTGGCGCTTGTGTAATAGGCACAGTTGCAGTTGCGGTAACGGAATACCCACTACCTAACCCGGTAATTATTTGGGATGGCACCCGCCTGAAGGTGAGCCCATCGTTTGTTACTTACCAATGGTTTAAAAACTATACGCCGATAAGCGGTGCAACAAGCTGGTTTATTACACCAACCGATACCGGACGCTACGCAGTGCAGGTTACCGATAGCAATGGCTGCCATTCTATTTCGCCTGAATACCCGTTGCACAGGCTTAATACAACGGGCGTATCCATTATTCAGAAGAGCGACATAGTGATATTCCCTAACCCGGCAGAAAACATAGTGCATATTACCGCACCTGAAAAAGTAAAAGCGGTATTAAATACGATTGATGGCCGCAAACTTATTGATGAAGCGAACGCCACGGAACTGAACATCAGTAACCTGGCCAGTGGTATCTATATGCTGCTGATTTACGATAAAGAAGGCACAATGATAAAAGCAGAAAAGCTAACGAAGCAATAGATACTTGTTCATGTTTCCAATATTTTGCTGTGCCCCCGGATCAAAAAATCCGGGGACATTTATTTTAAGGGGACTTGGTTTGAAAAGCGAAGAGTGCTGTTTGTGGGAAGGGGAACCAGCTACGGGGCAATGTCATTTAGTTAAGGATTTGTGGGTTGATATATTATATCACCCCTTCGGGGTTTTGCCCATTTTATGATTTATTTTCTATAATCATGCCACCCTTTCAGGGTTTCAATTCTTTTAACTTAATGACATTGCACCTACTGGGCTCAGACCTGCATACCAAGGGGACATTTATTTTCAGAGTACTTGGTTGAAAAGGAAAGAATGCTGTTTGTGGGAAGGGGAACCAGCTACGGGAAAATGTCATTTAGTTAAGGATTTGTGGGTTGATATATTATATCACCCCTTCGGGGTTTTGCCCATTTTATGATATATTTTCTATAATCATGCCACCCTTTCAGGGTTTCAATTCTTTTAACTTAATGACATTGCACCTACCGGGCTCAGACCTGTATACCAAGGGAACATTTATTTTCAGGGTACTTGGTTGAAAAGGGAAGCATGCTGTTTGTGGGAAGGGGAACCAGCTACGGGACAATGTTATTTAGTTAAGAATTTGTGAGTTGATATATTATATCACCCCTTCGGGTTTTTGCCCATTTTATGATTTATTTTCTATAATCATGCCACCCTTTCAGGGTTTCAATTCTTTTAACTTAATGACATTGCACCTACTGGGCTCAGACCTGCATACTAAATGGTATGCTACAAAGCGGTAGCCCCGCTGGGGCAGTTCGTATGCTGAAAAATAATTTGGGGTACACAGCAGCCTTTGAAGGGGCATACGAATAGCGCTTCCTACACTCATAAAAACAGGTCAGTTCGCTTGCTATACCGCCTGTAACAACCCCATCAATTGTTCTCTGCTGAGTGCAGCCGGGTTTTGGTCGTTAGGGTTAATGAGATCGTTAGCCAGCATTGTTTTTGAATCTTGTAACTGCTGTATTTTCTCTTCTATAGTATTGGCGCAAATTAAGCGCACCGCGACTACATTTTTCTTCTGCCCTATGCGGTACACACGGTCAATAGCCTGGTTTTCTACTGCGGGGTTCCACCATGGGTCAACTATATAAACATAGTCGGCGGCTGTGAGGTTGAGGCCGATGCCACCAGCCTTTAAACTGATGAGGAAGACACGCACATCGCTGTTTTCCTGAAACTCATTAACTACATCCTTCCGGTTGGTGATGGCACCGGTAAGGTAGCTGTAGGCTATGTTGCGCTTGCTGAGTTCGGCCTTAATAATATCGAGCATCGCCACGAATTGCGAGAATACCAGTATTTTATGCGAGGGCGATTTGCTTTCAATTTCCGATACCAGCACATCAATTTTTGCAGCCGATGCCGATGCGAATTTCTCCTGCCGCAATAAGCCGGGCGCATCGCATATCTGCCGCAGCCGGGTGAGCGCCTTTAAAATATTAACCGTGTTTTTAGGTATTTCTTTATCTGTAATGGCGCATATAAACTCCCGGAATTCCCTTTCGTAAATATCGTAAACTGCACGCTGATCGGGCTGCATTTCGCAGTATACAACCATTTCTGTTTTTTCCGGCAGGTCGGTTGCAACCTGCGCTTTGGTGCGCCTTAAAATGAACGGACTTATTTTATCTTTTAAATCGTTGAGCGTCCATGTGCGGTCAAATTTATCGACCGGTGTGGAATAAATATCCCTGAAGTAGCGCCTGCTGCCCAGCAAGCCCGGGCAGGCAAATGAAAGCTGCCCGTAAAGGTCGAAGGTGTTATTTTCAATAGGCGTGCCGGTAATAACTATCCGGTTGCGCGATGTTAGCTGCATGGCTGCTTTATAACGCTCAGAACCGGGGTTTTTGATGTTCTGCGACTCATCGAGAAATACATAATTGAAGGCGTACTTTTTCAAGAATACAATATCGGAAAGTAAGGTGCCGTAGGTGGTAATGATCAATTCAAAATTATCAAAACTTCTGGTACTGCTTACCCGGTCGCGCCCTGCCAATGTCAACACCTTGATTGACGGAGCAAATTTTGCTATCTCCGCTACCCAGTTAAAAACAAGTGATGATGGGACAACCAGCAAATTGGTATTGCGTGCAACTTTACTGCGCTGCAACAGTATGAACGCAATTATCTGTATTGTTTTGCCCAGACCCATATCATCGGCAAGGCAGCCCCCAAAGTTGAGCTCATCAAGGAAGTTCAGCCATTTCAAACCGTCCTTCTGGTAGGGCCTCAGTGTTGCATTCAGCTCCACCGGCACTACTACATGTTTAGCCGCCGGAAAGCCCGCGATCTTCTGCCTGTAGGCTTGTATATCGTGATGCACCGTTTCATCGAGCATCTCCTCTTCAAAAATATCGGACAAGGAATCAAAACTCATTTTGGGCAAACAAAGCAAATCATCTTCTGTAAAGTCGGCGGCTTTAAAGTACCGGGCGAATTTTTCCACCCACTCCATGGGCAAAATGCCCTGTGTACCATCATCAAGCGTAACATACCGGCTTTTACTTTGCACTGCTTTGGCGAGCTTTTTTACCGATACTTTCTTCTTACCAAATTTCACTTCAATTTCGGCATTGAACCAGTTAATGCCACTGGTAACCCGAATGTGCACTGCCGCCTTGTTGGGGTTCAGTTTGTTATTTTTAAGGTCGTTGAAACCCAACACTGTAATGCCCTGGTCTCGCCACGATTCAAAAACATCGAGGAACCATTCTTCTTCCAGGAACAGACTCTTGTGCAGGTAAAAATCTTTAAGCTCATTATCAATTTGTTCCAGAAAATCGGGATGCTGCTGCACAAGCATTGCGGTGAATTTCACCTCTGCTTCATTATCGCGCTGCACCTGAAATTCTTTGCCATGTTCATCTCTGCCGTATACCTGCTTTTTGCTGCGCACGGGTATTTCAATATCGCCATATTTCATAACGGGCATCAATACCACATGGGCGCCAGAATCCGAGAGATAAATGAGCTTGGCCGGCTCTGCGTCAAAGCCCTGTTGCGAAAGCTGCTTTGCGGTAGCCTTTTTTATGTAGTTATAGCTTACCACAGTATCGTGCTCCAGCTTATCGAGAAGCTGGGTTTTGATGTCATTGAATTTGCTGTGGTGCACCATTACCGTGCCACCCTTGCGCTTAAAGAAATTTAAAGCCTGCATCAGCTGCATATTTGGTGCCAGATAGTAGTTACCATCATGCACTACAAAATAATTCAGGTCGGTATTTATTTCTTTCAGGTTGCGCACCATACCATTTACTTCAAGGTATCCGCTCCATACAAAAAACGGGGGCTTCTCCGCAACTGCAAACTCTATTTTGCTTTTCAGTAAATTAAGTGTTGTTGGTGTGAGTGCGGCGGCGACAACACTTTCCGAAACATCGCTATTATGATAGTAGACCGGGAATTGGAGCGGGTTCTGCACTATGGAAACAAGTGCATTAATATCGGCCGCGGCTGTTTTAGTGTCGCTCTTATGCTCAAATCTTGAGACCGCCGTAAAAAATTTTACCCGTGCAGAATCGGTCGTCTTCCATATCAATTCCTGCGCTTCCACACGGCCCATCGGGTTTTTGAGCTTACCGTCTTTAGTGGTCTGGGCATCATACAATTCCACCACCAGGTTTTTGTAAAACTTATGTCGCCTCAGTACAATGCAGCGCATGAGCGGGCTTGTTTCCGCAACCGGCAAGGTATTGCTTTCCTGAGGCAATAAAATATCAGTCAGCAGAGTGATGCTCTCGTTCGTTACAGGTAACAACGATTGCTCTTTAGGCGTAAAAACTACCTTATTACCAGTATAGCTGGCATTGAAAAAAAGGTCTGGATCGGGTTCTTGCTCCAACCCGTAGGCTGCGGCAAATGCAGCAAGTTTTTTTCTGCGCAATACCCCATCGAAGAAAAGCTTTATCTCGTCGTTACCGCTAATGGTATGTAGCACCAGCGACTGGAAATCGCAAACCTGCGTACCCTGTGCACCACAATTACAAAACAGCACCAGCTCGTCGCCTTGCCTTACTGCCGTAATTTCAACAGGAGAAATGCCGGTTGCCGTATAGCTGAATACACCTGTTCCTGGCTCCAGAAGCAACACAGAAAGTTGCTTTTCCATTAAACCACCGGCAACCCAGGTGCTGTAGTGCAACTGCCCGGCATCCAGTAAGCTACCCTTAGGCATGCTTACCGAAAATATGTGGTCGTTAATGCTATTTTTATCGGTGAACCTATCCATCAAAACCCTGTTGAAGGCTGCAAAGGTCTTGTTATTCCGTAAAACCAGCTAATAAATAATGGCATTGTAGCCAAAAGGCAATTACCCATTTTTAGTCAACCTTCCTAATCAATGATATGCTCCAGATCTGAAAGTACAAAATTATAATCGCCTCCGGCACTATCAATGCTGTATTTAAGGCCATCTAACTCAGCACCTGAAAAGCCACCACCCTTTACTTCTTTGTAACGCTTTATGCGAACGCCACCGGCAACAGTATCGGTAATATCCAGTATCCCCTTTGCACAAAGGCCCGGCCCCTGTACGTACATACCTATGTACACCCTGCCATTCGCCTCTATGTAATTATCTATCCAATACCTTGTCTTTCCGGCCGGTTGCGCCTTTAGCTGCCTTATGAGCTCGGCTTTGTACTCCCTGGAGCCAACGGCAAATCTATCAAAAACAGGATTGTTGTTCTTGCAGGCAGGTCGGTCGCAGGAAGAGATGCTGACAACTACAGCAACAAAAAACAATAGCAGGTGGGAGAAGTGTGTTTTCATGTATTGCAAATCAATTGGTTTTACTAAGCTACCGGATATCAGGCCCAATAATAACGTTCATTTTGAACTCTTATTGTCCAAATCTCCTTAACTTTATAGAAATACTTTTGTTATGAAAGCCGGAATCTGGAATCAGATATTGACCTACTTTTTTATACGCAAGCGCGACCCGAACGACCCGAGGAGCATCAATATGTCGCTGATGCATGGCATGAACCGCATTTCATTGTTCATGTTCCTGATCGGTATTATTGTAATGATTATAAAGCTGATCAGGAGATAAGGCATATTATTTCCTTTGCTGCACCATCCGATGCGTGACCGTCGCCCAGTTTATGCCATAATTCGGCATAGTCATTTTGCATTGCGGTTTTGTAGGCGCTGTCTTCCAGCAGCCTCGTGAGTTCTGATTTCAGGTTGGCTTCATTCAGCTCATCCTGTATCAGTTCCTTTATCACTGGCTTATCCATAATAAGGTTCACCAGCGATATGTATTTTACCTTCACCAGCTTTTTTGCCATCCAGAAAGACAGGGCGTTGCCTTTATAGCAAACCACCTCCGGCACCGCAAACAGCGCAGTTTCCAGCGTTGCTGTGCCACTGGTTACCATGGCAGCTTTAGCCTGCCTGAGCAGGATGTAAGTGCCCCCTTTTACTAAAGTAACCGCGGCGTTACCAATCATTGCATTATACAATTCATCGGGCTGCGAGGGTGCTTGTGCAATTACAAAACTGTATTGGGGAAAGTGTTGAACCATTTGCAGCATTACCGGCAACTTCGCCTTAATTTCCTGCGAGCGGCTACCGGGTAGTATAGCGATGATCGGCTTGTCTGAAAAGCTTTGTTGCAGGGGTTTACTGTTTTCCTCATTCACCACTTCAATAAGCGGATGGCCAACATAGGCTACATCAAAATTCCATGTTTTATAAAAGTCTTTTTCGAAAGGCAGTATAACAATCATGCGGTCTACATCACGCTTTATCGCAACTACTCTTTTTTCCTTCCAGGCCCAAACCTGTGGCGATATGTAGTAAGCTACTTTTATACCCTGTTCCTTAGCCCATTTAGCAATGCGCAGGTTAAAGCCGGGATAGTCTATCAACACGAGCACATCGGGCTTATATTGCAGTATATCGTTTTTGCAGAATGAAATATTTTTGAAGATGGTTGGCAGGTGGGTGATCACCTCTACAAAACCCATAAAAGCGAGTTCGCGATAGTGCTTAACAACGGTTGCCCCTGCGGCCTGCATTTTATCGCCACCCCAGCAGCGTACGTCAGCATGCGCATCCTGCCTGTGCAGTGCCTTTATCAGGTTGCTGCCATGTAAGTCGCCACTGGCCTCGCCGGCTATAATGTAGTAGCGCATACCTTACCAAACGTATCTTACAATAACAATAAAAACAACATAAAGCATGGTAGCAATGAATACGCCACGCGCGGCATGATCGTACCGCTTTGTATTAAAGAAAATGAACGGCGCCAGGTTAACCAGCATGCTGAGGGAGGTTACTTTGAACATGGTATCTTTTGTATGGATAAGCATACCTATGTAGTCGGCCACCGTATCATGACGGAACCAGATAAATTTCATAATGAACAGACCCAAGATAGGACCCAACAAGCCCAACACGAAACCAACGATCGGATTATTTCGAAGCATATTTTGTAAAATATGCTGCAATATACAAAGTATGCAGGGTAGTTACTGAAAAGCTACCACCAAATGATTGGAGGAAATATTCATTTTAACAGTAGGCTGCCGGTATGGCAAGCTATGCACTACCCGTGTATTGTATACAGTTCGCGCTCAATATTTAATTTCAGGGTGTAGAAATCAAGATTCCTGATCTGATTAAGGAAGCTTATATCGCCTTCATCGCGGTGCATGGCGGTATCGTCATAACCATGCAAAACCAGTTGGTGCAGCAATGATAATTTATGTAATAATGCTTTCTTCTGTTCCAGGCTCTTTGCATCCATCTGGGCATAGCCATCGATACTTTTGAGATACTTTTCCATGACAAGAATTTTAGTTGGTGATAATGAGTACAAGTAGTTAAAACGCCTTTGTTAGCTGTTTCTGAATGTAATTTACGATGTGCCGATACCGGTTTCCAAAAAAACTTCACCAACGGTCAATTTAATTCACCAACGGTAATAAAGGGCAATATATATTAACAAACAGCCGTATTAAAACAGTAGAAAGACCTACGAATGTATTTGATGTTTGGTTTTAATACACGAACATTTTCGGAAAAAGCCACCTCCCGGATCCATTACACAAAAAAGCCTGCCAGGTATCACCGGGCAGGCACGTATGCTGTTCAAAAATGTTCTTCTATTTTTCCATTATACCTTTAAGGTTATTCAAGCCGATTTCAAGGTCCTTGCCAACCAGTTCTTCCATGTTCATGAACACCCCCATAAAGTTGAGGGGATAGGGCATTTTCCCGTTAAAACTCCAGGTAACTTTTGTTTGTGCGGGCGTAACAGCTTCGGTAGCCATGTAGGCGTTGTTGGTTACATTCATGGGCTTTTTAAAACGCAGTTCATAGTCAATGCGCTCACCATCCGTAATTTTCTTTATCTCCTGCTCACCCATACCTACATCCTTGTTATCACTTTCCCAGGCCGATACAAAGCCTACAGTACCATCGGTGCCCTTGTATTCCTTCTTCATAGCGGGGTCCATTTGTGCCCACTTGCTAAAGTTGTTCTGGTTTTTGAGCATTACAATGTACCCAAATACATCTTGCTTCGGTTTATTAATAGTGATGCTGCGTGTTACCGCAAACTCCCCTTTTACGAACAATGCGCCAACAAGCGGTATAGCCACTATTACCACGACTACAATAAGAATAATTTTCAAGATCTTCATACAATATTAGTTTTGGTTGATGCTGCCAAAATAAGTAATTTTTTACAATTTAATAGCCGCATACAATACGTCAAGCCCTTCATTAAAAATTAATTATCATCTAGCTCCCGCTGCGGTGGCGCCGGGCCAAGTTTTCTTTTTATCAGGTATAGCTTTAACTGCGTATCCAGGTTGCGTTTGTCCAGGGGTTCGCTGTATATGCCTACGGCATTACTTTCTTCATTAATGGTGGTTATCTCGTTATTGTCGCTGAAGGGCCCCACAACACCCAGCAAGGGCTTATCATCGGCATAGTCGGTCCGCATTTCATAGAGGTAAAATTTCTGCATCCTGCCTTTATACATGGCCTTCTTTACACCGAGGCTAATTACGCTGCTGTAATTATCGTCTTCGTCATGATCTGACATATAGCTTTCGGCAAAATACTGCTGCGTAAGGTACTTTTTTGGGTATAACTGCATCAGGTTTTTGCTGGTGAGCAATTCGTATATTGATATACGAGAGAACTTATCGGCGGCAAGGCTGTCAATAGCTTTTGCATCGGGTGCCATATCATGCTCGCAGAGCAAATTCACCGCATGGCTCACCACATAATTGTAGCGGGAAAACTGGTACTGCCTTACTTCTTCCCACGCTTCAGTTGTATTCAATTTGGCCAGCAACGTAAGCATATAGTAGGCCGAGCCTGCTACACCCTGCCGCTGTTGCTTGCTTTTTTCTATTATAATGGGGAAACTCGTTTTCAATTTTTCCAGTGTCAGATAACCGCTATCGATCAGGTGGTTAGCCAACATGCAAACGGTGTTGCCACAAACGCTATCACCTGCCAGTTGAAGCAAAGCAGGGAATTGCGCGGCGGCCTGCTGCGGGTGGCGCTTCAACTCCATTGAAAACAAATAGGCATATCCCTTTTTAGGCGGTGCAGCCAAAAGCAACTCAACTGCTTTTTTTATTGCTGCGTTTGTATCGGCATCATTCAACATCATAGTCAGCACGTTGAATTGCTGCCCACGGCTTTGAATCATTTTATTCTGGTATAATTCCTCCTTCTTATCCAGTGGCAGGTATTTACCGAGGCCGTTAATCGCTTCCAGTATAAAGCCGCCCGCTGTATTATACTTCTCACTATCGTCGGGGAACGAAGTATTGATCTGCTGCAACAGAACGGGCAAATCTTCTTTCGAGAATACTACCTCATTTTTACTTTTCTTAGCCTTATTAAAAACGGCGGTATCATTGCTGTGTAATACTGCAATAAACAGGTCGGCTGATGTTTGCACCTGTGTCGGGTCTTTCTTTATGATTTTCAGCGATGCATAAAATTCGTTGATGGTGCTGTTCTCTTTCAACCAATCGGGATAGCAGCCATCCAGTATATAACGGGTGCGGCCATCCAGTACCACCTTTAGTTTGTGCCACTGCTGCGTATTCTTTTTCCTGGCAATAGCTTCCCCGCATTTCATGCCATTTTCAGTATAGTAGGTGTAGTGTGGTGTTGAATCGCTTGCAGTAAGTTTTGCCTCCAGCCATTTTTTAAAGGAGACGGTATCGTTCGATATCCAGTAGAAGCTACTTAAATGTTTTACCAATACGGAGTAGTTAACTAATGAAGTAGTATCCCAACTGCGGTAAGTATGTTGTGTTTTAGCCAGATAACCGGTCTCTTCTTCCGCGCCGGTTTCATTATACGGTGCGGGGCCAGCTATGGTAAACGTTCCGTTCACAGTTTGTGTTTCCATGGCTGCGGGACTTACAGGATGCACATCAATGCTCTGCAAAAACGAATCGGCAGCCCTTGTTCCTTGCTCTGTAGCGGCAGTCTGGGCCGATATTTTGTATACCCTGTTGCCGGCATATATCATCAACCCTTTTACTTTTGCGCCTTTGAATTCCGAAGTCTCAAAGCGGTCTGCATTAAAAAGGCCGTAGGTTGTCGGTGTTGTCTTCACATCAACATGCATTTCTTTGTAGGTTGCTTTCAGCGATTCGGGCCACACATCATTTTTCACATTATTGTAACCTAAGGTAGTTTGCACGCAACACACAAAGTAGTAGCCACCTGCCACAGGGTCCGTTATGGTATACATGATCTGTTTTTGGCTGGAATCGCCCGAAAAAGTAACCGAGCGTGTTGGCTTATAGTCCGGCACGCGGACAGTAGCACGTATATCACCAAATTTTCTGTTGATGAATACTGTCTTGGATTTATTAATTAACCGGAACGAATTAAAAAATGAATCGGCTTTGCCTATGGACCAGCTTTTGCCATAAGCCATCATCATGTACACATCGGTATTGCTACCCAGTAATTGTATATGGTAGTGCATTTCATCTTTATCGGTAAAGAAAAATTCCTTACCCTTTAACCCCTGGCTTTCCAACTCACTTACTTCAAGATCTTTAGGGCTTTTCACCATTGCCTTCTGCATCTCTTCTATAACGCTTTCAGTAGTCGCTGGCGAGCTTTCGGGCTTGGGTATATGGCTTACCAGGTAGTAGCTACTCGTCGTCATATCCGTATACATCTTCATTTTCATTACACCGCCCGATGCGTCTACATCGCTTGGTGTGCCCGGCATTTTTATGCTGTAGCCGTCTTTTTCGCTTATTATGGTTTGCCATGCACCGCCGGAATGCGCATATTTGTATTCCGACCCGTTTGTAGTTGTTTCACAAATTACCGGTTCCACTGTGTAGCCTTTTTCGCGCAGCATATTTATCAGCCCGCCTTTGCCAACAAGGTGCAGGGCACCAACTGCCGCAAACAGACTTTTACCGTGCATAATGCTATCCATACTGTGCAGCATTACGAGGTTACGTTTGGTAAGCAGCGCATCTTCCGCTGCCGGGTTAAAGATGGAAGATATTTTCTTCAACTTTTCAAGGTCTTTAGCCAGATACAGTTCCACCATCTGGTCTTCGGCCGATTCTCCCATTTTAAATATTTCCAGTACTTTCTTGGGGTCAACATCCGTTAATGTAGCATTTTCCACAAGTCTTAACTGGTCTTCAAGTTGCTCCAGGCCGCCTATTTGCTTGCCTTTATCCCTTGCAATAGTATAGAGAAAGGCATCCATGAACGTGGGCATATCATCCTTCCGCGTTCTGTGTTTTATGAATTTATCCTTCATCAGGTATATCTGCTTTACGGTAAGCTCATCAGGGTTAATATTGCTCCCTTCAGCCATGTTTTCCTTTAGTAGCTTTAACTCTGCCTTCGTAAGTAGCTCTTTAAGTGTTTTATCCTTGTTTTTATACGACCTTTCTTTTTCCGTTTCCTTGTCAATTATCCTGCCCATGTAATCAGACAGGCCTGCATTAACGCTGTCAAAATTGAATTCGAGGGCAAATACATCGGTATGCTCAATTGCCGTATATAATGAATCGGGGAAATTGAATAGCGTTTTAAGGCGCAGGTGAAATGTGCCAAAAAGGTAAGATGGTTTGTTCATACCCTTACCTGAAATGCGCCACAGCATGCTCCTCGCTTCTTTTTGGGCACTGGCGGGCGCGGCAGCCAAAAGCAGGCAGCATAACGGCAACAGGGTAAATCTTATTTTCATAAGTTATTATTTAATTGTTGAGCAAAAGTCGGGGTATTATTCCTAATCATGGGCATGAAATGTAATGCAGTCCATCATTTTTGCTAAAAACAAACTAAAATGGCACAGCAGTATACCCATTGTAAGGATTTAACTATTTTTGCGCCACTATGGCAAATGAGAATAAATTACAAAATATAATAGGGCACTGCAAAGAATATGGTTTCATCTTCCAGAGCAGTGAAATATATGATGGTTTGAGCGCGGTGTATGATTACGGGCAGAATGGTACAGAATTGAAGCGCAACATTCGCGACTACTGGTGGAAGAGCATGACCCAGATGCAGGAAAATAACATTGTGGGTATTGATGCCGCCATATTTATGCACCCAACTGTATGGAAGGCTAGCGGCCACGTTGATAATTTCAGCGACCCTATGATAGACAACAAGGATAGCCAGAAGCGCTACCGTGTCGACCACCTAATTGAAGGCTTTGTTGAAACGCTGGATAAAGAAAAAGGCGATGCCATACTGGCACAAATGGACCAATTACTTGCGGCCAATGACTTTACCGGCTTAAAGCAGTTGATTGACGATAATAAAATGAAATGCGCAGTGAGCGGCACCTGCAACTGGACCGAGGTGCGCCAATTTAACCTGATGTTCTCAACGGAGATGGGCTCTGTGGCGGACGAAGCTAATGTAGTTTACCTGCGCCCTGAAACGGCACAAGGTATATTCGTTAACTTCCTGAACGTGCAGAAAAGTGGCCGTATGAAGATACCTTTTGGTATTGCGCAAACCGGTAAGGCTTTCCGTAATGAAATTGTTGCCCGTGGCTTCATCTTCCGGATGCGCGAGTTTGAGCAGATGGAAATGCAATTCTTCGTTAAACCCGGCACACAAAAAGAGTGGTACGAATACTGGAAGGAAACCCGCATGAAATGGCACCTGAGCCTGGGTATTGCGCCGGAAAAATACCGCTATCACGACCACATAAAGCTGGCACACTATGCTGATATGGCCTGCGATATTGAGTATGATTTCCCGATGGGTTTTAAAGAAGTAGAAGGCATACACAGCCGTGGCGATTTTGACCTGAAGCAACATCAGGAATTCAGCGGCAAAAAATTGACGTATTTCGATACCGAGATCAACCAGCATTATGTTCCTTATGTAGTAGAAACATCTATAGGGCTTGACCGCACTGTAATGTTGTTACTGAGCGAAGCCTATGAAGAAGAGGACCTGAGCACACCTGAAAAGCAGGATAGCCGTGTTGTACTGAAGTTCCCGCCTATGATAGCGCCAATAAAACTGGCAGTACTACCCCTTACCAAGAAGGACGGGCTTCCGGAATTGGCTAAAGACCTTATTAACCAATGCAAACCGCATTTCCGTTGCTTCTACGAGGAAAAAGATACGATAGGTAAACGTTACCGCCGAATGGATGCGTTAGGCACTCCGTTCTGCATTACTATTGACCAACAAACCAAAGAGGATAATACTGTTACTATTCGCTATAGAGATACCATGTTACAAGAACGCATTAACCTTGCCGATGTGAAGAACTTTGTGATGGATAAGATAAAGATGTTTTAACTAAGCTAACATGCTGTAATACTGATAAGGCTGTCGTAAAATGATAGCCTTATTTTTTTGTTTCCGGCCTTAGGTATACTATAAAAAAGTACCTACATGCAGTTTAACATTTTGTTGCTTGCCATATTATAGGTTTTGCACTATTTTCATACCTCATATAGCGCTAAAGTTACCCCAGCCACCAGTCATGAAACGTACTTTACTTTTGCTTTTGCTACTGTTGTCGTTAGGCACCTACGGCAATCCGCTTATTCACTTTAAAGTGAGTAAGCCACTTTGTGTGCTTACTTTTTTACAGGCTGCCAGCGGCAGTGGCGCTATGCTATCCGCTACGCTAAAAGACTATATAGCCAATAACACGCCACAAGATGACACAATAAAATTCAAGGCTTTGGCTAACAGATTTGCCGCACTTAACCTGGACTACAGTTATGCAATACCCGATTACCCTGAAAACCGCCAAAGACCCAGAACCACGCTTGACCTGATAACCATTGCCGCAGTACAGGCTAACGAAACCAACGATTTTATGCAGCGCATTATTGGCATTTTGCCTAATGAACAATGGCTGATGCTGAATGACATAATTAAAGAAGCCACCCCCTATTACGACCAGATGCTGGATGTACCCTATAATAAGGCCATGCGTAAGCAGTTGTTTGAACTGGAAAAGTATAATGAGAAGCTGGATGATATCTTTAACCGGCTTCAGCGGTTTTATGGCACCACCTGGAGCCAGGAAATACCTTTTACGATAGGCATTTATCCAATACCCGGCAAAAAAGGCAACACCACCGCTACGCCGCACAGCAACAGCCTTGTAATGGCGGTGCTTACTGAAGAAAAAGATTATGCCATGCGCGTAAGTGTTGCACTGCATGAGGTATGCCACGTATTTTACGGAGAGCAGCCCATTGCTTTGCAGCGGCAACTGGATAAATTTTTCCTGAGTAACCCCTTACCCGATGCACCGTTCGCCTACAACTATATTGATGAAGCCCTCGCTACCGCCTGTGGTAACGCATGGGTGTACCATGAACTAACGGGCAATAATGATACCGGCAACTGGTATAATGATGCTTATATTGATGGCTATGCACATGCCATTTACCCAATGGTGAAACAATATCTTGATGAAGGCCGGCAGATGGACTCGGCTTTCGTTGCAGCTGCCATCAATACATTTCACAGTAAATTTCCAACAGCATACCTCAACTACCAGAACCTGCTGAATAAGGTGAACCTGTACACCGATGCCAAAGACCAGCAGGAGTTTTCATTGATAAACGGTACAGTGAATAAATACTTCAGGGTAACCAGTTCTTATGGCTCCTACCCCATCACTGACCCACAAACGGAAAGCATGATAGATGGGGCAAAGGGTACACAATTCTTCATAGTACACACCCAGCATGAAAAGAATTTCAAGTTACTGAAGCAGAAATTTCCGCAGCTCAAAAATGTTTCCTACCGTAATAGCGGCATCAGCAGCTTCATTACCCATACGGGCAGTGCTGTCATTATCCTCAACATAAAAGATATCGGCGACCTTGAAAAAGGCGTGCGGGCGATAGCTAAAAGCAAAACAATTAACCCCGATAGAATATTTACAGAATTGCTATAATCAACGTTCCTTATCCCTTTACCTTTTTAAGTATTCGGCGGCCAAAAAAAACAGCATTAAGATAGGCAAACTCTTTCCAGTTGAAATGTCTGGAGTATCTGATATACTCTGGCATGTATTTAAAGTAATGTTTCATTTTTTGCCACCCCCTTTTGCCTGCAACACCTTCCAGTAAACCCCATTTCGCGTTTTCCTGAAATTTCTTATCAAATATATCTTTGTATTTGAAGTTGAAATATTCATTAGCGGCATGGTACATAGCAATAGTGCTTTCTCTCCATACACTGGTTACCTCTTCATTTTTTGTCATACCGCCCGCCTGGTTGCGATATGCCGCAAGTTCTTCATCTATAAATTTTGCCTTGCCTTTATCAGCGATCAATAAATGAATTGCTTTATCGCCACCTAATGCATTCACCAGAAATGATGGATAGGGTCGCGGGAGCAAATTCCTGATCATCATTGACGGTGTAGGTATAATATTTTCATTCGCAGCAATTAAATCTTCAATAGTATAGGTGCTTTTTTCAAAACTATTAAAACTCAGTTCAGGCACACCTGGCTCGGTAACAATTGCTACCCGAGAGAAACACATTGTATAATCTTCATTGGCATCCAGAAAATCAACTTGCTTTTGTAGTTTATAGGGGCTTGTCCAATAGTCATCCCCTTCGCAAAACGCGATATATTGCCCAACGCAGGCATCAAGCGTCTTTAATGTATTGGCAATAGGGCCCAGATTAGCCGGAGACGGCAATAATTTAATAATGTCGGGATGCATTAGCTGATAACTTTCACATATCGCCCTTGTTCCATCGGGGCTGCAATCATCACTAATGACCAGTTCAAACGGAAAATTTGTTTGTTGACCGACTATACTTGCTATTGCCTGTCCGATAAATTTTTCATGATTGTACGCTATCATGAACACACTCACTTTAACCATTGCAGCTGATTTCATTATTCAGATAATCGTAGTATTGCTTACCCTTGTATCATAATATCCATTCTGTAATTTGACAGTGCAATATCCTGTTCTTTAATAATGTGCCTAAGGCCAAATTTGTTACATGCTGTTTCAATCTCTGCCCGTAACCACCATCGCCCCAAACCGTCATTGCTAAAATCACCGTTCGCTTTATCTGTCAGGTACTTTTGCTTTCTTTCCTCCGTATTATAATAATTCCACATCATGCCGGCATCCGGCACGCCGCGCAAAAGAAAATGAAAATTACTGCCTGATATATCCTGAACAAGGCCTAGTATTTCTTCCAGCTGGTGTTGTGAAAAATACGCGAGCGAGTCGTTATTAATATATTTGGTAGGCTTAACACCGGGAAATTTCGCTTTGAAAGTTCTTAAAAATTCAATACCGTCACCAAGACAATACGTAATGTTATCGGCATTCTTAAACTGGTTTGCCGTATCGATAATTTGCGCGGAAAAGTCGACACCAATTATCCGGTTCACCTTATTTTTCAGTTCATAGGTGAACAAGCCGTTACCGCAACAAAAATCAACAAGCACATCAGTATCCTGCAGAAACAAGCCATGGGTTATTTCGTCAACTATCCGGTCAAAGACCGCCTTATCAATTGGTTTCTTATAAAGTATTCTTGCCACCTGGAAGTACAGATCAGCATCAGAGACCACTTCCTGTTTTCCATATTTATTTAAGAGATAATTATCCCAATATTGCTGCCAATTGTCAAATTGTTCCATAAAAAACTATTACTGCTTTTTTTTAAAAAAAGAGAGGGTAAAATAGTATTGCATACACCAGGTGCATGCGAAATCTGACAGCTGAAAAGGTAGTAGAAGAAAAATAACCGGCAAAGCGACGTTTGCGCTAATATTGGCACTCGAAGTTTCATAGAAACATCGGACCAGAAATTCCAGTAATAATTCGTAAAAACATTTTAACTCATTACACGCAATAAGTACTCAGAAATAGTTCAATTAACTATTTCAGGCATTTAAAGCACGTTTGAGATCAGCTGTTATTTAACAGCCTTTGGGGGGAGGAGGATTTATTTCGTAACAGAACAGAAACAAATAATTTTCAGCTATTGGTAATTCATATTTGCTGAACAATGGAGATAATTCGGATGGGATAAATACAATTTCGGGCATAGGCACCATAAATGAAGTCGCTTTTACACTCCTTGCTCTTCTATGTTTTTTCTTTTTAGCGGTTTCTTTGTCAACTATATGGCTTGATACGGATACAGAATAAGTAGGTACAGCTGAAAAAAATGCAGGCATCGAGAGGTCAAATTTCATATCTGATGGCAGAACAATGCCAGCAAAACAATGTTGCAAAAAACAATTGAATAATACAGATGAAACGACCCCCCATAATGAATTTAACTCACGTGTGAATTAATAAAACCACAATAAAACAGAGAAATATGGTGAAAAGGATGAGATGAACAAATATAAGCTTTCCATCACTAATAAATGCAAAAAATAAAAAATTGTTCAAAAATTTGCAATAGCACGACCGAGTACGAAAAGCACCCCTTAGCCTAAGAATACCTATTTATTTTACCACATTACCTATTTGCTGCCTTATTTCAGTTAACGTTTCACCAAATTGCTTTGTTACGGCACGAACATCCGTCATCTCTGCTTCAAGATCCGCAAGGCGATGGTACACCTCTGCAGGTTCGGCAAAATCACTGGAAAGTTTCAGGCGGCAATACCATATTTCCAGCACATCTTCAGGGCTTACTTCATAAGTAGGATACTCCTTCCTGTGGTTAATAGTATCTGATTTCAGTACCAGCTTACCACGCTCCTGTATCCGGTTCAGCACACGCTTCACCACTACCCCGTCTTTACAAACAACCACATGCACCCTGTTTTCCCTTATCTCGCCGAAAGAACTTACCCATTGCCCAATAACCCTGTCCCCACTCATAATATTAGGTGCCATGGATGGGCCTTCCACTTCAAACATACGGTAAGTACCATTATTCAAACCAGGCAACCTTAGCGTTGGCAACCCACCAATAAAATCAGTATCGCCATAACCCGTAAGGTAACCAGCCCGCGCCTTAACCGGCACATAAACAATGTTTTCCTCCATGTTTTCATTCACCGTAATAACTCGGGGCATCCGCTGGAAAGCCTCATATTCCGTTTTAGGTTCACTGGCAATATTATAATTCATGCCCCCGGTAGTAGTGCCCGTGCGTTTATTGGCATTTCTCAAAGCCGGATACAAAGTAGGCGAACGCAAATCAGGGCTACTAAAGCCAGTTGCAGCCTCACTACTATTTTTATCCGATTCTGCCTTTTTTTCAGCTGGCATCAGCATATCACCCTTCCCAGTAACCAGCCAATACAGATTCAATTCAGGAAAAGCAGAGACAATACTCTCAATTTTATCGGCACCAAGCTCTCTCACCTTGTCAATATACCCATTAGAAAGGTTAGTTCTTTGATAAAACTCACTTTTCTTAATACCCCGAGATGCAATGTAGTCGCGGATTCTGTCAACCGATGTCATAAAAAATAGATTATTGTCTAAATTTAATTTGTTTATTAGATTTTACTCTCTTATTTTTGTACTGCAATACCTAATACTCTCACAAATATACTGAAAATAAAACCTAAACAACAAATTATATGCAAAAAAACAGCAAAACAGCCAACAATAGCCGGATTATCCTCTAAATAAACCAGAAAAAGTGACTACCAACAGCAGAAAAACGCTCAGCAAACACTATACTCTAATAGAGCAATATCTAAATGAACAAATACACTCCCGTAAAAAACAAAAAATAATGGTATATGAAAACAACAATTGTAAATGAAAAACAAGAGGCAGATATCAACGAGATCATTGCCTTTGCGGAAAAAACGGTATACCTGCGCACCGGGTTGAGCCTGCGCATATTTACCAATGTTAAGAACAGGGCCGCCGATACCCTTACCCACCCACCACAACAAATGCTGGAAATAATTGTGCGTACCAGCGGATGCACAATGGAAGAACTCGCTGCTAAAAACAGGCGCCAATGCATAGTTGAAGTAAGGCAGATAAGCGCATTACTGCTGCGCAAACATTACAATGGCCTCACACTTAAAGAAATTGGCAGTATGTGGGGCTGGGCTGACCACACCACCGTTGCCCATAGCATATATAAAGCCAACCAGTTGCTCGAAAACCGGGTAGAGCGCTTCACCTCTCGCTACATAAAGGCAGCGGCTGCCATTGAACAATGGCTCATGAACAAAAAATAACCTTCTACAATAACCTGAAAATAGCATAACAATGTCAAAAATAGCCATCAAATACAAAATAGGTAAGGAGCAGGTGCAACAGCTGATAGCCCTTTATGCCAGCCACCTGGAAACACCCGAAACCAACAATGAGCATGATGTATTGCTCTTCAGTATTATGCAGGATACCTACGCGCGCATGGTGCAGCTCACCAAAGCCGCCGCCGCGAACTGCATTCTTAAATTAACGGATACCGAGGCCATTGCCTTTTACCAGCAATGGAACACCTGCGACATAAGTGCCTGGGGTTATGCCGAACTCATTGTTCGCAAAATATTACAAGCCATTGATAAGAAGGCGAAGCAATACACCCGCCCAACCCGATAATACCACCCATGAAAAACCGCTAAAATTATATATTATGGCAAAATCAATCGCAAAAAAGAAGGTGACGCCCGCGGCGTACCACAACGCCCTTACAGCCTATGTAAACAATGAACTGGCTGCCCGAGCCCTGGCTGTTAAAAGAGAAAAAGAAGTGGCCAAACTTGACGAAAAGTACGACCCTCTTTTTGAAGAATACCTGGAGCAACAGAAAGTGCACAGCGCCGTTGTGCAGCAATATTGCGCAAACAACCGAGAAAAGCTGTTTACGGCAAGCAAGGTAATTAAATCGGGCACGTATGACTTTGGTTACCGCAACGGCAAGATAAAGGTAGACCTGATAGAAGGTAAAACGGAAGAGCAGGTATTGGCGCAACTGAAAAAGCACATGCCCGATTATGTGCGCAGTGTAGAGCAAATTGCCAAAGACCGCCTGATAGCTGACCGGGAATTACCCAATGTTATTAATGCAGCCGCAGCATGCGGGTTGCGCTTTGTGGCCGATGAGCTTTTCTTTATTAAAGTAAAAGACGGGCATAAGTAATACCTGCCCAAACAACCTGAGGCATCTCCGCTTTTAGCGTGGGGTGCCTCTTTTTATTGGGACAAATCGTGGGAATTTCACTAATCTTGCGGAAACAAACAGCCATGAAGACGCAGCTACTTACCCTGGGCATACTACTCATTTGCGCAGGATGCAGGAATAACGATACAAAAATAAAGGAAGTAGAAAGCAGAATGGCTGAACTATATAAAGTGAGCCAGGAGCGCAACGCCCGCCAGCAAACCCTACTGCAGGCCGATGCAGATGCAAAAAAAGGCATGATAGCCGTAAACGGTATTAAGCAATTCAATGATGAATACCTGATAACACTGAGTCATAAAGATTCTGCGCTGATGCGGGTGGCTATTGACCACAATGTGTTGCAAAAGGAAATAGAAGTATCGAAAAGCGCATTGGTGAGAAATATAAATGGCGTTGATGCCACGGCACAACTCGTACTTTCAAAAAGGTTCGATTCATTGCTGGTAGTAATTGATAATTCAACGCCCATAAAATAGCGCTACCAGGTAAGGTGGCGCCAGTTTGTTTTAAACCATTCCCTTTTAGGTGCCTGGTCGCGTAGGGCATGCAGCACCGGTATCTGTTTCGCAATAATATCTGCTATTCGGCCGGTACTAATAAAAAATTCCTTCTCCAGCATCTGCAACACCTTTTCGTAGTTTTTGAGCTTGTTATTATAATAGTAATAGCGGGCGGTAAGTAATTTTACCTTTTCGTCATAAAGTGAACGCGACTCTTTCGGGCTAATGATATCTTCCTGTTCGCTGGTTGCCATTACCGCAGTGATGGCCTTTATTTTTCGTTTCCCTCGTAGCATAGTGGTAACAAAATTAACAGCCAGAAGGCGCGCCAGCAACTGTTTTGCACACGTTGTGCAATGCGTGAAAGTGGTGGGGAAAATGATGGTGTCAATTACCTGGACCGAAGCAAAACACTTGAGTTGTATAAAACGATAAAACCGCCCAATGAGGCTACCGTTTGGACACAAGTATTTAATCGGATCGGTCTTTGCGAGCGAAGCGAAGCAATCTCACAAAACGTTCTTGCAGGTGTAGCGAGCTCGTTTACAGGCACCAGCCACCTGTGCTTTTTGTCATCCCCTCATAGCTACTTTCTTTTTTCTTGGCGAAAAAGAAAGTAGCGCAAAGAAAAGCGCCACTTTGGCCAATCGCTCCGCTGGCCAAAGAAGCCGGGCGGCGTTTTCTGCTGAAGCTTGGCATTCTAATGACTGCGCCGGGACGGCGGCGCAGGTTTAATGCGACTATACTAGTCTGACTTTACTATTCCGCACAGAAAGTGACTTGAAGATGTAAAGATGTGTCCAACGGTAGCCCAATGAGGCGGTTTTATCAGTATCATTCTTAAACGTTGGTTACTTCTTTTTGGGTGCCGGTGCTGATTTGGCGCCACCTTTAGGGCCACCAGCTTTGTCGGCTTCTTCAATTTGTTTCAGGTAATAGTCATTAGGGTCTAATGCTCTCAACTTATCCAGATATATGGTCTTCTTTTCGGCATCCTTGCTGTTAAAGTAGTAAGCGGCAAGGTATTCATAAGCCTTCAGCACATCGGCCTTCTTATCTTTCTTATCAACGTCTGCACCTATCTTCTCTATCCATTTAAGGTATAAAGGAGCAGCAGTACCCTGTGTAGCTTCTGAATCGACATTGGCTAAAATACGCGCATGCCAGTAAGTTGATGAAGATTGGTCAGGATATTTTTCTTCAAAACGTTCAGCGGCTGTAACAGCGTTTTTCAGGTCTTTGCAATAGTAGTACATTACCGTACACCAGAAATGATCGAGTGCCTGTGTGGTTGGGTTGCTCTTAATGAGGTTATTGTACCATTCAGCAGAGCGGCAATATTCCTTCCTGCCACGGTAAGCTTCTGCTATCTGGCGGTAGATGTCAGTTTTGTTTTTAGCGGTATCACCCTCAATGCCCTTCATGTAATAGTAAGTAGCGGAATCAAGGTTGTTCAATTTCAACCAAAGTTTACCGTATTCGATATATGCACCCGGAGTAATACTTTTTGGCTTTTGCGTAGCGAAATAGGTGCGCAGGTTTTTCTGTGCCTCAATAGAATCACCACAATCGGCCTGTGCAAAACCAAGTATACCGTACAAAGATGTTTTCTTGTCAGCAGGTGGCTCCTGGCTTAGTAATTCCTGCGCTTTTTTAGCGGCTTCGCAATTGGCTTTCGCCAGGTATAGCACCTCAACGAAAGTGATCTGGTCGCTCATGGTGTTATCAGAAAGTGTAATGTACTGCCTGATGTTATTGAGCGCCTGATCATACTTGCCTGTGCGTGTATATGCATCAGAAAGCGATTTGAAGGGTAATGGGTTAGTATTATCCGCATCCTTTGCCTTGCCATAAAACTCCAATGCACTAGGGTAAGTGCGGGCTTCGTACCACAGGTCACCAATACGGCTCAGTACCAATGAATTTTTAGGGTCTTTGTCAACAATAAATTCATAATTGGTCATTGCCTCACCGCCACCACCGGTTATTTTACGGTAGGTATCAGCCAGGCCAAGGTGCGCATCTATGTTATTGGCATCTTTTGCAAGGGCATCTTTGTACCATTGTATGGCTTGTTGCAGGTCGGTGCCATCAGAATAAGTAAGTACCTGCGCTGCATATACAAGTGGTGCCACATCCTTCTTCTTTGCTTTCGCAGCAAGCGCCTTCGCTATTTCATTACCTTTTGCCGCATCCTTCATGGCAAAGGCAACGCGCGCAGTACCGGAGATGTTTGCCGGGTCATCAGGATACTTCTCAAACTGGTATTTCGCTTTTGACGTATTACCTGCATCAAGATAAGATAGCCCGAGGTAGTAATTAGCCATGGCGTCTTTCACTGAAAGCGGGGTGAGTATCTTTTGTGCACTCTGGTACTTTTTGTACTGATACATTTTAATACCATCCTGTGTTGACTGCTGCGCCATCGCTCCGAAAGCAATAGTTACTGCCGCTGCCGTAATCATCATTAATTTTTTCATATAATTTACTGTAACGTATTTTTTAGTTATTTATTCTGCTCCTTGTTTATCTCCGCGCTTCTTACCGTTACTTCCATACGCAACGGAAAAAGATGCGCATGTCCGAAAATGAGTTGCCCGCGTGGCCCTGCTAAGAAGTTTGCAAATCCTGTGCCAAGACCTGGATAGGGCTCCCGACTCACATAATATAATTTGCGAACGAGCGGGTATTCCTTCAGGGCTATATAGGCTAAATAAGGCTGCAAATATACCTTCATGGTATCGTTATATAAAGCAACAACTTTAACATTTTTTACAAATGCGCCAGTATTGTCTTTATCATTGCTATCGGCTATATCACCCAGGCCCGCAAAACCAATGGCATTGGGGTTCTTTATAACATAATCCATCACCTCTTTGCTATTCTTAGCTGCATACACATTGCTACCCAGCTTTTGGCCCGCAAGCAACGAATCGTTAATATAACGGAGTAAGCTGGAGGCCTGATTATCAAATACAACGGTATATTTTTTCTTATAGCTGCCGGTAAGTATGGCTTTAAGCTGATCAACACTCAGCAAGCTATCTTCATTTTCATTGCTGATTACCGCAGCAACGGCATCTTTCGCCAATGGCACCGAAGTAGGGAATATCTGCTTCTGCTCGCAAAGGTCCTTTTCCGCCTTGGTAAGGTCGCGGGTTACTAATATTATGCGGGCTTTATTTTCAAAATAGTCTTTGAAACATTCGCCTTCAGGTTTGTAGTGTATATTAATTTTCGCATTGGGGAAGCTGCTATCAAAAACGTTAAGCTGCGATTCAATTACCGCCTTGTACGTTTCGTCAGCCGAAACATCTATTTCGCCGGAAGAAAGTGTATCGGAATGAGGTGGTTTATCATCGCACGAAATACCCAAAAGACTAAAACAAACAACAAAAATTATGATACCCAGTCCGCGCATAAAAACACAATTTTACTGATTAATTCAAAATATATGACTATTTTTTACACTAAGTAACAAAAGTTTAACACGCCAGTAAAGCTGCATAAGGGCGTGTAGTGCCTAATAATTCTGTTTCAAATCATGAATACGCCTGTATATGCGAAAGCCACCGTACAGGAAAAGTATACCACACATGCCATACGCAACGCCGCTACCCAATTCAATGGAAGCAAAGTGTTTGGTATAGGCCACGCCAATACCCAGAACAATGTATAGTATACCCATACCAATATCTAGTGCTGTCCTGAAGTTGCTGTTGGCTGAACTGCGTTCATTATTATCCTGATTCATAATGGTATTTTGGTGCAAATGTAATTATTTGCCAGTATAGAAGCGGTTGCAGTCATTTTCCATAAACATTGCCCGCCACTTTGCCGGTTTTGGCTCATCAACCATGCACCTTAACATTTATTTACCATTTAGCACCCACGGCTGCAATGCGTCAGCAATTTTGCGATCGTTACCCAGACGGGGAACTTTGTTCTGCCCACCCAACTTACCAATAGACCGCATATATTCTATGAAGCTGTTTTTCTTCATCGGTCTTATCTTCAATGTTTGCAAAATACTGCCATTCATCAGGTCGTCATAGTATATGTTTTTTTGCCTGAGATAGTTATTTACTGTTGTTGCGAAGGCATCAATATCGGCAGGCACCGCTTCAAATTCCACAAACCATTCATGGTAGGGTTTACCCTCACTTACCTGAATTTTGGGAGCAATGGTGAACTCAATTATGCGCGCATTATGATCGTCAGCGGCATGCTTCATAGCATACTCTACCTCTTCACCAATTACGTGTTCGCCAAAGGCCGAGATGAAGTGTTTCACCCTTCCGGTAACTACCAGGCGATATGGTTCTATACTCAGGAAGCGTACCGTGTCCCCAATGTTATAAGCCCATAAACCCGCATTGGTACTCACTATCAGCGCATAGTTCTCCCCAACTTTCACATCTGCAAGTTGCAGGCGCGTCGGGTTGTCGGTGCCAATTTCGCCAGCGGGTACAAACTCGTAAAACATACCCGCATTAGTATTCAGCAGCAAACCTTCACCCCCCGGTATATCCTGAAACGCGAAGAAGCCTTCCGATGCCGGAAATGTTTCAATCATATCAACAGGGCCACCCAGGCTATCCAGAAGTTTTGCTTTGTAGGGTTCAAAATTAACGCCACCGTGTACGATCACTTTAAGTTGCGGAAACAGTTCAGTTATTTTCATACCCTCGTTTCTTTCACTCAGCCAATCGAAGTACATCTGCATCCATGGCGGGATCCCGCTGATGAGCGTCATGTTTTGGTGCATGGTTTCAGCCACTATTTTATCCAGCTTTGCCTCCCAGTCCTCCATGCAATTTGTTTCGTACGATGGCATTTGGTTGCCGCGCAAATAGCGTGGTACAAAATGATTTACTATGCCACTTAACCTGCCGGTTGGTATACCTCCCACTCTTTCCATTTCCGGTGAGCCGGAGAGAAAAATCATTTTGCCATCCGCGAAATCAGTATTGCCCGTTTCCGCCATGTAGCATAATAATGCGTTGCGTGCACCATTAATATGGTTGGGTATGGACGCCTTGGTGATAGGTATATATTTTACACCACTTGTGGTGCCCGATGTCTTGGCAAAATAAATTGGCTTGCCCTTCCACAAAACGTTTTCAGAACCATTTTTTATCTGGTCAATATAGGGTATAAATGCCTCGTAATCGCGTATGGGCACAGCTTGCTTAAAATCATTGTAAGTAGCTACCGAAGCCAAGTTATGTTCTTTGCCAAACACAGTACCAGCGGCACTTTTGAGCAAATATTGCATAGTTGCCTCCTGGTCTGCAACTGCCGTCATCATACCTTTTTTTACTGCGGAGTGAACATACGATGCATAGGGCTTTGCAAGAAGCGATTTTATTTTCATTGGGGAGATTAATTCGGCCCAAAGGTATCATTAAATAACAGTGAATTGCACACCCCACTTTTTGTGTGGCAGCACTTAAAAAATGTAGTAGAAAAACACCAGCGATCAGCAACAGCACACGCTAAAAAATAGCAATGAAATTTTTTTTTGAAAACAATAACATATTTTGATTGTTGTACGCAAGAGATTATTTATTTTTGAGTAGAAGTGCGGAATACAAGCATAGGTTTTTATTTTTTTCACCGCCTTTGATGATTATTTTAGGGCTCGCTCGGGAAAAAATAAGCAAAATTTATTGTTTGATATAAAAATCTGTATTACCTTTGCAAAAATATTTTAGGTCTATCATGTTTGTAATAGTAAATATTGCGGGTCAACAATTCAAGGTTAAGCAGAATGACGAGTTGTTTGTACACCGCCTTGAAGGTAATGCTGGGGACAAAGTTGAGTTTTCAGATATTTTGATGGTTAGCAACGGCGGTAACATCACATTTTCGAATTCTGTTTCAAAAGTTCATGCAGAAATAATTGATCATTTGAAAGGCGATAAAGTTATCGTATTTAAGAAAAAGCGCCGTAAAGGATATATGAAAAAGAATGGCCATCGCCAGTCTTTGACAAAAATCAAAATCAACGAAATAGCTTAATTGACATCCCTCATTTAATAACTTAATAAAGAGCAAGTACAAGAAATGGCACATAAAAAAGGTGAAGGAAGCGTAAGAAACGGACGCGACTCACAGAGTAAAAGATTAGGAGTTAAAATTTTTGGTGGACAGCCAGCAATCTGCGGAAACATTATTCTTCGCCAGAGGGGTACAGTTTACCATCCTGGTACTAACGTAGGACTTGGTAAAGATTTCACCATATTCGCACTAACCGACGGTATGGTTGAATTCCGCAAAACACGCAACAAAACACTAGTTTCTATAAAGAAAATTAACGAAATCGCTACGGCCTAACCCCCGGATGCGATTTTGCCATAAAGATTTTTGTTTAACCCTTAAATTCACAAGTTATGGCAACAGCAAAGAAGGCAGCAGCACCAGCAAAGAAAGCGGCAGCTCCTGCAAAGAAAGCAGCTCCTGCGAAAGCAGCAGCACCAGCAAAAAAAGCGGCTCCGGCTGCAAAGGCGGCAGCACCTGCTAAGAAAGCAGCGGCTCCTGCAAAAAAAGCAGCTCCGGCTGCAAAAGCAGCACCTGCTAAGAAAGCAGCGGCTCCTGCAAAAAAAGCGGCTCCGGCGAAAGCGGCACCAGCAAAAGCAGCAGCACCAGCTAAAAAAGCAGCTCCTGCAAAAAAAGCGGCAGCACCTGCTAAGAAAGCAGCGGCTCCTGCAAAAAAAGCAGCAGCGCCAAAGGCGGCAGCGCCTGCTAAAAAGAATGCTGGCCCTGTTAAGAAGGCAGCTGCTAAGAAAAAATAATTATCTTTTTCTAGCGAAATTAAAAAATGAGAGACTGTTTATTACAGTCTCTTTTTTTTGTTTGTTATTGGCCGAGCGGAGAAAGTTTACGACACACATTTTATTCGCAAGAACGGCTTGGGAAGGATCCTTCACTGCGTTCAGGATGACAAAGTTAGAGTTGGTTAATGGAGTGTTACGGGAGTGTTGTGCGCTATTCTGACTTAGTCATGTTGACGAAGGAAACATCTTCTGTATGCATTCCTATGCCACAACTCGGAGGTGTGGCACTGCTAAAAACATACAATGTGCAAGAATGTGGGTGGAGACGCCAGGCATGTCGTCTCTACAAGATCTTGATTTTTTTGATTGGTGCAATTAGCGCGCTAATATTGTTCAAGCAGCTTCTTATTCCAATCTACTACTTTCCAGTTGCCATTCACTTCGTACATTAATTGGTAGTCGGTTGCGGGGTGTTTCAAAATAAGATCGTAGCGGTGGCCCGGGTCGGTAATAATAAGTTTATAGGCTTCATTTTCATAGCTATTTGCCCCAAGGTATTTATACCACCACCAACTGCCCCACTGGTTAAGGGTAATGGTGGCTGTGCTATCGTTCATTACCTGCACATGTGCGCCATCTTCCAGGGCATTCAGGTTATAGGAAACAACATCGTATACCGTGTTGGTGATCTTAGGTTTATTGTAGAGGTTATACATCATCTTCCAGACGCTATTGGGCTGCGAGCCTATCATCAGCACACCATTCATACATTCGGGCGGGTTAAGCAGCAATATGATTTTGTTTGCAGGCAGTGATATAGGTTGTACCAGTCGCTTTACCAGATAGGCAGATTTCTTCCAGTAGTTGTTGGTAACGCTGAGGCAGTACATATTGCACAAACTGTACACTACAAACAGTACGGTACTTAAACTGCGCAGTGACCTGTGTGAAAAAACCAATGCCAGCAGCAGGAAAACAAAGGGCTGCATAAAGTAGGTATACCTGTCAAAACCTACCAACTGAATTGTTGGTATGGGAAACGGCGTAGCGAGGAGCACCATTGCCAATGTCCATATAAGGAAAAGGCCGGCGGACTTCCATTTCAGTGATATGCGTTTAAAAAAAAGTACCAGATAGGCGCAAATGCCCAACACCGAAAAATAGACAACGGAGAGTAGCGCTTTATGCTCGCATAATTTGTAAACAGCCTGCCGGGTATCGTTACCAAAATACCTCCCTAAGCATATTACATGATACAGCAGCTTGGGCATTTTGCATAAAAAATCGACACTCAGCAAGTCGTGCGGAGGGGCAACATGGGCAACTAATAAATTAATAACATAGTGCAACACCACAACATGCGCACAATACAAAAGCAGCTGGGGAATGAAAAAGTATAGCAACGCTTTGCGCAGTATAGCCTTGTCGTAACCTAATGACAGCCTGTAATACAAGGCTAATGACAAGGTGAACCAGGGCGTGAAATAAAATACTTCCAGCGAATAGGTGGAACATAAATACAGGATGGCTGCCCACCATATATATTTACGCTTTTGCTGGTGGTGGAACAGTTGCACCCATCGCATTATGAGCAGCACAATTAGGAAGCCCTGTAAATAATGGTAGCACGACTCATGCACCACAACTTCGGTATTTAACGGACAAACAGCAAATAAAAATGATGCGGCAAAAGCTATACCGGCGGCCCTCTCTATTCTGGAATCTGCCAGTATATTCTTACATAGGGTAAAAACCAAAAGGCAGTTAATTGCATGCAGGCTCACCTGCAAAAAGTGCCACAGCAGCGGGTTGTAGCCTATTATTTTATAAATGCCATAGCTCACTAATTGTGTGAACTGGTACAGGCTAAGCGAATCGGGCCGATTAATGAAATCCCAAAATGGGGCGTAACGGATGGTATATAGCCAGCCCGTGAAATCGCCTATCTCACCGGCCTTGGCGGCTGGCAGGTAAAGTAAAAAAACTGTTACCCAGAGCGTAAGCAATACGTACGCATTGTTTTTGAGCAGGTTGCCCACAGAAAATTTATCTGGCAGCGTTGTATTCATAGTTTATTCGCGATAGTGCCCTACAGGCAAAGGAATGCTGGTTATATTGTTACCCGTTTTAAATGTGGCACTTTAAAAAATAAAGGTAGCTTTTTGTTTTATAATGCCGTTAAAGTGGCATTTCAAGTTACTTGAAAAGAGCTGCCATGGTAACTTCACTTTGCACCAGGCCGGTATATTGTGCGGCATTCTTCACACCATGGGTTGTTATCATGGTAAGGAATAATGTTTTGCGCGTTTTTGTATGGTCGCGGAAAGCATTGAGTTTGGTTTGCAATTCAGCGGCATAGCTTTTAGTCAACTCAAACCCGGCTATTGAAAATTTCATTTCACATACGTTTATGCAGCGGTCCTGGCGGTCAATAAGCAAATCTATCTGTGTTCCTTGTTCATTTCCTACTGGGTGGTGCCTCCATACCGAGGTCTCGGTATATACGCCTTCAATACCCAGTGCACGCTTTATCTGTAATTCATGCTTCATGCAAATGCTTTCAAAAGCATTGCCGCTCCAGCTTTTCCATGCCTGGCCTGTAGAAAATTTAAGCCAGGTGCCACTACCGGCCGGCCGGCTTCCTTCAATAAATTTTATATAGAACGCGGAATATTCGTCTGTCAGTTTGTAGATACTGTCCTTAGCCTTCTTGCCAAAAGGTATGTAGGGAGTAATAAAGCCTGATTCCGACAATTCATCCAATATCTTGCTAGTACCCCCGCCCGATGTAAATTTACAAGCCGCTATTATTTCGTTCCGGGTCAAGCCCATGCCTTTTTTAGCCAAGGCACGTACCACTTCTATATGCAATGCAGGCTTATCAAATAGTGAATAAAACAAGTTTTTGAACTCATCGTGTAAAAGACCGTCTTTAGTAAAACAAGAATGGTCAATCGCCTGCATGGCACTTTCCCCTGTTTTAACCTCTTTGAGGTATTGGGGAATGCCACCCATAGCCATGTATAGCTGCAAAATCTGGTATTGATCAAGATTCACCTTTCGGGCTGCAAAAAAGGCCTCAGTTTCGCCAAGGGTAAAGGGCAATAATCTTATCCGTCGTGTTAGCCTGTTATGGAGCCCGCCACGGCTATTAATTATATGCTGTATCATCCAGGCTGCGGCTGACCCACAAATAACTACTATCAGGTTTGGCTGGCGCGATGCCCACACATTCCAGAAGTGCTCAAATGCCTGCATAAAACCAGAACGGGAAGTACACAGCCACGGAAACTCATCAATGAAAATTACGCTTCTCTTCTTTTTTACAACTGGCTCCAGATAGGCCTGCAGCATAGCAAAAGCATTGTACCAGTTAGCAGGTGATGCCAGCGGCAGGCTACCACTGGCCTTAGACAGTGCAGCACTGAAATTTTCCAGTTGTTGCTGCAGGTTAGCATCATGCACGCCCGAAAGTTCAAACGCCATTTGCTTTTGAAAGTAGGTGCGTATCAAATAAGTTTTACCTACCCTTCGCCTACCGTAAACCACTACCAGTTCTGCTTCTCCTGACTTTTCAATTTGTGAAAGGAGTTGCTTTTCCACTTCCCGGCCTATAATATCATTCATAAAATAATTTTATAACTCGCCAAAAGTACAATAAAACTATAGATTTGGCGAGATATAAAAAATTATAACTCGCCAAAAGTAGTAAAAAAAAGCAAATTTGGCGAGATATAGAGTTAATACGCACTCCAAATTTGTATCAATAGTAAGTTGACGCGAGCAAGAAAAGAGTCCATAGCCTTACAGATAACGTTGTTGTAACCATTTATGCACGTTAACGCTGCCATTTATAGCGCAATTTTCTCCCATTTGTGATAGATATATTAAATTAAGGGCTTAATTATGCCTTATCTGTTTTAAATCCATACCTTTGCGCACTTATTTTCAAGTTCTTCATGGATCGTAATCAGGTTATTGGTTTTGCATTATTAGCTGCATTGCTTATTGGGTATATTAGTTATAACCAGTATGAGCAGAAAAAATTCGAGTTACAAAAAAAGTCCGACTCAACTTCAGTGGCGCACTCACGCCCTAAATTAGATAGTATTACAACGCCTTCAACGGCTGTTGTTCTCGATTCTGCGGCCGAAGCACTCAAAAAACAACAGCCACCCGTATTTAATGGTACTGCACAAACAGTAACGCTGGAAAATGCCAAGGTTGCTATACAGTTCAATACAAAGGGTGCGAGCCCTATTGCAGCGGCGTTAAAAGAATTTAAAACTTATGGTGGCGTAGAGCAGCTGTACTATTTTAATGGTACCGGCAACTATTTAAATACCATATTGCCTTACGACAATGGCAGGGCCACAAACACGCTCTACTTTACCCCTACTACTAAAACAGAAGCTGATGGCAGCAAATCTATCAACTTTGCAGGCGACCTGGGTAATGGCAAAAGAGTAGATATCATATATACGCTGCCCGCTAACGAATATATGATGCGTTGTAACATTGTACTTACAGGCATGCCTGCGCAGAACGTGAAAATGGCCTGGCAGACACAGGCTTTACATACCGAAAGGGATATTGCCGCGGAGCGCCTGAATACACAGGTTTATTACCACTTTAAAGATGATGATAACGATTACTTTACGGTGCGTAACAATGAAGAAAAAACCTTCCATACTGAAAATGCAACCAGATGGGTTGGTTTCAGGAAACAATACTTTACCAGTGCTATTATAAACGACGACGGCTTCACCAAAGTTGACATTAAAGCAACCGCTAAAACCGAAGACAGCAGCATTGTAGCCACCAACCTTACCGAATTCATTACACCGCTTAAAGGTGCGGGTAATGTGTCTACAGCATCTTTCAGGTGGTATATTGGCCCTAACGACTACAATACCCTGAAGAGTTATAAAATTGGTCTTGATGAAATGATACCATTGGGTTATGGTATTATGTCGTTCGTGAAGTACATTAATAAAGGCATCTTGATACCTATTTTCTACTTCCTTTCCAGCTTCATCAGCAACTATGCAATCATCATTATGCTGATGACCGTATTCATAAGGCTTATTACATCTTTCTTTACTTATAAGAGCTATCTTTCATCGGCTAAAATGCGCATACTCAAACCTGAATTAGATGAGCTGCGTGCTAAAATTGGCGACGACCAGCAGAAGATGGGCGTTGAGCAAATGAAGCTGTATCGCGAAGCAGGTGTTAACCCATTGGGTGGCTGCCTGCCAATGCTTATACAGTTGCCTATTTTGCTTTCCATGTATTATATGTTCCCGTCTTTCATTGAGTTCAGGCAGAAGAGTTTCTTATGGGCGCATGACCTTTCCACCTACGATAGCATCTTTAGCTGGACAACCAACATACCATTGCTATCATCGGTGTATGGTAACCACATAAGTCTGTTTACGTTAATGATGACGGCATCGAGCTTGTTCCTGGCTATATACAACCGTAACATGACACCGCAGGACCCTAACAACCCTATGATGAAGTACATGCCTTATGTATTCCCGGTAATACTGATGGGTGTCTTCAACAAGATGGCGGCGGCCCTTACTTTTTACTATACGTTCAGTAACTTATTGAGCATTGCACAGCAGTTCCTGATACAGAAGTTCTTCATTAATGAGAAGGCGATACATGCGCAAATTCAGGCTAACCGCAGTAAACCTCCGGCAGCTTCAAAATGGCAAGCCAAACTTCAGGAAATGCAATCGGCCCAGGCTGACAGAGGCAAGGTGCCACCCCGCAGCAACAAGAAATAATTTTTGATGGTATGCTATTTGCGACCCGCCCAATGTGGCGGGCACTGAAAAAGCCCATCTTATAAAAAGGGACTAATCGTAATCACGATTAGTCCCTTCTACATTGCGTTATATGGCTTTGGGTTATGCTTAAGTTGCGTATAAGCGATTCTTATGGCCTTTATTTCGAAAATCAGCATTATTCCATCTGCCTTCCGTTCTGAGAGGCACTTTTTCAGTGCCCTCCCAATGTGGCGGGTTGTTTTTTTTGGGGGGAATTAAGACTTGTATTATGCGCCTCCGAGTCATTATTTGTTTTTCAATAGAAAGCTTATAATTTTAATTGGTTATGTATCAGCCTTACTGAACAAACGAAAACCATTGAACCTGGAACTAGCTAAAATTTTCCACCGGGAGCTTGGTATTCCGGCAGAGGTATTATTGTCATAAAGGAAACCCGGAAAAGTCAGTTTCATATCCCCGGTAAATGTGGAGTGGCGCGGAACTTAGATGTGCATTGAGATATGCCATAATTATGCTGGCTCGCTAACATTTTCAGAATAGCCAACATAGTATTTATCGAGCTTCTGAGAATAAATAATGTATACACAAAAATCCATAGGCTAAAATAAAAAATCACCCGAAGGTGATTTAAAGCTGGTGGAGAATACCGGAGTCGAACCGGTTACCTCTTTCCCGAATGCTTTCGGGACAGCAAGCACTCTAGCCTAATGAGCTAATAACCCACTCTATATATTTTCTGCTTTTCTTTTTCTTGATTTCTGCTTCTCGTTTCATGGCCCACGCTCGGGTTCCAAAAGGTTCAGTGTATTTTAAGACCCAATCTGCCGCCTTAGATGTATATTGAGATATACCAGAATTATGCTGCTGTAGCCGCTCGCTAACATTTTCAGAATAGCCAACATAGTATTTATCGAGCATCTGAGAATAAATAATGTATACACAAAATGGCATAGGCTACAATAAAAAAATCACCCGAAGGTGATTTAAAGCTGTGGAGAATACCGGAGTCGAACCGGTTACCTCTTGCATGCCATGCAAGCGCTCTAGCCAAATGAGCTAATTCCCCTATTTTATGAACTTCAACAATCTCCCCTTTCAATCAGTTACCTCTTTCCCGAATGCTTTCGGGACTGCAAGCGCTCTAGCCAAATGAGCTAATTCCCCTATTTTATGAACTTCAACAATCTCCCCTTTCAATCAGTTACCTCTTTCCCGAATGCTTTCGGGACTGCAAGCGCTCTAGCCAAATGAGCTAATTTCCCCTT
>JBBRPD010000009.1:0-109167 GCA_038228575.1 Chitinophagales bacterium | reverse complement strand
CGGCGGTATAGGTTATGGCTACAGTGGCGATGGTGGACCTGCCACCGCCGCCAAATTTATGTCACCATCCGGGCTTCAAACCGATACTGCAGGAAATCTATTCGTTGCCGATCCTTTAGCACAATGCATAAGAAAAATAAATACAGCAGGTATTATTACTACGGTTGCCGGAACTGGAGTTCAAGGCTATAGTGGCGATGGTGGACAGGCTACTGCCGCTACTTTTTACGGTCCCTCTGCTGTTAATTTCGATAATGCAGGCAACATGTATATTTCAGACTGTAGTAATTTTTATCTCCGTAAGGTCAATACAATGGGCATCATTACAAGCATAGCTGGTAATGGCACCAATACCAATACCGGCGATGGTGGACTGGCAACTGCAGCGGGCTTCGGCAATAGTTTAGGTATTACTTTCGATGTCGCTGGCAATATTTACATCAGTGATGCAACCCACTCAACTGTTCGTAAAATAGACCACACTACAAGCATCATCACCACCTTTGCAGGTAATGGCACAAACGGCTATAGTGGCGATGGTGGACTGGCAACTGCTGCGCAGCTCTATGGCCCCAATAATATTGCGATAGATAAATACGGCAATATTTTTTTTGCCGAAGAGTTCAACCACACTATCCGCAGGGTGCGCTCAACAGTAGGTGTGGAGCGCATAGAGGCCGTTGCGCCAATGCTATTGGTTGCTCCCAACCCTTCTGCCAACGGGCAATTCACATTGAAAATAACCAGTGAAGATATTGATGCTGTGCATGTTGTAGTCACCAACATTACCGGCATAACAATAGCAGAGCAAAACAGCTATACTAATAAAGAAACAATACTGCAACTCACCAACCAACCAACGGGTATTTACTTTATAAGTGCTACTACGCAACATGGCACAAGAACAGAAAAGATAGTGATAGGAAAATAGTTTCAGTGAAAAAAAAACTGATATTTTCCAGTACAAACCAATGAATTATTATGTATTTTGTTTAATACTTCTCACTTCAACTTTCCTAAAACATTATGAAACTACCTGCAATTATAGGTCTGCTACTTTTAGTCTTAATACGCACCAATACAAATGTGGCATTTGCAAAAAAGACTACCAACTCTAAAAAAGCGTACAGAAATTTAAGCCTCGTATCAAATAATGATAAAGAGACGCTGTGTAAAGATCATAATAATTCTATCCAGTTTTCAGCAACGAAAATGTTTTTCCCCGACCATAATAACATTTCTATTATAAAAAAGGATTTTTTCACGGTAATGAACATGGGGCAACTGGGAGTATATTTCGAAAAGAAAATATACAGAAATTGGCGAATTATGGCCGGTGTTAGTGAATGGAATGAAACCAGTTTTTTAAGCGAGCATAAAGGAATCGCTGGAGTAAGAGGATACGAACCTATTGATAAAGTAGGTTCAATTATTACCAGATGGTCATATAAAATGGTGGATGTGTTTGCCATGTATAGGTATAATAAATTTAAAAAGCATAAAATAAAAACCGGTTTAGGCTTATCATATACGCGAGGGGCAAATGATTTCGTTGATTCTGTATATCTTAATCCTGGCGGCGGAGATGGCATCTTGTATCTTCACTACGAAAAACATTCCTATTTAGGGGTTATTCCTTGTATATCTTACGATTACATGTTTTTTCGCAACAGATTTGCCTTCGGATGGGATTTAAGGCTTCGTAAGTATTTTGGCATTCATTCGTCGCAAATTGACTACGGCTATCACCTATCTTTAAATTTTTAAAAAAATTATAAAAATGAAACTTATTGGTACTCTGAAAGCCGTTGCAATAAGATATCTGGTACTATCCTTATTACTGTGCACCACTACAAATATGGCATTTGCCAAAAACGATAACAACATTAGCAAAGCATACAATAATTCAATTACAATTTCGGGCAATAATTACTATTTTCCTGATATTCATTCTTTAACGTGGAATACCACTCAGCCTTTTTCAGAGCAATTGGGCATTGCTTATGATCGCAGCATTCATAAAAATTTTTTGATAGGAATAGGCTATTCGAAATGGAATGATCTTTTTTTACCGTCTGATATCCAATTGAAAAAACATCCTGCATCAATTTATGTATCAAGAAAGCTAGAAAAAGGGGAAATCATTTATAGAAATAAATATAAATTCTACGATATTAATTTAAAAATTCAGGAAAGTAGAGGAAGAAAAAATAGACTATACCTTGGTTTTGGACTATCATATATGCACGGCACCAATGAATATTTCGATTCTGTGGTTTATTTAACATTATATCAAGACCAAAGCCGGACCTATACGCATCAGGAAAAACACGGATATTGGGGTATTATACCAATGGCAGGTTATGATTACATGCTTTTAAAGAATAGGGTTAGCATAGGTGCAGCTATTAAAACACGCAAATATTTTGGATTAGTCCTCTCCTCTATTGAAATTGATTACGGAATACACATAAATTTTTACATGTAAAATAAATGAAGAAGAAATGCGGGCAAGTACTTCTTTCTATTTTCAAGATCACGATCAAATTTACTCGCCACAGATCTATAAATTAATAAAGGGCGCTAGTTGCGCCCTTTATTAATTATATGAATTAGAAAACGTCATTTGTGAACCTCGCAATTCTACTTTGTACTTTCTACTTTCTACTTTCTACTTTCTACTAAGAAACCTCATCATGAAACTCAATACCATGATGGGCCAATTCTGTAAGTACTGGCTTATATACCTGTGGCATGGTAGGGATGACAATGCCAGTTGGCGGCACAATCTTCTTATTGAGTACCATGTGGGCCAAAATACCCATAGGCAGACCAACAGTCTTGGCCATTGCAGAATGCTCCCTGCTTTCGCCCTTTAATACCATAGTGCTGGTAAGCTTTGTTTTATTGCCTTTATGCATGTATTCAAACTCATGCTGCATCACTACCATGTCTTTTTCGGCTGAAGCCATGGTCCATTTTTCCAGCAACAATTCCAGCAAAATATCTGCCGATGATTGTACACCCGGCTTCAATGGCAACTCATCAAAGAAGCCCAGCCAGGCCAGCAACCCAATAGCTTTGGTATCTTTTTCCAGACCCAATTTTTCTATAATAAATTCCTTAAGCGTACTCTTGTCCGTTGCACCGGCTTTAGCCATTAACCAAGAAGTGAGCGTTTGCCCCTTCTTGTCAAACATATCGTCCTGCGTGGTAAGGCCCAGCATTATCAGTGCTTCCCAACCGAGGCAGAAAGACGGGTAGCGCAAAGTAGCCCTGACAAATGTTTTAATGTCCGGAATATCGTAGGCATCCATGTACATTAAAGAATCCCTGTTGGGGTAGTAAGAAAGATGCCCTAAACCATCCACCTTGATCTTTTTATTATGCTCAAATATTTTTTCGTATGGCACATCCATTTCCTTGCCATTGCTCAGGAATTTAGCACCTCCAAAACCTGCCGTAACCACGTTCCGCGGATTCCAGCTGAATTTGTAATGCCATGGGTTGTTGTCATTTTCAGGGGCAACAAGGCCACCGCAATACGATTTAAAGCTGTAGATAGAACCAGCTACCCTATGTATGCTGTTAATGATCTTACTCGCCGTCATGTGATCGATACCGGGGTCCAGACCCATTTCGCACATAAACATCAAACCCGCATCTTTTACATCTTGGCTCAGCAGCTTCAGTTCATCAGAAACATACGATGATGTAATGAGGTTCTTTTTGTGCTTCAGACAATCTTTAGCCAGATGAATGTGCAAATGCGGCGGCATAAGCGAAAGCACAATATCTGCGCGTTTCACCAGGGGTTCCCTTTGTTTAGCATTGGTAATGTCAATTACCGCCATCTCCGCATTGCCCGCATCGCCAATTTTCTCAGCTATTGAGTTCGCATCGCCATCGGCAATAATTACAGTCCATTTGTTTTTGGGGGCATTTTTCAGGAGATACTGAATCAGGTAGTAGGATGATTTTCCTGCTCCGGCAACTAAAATTGTTTTCATATTATCTAACGATAATTAATAAAATAGTGTGTCAAAAGTAATAGTATTGCTGTGTAATTTAGCACAATGTAGTAACCTATAATTTAAAATCATAAGTAAAATATTTTATAATAAAATTATGACATGGAATAAACAACCAATCAGTTTAACGGAATTGAATCTTCTTTCGCCCAATACAATGGCAGAACATATTGGCATACGATTCACAGAAATTACCGACACCTGCCTGAAGGCCACCATGCCGGTTGACAAAAGAACGCACCAGCCTTACGGTTTATTGCATGGTGGCGCTTCTGCGGCACTTGCCGAAACAATAGGCAGTGTGGCATCGGCCATTACTATCGACCGCGACAAGCAGATGTGTGTGGGCATTGAAATTAATTGCAACCATGTAAGGGGCGTAAAGGAAGGCCTGGTTACAGCTACGGTTATGCCGCTGCATATTGGCGCTACAACGCATGTTTGGGACATTAAAATAACTGATGCCCATGAAAAACTCGTTTGCGTAAGCAGGCTTACCGTGGCTGTGTTAAAGAAAAAGTAGAGATATCTGTTGCCCGTATGAGCTTGTACTGGTATTTTAATTTTTTACTTTTCATTTTTAATTTTTGAAAGTCCGTATTTTGTGCCCTGATCAATGAGCCAACCCAAAAGAATAGTCTGCACCGTTACTAACGACCTTAATTACGACCAGCGCATGATACGCATCTGCACTTCGCTGGTCGAAGCCGGGTATGATGTTACATTGGTGGGCTTTGAGCGTAAAAACAGCAAACCTATTATACCGCGCCCGTTTCAGCAGGTGCGGCTTTCTATAATTGCAGAACAGGGTAAATTACTTTATATCCATTACTGGATAAAGCTGTTTTTCTTCCTGATGTTTCGCAAAGCAGATGCTATTTGCGCCATAGACCTCGATACTATAATGCCCGTTTATTACGCCTCACTATTGCGTGGCAAAAAAAGAGTGTATGATGCTCACGAAATATTTACCGACCTGAAGGAGGTGATAAGCCGGCCATCCGTTCATAAAATGTGGCTGTGGATAGCTAACCATACCGTACCTAACTTTCCGGTGGGTTATACCATTGGCGAATGTTATGCCGAAGATTTCAAGATGCGATACGGGGTTGACTATGGCATTGTGCGGAATGCGACAATTTTAAAACCTGTGCAGATACCCGCCAAGCCTAACAGGTTTATTCTGTACCAGGGTGCTGTAAATGTGGGCCGTTGCTTTGAGCAGCTGATACCCGCAATGGCTATGGTTGATGCCCCGCTTATTATATGCGGTGCTGGCAATTTTTATGATGAAGCGGTTGCACTCACTAAAAAACATGGCCTCGAAAATAAAATAACATTCAAGGGTTATGTGCCGCCAGCCGAACTGAGCAACTATACTATTGAAGCCTGGGTAGGCATTACGCTATTTGAAGATACCAGCCTCAGCAATCGGCTTTCACTGGCCAACCGGTTCTTTGATTATATGCATTATGGTGTGCCCCAACTGTGCATAAAATATCCCGAATACGAACGGGTGAATGCGCAATTTGAAATTGCTACACTGCTTGAAAATCCTACGCCGGAAACCATTGCCGCAGCGCTTAACCAACTACTTAACGACCGGGAATATTATAATCGCTTACAGCAAAACTGCCTGAAGGCACGCGAAAAATATTGCTGGCAGGAAGAAACCAAAACATTAGTGAGTACTTATAAAAAACTATTTGCAGCATAGCCTACATATCGTTGCGTTCGATGTACCCTACCCGGCTGACTATGGCGGGGCTATTGATGTTTTCTACAAAATAAAGGCACTGCACAAGCAGGGCTGCAAAATATACCTGCATTGCTATGCGTATGGCCGCAGTGAGGCCCGCGAGTTGGAACAGTATTGTAAGCAGGTGTGGTACTACCAGCGCAATACGGGCATTAAAGGCATGTCGCTATCGCTACCGTACATTGTAGCTTCCCGCAACAACAAGGCACTGCTGCAACAGCTGATTGATATTGACGCACCCATTTTATTCGAGGGGGTGCACACTACTTTCTTCCTTAATCATGCCGCATTAAAAAACAGATTCAAGGCTATTCGTGTGCATAATATTGAGCATGAATATTATGCCCTGCTTTCGCAAAAAGAAGATGCCTTTTTCAAAAAAACATATTTTGGTCTGGAGGCGGGCTTATTGAAAAAATATGAGCACGAGCTCAAAGCCGCACAGGCGTTTTATGCGTTGTCAGTTGAAGACCATAAGTACTTCAAAAAACTGTATCCCGCTGCCCGTCATGAATTTATACCGCCCTTTCACCAATATGAATCGGTAACGGCCAAGGAAGGCAGCGGCAGTTTTTGCTTGTACCACGGTAACCTCTCCCACCCTGAAAATATTGAAGCTGCGCTTTATTTATTGACCAGGGTTTTCCCTTTTGTGAACTTCCCTGTTGTTATTGCCGGCAAAAACCCAACAGATGCCGTTAAAGCCGCTTGCATTGCCCTACCCAACTGTGAACTGTTTGCGAACCCTGACAAGGCCCAAATGGATGATTTAATTGCCAATGCGCACATGCATGTGTTACCCACCTTTCAGCAAAGCGGCATGAAGCTTAAAATACTAAGTGCTTTGTATGGCGGCAGGCATGTAATAGTGAATAATGCCATGCTGCACGGCACAGGTATGCCGAGCGATATTTGTCTGATTGCTGATGATGACCGCGAATTCATAGAACGCATCAACACACTCGTTGCAATGCCGTTCACGGCAGCAGACATCATGCTGCGCAAAACAGCATTGAGCGCTTATGGTAACGACACCATTGCCGACAGGCTAGTGCAAGCTATTTTTGGTGAATAAGATAATTCTAGTATTTACACCCCCGCAGCACTAATTTCCCTTACCTCATTATTTTCAATACGCACTACACGGGCAGGGTATTTTTGAATGATGCCATAATCATGCGTAGCCATTATGAATGCGGTTTGGTAGTCGCGGCAAATGTTAAAGAGCAACTGCATTATTTCGTCAGTGGTATCGGGGTCAAGGTTACCGGTTGGTTCATCGGCAAGTATCAGCTTGGGGTTATTCAGCAACGCCCGGGCAATATCCACCCTTTGCTGCTCGCCGCCACTCATTTCATAAGGCATTTTAATGCCCTTATTTTTGAGCCCAACCTTTGAGAGCACATTTTCTATCTTTTCGCGCATTAACGTCTTGTCCTTCCACCCTGTGGCCTTTAAAACGAACTCCAGGTTGTCGTAGACATTCCTGTCTGTCAATAATCGGAAATCCTGAAACACAATACCCAGGTTACGGCGCAGCAGCGGTATTTTTTTCCAGGTGAGCTCCTTCAGGTTTATACCGGCAACCACACCCTCGCCATCGCGCAGGTAAAGATCGCCATACATAGTTTTCAACAGGCTCGATTTTCCGCTACCCGTGCGGCCAATCATGTATATAAATTCACCAACCCCAACTTCAAGATTTACATTGTTCAAAACCATGCTATCCCCCTGGTAAATATTGGCCTGCCTTAATGATACTATGCTCGCTGAATTCATACGGAACCTATTTGTAACAAAGATAAACGCAATTAAACATTCCCGAAGGTATAAATTGCCGAACTGGGATAAAATTTAGAAAATGGCAACAATATTCCAATATAAAAATGGCTGCTATAAAAATAGCAGCCATTTTCTATCAAAAACACATTCAATTATTAGTTAACCACCAGTTTCTGGGTACTTACTTCTTTACCGGTTGAAGTTTGTACCAGGTAGATACCCTTTACTGCAATTACAGCAGCTGGTATTTCGATGGTTGCTTCATTGCCGTTTACCTGCTGGTTGGTTGTGTAAACCACCTTACCGGTAATATCAGAAACTACTATGCGTGCAGTTGAGTTGGTCGCATCTTTAATAATTACGAAAGCGCTTCCAGTTGTTGGGTTGGGCGCAACAGTAATGCTGTTGTTGCTGGCCAATACACCACTCACTTCTGCAGGGAATGCACTGAAATGTATCCTGTCAATGTAGAAGTTGTTACCTGTGCTGTAATCATAGAAAGAATGGTCAACACCTGGCCTGTAACGGAAACGGAAGATAACATAGCTGCCACGTGCTGCCGTTGGTATGTTAATAGTGCGGGCAACCCAATCACTCATAGAACCTGGTGTGAACGGTGTAGCTACTGCACCTTTGTTAGCCAGATCACCTTTCGCGATAGTAGACAATTTGGTCCAGGCTACTGCATCAGTAGAATAAGCAATTTCAAAAGTATCGGTAATGTCTAGTGAATTGCTGGAACGCGATGCACCTGAAGTAAAGAAGTTAAGGTTGCATGGGCCTGAAGGGAATGTTGACAGATTTACAGGCACACTGTAGAAATCATCAAAATCGCCATAAGGAGAACCTACTGTTGGATACTTTGACATTGAGAAATCAAGACGGCTATCAAAACCGGTATACTTTAAGCAATGGTTATCGTAGTAACCGGCAGCAGAAGTTTCCCATTTAAATTCATTCTCGTAGTAGTTAAACATTGGCCATTTAGCAGCATCACCAGCAGGGTCAAACTCCTGATAATAGCCGTAACCGTTTGTAGCAGTTCCGTCAGCAACGAAAACAGCATTATCCCATGTTTTGGTAACTGTAGCGGTATGGTTACCGGTAGCAGCCATAGTTAAAGATACCCAACCCGGAACAGCGAAAGTATTCACCACCTGTGTGCTGTAAGTCGGGTTAGCATCTGTTTTGATGGGTATTGAAGCTGAATTGCTGAATGTCCATACCAGACTTGATACCGTATCATTCCACGTTCTGTTTTTGAAAGTTATACTGGTACCTGGCTTAGTAAAATATTGTACATTCCTGCTACCAAATGGTGATGCCGAATTACCTGCTACTGTTGCAGCAAATTCAGGAATTGCCGGAAGGTCAGGGCGGGCAACAAATACTTTTGCACTTGGCGAAGCCGGAGCGGCAGTAATTACGCCTGTTCTTATCAGGTTGGTATCGTTCCACAAATTGTTCCTGTGGCCTATATCGCTGTGCAATGCAGCATGCATACGATCCACCTGTCCTTTAGTGAAATTTTTTGAACAATAGGTGTAATCCATAATGTTTTGTGCATTCACCGTATCTGGGTAATTCACTAGTGAATCTGTAACGGTTACAGTAGTATGCGTAGTAGAATCGTAATAGTTACGAGGATAAATCTTGAAATAGTTGGTAGCACAAACGGTATCATAAATATTGCCCTGCGGATAAAAAACATGATTATCCGGATTAGGACTTGTGTATGCCGAATATTGGCAATTTGCAGGATAATGCCCTAAAGTTGGCGGGGTATCGTCTACATTGTCTGAACCTCCGTCTGAACACGTTACACCAACAGCTTCAGGGCTATTGGTACTTCCCCAGGGATGCGCCAAATTAAACACGTGGCCCATTTCATGGTTGATTGTTTTGCTATACGGGTGAGATGCGTCATTTTGCATGTAATCCCAGAGACCAATTACACCATCCCTGTATGGGGCAGCAGCACCACTTGTTGGCGGGGTTGCGTAGGCTGCAGCATCACCATTCGCAGAACTCATTTTATTGATAGACCAGATATTTACATAAGATGCCGGATCCCAGTCATCGTACTTTGCCTGATCACCGCCATTGTAGGTAAGGTAAGAGCGATGCCTGGTAATACCCTTGGTAGGGTTACCGGCTGGATCAATAGTAGCCAGGTGCAACCTGATATGCGGATTGCCTACCCATTTCTTGAAGGGAGCAATTACTTCAGCTGTATCAGCTGTATTCTGGGCAGCGTACACCTTATTCCAGTCGATTAGGTAATTGAAGATATTATCATCAGTCAAATAATCTGCACTGCTATTATAATCATGTACAATATGCACTACTATAGGAATATCGAACCAATAATTTGCTGAAAATGAAGAGTCCATTCCTGACGTAGTACGACCGTATTTCGAAAGGTCTATCCTCTTTAAACCCTGTTGAATCTGGGCTTCAAGGTCAGCTTCATATTTCAGTATTTCAGGGTGCTGCGCAATGTAAACCCTACGCATTTCGTCGGTACCACAGGGTTTTTGAGCAAAACTTTTGTTTGCAAGCAGCAAGCCTGCACACATTAATAAGAATGAAGATTTTTTCATTTGCTTTTGATTAGAAAGGTTCAAAGTTAATAAAAATATAAAACCTGCAACGTTTTTTTTCTGTTCCGGAAATCCGTTAATTGGCTATATATTTAATAGACGTTGTATTTACATTAAATCTTGGGTAAAAAGAAAAATAAACCAATTATTTTTCACCGTCTATTCGTAATCGTTAAGGCTTTATGCCGACTAAATTCAAACTACCCTTGATTATGAGGAGGTTGCGTTAATAAAGTATAAAAAAATTAATATACAACTAATTTTTCTGTCTTAGTCGCACCATCAATGGCAACAGTCACAAAATAAATGCCCGCAGCCTGCGTAATATCCCTGCCTATTGTTTCCTGAGCCAACGTATTAGCGGAATAGGTGTTCTTTGTTGTATAGATAGTACGGCCTGTAATATCTTTTACTGTAATAGCTGCTGCACCTTCATTGCCTGTTTTGAAAATAATATTGCAGCCACTGTTTGCCGGGTTAGGGAAAATTTTAAAAATACCCGCATCAGCCGATTGCTCCAGCACTGCTGCCGGGTAAGGATAGATATAGAAATTATCAAGGTAAAGGTTATTGCCAATATCACCAGGCCAGTAACGGAACCTGAAGAACACATTGCCCGTGCGGTAAGCTGCAGGTATGTTTATTGCCCTTGCCTTCCATTGGCTTGGCAATGTAGGTGTAAATGGCGCATTGGTAGCTGCAATGTTTGCGAGGGTGTTACCTGAAACACCGCCTATGCGCGTCCATTGAGTGCCACCGGTAGCGCTCGCATCAATTTCCAGCGAATCCATTGTACCTGAGCCGGGCCTTTTACAACCTGCAGTAAAGAAGTTCAGGTAATAGTTACCCGAACCGGCAATATCAGTAAGGTTAAAAGCAGGGGTGTAGAAATCATCATGATCGCCCAAAGCCATTCCGGTCTGCTGGTTAGTGGTATCAAACGACCTGTACCTTACGCATTTTCCGTCGCCATCGAAACTTGCACCATTAAAAAACTCCCATTTAAAACGGTTGTTGTAGAAGTTCATCATTGGCCAGTTATTGCAATTTGCCGGGTCAAAACCCTGCACATAACCTATACCGTGTGTAGCGGTAGTATCAGCCACATAAACGGCTTTAGTGTTTATTAGTGTATCGCTACCTACATTTGAAGTAGCTATCTGCCTTACAGTAACCCAACCCGGTGTAGTAAAATGGTTCACTACATTCGTCATGCTGCTTGATGCAGGTACAGAGGCGCCGTTAGAAAATGACCAGTTAACGCCAGAAACGGTATCATTCCAGCTGGCATTCCTGAAAACAAAACCATTGGCATTATTGAAAGTAAGAAAGTAAGAGCGCGTATCGGAAACAAAACCACCACCGGTGCCCCTGTCCATAATATAATCTGCTACCGGCGGTAAATCAGGCATTGGTGCCAACGCACCGGTTGAAGCCAGGTTGGCAGCTGTTATCAGATTGTTCCTGCCGGCAGTGCCACTTGTTAAAGCGGTGCGCATGCGCACACACTGGCCCTTGCTGAACATTTCCTGGCAGTAAGTATAGTCCATTATATTCTGCGCATTGGCAGTGTCAGGATAATCAACCAAAGAATCACCACCACCAGCGGCAGTATAGTGTTTCAAATAGCCCGATGCGCAGGCAATATCGTATAATGCAGCTGGCACACAACCTACTGGTGTATGGCCCTTGGTTGGCGGGGTATCATCAACGTGATCATCGCCGCAAGCGGCACCTGCACTATTGGTATTACCCCAAACGTGTTGCAAATTTAATACGTGACCGAGTTCGTGTGGAATTGCCTTGGCATAGTTAGCGTAGGTAGAAAGACCAATAACACCATCATAAAAAGGCATGCCGGCTGCACTACTCGGGTAATAGGCGTAAGCCGCAGCACCGGTTGCACTGGCACCAAACGTTCTTACAAACCATATATTAATGTACTTATTGTTAGGCCACGGGTCAAATTTAGCGCCATCATCAGCATTTGCGGTGAGGTAGTGATTATGCCTTACAATACCCTTAGTTGGTTTACCATTAGGGTCAATAGTTGCGAGATGTAAATTTATTCTCGGATCGCCTATCCATTTTTTAAAAGGAGTGATAACCGCGCTTGTATCGGAATTACGCGCCCGGAAAACAATTGCCCAGTATTGCGCAGCTTCGTAAAGGTCGTTATCAGACAGGTTTTCAGTACCATAATCGTGCACAACATGTATCACTATCGGCACATCGAAAATAGTGGTATCGCTGGCACTTAGTGTTGTTTTGCCCAAAGCACCCGGAGCACGATGTTGCATGTTTGCCTGTATCTGCTCTTCAAACTGCTTCTCGTAATCTAAAATCGCAGGGTTCTGTTTTACCATTTCCCAGTACTTTTTATCGGTAGCACAGGGTTCTTGCGCAACAGCAACTTTACCAACACAGAGCATTGCGATGAACGCAATGGATAGTTTTTTGAACATTAGTTTTTAAATTTATAAAAATGGATGACGAAGATATGCTTTTGTAAAATATGAATTGTAATACTGGGGTAAAATCCCGGTAATATGGGGTGGCAAAACCCTTAGAAAAATGCAATACATACAAATTTGCAAGCCAGCAATTATATAAATAGCTGGCTTGCAAATAGTTACTATCAAAAATTATTTTGCGGTATTTTTATAAGTAAGCCCCATGTTCCAGAGCATGAATGCCCATTTGTCGGCTTGTTCGGCAATTACCATGTCGGTTGGCTTGCCGGCACCATGGCCCGCCTTCGTTTCAATGCGAATTAAAACAGGGCTGCTGCATTTTTGTGCAGCTTGTAACGATGCAGCGAATTTGAAGGAGTGCGCCGGCACTACCCTATCATCATGATCTCCGGTCATTACCATTGTTGCAGGGTAGCAGATACCGGGTTTTACGTTGTGTACCGGTGAATATTTCAAGAGGTAGCCAAACATTTCCTTATTGTCTTCTGCGGTGCCATAATCATAGGCCCAACCTGCACCAGCCGTAAATTTATTGTAGCGCAACATATCCAGCACACCTACCGCCGGGAAACAAACTTTGAACAGATCGGGGCGCTGGGTTAAGCAGGCACCCACCAATAAGCCACCATTTGACCCGCCAGAAATGGCCAGATAGTCCTTACTTGTGTATTTTTCTTTTATAAGATACTCGGCTGCTGCAATAAAATCGTTGAACACATTTTGCTTGTTCATTTTAGTGCCGGCATTATGCCATTTGTCGCCATATTCGCCACCGCCACGCAGGTTGGCAACGCAATAAATACCGCCATTTTCAAGGAAGGCGATATTACTTACACTAAAGGCGGGTGTAAGGCTGATGTTAAACCCACCATAACCATACAGCATTGTAGGGTTCTTACCGTCAAGCTTTAAACCTTTTTTACTGGTAATGATCATTGGCACCTTGGTACCATCGGCTGAAGTATAGAACACCTGCTTACTTTCATACCCTTCAGGGTTAAACTTCACATTCGATTTTTTATATACCGTTGAAGCTCCCGTTTTAATATCGTACTTGAAAATGGTTGGGGGATAAACATACGATGTAAAGGTGTAGTAGGTTTCCATCTCCGTCATTTTACCACCAAAACCGCTGGCCGTGCCTACACCCGGTAATTTAATAACGTGTTCTTTTTTGCCTTCGGCATCATATTGTATTACTTCAGTAACGGCATCTTTCAGGTAATGTGCAAATATCTTTTTGCCGCAAGATGAAATAGTTAATGGAAATTCAGTTTCGCCAATAAGTGTTTTCCAGTTTGCAGGTGCCGGGTTGGCCGCATCAACCCTTATCAGTTTATGATTGGGTGCATCAAGGTTCGTTTCAATATACAACCACTTACCATCAGAATATGCAAGGCTGTGTTCATTATCGAAACCAGTAACGATGGGTATAATAGCTGCACCTGGCTTGGAAAGATCTTGCAGATACAGCTCATTACCATAAGTAGCATTGGCTGCCGATATAACCAGATACTTCTGGTCTTCGGTTACACCACCACCTATGTAGCGGCGCTGCAATTGTTCACCACCGAAAATAAGCTTGTCATCGGTCTGCTTACTACCCAGCTTATGGTAAAATAATTTATGCATTTCTGTTTTTGCGGATAGTTCGCTACCCTTTGGCTTGTCATAGCTGCTATAGTAGAAACCACCGTTGCCTAACCACGACAACCCGCTGAATTTTACGTCGCGCAACGTATCATCAACTATTTTCATGGTTTTTGTGTCCATTACAAATACCTTTCTCCAGTCAGAACCGCCCTCGGATAGCTGGCATGCCGCAAGTGAACCATCTTTAGAAAATTCTATGCCCTGCAATGATGTTGTACCGTCAGACGAAAACTTATTGGGGTCCAGAAACACTTCCGGGGCTCCGGTGCCTTTTTGGCGGTAAAGAACGAATTGGTTCTGCAACCCATTATTTTTATAGAAATAAGTATAGCTGCCTTCTTTGAACGGAGCAGTGAATTTTTCGTAATTCCATAATTCCGTCAGGCGTTTTTTTATCGCGTCGCGGAACGGAATTTTATCGAGATAGGCATTAGTTACTTTGTTTTCAGCCACAACCCAATCCTTTGTATCATCGGCACGGTCGTTTTCCAGCCAACGGTAGGGGTCTTCAACTTTTGTACTGAAATATTCATCAACCTGGCTACCTTTTTTTGTTTCGGGATATGTGATATTGTTATTTTGCTGCGCGTCTGCTGCCATAAATGATATTAATAGTGTAGCACTAAAAGTTAGTTTTCTCATTGTTTTACTTTGATTGCGCCACAAAATACTAGTATTTGTGCAATACGCAGACCTTTGTTAATAAACAACGCTTTTATCCCCTTTTTTCTCCCCCTTTAGCCCAAACTAAATCTATAACATTTACTAACAGCCCAGGTCAGGAATGGTAAAGAAAAAAGTAGCACCTTCCCCTACTTTCGCATCGGCCCAAATGCGGCCGCCATGTTTGTTAACTATGCGCTGCACGAGGGAAAGACCTACGCCGATGCCTTTGAATTCAGTGTCGTGATGCATCCTTTCGAAGGTCTGAAATAATTTGCCCGCCCTTGCCATATCAAAACCTGCACCATTGTCCTTCACATAAAATACGATCTCCTGGTCATTTGTTTGCGCGCCGATCTCGATCTGCGGATGATCTTTTTTTGAAGAATATTTTACTGCGTTGGAAATCAGATTCGTCCAGACTTGCGATAACAACTGATAATCTCCCTTTACTTCAGGTAAAGGATGTGTTATCAATTCATACGGCTTTGCTGCACCCTGTACAAGCTCTTCACAGGTATTCCGAACAATTTTTTCCATGTTCACCGGCACCTTTTCAATGTCCTTTTTACCAAGACGTGCAAACGCTAACAATGCGTCAATGATAGTCACCATCTTGTCCGTACACTGCCCTATCAACGATACATACTCCTTCACCTCTTCACTCAGGTTCATATCCTCATCACCGTCCAGCATTTGTACAATAAGGCTTATGGAATTGATGGGCGAACGTAGATCATGAGAGACTGAATAAGAGAATGATTCCAGATCGTTATTAATAGCCTCCAGTTGCATTGTGCGCTCCTGAACCCTGTTTTCAAGGTCTTCATTGAGCTTGTTGATCTCATCTTCCGCAATTTTACGGTCGGTTATATCCCTGAAGTTGCACACCATAGCCGTTACTGCCTGGTTGTCGAGCATATTGGTTACCGTACCTTCAGCCCACACAATGCTGCCGTCGCTGTGCTTCAATCGCAAACTCGCGTTTACCGGCTTGCCGGGAACCATCAATGCCTCAGCATATTTTGCTTTGAGTATGTAACGGTCATTCGGGAAAACAAAATCCATTATATTACTTGACTGGTTATTAACCGTAGCGGAAGTCCAGCCCAGCACATTGTCAGGCTTCGGGCAACGATAAAGCTGGCCTTTGTCATCAGTAAGCACTATATCATCGTTATCATGCTCTATCAGGCAACGAAAACGGGCTTCACTTTGCTTTAATTTAAGCAATATATTATTGCGTTCCAATGCAAACCTTATTGAGCGCTCCAACTCGGTGTGTTGCAAATCAGATTTACCAAGATAGTTTTGTGCACCCTCGCGTAAGCACTCTACCGCAGCATTTTCATTGTCAATACCCGTAAGTACAATAATTGCGGTATCAGGAAATACATCCCTTACCTTCTGTACACAATTCACACCTGAACCATCTGGCAGATGAAGATCCAGTAAAATCAATGTTATATCGCGGGTCCTGATGTTTTCTTTTTCAATATCCCGCAAACAATTACTTACTATGATCTCGTAGTCGGTGAACCGGGTCTTAGTAAGGGTATTGCGGAGTAAGAAAACATCATCCTCATCATCCTCTATCAGAAGGATGGTTATCTTCTGTGTAGTTAAATCGGTAGGTGCTTTATACATTGGGTCGGTTGTAGTTGATGATGTTGCCATAGTGCAACAAAATTATCTTAACCCTAACCGTGTATTGTTACACGAAAAGGCGGGAAAGTTTCATTATTGCTACATTCCCGCATCTTTACATTGAAAAAATAATCCGTTCGTTTGCAGCCAATATGCGGAAGCCTTTCGCTATGTGTCCATTACAGCGATATAGAAAAACTTACTAATCCTATATAGCAATTTGCCTTTAGCTTGAATTTCTTGACCGGTTTTCATTTTGATTACAATGGATGCCAATTGCTAAACTCTTCGCATACCTAAATTGGCGAATTGCTGAATTGAACTACTTTTGCCATCCAATTTATGCTTATGTCGCAATTTGAAACTGGCCAACGTGTCATCCGTTCCCCAAGGGGCAATACTCTAACATGCAAAAACTGGGTAACAGAAGCCGCTTACCGCATGATACAGAACAACTTAGACCCTGAAGTGGCGGAACGCCCCGAGGACCTGGTTGTATACGGTGGCATTGGCAAAGCGGCCCGCAACTGGGAGGCTTTTGACAAAATATTACATTGCCTGCGCAACCTGGAAGAAGATGAAACGCTCATGGTGCAAAGTGGCAAACCCGTAGGTGTTTTACGCAGCCATAAAAACGCACCACGAGTACTGATAGCCAATAGCAACCTTGTAGGCCGCTGGGCTACCTGGGAGATTTTCCGCGAACTGGAAGCGAAGGGACTGATGATGTACGGGCAAATGACGGCTGGAAGCTGGATATACATTGGGTCACAGGGCATTGTACAGGGCACCTACGAAACATACCTGTCACTCGCTAACATACATTACAACGGCACACTGAAGGGCACACTGAATGTTACAGCAGGCCTGGGCGGCATGGGTGGCGCGCAGCCATTGGCCATTACTATGAATGAGGGCGTTTGCTTGGCCGCTGAAATGGAAGAGTGGCGCATATTGAAGCGTATTGAAACCCGCTACCTGGACAAATGGACATCAAATATTGATGAAGCAATTGACTGGTCGCTGGAAGCAAAGGCTAACGGGGAAGCGGTATCGATAGGGGTTTGCTGCAATGTAGTGGATCTGTTGCAACGCCTTATTGACCGGAATACAACCCCAGATACGCTAACTGACCAAACATCGGCCCACGATGAACTGATCGGCTACTTCCCGCAGAATTTGAGCGTAAAAGAAGCCAATAAGCTGAGAGATAACGACAAGGAAGAGTATATAAAAGAATCGCTGGATACCATGGCTCGCCATGTAAACCAGATGCTGGAATTACAAAAACGTGGTGCTATTACTTTCGACTATGGTAACAACCTGCGCGGCCAGGCCCACGACAAGCGCCATGTAGAAAATGCGTTCAATTTCCCCGGCTTTGTACCTGCATACATCAGGCCGCTGTTCTGCGAGGGTAAAGGACCTTTCCGCTGGGTAGCACTGAGTGGCGACCCTGAAGATATTTACACCACCGACAAGGCTTTAATGGAGCTGTTCCCTGATAATGTTGGGCTGCACCGCTGGCTTAAAATGGCCCGGGAGCGTATAGCTTTCCAAGGCCTGCCTGCCCGTATTTGCTGGCTGGGTATGGGTGACCGCGAAAAAGCAGGTTTAATGTTTAATGAACTGGTAAGGACGGGCAAAGTAAAGGCACCAATTGTTATTGGCCGCGACCACCTGGATACCGGATCGGTAGCTAGCCCTAACCGCGAAACGGAAGCCATGAAAGATGGTAGTGATGCCATTGCCGACTGGCCGATATTAAACGCGCTTATTAACACCGCTGGCGGTGCCAGCTGGGTATCATTCCACCATGGCGGCGGCGTAGGTATGGGCTACAGCCTGCATGCAGGTATGGTAATAGTTGCAGATGGCACCCAGGACGCTGAGGAGCGCTTGCGCCGCGTATTGTATAACGACCCTGGCATGGGTGTTATTCGCCATGCCGATGCCGGTTATGACATAGCCACTGAAACTGCCGACAAAAACGGATTGAGCATTTAAACTACCTGCGTAGCTCCACCCAACGGTGTAGAGCTACGCAGTTTCCATTTGCACTTCAAAAAAAAACATTTTTTGAAGCCATTTTACAGGCTCAAACCCAAATTATTCAGTTTTGGAAACGCTACTCTCCGATTAAAATATTACTTGTAAAAGTACGTAACACCTGCGCCGCCGTCCCGGCGCAGACATTAGAGTAAAAAGCTTCAGCAAAACACGCCGCAGGGCTCCTTTTGCCCGCGGCAGCGATTGTCACGAAAGCATTCGGGATGCCGCTTTTTGGGGTTCTTTTTTTGCGGCAGCACAAAAAAAGAACATGGAGACGCGATGACAACAACCAGCAAGGATGCCGGGCAAAAGCGGGGTAGCATAATAATAAAACGAGCTGTAATGCTTGCTGAAAGTGAATTTGAAACAAGTTCGCTGTACCGCAAAATGGTGACTGGTGGTGGAACATAAAACAGCCATTTTACATGGGAAAAAATAATTTTCAAAAACTCTTTGAAAAAAATTTGTAAAAACAATTTGTTTCTCTACTTTTGCATTCCCAATCACGAAAACGGTGTGCGGAAATGAAGTTCTTTAAAAAACTAATAAGCCACTTTAGCTCAGATGGTAGAGCAACTGATTTGTAATCAGTAGGTCGCTGGTTCGATTCCGGCAAGTGGCTCTGAGAAGTAAAAAATTAAAACTAAAATTGTCCAGTTAATTTGGCTTATTACTTTTAAGTTTTGATTTTTTATTTTTAGCCTGGGTAGGTGGCCGAGTGGTTAAAGGCGACAGACTGTAAATCTGTTCTTTCACGAGTACGGAGGTTCGAATCCTTCCCTGCCCACTTTCATTTGGCAGTTAACAGTTGATGATTTGCAGTATTTACTGAAAATGAGCGGCTGTGAACTGCTAACTGTAAATTGAATAACCAAAAACGCGGGAGTAGCTCAGTTGGTAGAGCGACAGCCTTCCAAGCTGTAGGTCGCGGGTTCGAATCTCGTCTCCCGCTCTTGTTTAAGCTAATTGGCCTAGGCTAATTAGCTTGTGTAGTAAAATGAAGTTCTTTAAAATCTGCTGTTCAGTATATATTTGGATAGCACGGCACTAAAAATAATAGTAGCTGTTGTAGCTCACCACCTTTGCAAGAAGGTAGTTTAGAATTACAATAGACACAAAAAATAATAGTAGCTGTTGTAGCTCAGCGGTAGAGCACTTCCTTGGTAAGGAAGAGGTCGGCAGTTCAATCCTGCTCAACAGCTCTTTTGAGATAAGAGCATCCCGCTGAAGGGCGGGAAGGTTGGCAGTTCAATTCTGCTTAACAGCTCTTTTGAGATCAGCACCTTGCTCTGGCAGGAATGCTAATGGTTAGTGAAGAGAAAGTAAAATTTAATCATCGCCACAATGGCGTGACTATAACAAACAAAAATTTAAACAGATTAAAAACTAAATAAAATGGCAAAAGAGACCTTTAAGCGGGACAAACCCCACGTAAACATTGGTACAATTGGTCACGTTGACCATGGTAAAACAACGTTAACTGCTGCTATCACAACTATCCTTGCTTCTAAAGGTTTGGCGGCAAAGAAAGGATACGATGAAATTGATGCGGCTCCTGAAGAAAAAGAGCGTGGTATCACGATCAATACAGCACACGTAGAATATGCTACAGAATCTCGTCACTATGCGCACGTTGATTGCCCAGGTCACGCTGACTATGTAAAAAATATGATTACCGGTGCAGCCCAGATGGACGGTGCAATATTAGTTTGCGCAGCTACAGATGGTCCTATGCCTCAAACTAAAGAGCACATTCTTCTTGCCCGCCAGGTAGGTGTACCTCGTATAGTTGTTTTCATGAACAAAGTTGATCTTGTTGATGATCCGGAAATATTGGAGTTAGTTGAAATGGAAATCCGCGAATTGTTGAGCAAATATGATTACGATGGTGATAACACACCTGTAATTCAAGGTTCTGCTACTGGTGCATTAGCTGGTGATGACAAATGGGTTAAGGCAGTAGAAGATCTTATGAATGCAGTTGATAGCTGGATTCCATTGCCTCCACGTCCTATCGACATGCCATTCCTGATGTCAGTTGAGGATGTATTTACTATCACTGGTCGTGGTACTGTTGCTACAGGCCGTATCGAGCGTGGTATCATTAAAGTAGGTGAAGCGGTTGAAATCGTTGGTTTCAACGAAGCTCCTCAGGTTTCTACTTGCACTGGTGTTGAAATGTTCAAGAAATTGCTTGATCGTGGTGAAGCTGGTGATAACGCAGGTTTATTGTTACGTGGTATTGAAAAGAAAGATATCAAACGTGGCATGGTTATCTGTGCTCCTAAATCTATCACTCCGCACACAGACTTCAAAGGTGAAGTTTATGTATTGAGCAAAGAAGAAGGTGGCCGTCATACTCCATTCTTCAACAAGTATCGCCCACAGTTCTACTTCCGTACTACAGACGTTACCGGTGAGTGTGAATTGCCAGCAGGTGTTGAAATGGTTATGCCTGGTGATAACGTTAACCTTACAGTTAAATTGATCGCACCAATCGCGATGGAAAAAGGTCTTAAGTTCGCTATCCGTGAAGGTGGTCGTACAGTAGGCGCTGGTCAGGTTACTGAAATCCTTAAATAAGTTTACAGTCAACAGTTGGCAATTTACAGTCAACAGTTGCTAAAAAATACAAAGCCGTCAGATTCGTCTGGCGGCTTTTTTTGTGTTGGATCAAAACTACATTTGATGTCGGGGGCGACTTGCCCTATCCCAATGGCTGCTAAACCGACACGTTTCCTATAGTGCTTTACCACCAAAAAAGATAGATACCATCCTTTGATTGTAAACTGGACGTTCGTGAATACAACCCAGAATGGGTGATAAGATTGTAGGAAACAGCTACAAATGGGCAAAACCTCAACGGGGTGACATAAGGAACTTAATTGTTATCCGGACCGTTGTTTCTCCCACTCGTATAGCCCATTGTCTTCAAATACACCGCCTGCAAGGAAGTGCTGCAAAAACTCATTTAGCGAAGAAGTTAACGCAACAACATCGCTATCAATATATTTTACAATCTCATAAGCGCCCGAAGTCGTTATTTGCAGTGCCCAGGAATCACAATAGATCATATATTCAGAAAAACAAAACCAGCGCTCGCCATAGTTGTCTTTATGATGCAGAATATCCTCTAAGGGAATCATAACGAACATGTCGTCCGTACATTCAAATCCATTGCAGATGGCATAAAACTCTTTAAAATCCTCCGGCAGATCAAATCCCATTTGTTTTTCAAAATTCCGTATCGCTTCTGCCGATGCCGGAGGATTCAGCACTATTCCTTCTATTTGATTTTTTGCGACAATCGCATCTACGAGTTCTTTTATGGTTGCATTAGAATAAGGAAATTCCACCATCCGGGCCATTATCGTATGCTTACTGTTTGAAGAAACATTTTCAACAGTCCATTCTACCCTACTTACAAAATCGTGCTGCCTTACAGCGCAGTCGCCTTTAGTACAAATAGCGCAGGAAATGGGCAGGCAACCATCGGTATGCACAAAAAGCTCTACGTGCTCGCCAAAATTAGCCCTTACCATATCCTCCAGAGCTTTCACTTCGTCATGCCCCTGGTGTATATTAAAATACCACGGTATGGTTACATGGCAATCCATGTGTAAGATGCTGCCATATTTTATAATGCGCAGGTTATGGATATCCATCCAGTTCTGGCGGCGGTGTTCGCTAAGGTATTTAACTACGGTATCTAGCAATGCTTCATCAGCCTCATCCATAATTCCAGCTATAGAACTACGCAGTATTTTGTAACCTGAAATAAAGATCACCACCGCAAATACGAGCGAAATAACACTATCAATCCACGCCAGCTTAGTAAAGTACAGAAAAATTAAACCGGCAATAATTGCAATGGTGCCATAGGTATCTGACTGCATGTGCTTACCAGTAGCAATAAGCGTAAGTGCATTGTTCTTTTCTCCCTTCTTTATAGCATAGTAGCCCATAACGAAGTTAGCCAGCGCAGTAAATGCTACTATATAGATACCCCAATCCAGCTTGTGGAAGCTGTGTGGGTGCACCAAATTATTAACAGCTTCATAAATAATAAGAAAGCAGGAAGTCGTCATTAGTATCCCTTCTACTGCAGCCGAAACAAATTCCGCTTTCCCATGGCCGTAGGGGTGGTTATTATCTTTGGGTTTGGCAGAAAGATACAAACTATAGAGGCTTACCAGACCTGCTATAACATTAATGGTATATTCCAAAGCATCAGTAAGCACCGCAACTGAATGGGTAAAAACCCATGCCGTTATTTTAAGAAGAAACAACAATACGGTTATTATTGTCAACTTCTTCTGGAAACTAAAATTTTCGGTGGCTATGCTCATTTATTATGTAAATATGGTGAAGTGGGGCGCACGAAGTTCGGCTATTTATCCTTACCAAGCTCTTATAAACCAATGACCCTTATCAGGTATTTATTCATTCACAATCCCCATTGCACTTTCTTTCATTTTACGTGTGGTCTCTTCTCCTAAATAAGATTCTATACCTTTTTCTATGGCATAGATGACCGGGGTAAGTATAAATGCCATCGCAAACTTGTAAGAATAATTGACAAGACAAATAGATATTACCCGTTGGTAGCTCCACCCCTTCCCTATTTTAAAGGCAATGAACAATACAATAAAGCTATCTACCAATTGCGAAACAACTGTAGACCCTGTGGCCCTTAGCCACACTTTCTTTTCGCCGGTCACCTTTTTAATTTTGTGAAATATCCAAACGTCTACGAGCTGACTCACTAAAAAGGCAGCAACACTACCCATTATTATCCACATACCCTGACCGAAAATACCATTGAATGCCAACTGCATATCGGGTACTCCATCAGCCTTTTGGCTACCAATCCAGAAGCCCTGGTCGGGTGGCACTTTAATAGCAAGGTAAAACATAAGAAAAGCATAACAGATAAGGCCAACCGCTATATACGAAATACGCCGAACTGCCCTCGGGCCAAAATATTCGTTAACGATATCTGTCATAATAAACTCCAGCGGCCAAAGCAGCACACCACAGGTGAGTGTAAAAGTAAGCCCGGGTTCGCCGAGTAATGTAAATGGGTGCGGCACCCCGCCCAAAAGCCTTTCCAGCGAAAATAATTTCCCCCCAATGCACTCTGCTATCAACGCATTGGCAACGAAAAATGAGCAGAGAATTATGAATAGTTTAGTTGGCTTATCTGCCAGCAGTTTGTGTACCATACCCTATTTTAAAACTGTAAACGTATATCTTTGTAACAATGTGCGACCATACACCGAAGACGGCAACAACCTTTGTTACCTTCATTCTACGATCGGTCTACGCTGTGAAAATAAATTAAATTTCCTTTTAAGTTCACTTGCAGGCACAAAACTAAAGTAAATCTAATGAAGGCATATAAAAACATATTGGCGGCCGTAGTGGGTTGTATAACCGGCGTAGTTGTTATCAGTATCTGCGAGATGCTTTTGGGCTTCCTATTCCCATTTCCTGCACATATTGATGCTTATAATAAAGAAGTAATAGCCAAAGCTATGTTTCTGATGCCACCCGTGGCATTGGCCCTGCTGTTGCTTGTTTATGCGATTGCCTCTTTTTCAGGTGGGCTTGTAGCTACACTTATTTCCGGAAAAACAAAAGCTACACCGGCACTGAGCGTGGGCATAGTGCTTACCATTGCCGGCGTAAATAATACAATAGTGCTTCCCCACCCGGTATGGTTCAATATTATTAATGTGGGCATGTATCTGCCTTTTGCTTACTTAGGCTATAGGGTACTGAAGCAAAAAAGTGCTGTTATTACCAGTTAATTACAACAGCAACTGTGTGCAAGCCTACATTATTACCACAATCATTACTGTATATCAGAAAAAAATACGTACTTTATCGTTCATTTAGCATTTATGCGCAAAATAGGATTGTCAATATTGCTCACCCTGGGGCTATATTCCGTGCAAGCACAGAATATGGTTGACACGTTCCATTTGTATTTTGACCTGAATGTTGCACAGCTCAATAAAAACACTGAAAAAAAGATAGATCTGCTTATTTATAATGATAAGATCTTAAACGGCAGTAGCGTTATGGTTATTGGTTATGCCGATTATCTGGGTTCTGACTTGCATAACAAGAACCTATCTATGCAACGCGCTAAGAATGTAAAGGATTACCTGATTAAAAACACCATTAGCGCCGGCGATATTAAGGTATGCATGGGTAAAGGCGCTATTGTGCGTAAAGGCATGACCGATAAAGACGGTAACCCTATTGACCGAAAAGTGGATATTGTGGTAGATAATAAGGTTAACTCTTCAGAACGCATCAGGAAGGGAGGCATATCGTTTAACCCATCTACCATTAAACCACCTAAAACACATAAAGATTCCATTGCCTTTTTAAATGCAAAAAAGAAAGACTCAATTGCGCTGGCAAACAGCAAAAAAAGCAATCCTGATATTAAGCAGTTAACGACGCTTAAAGAAGGCGAGACGCTCTTGCTGCGTAATGTTTACTTTCCGCCGGGACAACACATAATAAAGCCTGAAAGTTATGGCACGATGGAAAAACTGGCAAGAATACTACAGGACAATCCGAAAATAAAAATAAGTATTGAAGGCCATGTATGTTGCGTGCATGATGTGCCTGATGCGCTGGATATTGATACGAATGAACTGCTGCTTTCGGTTAACCGTGCAAAAGCCATTTATCAGTATCTCATTAAAAATGGTATTGAAGAAGATAGGCTGCAATATGTAGGTTTCGGTCGCCAACACCCTATTGTACAGTTTGAAGCCAACGAAGCGGATGCCGACCGAAACAGGCGTGTAGAAATAAGGATAACCGCAGTAAATTAAGTGCTGGCTCCGAGGGAATTCTCGCGCTAACACGCTAAGCTACCTGTGAGGCAAAGCAAGGGATAGAAGACGCAAAGGGGGCTACTTTATTATATATTTTTCAGCGAAATTTAAACCGTTTTTATGGGAAGCTTCGACAATTTTTTTAGAAAATTGTCAATGCGAAGAGCTGAAGAGGCGTGCGACACCCTAATTCGTGAGTTCCATAAATTTAGATTCGAGGCTCTTTTTGCGGAGGTGGAGGTGCGATAGAATTATGCCCTTGCCTATGCAATATTCGTTTACCTGATAGGGACCAATGGCTGTAGCTGTGGTTAGTTGCAGAACGGTATCTCTTTTGCCTATTTTGGTAATACCGGGCATTGCGGTAAGTGCCTGCTGCAATGCGGCCATATCATTTGCGGCAACTTCTATCTGGTCTTCACTTATCAGCACTTCATTTACATCGCCGGTGAGTAGCAACTGCCCCCTTTTTAAGATAGCTACGTGCGTGCACACCTTTTCTATCTCATCTAATAAATGGCTGGCAATAATTATGGTAATGCCCTGCCTGTTCAGTTCTTTTATCAACTCCCTTATCTCAGCAATACCGGCGGGGTCCAGTCCATTAGTGGGTTCATCGAGCACTAAAACTTTTGGCTTACCTAGTAATGCTGCACCAATGGCCAAACGCTGCTTCATACCCAGTGAATAGGTCTGGAACTTGCTATCCTTACGTTCTAGCAAGCCCACAATTTTCAGTACTTCCAGCCGGTCTTCAAGACCTGCACCCCTTATTGCCGCCGTTATGGCAAGGTTATCAAAAGCAGAAAGATAGTGGTAGAAATTAGGGGTCTCCAGCAATGCACCAATCTTCTTGCGTGCCTCGTGGGCAGGTATGCCACCGAACCAGCTATAACTGCCAGCATTGGCTACCAACACATCGAGCAGTATTGCCAGCAGGGTTGTCTTGCCACTGCCATTGGGGCCCAGTACCCCAAACACGCTGCCTTCCGGCACATCGAACGACACACCATTCAGCGCCCGTATAGCACCGTATGATTTAGAGATCTGCTGTATTGAAAGGATGGAAGACACAAGCTTTATTTTGCCAAATATACGTTTATCAATTGTCAGTTGTTAATGGTCAATTGTCAATGAAGGAGCCGATTGGCAATTGTTACCCGACTAGCACAGGGCAACCGTAGGGGCAATCCCTTGCGGTTGCCCTGCATAATATGGGTTTGTTTATTGCAGCCCAGCTACAATAGGGCAACCGCAAGGGATTGCCCTTACATAAACCAAAACCTTTGCGTACCACCAACTACCGCAATGAAACGGTGGGGGCAATCCCCTGCGGTTGCCCTGCATAATATGGGTTTATTGCAGCCCCGCTACAATAGGGCAACCGCAAGGGATTGCCCCTACGTAAACCCCACAGCATTCCGGGTTTGTTGTATTATATCACCCCTTCGGGGTTTTGCCAATTTTATGAATTATTTTCTATAATCATGCCACCCTTTCAGGGTTTTAGTTTCCCGTGGTTTAATGGCATCGCCATGCACTTACCATTCGCCCATCCTTTCCGCTGGGCAGAAATTCACGATTCACCATCACCCATTCACAAATTCACCATTCATGATTCACCATCACCCATTCACAATTCACCATTTATCATAGACTATTCAAAATTCATCATTCACGACTCACTATACCCCATTCACCATTCATCATTCACGATTCACTATCACCTTCACAATTCACAATTCAACATATATCATAGGTCATTCAAAATTCAACGTTCACTATCACCCATTCACAATTCACCCATTCGCCATTCACAATTATTTCAGCGTTTCATCAAGCCATTTGAAAAATTCGCGCTGCCAGGTGATGCTATTTTGTGCGTGTATCACCCAGTGGTTTTCGTTAGGCAAATACAACAGTTTCGATTTGATGTTGCGGAGCCTTGCTGCCTGGAAGGCTTCCAGACCTTGTTCTATTGGTACACGATAATCCGTACCACCCTGCACTATCATAATAGGTGTGTTCCACTTATCAACGAAATTGCTCGGGTTAAATTTCTGGTAGCTGGCTGGCTCGGGGTTCTTCCAGTAAGCACCACCAATATCCCAGTTGGCAAACCACAATTCTTCAGTAGTACCGTACCAGCTCTTCAGGTCGAACAAACCATCATGCGCAATAAACGTTTTGAAGCGATTGTTGTGTATACCCGCCAACATGTACACGCTGTAACCACCATAGCTTGCACCAACACAACCCAGGCGCGATTTATCAACATACTTCTCTTTCGAAATATCGTCAATGGCTGAAAGGTAATCCTGCATTGGCAGGCCACCCCAGTCTTTACTTATTTCTTCATTCCACTTTACACCCCAACCCGGCATACCCCTGCGGTTAGGCGCAACCACTATATAACCCTGCGCCGCCATGAGCTGGAAATTCCAACGGAAGCTATAAAATTGTGATAATGGCGATTGTGGACCACCCTGACAATATAAAAGTGTAGGGTACTTTTTAGCCGGGTCGAAATCAGGAGGATAAATAACCCAAACACCCATGCTGGCATTATCTATTGTATTTACATGGCGCAATTCGGTTTTGCTCATTAAAATACCCTGATACAACTTATCATTTTCATGCGTGATCTGGTCCATATCGCCATACTTTGGCTTAACGGAATATATTTCGGTGGCATGGTTCATATCGCAACGGGTAACTAAAATTTCGCCATTCGATAAACCTATGATACCATTGATATCATACTTGCCCTTGGTGAGTAAATTTACTTTGCTGCCTTCCGGGTTGCGATCGTTGATTTCAATATCAAACAGTTGCTCTGTGCCTTCCGTTGCTGCATTAAAATAGATCTTGCTATCTGTAGCCCCCCAAATGAAACCACCAACTGTACCATCCCAGCCGGCCGTAATATTCATTTTGCGTTTCTTATCTACATCAAGCACAATAATATCGTTCTTATCGGCCTCGTAACCATCGTGCGCCATGCTTAGCCACGCCAGCTTATGGCCATCTTTACTGAAAACAGGGGCCATATCGTAACCATTCATTCCCTGCGACCAGTTTTCGGTTTTGCCCGTGGTTACATCGTAGTAGTAGATATCAGTGTTAGTGCTGGTAGCATATTCTTTACCGAACTTCTTCTTGCTTACATAAACAAAGCCACGGCCATCGGGCGCCCATGCCAAGTCTTCCGCTCCGCCAAATGGTTTCTGCGGACAATCAAAAGCTTCATCTTCCATAATATCTGTAGCCTTGCCATCTTCAATTGCGGCAACAAATATGTGCGAGAACCTGCCATCCTCCCAGGTATCCCAGTGGCGGTAATTTAAATCGGTATATATTTTGGCGGTGCTGTTCGGCAGGTCCTGATAAATATCGGTACCATTCATTGGTTTTACGAGCACGTCTTTAGAGAAGGCAACATACTTACCATCAGGCGACACCCAAACGTTTTCGGCATTCTGCAGGCCGCTGTAAATTTCGACCCACGAATTGCCTGCATCGGTGCTTTTATACAGGAAGTTATCATAATAAGCATACCATGCTTTTTCGTAACGGTGTATAACGGTTTTGCCCGCGTCAGTGGTCCACTCCTTTTTCGCACCGCCTTCCAGTTCCACCCTGTAATGGTGCACCGCACTTTTTTCGGTTCTCCAGTCGGTAGATTTTGTGGCATAGTACAGGATTTTACCATCCTTGCTCATACCTTCGGCAGATACCCTTTTCAGGTTCCACAGGAGCTCTGGCGTCATTCTGTCTTGCGCTGTTACACCAAGCGCGAAAAGCAGCGCAAGCGGGAGTAATTTGTACTTCATAGCTTTTAATTCAATTGTAGTGATGCTAAAAACGTGGTTGCACTAAAAATGGTGCAACCGGAATTTGTGTTAAAAGTACAAAAGCCAATGTCATTATTTATATAATGAGTAGAATAATGATAAAAGGGGTGCACGGGAAGGCAATATCTTAATTTTCTTTATGGGCATAGCAACTTAAGTTTAACGCTATACATTAATGAACAGTGTTTGTTAAGCGTTTGTTTTTTAGTGTCACAGCGAATTGAAAAAAGTTAGCGGGCCTGTTTTATTGCAAATGGCCGATTTACTTGCACCATTATGGGTTAAAGTTCTGCATTAATCAGTTTGCAGCAAAACATTAAACACATGATACGCACGATGTGAAAAGTATGGGTGAAAATAAGGTGGGATTAGATAATAAAATACAGTTCAATTTTTATTTCGAAATTATGTCATCCCCGCTTTCACCGTGGGTTTCCCCCACAGCTATTGTTGTTTTAGCCTTTCAGGCTAATGACGTGTTTTGGGGTGAGGTACTTTTTCTTTTATGTCTGCGTGGGTTTCACCCAGGGCTATTGTTGTTTTTAGCCTTTCAGGCTAATGACGTGTATTTGGGGGTGGGTTACTTTTTCATTTATGTCATCCACGCTTTCACCGTGGGTTTCTCCCACGGCTATTGTTGTTTTAGCCTTTCAAGCTAATGACGTGTATTTGAGGGTGGGTTACTTTTTCATTTATGTCACCGTGGGTTTCACCCACGGCTATTGTTGTTTTAGCCTTTCAGGCTAATGACGTGGATTGGGGTGAGGTACTTTTTCTTTTATGTCACCGTGGGTTTCACCCACGGCTATTGTTGTTTTAGCCTTTCAGGCTAATTACGTGTTTTGGGGTGAGGGGCTTTTTCATTTATGTCACCGTGGGTTTCACCCACGGCTATTGTTGTTTTGGCCTTTCAGGCTAATGACGTGGATTTGGAGTGGTGTCATTTGAAAATAGAAAACACCTGTTCCCTGCATAAAGATGAACAGCGACACCATCTGCATCAATAACAGTAAATTATGCAACATTAGTGTTTAATGGTGTAACAGGTGCGGCATGTGGTGAACCTACCTTTGTATTCAAATCAGAGTACTTCACTCAAAAAAATCAGACAAATGAAAAGGATATTATTTTTTGCAGCAACAGCCATAATTTTTGCATCATGCAGCAATAGCCAGGAAACAGCCGACAAATCGAATCAGGCCAAAATGGATTCGATGTCTCAAGAATTGACAAGGCAACATATTATTGACTCTATGAATAGTGCGAGTGCAGCAGTAGTTGGCGCGTCGCCGGTTGAAACCAACGGTTCTGCCGCGCAAAGCCATAGTGGTTCTGCATCTTCAGGCCGCAGCCATTCTTCAGGGCAAAGCACGCATTCAGGTAGCTCAGCGTCATCTGGCGGTGGTTCAGTAGCTTCAGTACCCGCTGCAACGAGTAATTCCCCAACAGGACCTACGGCTGCTGAAATTGCGGCAAAAAAGAAAGCAGACCATAAGAAAGAGTTGAATAGCGCAGCAGCAGGTGCTATGATAGGCGCTGGTGCAGGTGCTATAGTTGGTGCCGTAGCTGGTAAAAACGACCATTTTAAAAAGGAAGATGCTTTGATAGGCGGTGGCGTTGGTGCCGTTGTAGGTGCAGGAACCGGTTTATTATTGCAAAAGCGCAAATTGAAAAGAGATTCTGCTAATAAATAAGCCACAGCAACCGGGCGCAAGCCTGGCATAAATAAAACAAGAACTTGACCTCGCAGGCTTTGCTTGCGAGGTTTTTTATACGTGAAATCGCCCACTGTTTATCCACCCATAAATATAATTCATAGCCGAGCTGGTTTGTATTAATTTTGCCACAGAAATGGACTACGTTTATCTGACACTTGAAGTTGTAGGGCTTATCGCTTGCTTTTGCATGATGATTTATAACATTGTGCTCCACTATAAAAACAAGGTGAACATTATTGCAGGTAAGGCTACAATAATTGCAGCCAGACAACTGACGAGGGAAGAAATGAGGGCGCGCGACAATGGCGGCAGCAATACCCTCTTCACGATAGCCTATACCTATGAAGATGAAACCTACCAATATTCCTTCAAAACATCGCGCCTTAAACTACCCCAACCCAATGAAACCATCAATGTGTATTTCAATACCCTACATAAAACCATGAGCCTTTCGGGTGGGTTTTCGAATATTTTCATGATGGCGATTTTTACGGCTCTATTTGCGCTTACGTTGTACACACAACTGAAGGGATAGTTGCGCAAACGAAAAATGGCTGTTACTCCATGCCTTCGCGTGAAAATTATTACGCTTTATGTGACAGGCCCAATAAATAAAAATTTCTTTTGTCAATTACAATTAAAGCCATACCTTTGCTCACTTATTGAACGCATGGCAAAATCCATGCATTAAAACAACAAAAAATGAAAAAAGACATTCATCCAAAGGGATACCGCCTTGTAGTATTTAAAGATACATCAAACGACAGCACTTTCTTAACCCGCTCTACAGCGCCTAGTAAAGAAACTATTATTTGGGAAGACGGTAACGAGTACCCTATAGTTAAAGTGGAAATTTCAAACACTTCACACCCTTTCTACACAGGTAAATCAATGTTCGTAGATACAGCTGGTCGTATTGAAAAATTCAAAAAGCGTTACGAAAAGAAAGCTTAGTAATATTTGTAATTTGCATTACGCACAAAAAATCCCGACTTTTGTCGGGATTTTTTATTGAATGGGGCTCCCATAAACGCCATACGGACAGACACGCATGAATTACATTGTCTTTGATGCCAACAGAACCAGTTTTTTACCCTTTACGCATACCCGCGCGGTTGCCGACATCCGTTGCGGCATACTGACTATGCGCGAACGCTGGGAGCTATACCTGCAACAAACCACAGGCACGTTAACAGAAACGTATCTGCAGCCGCAATATCAGCCAAATGAAGGCAATGACAACCTGTTCATCAACGGGGCTGTTGCCGGCACCTGCGAACTTACTGAAGCCATTGGCAAATTACTGGCAGGACAAAAACTGGTAAAAAACGATACGGTAATTGCCGCACGCACAGGGCACCATACTACTCTGCCCACTTTACTTGAAAAACTACCGCAGCTTGAAACATGCACTTTTGAAGGCGATGTTACCTGCTTGCAACATATTTGGGATATCTTTTCGCTCAACGATAAATTAATTCGGGAAGACTATCTGTTACTTACCCATAAGCGCACCAGCGCCCCCATACCTGAACACGTAATAGTAACAGGCAAGGAAAACCTGTTTATTGAGGAAGGGGCTATTATTAACGCAGGTACTATTATTAATGCCACAACCGGCCCCGTATACATTGCAAAGGGTGCTGAGGTGCTGGAAGGTACTATGATACGCGGCCCGCTGGCCTTGTGCAGCGGTGCGGGCTTAAAAATGGGTGCTAAAATATATGGTGCTACTACCATAGGCCCGGGTTGCAAAGTGGGTGGCGAAATAAACAATGCCGTGTTTTTTGCCAATAGCAATAAGGGGCATGACGGCTACCTGGGCAATGCTGTTATTGGCGAATGGTGCAACCTTGGCGCAGATACCAATTGTTCCAACCTCAAAAACAATTACGATACCGTAAAAATATGGGACGAAGCGCAGGGTAAACTGGTTAGCACCGGCCTTACCTTTTGCGGTTTGCTTATGGGCGATCATTCCAAATGTGGCATCAATACTATGTTCAATACCGGCACCGTGGTGGGGGTTTCGGCCAATATATATGGTGGTGGTTTTCCTGAAAAATTCTTACCGTCATTTTCATGGGGCGGCAGCGATGGTATGGTCAGCTACGATTTTAACCGTGCTATGGATACCGCCAACCGCATGATGCAACGCCGGGGCAAACAACTGTTGCCAGCGGAGGTTGCTATATATCAGCACATATTTTCAAACTCAAGGGCTCAAATAACAGATAGCAAATAACAGATTTCAAATTCAAAAAATAACAGTTCGGGGTGCGAGGTGTGGTAAAATACAGTCGCAGCATTCGAAAAAAAATAATTAACTAACATTCATACAACTCATAAAATATGCGTAAAAAAATTGTAGCCGCCAACTGGAAGATGAACCTCATGCTAGCTGATGGCGCGTTCCTGGTAAATGAAATTTTAAGTGCAGCACCAGCGGTGTCGGCTGAAAGGCAGGTAGTAATTGCAACCCCATTCGTGCACCTTGCCCAAACCGCAGCACAGCTAGAGGGATTCGGGCATATTCATTTGGGTGCGCAAAATTGCTCTTCAGAAAAAGCAGGTGCTTATACCGGCGAGGTTTCCGCAGCTATGTTGCAGGATGCAGGCGTGCAGTATGTTATAGTGGGCCACAGCGAAAGAAGGGGCTATTTTAATGAAGACAGCGCCATGCTGGCCAATAAGGTAAACCAAGGGCTTGACAACGGTCTGCAAGTTATTTTCTGCTGCGGTGAGCCATTGGAAATTCGCGATGCTGAAACACAAAATGCATTTGTAGCCCAACAAATTGAAGCAGGTTTATTTCACCTTACGGCAGAACAATTAAAGAATGTTACCATCGCTTATGAGCCAATCTGGGCTATAGGTACGGGCCGCACAGCAACTACAGAGCAGGCACAAAGCATACACGCCTACATACGCAACGTTATTGCCGGGCAATATGGCGATGAGGCCGCTGCAAACCTTTCTATTTTGTACGGCGGTAGTTGCAACCCAACCAATGCCGCGGAATTATTTGCCTGCCCTGATGTTGATGGCGGCTTAATAGGTGGTGCATCATTAAAAGCAGATCAGTTTTTGAGCATCGTATCGGCAATGATCGCTTCGTAAAAATATTTTCGAAAAAAATTTGGTGGAGCAAAAACAACTCCATATCTTTGCACTCCGAAACACGGAATGGCGCGTTGGTCAATCGGTTAAGACGCCTCCCTTTCACGGAGGAATGACGGGTTCGACTCCCGTACGTGCTACACAGGCGGACACTCCACTCGAAAGAGTAAAGTGTCCGCTTTTTTCTTGCCCTGAAACGCCCGCCAGTACTGATATACATTCGAAAATTGAATTTATTCTCGGGGTTCGACACTCGTCTTTTTTTCGATTATACGTCATTCCCTCGGGAAACACTAAATTTTGCAATGCTTGTTTATCGCCATATTCGCTGGAACCCCACATGGTAGCGAGTTTCGAGCTAACACTTATCGCTTTTTCAATGCATTCTTCAAGGTTCGACACTTGTTCGCCACTTTTTGCTAATTTTTTGCTGATTTCCTGTTTCTCTGCTACGAACCTTTCTTTGTATTTGGTAAACATTTCCCTGTCTATCTCTTCCATAATAAACCTTTCTTCCAGCCTTTCTATCTTTCTGTCGATGTCTGTGAGCATGCTTTCCAGTTTGTCATTTACCTCAACCTTATCCTTGTTGGCATTGTTATACTCAGCTATTAACTGGGCTTTAATTAGCTGACGATAATCGTCATTAATGTCAATGGTATACTTCGCCAGCATATCCGCAATTACCTCGTGTAATACGTCAGCACGTTTGTTGCACGTGCATCCCGGTGTATTACACTTGTAGTAGTATTTCTTGTTCTTGTACGCTTTGTAGCCCCTGAGGTAACTCCCGCATTCGTCATATTTCAGGAAACGTTTCAGCGGTATATCTAGAACTAAGGCGCAAATGAAAATGTCTTAAAGAGACGCTTTTGTAATGGAAATTGGCATCCTTAATTCGTTAAAAGGCAAAGACGCCCCAAAAGAGCGTCTTTGCCTTTAAAATGCCAATTTTTATAATTACATTTTGGTGTTTTTGGCATTTTGTGTTTCAATTTCCTTTTGGCTGTTTCCGGCTAATGAAGCGTGTTCTTTTGCTTTATTTGTACTTTCAGCAGCCTTCGCCGGATCTCCAATTTCATGATGCTTTGCGGCATCCGTATGGTGTTTTGCAGCCTCGGTGTGATGCGTCGCAGCCGTTTTATGGCTTTCGATAGTTTGTTGTGCTTCTTTCGAAGATGTGCTTGTACCGTCTTGCTTACCTGGTGTTGTATTTGACATCTTTTTTAGTTTTTTTTGCAAAAGAATTTTCGCCACACAAAGATGACAACATCGCTTCTTTAAACTATTACACGAGTTCGGTAAACAATTGCACAATTGACGTATCCTATGGGATAAAGCGCGGAGAAGTTGCACTAGCGCCATTGTATAGTTTTTATTCAATGCCAACAATGGCACTTTGAAGAACTATCATTTTCATTTAGTTCAATCCCAATAATATTTTTTTAATAATGCACTCCTTTAATGCGTACTGTTCACATATGCTAAGGGTTGATGATAATAACAAAGCCCAATGTTTATGCGTACCTTCATTGACAGCTCTTAATTTATAGCAATGGCATCTTCTCCCAATAATGCAGTACCACCTGTTTCTACGCAGGATTTTCCAATTGTAGGTATAGGTGCTTCAGCCGGAGGTCTCGATGCATTTAAGCGGCTTCTTGGCGCAATCACCCCCGATTCAGGTATGGCGTATGTGCTTGTACAGCATTTAGATCCTACACATGAGAGCATTCTTCCCGAAATACTTTCAAAAGTTACCATAATCCCGGTGAACGAAATTACAGATGACATTCACCTTGCACCTAATCATATCTATGTTATTCCTGCCAATAAAATATTAACTGCAACTGACGGCGTGCTGAAGTTAACTCCGCGCAACAAAGTTAAAACGAATATGTCTATCGATGTTTTTTTTACATCCCTTGCCGAAGTACATCAAACTTGTGCCGTTGGGGTAGTTCTTTCAGGCACAGCATCAGACGGAACGCTTGGCTTGAAAGCCATAAAAGCACATGGAGGGATAACTTTTGCCCAGGATGGGAAGACAGCCGGTTATAGCGATATGCCTAATAATGCTATAAGTGCTGATGTTGTTGACTTTGTTTTACCTCCCGAAGAGATCCCGGCAAAATTGCTACAGCTAAAACAGACCTATTTAAATGGTCATAACATAGAGGATGCGGTAGTAGATGAAGATTTTGTTTATAAGCAAATAATTTCCGTACTGCATAAAAGCAGCGGTGTCGATTTTGCATTCTATAAAAAAACAACCATCAGCAGGCGCATTGCCCGTAGAATGGCCATAACGGGAAAAGCGAAACCGCTCGACTATTTAAAGTTGCTGCGGGCTAATTCCAATGAACAGAATTACCTTTTCCACGACCTGCTTATACCTGTGACCAACTTTTTCCGCGACCCGAAAATTTTCCTTAAATTAAGTGAGTCTGTTTTTCCGGCTTTTCTCAAAAAGCCTGACGTTAACCCCATACGGGCGTGGGTTGCGGGCTGTTCTACCGGGCAGGAAGCGTATTCCCTTGCCATTCTATTGTATCAATTCCTTGAGGAAAACCAATCGGGCAGGCGCATCCAGATATTTGCATCCGATGTTTCAGAATCTGCTATATTAAAAGCAAGGATAGGCATTTATCATAAGTCGGAACTGGAAAATGTACCCGAGCATATTTTACAAAAATTCTTCATCCAGAAAAACGAGGACTATCAGGTTACGCGGCAGATAAGGGATATGTGTGTATTTGCCATTCACAATTTCTTGAAAGATCCTCCGTTCGCGAAAATGGAGCTCATCAGCTGCCGTAATGTGCTTATTTACCTCGATCCCTTTTTGCAGAAAAAAGCCTTATCAACGTTTCATTATGCATTAAATGAATCGGGGTACCTTTTCCTGGGTAAATCCGAAACATCCGGGCCTGCATCCGACTTATTCACGCCCTTTGCAAAAAACGATAAAATATATTCACGTAAACCTGCAACCGGCAGGTATATGCAGACCTACACGGAGGGAATAGAAGAAACAGGCAGCCCTAAAAATAGAAAATTATCGGGCACAGAAATAAGGCAAACAGACGTTAATAAAATTGCAGAATCTATTTTATTGTCCAGATATACACCCGCTAATGTGGTTATCAATGAGCAAATGGACATTGTTAATATTCATGGAAATATAACCCCATTCTTAGAGCCATCGCAAGGAAAACCAACATTTAATCTCTTTAAAATGGCCAGGGAGGGTTTAGGTTTTGAATTGCGTAATGCGATACACAAAGCAAAAGCCGCACACACAAGCATTATAAAAGAAGCGATTGGGGTGAAATATAATGGTGCAACGCAATTGGTAAATATAGAAGTGCTCCCCCTTCCCAATACTGTTGAACCCCATTACCTGATCCTTTTTAACAAAACGCCGATAGATGATAAAATTGCAAGCACCGCTGATTCCCCTGAAAATGCAAGTAGCCTGGAATACCTGCAGCGTATAGGACATTTAGAAAATGAACTGGCACAAACGCATGAGGATATGCGCTCAATAACAGAAGACCAGGAAGCATCGAATGAAGAGTTGCAGAGCGCTAATGAAGAATTACTAAGTGGCAGTGAGGAATTGCAGAGCCTGAATGAAGAGCTGGAAACAGCAAAAGAAGAACTGCAATCCAGTAATGAAGAATTGATCATCATTAACCAGGAATTATTAGATAAGCAGGAACAGGTAAATAGTTCACGCATTTACACTGAAGCCATTTTTGCCACCATACTGGAGCCCCTTGTTGTCTTGGACAGAGACCTTCGAATAAAAAAGATTAATGCTTCTTTCTCAAAAAAATTCAACATTTCTGAAATCGAGGCAGATGGCAAACAAATATTTGAAATACAGAATCACCTGTTTGATAATTTCACTCTTCGCTCCACCCTGGAAAAAATACTCCCTAAAAGAACTGAACTGAACGACTATGAGCTTACTATAAACCTGCTTCCTTTTGGGGAATGCATCATGCTATTAAATGCCCGCCACGTTATTAATGAAAACAGCAAGGAGGAACTCATTTTATTAGCTATAGATGATATAACAGAAAGAAAAAATCATGCAGCAGCCACTGAGCATGCGATGAAAATAGCTAAAGATGCAAAAACTAAAGCTGAAAAAGCAATGCTGATAGCTGAAGAAGCTGCCAATAGCAAGCAGCAATTTTTATCTAACATGAGCCATGAAATACGGACACCTATGAATGCCATTATCGGCTTTACCAAGGTGATGTTAAGGTCGGAATTATCTGAGAAGCAGCAAGAATATTTAGGTGCAATAAAAAATAGCGGCGACGCATTAATCGTCATCATTAATGACATTTTAGATCTGGCAAAGGTAGATGCGGGTAAAATGGATTTTATTGAAATGCCATTTAGGATGAATACTTCTATTGATGCGATGTTGAATTTATTTGACACTAAGATTCAGGAAGAAAACCTCGAACTGCTTCAAGTATATGACAACAAAATACCCGAAATATTATTGGGTGATGCCACACGCCTGCACCAGATCATTTTAAACCTTTTGAGCAATGCCATAAAGTTTACGCTAAAAGGAAAGATTACATTAAGCGTTCATTTACTAAAAGAAGATGAAGAAAAAGTAACTATTGAATTTGCTGTAACTGATACCGGAATAGGTATACCACAAAATAAAATAAAGAAAATATTCGAGAATTTTCAGCAAGCGACCAATAGCACATCTAAATTGTATGGCGGGACAGGCTTAGGATTGGCGATCGTTAAACAATTAGTAAAGAAACAAGGCGGGGCAATTAAAGTAGTGAGCCAGGTTGATGTGGGCTCAACGTTTAGTTTCACTTTAAATTTCCGCAAAACCAACATGGAGATACCAGAGGAATCGGAATCCTTTATGATTGAGCTAGATACCACAGTTGCAAATATAAGAGTATTGGTAGCTGAAGATATTCCACTTAATCAGTTACTGATCAAAACAATTTTAGACGATTTCGGATTTGACAGAGACATCGCAGCAACTGGTAAAATTGCTATTGAAAAACTGAAGACTAGTACCTACGATATTATCTTAATGGATTTGCAAATGCCTGAAATGAATGGTTTTGAGGCTACAGAATACATTAGGAAGAAAATGAATTCACAAATCCCTATCATCGCTTTAACTGCCGATGTAACGACTGTAGATATTGAGAAATGTAAACAAGTTGGGATGAATGATTATGTTACAAAACCAATAAATGAAAAAGTGTTGTACGAAAAGATAGTTGAGCTTTTGAAGAAAAGTAACCGGGTAATGGACTTTGTGCCTTACACCCCCTTATCATAAAACGATTGTGTGAATACGAAATCTACAAATTCAAATGTTAGCGTCCCTATTTTAGTGTAAACTAAAATAGGGACGCTAACATTAGTCTGGCTGAATCATATGGAGATGTGCATCTCTACGTCATGTTCCAGTCCGTCATTTATAAGTTCCAGCTCATTCCCATCCACTTTCTTATCATTCTGTTTCCACCATGAATTGGTGCCATTATTAAGCTGGAAAACAGTGATTCTGTAAACTGATTGCCCGTAGTGGTATGCAACCAATACACTGGGCCAGTCCAAAGGAAAACAGGGGGTAAATATCAGCTTGTCTTTGCGCAATTCCATACCTAACAAGGAGCCAATTATAAACTGGTACATCCAGCCCGACGAACCTGTATACCACGTCCAGCCAGCGCGGCCTTTATGCGTCTCATTTGCGTACACATCTGCAGCCATTACATAAGGTTCGCCTTTGTAAGTTTGAACAGCGTTTTCGTCGGAAGTATGGCCAATGGGATGTATCATACTAAACAGTTCCCAAATTTTTTCCCGCTCACCTAATTCGGCGAAAGCCATTAATGCCCAGATCGCAGCATGGGAATATTGTCCTCCATTCTCCCTTACGCCCGGTACATATCCTTTAATATATCCCGGATTCGTGCCTTTTGCGTCAAATGGAGGGTCTAACAGCTTAATAAGTTTCATGTCTCTTTTTACCAGGTGCTTGTCCAAAGAAGCCATAGCTATCCTGCTTCTATTACTATCAGCAGCACCAGACAAAACAGACCAACTTTGGGCTATTGCGTCTATGCGGCATTCCTCGTTTATCTTTGAGCCGAGTGCTGCACCATTGTCAAAATAAGCACGTAAATACCACGCGCCATCCCAACCCTTTGCGTCAATATTAGTCCGTAAGATTGCTGCTTCTTTTTTACAACTATCTGCAAACTCAGTATCGCCATAATTTTGTGCTAAACCAGCAAAGCGTTGCAGCACATCGTAAAGAAAGAAGGCGAGCCAAATGCTTTCTCCTTGTCCTTTATTGCCTACCCTGTCCATGCCGTCATTCCAATCTCCTGAGCCTATGAGCGGCAAGCCATGTTTGCCAAATTGCAGGCTGTGCTTTATTGCACGCAGGCAATGTTCATATAGTGTGGCTTTGAGGGTGCCTGTCGCAAACAGGTCATAAAACGAATCCTCATCAGCATTCAGCGGCCGGCACTCCAGAAATCCGGTTTGCATATCTAAGATAGATATGTCCCCGGTAACTGAAATGTATTTGGAAACAGCAAATGGTAACCACAACAGATCATCCGAACATCGGGTACGAACGCCTCTTCCTTCAGGCGGATGCCACCAATGCTGCACATCACCTTCAGCAAACTGCCTCGATGCACTTAGTAGTATTTGTTTACGTGCCAGCTGCGGCTGTGTATGCAATAATGCCAACACATCTTGTAGCTGATCCCTGAATCCAAACGCACCTCCTGACTGATAAAAACCGCTTCGGGCAAATACCCTGCAAGCCAAGGTCTGGTAGGCCAGCCAGCCATTGGCTAATATATTAAGTGCACTATCAGGGGTTACTACCTGTATAGCACCAAGCACATGCTGCCAATATTCTTTTACCTCTTGCAAAGCTTGCGTTACGGCACTCTGCTCTGAAAATTTAAGTATCAGAGAATGAACAGCGAGGATATCTTTTTCATTACCTAGCTGGAAGACAATTGTTTTTTCCTCTCCTTCCAATAGATCGAACTTTACTTGTAATGCTGCGCAAGGATCTATACCTGCACCCGTTTTTCCTGAGAGCTTTTTCCGATGCAAAGCTTGTGGGTTTTCCAGGCTTCTGTTCCGGCCAATAAATTCTGAACGATCAGCAGTGAAACTCAAGTTAGGCCCATCCGTCTTAAAAAAAGTAACACGTTCCGAGAAGGCGGAGTTGTACCTGTTTCGTATTAATAAGGCCCCACTTTCCGAATGATGTTCGGATAGGATATGCATATTCGTTTTTGAGTGCAGATCGCCGAGGATGGTTTGTATAAAACCAGTAGCTGACAACTTACGCACGCCTTCTGATAGGTTTGTTATCTTCAGGATTATGAACTTAATGGGTAGCTCCTTATCAACAAAAACCGACATTTCCGATGAGATATCATGTTCTATATGTCTGAAAACCGAATAGCCAAAACCATGGGTAACAATATAAGGTGATGTGCCTTTCACCGGAAAAGGTGTCGGCGACCAGAACTGCCCGGAGGCTTCATCCCGAAGGTAAAAGGCCTCTCCTCCTACATCGCTCACGGGATCATTACTCCACGGAGAAAGCCGGTATTCATGCGCATTGATAGCCCATGTATAAGCGGAGCCACTTTCAGAGATCACAGTACCGAAGTCGGGATTTGCAATGACATTAGCCCACGGAGCAGGAGTTGTTTTCTCCTTTTCAAGTATGATCTTATATTCTTTACCATCAGGAGTGAAACCACCGGTACCATTGAAGAATAGAAGCGCTTTAGGTAAGAAAAGTTTGTGTGTGACCTCGCTCCCGGTAATGGTTTTAGTTTCCAGTAGTGGCGGTAATACTGACTCAATAATATGCGGATTCACCTGCTCCGATAAAGTGCCTTTTTTGTCACTGAGGATAATACGTGCGATACTTTCAAAGAGAATGCGGTCTTCGGAAGACACCTGATCAGCAGATCTGATAAAGATATTGCCGGGCTTATTATAGGAAATATAGCCACTGGCTTCGGTATTGATAAGCCCCAATATCTGGCCTTGCAATACCTGTCGGTAAGACCCCCCATCTTCATTCCATATCACAAGGTCAACTGCCAATCCTTTCAGTTGCCAGTAAGCATGTGCTTGTATCATTTGTTTCACCAACTCTATACTTTCGGAATTGTGTATGTGCAATAATACGATTGGCAGATCGCCCGAAACTGAATGACTCCATAACCCGGACTGCCCTCTTAAATTACTGGCGATCACTGACGCCCTGGCGCGTAAAAGGGGATTGGCATAGATGACCGAACCCGCCAATTGGTCAAATAGTTGTGCATCAATTTCCGTGATATTGATTTGCCTCAATAGTACCTGGCTATGGGTCCATGACAGTTCAAAAGCTCGTTTTTTCAGATGTTGATCGCGGTATTTATGCATCATTATTTCGCAGCCATCCTTGGTTTCGCTGATGCCATATATCTGATCAATTATTACAGTTTGGCCAGGCTTTATCTTTATGCGATACCGAATAGCTACTATGGGATCTAATACAGCGCCCTGTTTACCTGAAAGCGAGTCATCATGCATAGCCTGCGGATCTGCGAGTGTTCTTCCTCTGCCAATAAACTGCATCCGGTCTGTTTCATAAGAAACGGCTTCAACAGCGGTATGCCGGGTATCCATAAGGTGGAACATCCACGGTGGCTTTTCTTCATCAGATCGTGGACGGCGGGTACAATAAACTGCTTTGAACTCAGGTATGATCTCCGTCTGTACGAATAGATTGCTGAATGCCGGGTGCTGCTCATCGGATGCCTGTTTGGCTAATACAATTTCCGCATAGCTGGTGATCTCTATAGTCCTTACGACCTGGGTTTTGTTGGTCATCCTTACGCGTCTTATTTCCACGTCCGCTTCAGGAGAGATCACAATTTCGGTACTCGTTTCTATGCCATGGTCAATTCTCCGGAACTCAGCATGTCCCTGTGTGAAAATGGCTTCATAGTTATTGGCCGGATATAATGTGGGCTGGTATGTATTGGACCAGAAGTTGCCGGAATCCACGTCTTTAACGTAGCAAAATATACCTTTATTATCCCTTGTTGTGTCCTCTCTCCATCTTGTAACAGCTATGTCTTTCCAACGACTGTATCCACCACCTGAATTGGTGAGCATTACCTGGTAGCGGCCATTGCTCAGCAATTGTATTTCCGGTATTACAGTGTCTGGGGTAGTTATTCTCCTTACCAACTGATCAGATGTAATGATGCGTGTTTCAAGAATGTCAGCAGTATGTGCATAGAAAATAGTGGCCCTGGGTATACGCTCCTGCAGTAATAACAATGTCGCCTGAAAACGGAGTTCTGACCCGAATCTTTCCTGCATTGGTCTGTTAAGTAGCAGATAAGCCAATGACAGTAATCCCATGCCCTGGTGGTGTACCATATAGGAACGAATGATACTCCTGCTTTCTCCCCTGGGTAATCGTACAGGTGTATAGTCTATGGCCTCATAGAACCCATATTCACCTTCAAAACCTTCGTTCGTCAATAACTGCAAATTCGATGATGCCTTTTTCGGTGCCACCATTAATGCCAGCATGGTCGCATATGGCGCAATAACAAGATCTTCTTCTAAACCCCGTTTCAGCCCTAATCCGGGTACGCCAAATGCGCGGTATTGATAATTCAGATTGGCATCTACCATATTATAGGCTGATTCAGAGATGCCCCAGGGCACCTCTCTCTGTCCCCCATATTCAATTTGTCGTTTTACTGTGGCCTTACTGGTTTGGTATAATAACGTATTTTCGTAGGAAGGCATTACCAATTGCGGCATGAGGTATTCAAACATTGACCCGCTCCAGGAAAGCAGTATCGGATCCCCAACCGAATTGGTAAGCAAACGGCCTAACGCAAACCAGCTTTCCTGTGGTAGTTTTCCCTGGGCTATGGCAACGAAAATGCCTAGTCTCGCTTCCGATGCCAACAGGTCGTAATAGCTGTCATCTTTTCGCTGATCATCCACATTATAACCTATTCTTAAAAGACTGGTAGATTTGTTATAGAGGAAGTCATACTCCATATCACTGAACTGCTCACATTGTTTAGCCAAATACTCCAGTGTTCTTATTCGCTCAATTGATGTGTTAGCTGCCTGCGTAATACACTTGCGCATTTCACCGAGCCAGCTGGTTTCTTCAGTGGTATTCGTTTCCTGTTCGTAAATATCCAGGCATTTTAAGAATATTGCAGACCTGTTTTTAATGAAAATTAGCGAAGAAATATCTTCCATTTCGGCAAGCTGACTAAAGCGTTTCGGAATGGCCGGTAATGCCAACCAAGGGGCCAGTTGCAGCAGATCATCGTGGATGTTCTTTACTTGCAATGAAAACCTGTTCACCCATTTGTGCATCTCCGTTTCGTTTACCGTTTGCGGTAATGCTAATTTTCCTGCAAGGGATGTGAGATGATCTAAATTGTCTTTTACTACCCGTAATGACTGGTCTTCATTAACAGCCACCTGTAATAAGGAGAATATTTTTGCAATTACCTCATCGTTCCTAGTTGAAAAACTCTGCACTATGCGGACTGTAGTTATAAGGCCTTCATAGATTCGCGTTGAAAATATCGGTTTGTGTGGCAGGGAGATTAGCCCTTGTCTTAAAGTCAGTAAATGCCCCGCAAGATTACCACTATCAACAGTTGATACATATCGGGGATTCAAAGGTTGTAGCGTTAGTGTATCATACCAATTATAAAAATGGCCTTTGTATTGCTCCAATTGCTTCATAGATCGCAATGTATTTGCACATCGCCGGGCCATTTCGCCACCTGATGTGTAGCCGAAATCGTAAGCAGCAAGATTGGATAGTAAAGCCAAACCCATATTTGTAGGCGATGTACGGTGTGCAATAACAGCTACTGGTTCTTCCTGAAAATTATCAGGTGGCAACCAGTTATCTCCTGCCGTCACAAACTCCTCAAAGAATGCCCATGTCTTACGTGCGGACCGGTGCAGAAATTGCAACTGCTCTTCAGATAGTGCGGGATCCTCATCTTTCTCCGGCTTACCCAAATACCAGGATATAGCAGGCGCTAGCAGCCATAAAATAAGCATAGGCGCAGCAATACCTAACGCTACCGCACCATGATAGCAGAAAAAGAAAATGCAAACAGTTGACAACGCAGGTGCGATCCATATAGAGAGGTACGCCGATAGGATATCCGTTTTCTGGTGCCGGGCGGAACTGGCATATGGGGTCCATTCCAATAGTTTTTTCCGGGAGCACATCATTCTCCAGTTGGTACGCACAATAGCATCTATGTATATAAATGCTTCGTAGGGAAGCACCGCGATGCCAAAAACAAACCGGATGAGGATGTTACGTATCGTAAGACCTACTTCTTGCAGGTGTGCTTTGAGGGTAAGTTCTTTGGGCTTGTGTATTAATTGCCATAACGCGGTCACCATTATAGGCAGTAGAATGATTATGGTAACAGCTGATGTCCAGAACCAGGCGAATGGCAGTATGGACCAGCCCATTAACAAAAGGGCTAGTAGTGTTGGAGGCAAAAGGCTCCGGCGCAGATTATCAAATATCTTCCATCTTGATAAAGCAGAAAGCCTGTTCCCTGTCAACGCTCCATTATTAGCCGTAACAAACGGCAGCATCCACGCTCCTATCTGCCAGTCACCCCTTATCCAGCGATGGTGACGTTTGATATCTACTTGATATTGCGCAGGGTTCTGTTCATACAAGAACACATCGCTCAGCAAGCCGGCGCGGGCATAACAACCCTCCAGCAGGTCATGACTAAGTATCCTGTTCTCAGGAAATACCTGGTGCATAGCTTGCTCAAAAATATCAATATCGTATATCCCCTTGCCTATAAACGAACCTTCACCAAAAACGTCCTGGTAAACATCTGATGACATGTGTGTATAGGGATCAATACCGGAAACATCGCCCTGCATCCTGAGATAAAGCGATGTTTTAGTTTTTGGGAAATCAGAAGCTACTCTTGGCTGCAGTATCCCGTATCCTTCTACCACCCGCCTTTTTTTCGTGCTATAAATGGCATGGTTAAGGGGATGGGCCATGGTTGCAATAAGCTTCCTTGCAGCATCCCTGGGGAGTTGGGTATCAGAATCAAGTGTGATGATATATTTTACTGAAGTCAGTATATGGTAGCGGCCGACGACTGTCCCGAATTCATTGTTACCCCTGCCTCTTACAAATGCGTTCAGTGCCGCTAGCTTCCCTCTTTTGCGTTCGTACCCCATCCATTTTCTCTCGCTGGCATTCCACTTTCTTGAGCGATGGAAGAGAAAGAAAATATCGTGTTCCACCACGCTGTACTTTCTATTTAATGCCTGAATGCCATTCATAGCTAGTTCCAGCAGGCCCTCATCCTGTGGCAGGGTTTCGGCATCTGCATCGGTGAAATCTGTTAATAAGCCAAAATGCACGTCATTTTCCTTGTTAGCGAGGAAACGTACTTCAAGCCCTTCGATAAGTTCTTCAATATAGCCTTCATTAGATAGCATGGTTGGAATTACAACTAACGTCCTGAATGCTGCAGGGATGCCACCGGAGAAGTCCATCCTGGGCAAAAGTTGCGGTCTTACCCATATAGTGGCCAACCAGTTAACTAACGGCACGGCAAATTGCGTTGAGCCTGAAATAAATGCAATAGTTAGAAATAACAAGGAAGGCAATTTATGTACACCGCATGCGTGAGCCATACAAAGCATTCCGGTAGCGGCCATTAAGGTCAGAAAAGCAATTGAGGCTATGTAAATGCATACCGGCATTTGGCCTGCAAGCCTTTTAAACTTTTGCTTCAGCGTATATCGCATGTTTGCGGCATACTCAGTTTTTGTTCTTCCCTTACCAATTAAATAGAAACCAATATGGCCATATCTTTTTTGTGCATCAGGGTCGCGATCGTCGTGCTCTTCAGACAATGCCAGGGCCATCTGTGCAACTTCTGTTTCTGACAGCGGTGAGGCTTTGGCTATAGCTTCCACCACATGTCTGTATTTATCTCTTGTTGCAAAATCCATTTGCGGATACGTGCCTGAAATATCCCGCCTTAATACATGTTCAACACTGCTCAGATCTTCCACAAAATCCCGCCAGTCTGTTGCACTAAGAAAACGCAAGGTACCTATGCTGTTGCTAACAGTTACCTGGTCTGCGGCTTGTTTTTGGTTTTCCCGCTGCACAATGTCACTACTATTAGCGCCCACTGCCGATAACTGCTGCTCCATCCAGCTAAGCGGCAATGCGAGCGAAGGGCCTTTCCCCTGAAGCTTACGCGTAAATCCCGCAACAAATGCGCTGTCCAGCGTCGGTTTAGAACGAGCCATATCCGCGATTCTTAAGATCAGTGTTCCGGGTTCCTCCTTCACTGTAGCCATCATCTTATCAGCCCAGAAGTCTGCAAGGTTATGGTCTACCATATCAAGGGCTATCTTCCCCGCAATCCGTCGCAGGTTCTCAATTACCGTAAGCCGAAGCATGATGGGTATGCCCCACAATTCACCCAAAGTAAGTATGGTATTTGCCTGGTAAGCGGCAATAAAGCTCGTCAGGCTTCTTATGTCTATTCTTCCATCGCTATGAGAGATGATCTCCAGTATAATGTCATATACACGTGGCATTCCGGTAGAGACTCCATTGGCGAGATTGGGTAATGCTTCACTGTAACCTTTAGGTAAATGCTTCCTGGCTATAACTATTTGTTCCTCTATAAGGTAGAAATTATCAAGCAGCCATTCTGCCGCAGGTGTAACGGGCTTTCCTGTTCTGATCGTTTCCACTAACAAAGTTCGTACTTCAAGCAGTATCTTTTCATTGTCTCCCAACCGGTCTAACAACAGATCTTTCGAATTTTTCGATAAAACTTTATGTGCCTGAGCTATTACGCTGGCATGACGATCCATTTGCATAGAGCTGTAGAGCTCCGAGCGCAATGGTTCTTCGGGGTCAATGTTGAGAATAGAATAGTTGCCCTGAAAATAAACACGCAAACGCGATAAAACATCAAGAACAGTACTGGTTGTAACTTTTATCATTAACAGTCATTTTTTTTGCTCGACTGAAAAGAACAAGTACGGAGCGGCCTAATAAAGTAATACCAAGAGCTTACCTGTTAAGGAAAAAAGGGTTAAGCCTGAGCAGCTGTATAAAAAAAATTACCAAAACAGTATAAAGGCTCCCACACCAATTATCACTATGCAAATACCGATAAGTATAAAATGGATCATTCGCTTATCGCGCCTATAGGGCTCTGACTGAAAGTACTTTAGCATACGTGGGCTGTTTGTGAAAATTAAAAACCAATTGCAGCTTCAGCCATAAAGCCATCAAACTTACCGCCCGATAGAATATTGGTAGCCGCATAATTGTGATATTGTTGGTTGACATACTCCATTTTCATCATGATATTTTTAGTCATGAACCATCCGATGGAAGCTGTCATCCGGTCGATCGTTACATCGGCAGTATTAGAAGGTATGGTAGCTGTAACGCTATTGTATCTTGCCCCAACCCAAAAATTTTCTTTCGCCGCGAACCGATAGATAAGTTCGGCAGCATATTGCGATGCCTTACGCAGCGTTTTTTCAGTAATAGTTCTGCCATCGGCCATTTCGTAAGTTCCAAAGAACTCCAATCCCTTGAATTTTATAAAAGGATTGATCATTAGGGTATGTACTTCTTCTTTAAATGAGGGGTTCAAGCGCCCTGAAAAGGCGTTGCCATCTGCAGTTGCGACTGTATTTTCCATAGCAAAGAAATAGTGAGAACCTGTACGATCGCCGGAAAATAATGTATTGCTGGCAGCGCTTTGATTTATATAAAAAGAGCCCGTAAGCCTTACCCGTAAGTCTTTACTCATTTGTTTGTCATAGCCAATTTTGCCATGAAAGGCAGGATCATACTTATTAACTTTCCCTGTCGCACTATCAATTGCTGTAGGTTGCACCACGGTTGGGTTAAGCTCACCGTTTGTTATACCTATCATAGCCAATACACCGCTCTTAGAATGGAAATATACTTCACCGCCTATTTCTGTGGCGAATTCATCCATGATATAATTCTCCACGAATGGATTATACATAACATTGCCGCCGTCCGTTCTTCGAAAATGCTGATCGCCATAGTCAACCTCAAGGTCACCGACCTTGATGGTCAGGCTTTTCATGATATTATCAATAAAACGGCTTTTTATAAAAGGAAGTTTATCGAACTGTATGTAGCCGCCTTTCACCCAGGTATCTTCATGGTGCCTGGTTGATAAATAGGTAGTGAGGTCAAGCCTAATGCCATCGGCAAGCTGCACATCAATATTAAGATTCGCCATCGCAAGGTTGAAGCCAGGCCCCAGCAGCATTAGCTGGTTAGTGTTTTTGCCCGCTACAATTACGGGAGTTGCATGGTTCTCGTCTTCCAAAGCTTGGAAATCCTGCGCAAACCCACCACCAATTTTTACTTTAAGACCGGTAAAAGGGGTGCTGTCCTTTTTAGATGTCTCAAAAACATGAAGCCCTTCCTTGTCATGCGGGCGAAAGTACTGGATGGACGATGATTGCGTATTTATTACCGACTGTGCGTTACTGACGGCGGGAAATGCGAGACAACCTGCGGCCAATGCCAGTTTTAATTTTGTGTTCATTTTCTGTTTGTTTGTATGGGGTTAACTGGAAAATAGTATTTGAAAATGCACCTTAAAATACCAGCCTGTAATTGATGGTTATTTCATTGCCCGTCTTTAACATGCCTAACATAGCTACTGGTGGTTTAACATTGTAATCGGTCATCTTAATGGTCTGGCTACCTTCGAAAATGAGCTTACCCGATTCCTCGTGTATTTTCACATTCATATCCACGTCTTTAGTTACTCCGGCAATAGTCAATTTGCCCTTTGATTTCAAAACGTAGCACCCCGCATTTATAATGATAGAGTTAGCGGCGGTGGCAAGTGTATATTTTATCTCAGGGTATTCCGATGCCTTTAGTGCCTTATAGGTATTGTTATTCATAGTGCTGCCTTCCGTACTTTTTATGGAATACACCCCCATTATTACACTCAGCGAGCTAACGTCTATACTAGTTTTATTGCTCCTGCTGATAGAAGCAGACGCAGTTACCAGCTCCACATTTTCAACCCAGCTGTGAAGATTGGAACTGCCATGTATGGTTACCGTATACGCCGATGCTGCGGTTTGCCCGTATACATAGTTGCCCGTGCATATAAAGAAAGCGAGTAGTGATTTGTGGAACAATTTCATGGCATTGTTATTGGTATAAGTTGAAATAATATTTGCAGCAAGAGATTGTTAAGGGTTCATTTTTTCGAAAACAAAACCAGTGACAATACCTTGCATCAGGCCATAAATGAACCATGTGAGCACCAGCAGCGCAGACACGGAAAATGCGCTATAGATGAGCAGCATCATGGGCAATATAGCAATAGCGGTATAAGACAAGCCAAACTCAAGACCTTTGGCGATAAATGAACCTGTCAGGGCACCCTTGAATCTGTTCCAGAAAAAGGATAGGGCAATGCTTACAATAAAAGGGTGCACGTAGTAGATCATATTCCTCCCTGCTTCCGATCTAAAAGCAGGATCAAAATATTGCAGGGCCAGTGTTGGAAAAAACACCAATGTAATATATAGCCCGGCTATACTGAATATTGACAAGATAACACCTGCCACCAATCCTGATAATAATATTCTAGTCATGTCCTTAATTATCTATTATTATCTTCATCGCCTTCTCTTCCGCCGCATTACCAAATACCTCGTAAGCTTTGATGATGTCATCTAGCTTAAAATGATGGGTGATCAATTTTTCCGGTTGTAGTTTTCCTGACATTACTGTTTTCAGCAACATAGGTGTGGTGTTAGTGTTTACGAGGCCCGTAGTGATGGTAATATTGCGGATCCAGAGATTTTGAATTTGCAGGTCAACACTTTTTCCATGAACGCCAATATTGGCAATATGCCCACCCGGGCGCACAATGCCCTGGCAGATATCAAAGGTTTGAGGAATACCAACGGCTTCAATAGCTACGTCAACACCATCCTTCGTTTCTGCCATTATTCTTTTTACTGCATCCTCGTTTCCCGATTTAATAATATCGGTAGCACCAAGTTTTTTAGCTAATGCCAACCTGCTATCATTAACATCAATCATGTAAATTTTTGCGGGAGAATAGAACTGTGCCGTGAGTAAGGCCGCCATGCCAACCGGCCCGGCACCTACAATAGCAATAGTATCGCCGGGTTTTACTGCTCCATTTAATACGCCCATTTCGTGGCCAGTAGGCAGTATATCACTTAGCATAACCAGGGGCTCCTCATCTACGCCATCCGGAACAAGGTATAGACTGTTATCGGCATGAGGTATTCGCACATACTCTGCCTGTGTACCATTAATAGTGTTACCTAAGATCCAACCGCCGTCTTCGCAATGGGAGTACATCTGCTTCTTACAATATTCACAAGTGCCGTCAGCTGTAATGCAGGATATAATAACATGGTCACCCTTCTTAAAATTCCTCACGGCAGTGCCCGTTTCTTCCACTATTCCCACTCCTTCATGTCCCAAAGTTGTACCAGGCTGTACGGAAGGTGTTTTACCATGAAGAATACCCAGGTCCGTTCCACATATAGTTGTCTTGAGTACTTTAACCACCGCGTCTGTTGGGTTTTCAATGCCCGGTTTGGCTATTTCCTTTAACGCTATCTTGCCTGGGCCTTCGTATACGAGGCCCTTCATTGTTGTTTTCATGTAGCTGTTTTTAAAGTGGAATTTGGAGACTTGAATGCTCTAGCAAAGTTGGGCGCATCGTGCCTTTAAAGCATTACACAAGACAAGGAAATAGTTGCAAGAATCACAGCAAAAAAATAGAATATTAATTGTTAAATATGTATAAGTAGTCTACAGTTAACATATTGCGATAAGACCCATCTGTAAAACCTGCAACTTATACTACCCTCAGCATAACAGTTTAGAGATGGCGTAATGCCACCTTTGTTCTACTCCCGGCAGAACAATTTTTACGATTTAAAAAACTGCTAAGGTGTGTTTGGGTTGCATGACAACCGAATAGGCTTCAGGTAAAAATGGGTAACATTTAGATATCACGGCTTTCAAAATTTCGATATGAAAAGGATACTATTTCTTTTAATGGCAACGATAGCATCCGGTTATGGCAATGCGCAATCGCTACAGCCTACGGTAATTTCATCACAGGGCGGTTTCTATTCTTCGGCCACAGCCAATGTAGCCTGGACCCTCGGCGAGGTAATAAGTGAAACTTACAGCACCCCATATAACATTTTAACACAAGGGTTCCACCAACCAAACAAGCACTCTGCGATACCAGACGAACCATTCGAATTTTATAATGGGTTCTCGCCTAATGACGACGGGATAAATGATTGGTGGGATATTCCAGTTTTGAGCTATCATCTTATCAATACAGTTGAGATAATCAATCGCTGGGGCGATGCCGTTTGGAAAAAAGACAATTATGATAACAAGAATGTCGTATTCCGGGGACAGAACGTGAATGGCAACGATTTGCCTGACGGTACGTATTACTACATCATAAATTATGGAAGCGTTGAAAAAAGAGGTTGGGTATTTATTAAACGATAACAAAAACAAGTAAAATGAAAGCAAAATTATTTTTGACGATTGCGGTATTGTGCTTGTTAGCATTTAGTGTCAACGCACAACCGCCACAGGCATTCAGGTATCAGGCAATTGCCCGCGATGCACAGGGAAACCCAATGGCCAATGCTCCCTTTAAGGTAAGATGCAGCATACGGGATTTAACATCAACGGGCACCGTAGTTTACCAGGAAGTGCAATCTGTAACCACTAATTCATTTGGGCTGTTTAATATGTCCATCGGAACAGGCACTGTTACCAGTGGCGTTTTCACGGCTATAAACTGGGGTCTTGGCAGTAAGTTTACTGACATTGAAATTGATTTCGGGGCTGGCTATGTCTCGCTGGGCGTTTCGGAGTTGCTCAGCGTACCCTATGCCTTATTCAGCCCAAGTGCGGCTGGGCCTACCGGCACACCGGGAACCAATGGCTATACCTGGTATTCAGGGAATGTCGTGCCCACCGGCGTTGGCGTAGATGGCGATCATTATTTGATGACCACTACTGGCGATGTATATTTGAAAAGCGGCGGTATTTGGACTATTGTTGCCAATATTACCGGGCCTGCTGGGCCAACCGGAGCTACAGGCGTAGCAGGAACTAATGGTACAAACGGATCCACATGGTATTCCGGCACTGCTGTTCCCTCGGCAGGTGCAGGTGTAAATGGCGATCATTATTTATCAACAACAACAGGCGATGTCTATTTGAAGAGTGGTGGTAGCTGGAATGTTGTAGCAAATATTACAGGGCCAGCCGGGCCAACCGGAGTGGCTGGCACAGCGGGTATCGCAGGAACTAACGGTAATACATGGTACTCCGGCAGCACTACTCCGTCAACGGGCACAGGTGTAAATGGTGATCATTATCTATCCACAACTACAGGCGATGTCTATTTGAAAACTGCTGGCACATGGAGTATCGTAGCTAATATAACCGGCCCGACCGGTGCAACTGGTTCCACTGGTGCAACCGGACTTACTGGTGCGGCGGGAACAAACGGTAGCAATGGTAATACTTGGTTCTCAGGCAGTATTACTCCCTCAACGGGCGCAGGTGCAAATGGTGATCATTATCTATCGACCACAACAGGCGATGTTTATATAAAAAGTGGCGGCACCTGGAGCGTAGTAGCTAATATAACCGGACCGGCTGGTTCCACCGGTGCTACTGGTCCAACAGGATTAACAGGCTTAACTGGTTTAGCTGGTGCAGCCGGAACAAATGGTATTGATGGAACTAATGGCACAAACGGTGCCACAGGAGCAACAGGCCCAACAGGATTAACTGGCGCAACAGGTGCTGCTGGAACTGCTGGGGCGACCGGATCAACTGGTGCCGCCGGTACGAATGGCATTGATGGAACAAACGGTACAAATGGTGCTACGGGCGCTACTGGCCCAACAGGTTTAACAGGCGCAACCGGTACTGCCGGTGCAACCGGATCTACTGGTGCAGCCGGAACGAATGGTATTGATGGAACAAACGGCACAAATGGTGCTTCTGGAGCAACAGGATTAACTGGTGCAACCGGTACAGCAGGCGCAACCGGATCTACTGGTGCAGCCGGAACAAATGGTATTGATGGAACTAATGGTACAAACGGTGCTGCAGGAGCAACAGGTTTAACTGGAGCAACAGGTGCTACAGGAAATGCTGGAGCAACCGGATCTACCGGTGCAGCCGGAACAAATGGTATTGATGGAACTAATGGCACAAACGGTGCTACAGGCGCTACTGGCCCAACGGGTTTAACTGGAGCAACAGGTGCTGCTGGAACTGCTGGGGCGACCGGATCTACCGGTGCAGCCGGAACAAATGGTATAGATGGAACTAATGGCACAAATGGTGCTACAGGCGCTACTGGCCCAACGGGTTTAACTGGAGCTACGGGTGCAGCAGGCGCAACCGGCGCTACTGGTGCAGCGGGCACTAATGGTATAGATGGTGCTACTGGAGCTACAGGTTCAGCTGGTGCTACTGGCCCAACGGGTTTAACTGGAGCAACTGGTGCTGCTGGAACTGCTGGGGCGACCGGATCTACCGGTGCAGCCGGAACAAATGGTATTGATGGAACTAATGGCACAAACGGTGCTACAGGCGCTACTGGCCCAACGGGTTTAACTGGAGCAACTGGTGCTGCTGGAACTGCTGGGGCGACCGGATCTACCGGTGCAGCCGGAACAAATGGTATTGATGGAACTAACGGCACAAACGGTGCTACAGGCGCTACTGGCCCAACGGGTTTAACTGGTGCAACTGGTGCTGCCGGTACGGCTGGGGCGACCGGATCTACCGGTGCAGCCGGAACAAATGGTATTGATGGAACAGACGGCACAAACGGAGCAACAGGCCCAACAGGCCCAACAGGATTAACTGGTGCAACCGGTACAGCAGGAACTGCTGGAGCAACCGGATCTACTGGTGCTGCCGGAACAAATGGTATTGATGGAACTAACGGTACAAATGGTGCCACTGGAGCAACAGGATTAACTGGTGCAACCGGTACAGCAGGCGCCACCGGATCTACCGGTGCAGCCGGAACGAATGGTATTGATGGAACTAATGGCACAAATGGTGCTACAGGAGCAACAGGTTTAACTGGAGCAACAGGTGCTGCAGGAACTGCCGGAGCGACCGGATCTACCGGTGCAGCCGGAACAAATGGCATTGATGGAACTAATGGCACAAATGGCGCTACAGGAGCAACAGGCCCAACAGGATTAACTGGAGCTACGGGTGCAGCAGGCGCAACCGGCGCTACTGGTGCAGCTGGAACTAATGGTATAGATGGTGCTACTGGAGCTACAGGTTCAGCTGGTGCCACAGGTGCTGCCGGAACTGCGGGAACAATTGGTTTAACAGGACTTACTGGTTCAACTGGCGCTACTGGCTCAGCCGGTGCCGCAGGTAGCACGGGCCCAACCGGGCCTACAGGAGCAACAGGCCCTACTGGCGCAGCCGGGATAGATGGTATAAATGCCATTATCGCTTTTGCCGATTTTTATGCTTTAATGCCCGGAGATAATTCAGCAACAGTCGCTGCGGGTAGTGCAATAGAATTCCCCAATAATGGCCCTACAAACGGCGTTATATCTCGCTCCAGCGCTACACAATTTACATTACCTGCTATTGGTACTTATATGGTGAACTGGCAGGCGAGCGTTACAGAACCAGCCCAGTTGGTTATAGAAATAAACGGAACGGAACTCGCGGCAACTGTTGTGGGTCGTCCGACAGGAACCAGCCAACTAGTTGGCTCCAGGTATATTACCACTACATCAACAAACAGCGTTTTGCGTATCGTTAACCCTACAGGTAATACCCCTGCACTTACCATAACACCATCAGCTGGTGGCACACATGCTGTTTCTGCATCACTAACCATTACTCGCGTTTTATAAAAATAAAAAAAATGAGCAATAGAAAAACTGAAAAGGAAGTTCCGCTGAACCCTACACAAGGAGAAAGGGATATTCAAACAGAATCCACCGAATACAACGAACTTATACCGCGAAAACACCCACACGGCGAAAAAGATGCCGACAATCGCGAACCAACAATAGAACACCCACACGGGTTTAAGACCATTGTTGATAAAAAACACACAGGTGCTGTAAAAGGGAAGAGTTAACTGCGCTTCTTAGATTAAAGCAACAGCTGCTTCAATAATATCTAAAGTTCAAACAATGAAAACACTCATCAAACTTACTACATTGCTACTTGTATGCTGCTCGCTTATTTCCCAGGCGCAGCAGGATGCGGGCTTCTCCATGTACTTCTTCAACCCCGTATATGTGAATCCGGCCTATGCTGGAAGCCGCGAGGTTTTTTCAGGCACAGCCGTACACCGCAGCCAATGGGCAGGTATGGATGGAGCACCCACCACACAGTCAATAAGTATGCACAGCGCATTGCCCAATGTAAGAGTAGGCTTGGGTTTGCAGATTTACAACGACCAGGCAGGGCCAATGAAAAATACCGGCATCAATCTAACATATGCCTACCACATCCCGGTCAATGAAAAAACCAAAATATCTTTCGGCATAACGGGTATGCTCAATAACCTCAGCATCGGCTGGTCATCCATCAATATTGAAAATCATAACGACCCATCCTTTGCCGGTAATGCCGACAGGAGCTGGGTGGGCGATGCGAGCGCCGGTATCTACCTCTACAAGCCGCGATTCTATTTTGGGCTAAGTGTGAACCATTTGCTTCAGTCTAAATTTGGTTATACCGGTGCTATCGGTGAAGATCAGGCTAAATTCTTCAGGCAGTACTATCTTACTTCAGGCATTGTTTTACCAGTAAACCAGGCAGTTGATTTCAGACCTTCTATATTAGTGAAGTATGTAAATGCGGCACCAGTGATAGGCGAAATTAATGGTTCTTTTATCTTTTACAAAAGGCTCTTTGTCGGTGCCGGTTTCAGGACAGATAAAAGGATAAATATTCCCGGCACTGATAATATGGCTATTGGCATACTGGAGTTTGAAATATTTAGCTCGTTGCGCGTGGGCTATTCCTACGATTATTATCTGAACCGCACTGGAAATTACAATAGCGGTACACATGAATTTATGGTGGGATGGGATATCAGTAATACCAGAACAAAAATGTCAAGCCCGAGATTTTTCTAAACACTTCGTTTCAAAATTGCGCCATGAGCAAATTATACTTAACCATCGCCGCCGTCATGTTTTGCACGGCTGCAGCTGCAAAGACATCGAAGGCTGACAGGCTGTTTGAGCAATGGGAATATTTTAAGGCAGCACAGTTATATGAGCAGGAAGCTAAGCTACATCCGGGTGCAGATGTTTATTTTAAACTCGGCGAATGCTACCGTAAAATGCACACTTACAAAAAGGAAGAGCAGGCTGCAGGTGATTACGTAAATGCCGCCGGCACCTACAGCAAACCTGAATTTTACCTGAACTACGGGCAGGTATTAAAAAGCAATGGAAGATACAACGAGGCCAAAACAGCTTTCAACAAATACAATGAGTTAGTGCCATCTGACCCAAGGGGGAAATTCTACAGCAGTTCAATTGATATCGTTACTGAGGATCATTTATATGATGAGCCAATTACAATTAGTAATGTCACAACATTGAATACCATACATGCCGACTTTTCGCCGGTTTTTTACAAAGATGGAATTGTATTTACGTCCTCACGCACCACTCCGGAACACCATAAAATTTTCGAATGGACAGGTGCCAATTACCTCGACCTATATTACGCTAAGGGCGGCAGCAATGACACTGTTTTCAGCGATCTAGCTCCTTTTGGAGGGAAGAATATTGATAAAAAATTTAGCGATGGTACGGCCTGTTTTTCGAAGGATGGCAATACGATGTATGTGTCACGAGTAGAGAAGTACCTCAAGGGTGCTGACAAGAAAAGTTTGAAAATAGAAAGGAACAAAATATTCATCGCAACAATGGAGAACGGCAAATGGGATAAAGCAGTTCCTTTCCCCTACAACAGTAATAGCTATTCTGTGGCAAATCCGTTCTTGTCTGCCGATGGTTTCCGCCTGTATTTCGCTTCCGATATGCCCGGCGGTTACGGTGAAACGGATATCTATTATTGCGATCGCAATAGTAATGGTTGGGATGCACCGGTAAATTTGGGAGCCAATGTCAATACCTTCGGCGGGGAAAACTTTCCAAATATGGATGAAGCTGGGAATTTCTATTTCTCATCAGATGGTTACCAGGGTTTTGGCGGCATGGATATATGTGTAGCGCTAAATAAGAATGGCAACCTGCAAAAAGCAATACCCATGAAATACCCTATTAATTCATCAACCGACGATTACAGCATATTGTTTTTGAAGAATGGCAAATCTGGGTATGTGTCGTCTGACAGGACAGACGGCCGCCAGGGAGATGCTGATATCCTGTACTTCGATATGGATACCAACAAAGTGAACAAAGAGGTGGTTCCTTCCATCTATACGATTGGATACAGGCCTGCAAAACAGCCCGTGCGACCATTAACTATGATACATACCGTGGTTAAACCGACCTTTCCCCCATTTAAAACACACAACCTTATTAATGACGCCGACTTGGAGAACACCGCCGTCTATTTCAACCTCGATGAATTCTATATTCGCCCCGATGCGATTATGCATTTAGATAGCGTGGTCACATACATGAAACAGTCGCCCACGCTGCACCTGGTATTAGGCGGCCATTGCGATAGCCGCGGCACATCAGGCTATAATATGACGCTATCCAATAATAGGAATAATGCGGTTATAGCATACCTCAATACCAAGGGCATCAGCCCTAAAAGGATAGTGGCGACTGGATACGGACTGAATGTCCTCGTCAACGATTGCCCCAAAGGGGTTACTTGCTCAGATATGCAGCACCAGTTAAACCGCAGGGTTGACATACATTTCGAAGGTAAAAGAATTGGAAAGATCGACTAATGCCATTTCCTCGCACCTGCTCTATTACTATTTCTTAACACTACTTTCCGATTAAAATATTATTTGTAAAAGTACGTAACACCTGCGCCGCCGTCCCGGCGCAGACATTAGAGTAACAAGCTTCAGCAAAACACGCCGCAGGGCTCTTTGGGCAGCGGAGCGATTGCCCAACGGCGTAAGCCCTCATTGAGTCCATTAAAAGACAAACATTACCGAAATAAAGTGCCGCTTTTTTTAGTTCTTTTTTTGCGGCAGCACAAAAAAAGAACATGGAGACGCGATGACAACAACCAGTAAAGAGGCCGGACAAAGGCAGGGTAGAATATAATAAAAACCCGTTGTAATGCTTGCTGGCGCTACATTTCAGTCGATGATTACTTTTTTTGCCGGACAACAGTGATTTGGAATATCTACTATCACGGTAAGTCGGCATCAGCGGTTTAATTCTAAAATGAAATTATTGCGGTTCAGTTTCTATGCAGTGCGGGGAATGTGCGATTACTGCAATTTATTTTCATGTACGTGTAATAACCTAAACTGAAAATGCATAGAACTTTACATTGTAACAATTCTGTTGCTAATAAATTAACTACAATGCCAAATACAGTATCGCCTGCGGACAATCAAAAAGGGATTGAGAACCACAAGAAAATTGCATCGCATTTTGAGGCAGCAGCGAAAAGCCACATAGAAGCGGCGAAGCATCATGAAGACGGAAATCATGAAAAAGCAGCACAAAGTACTATTGCAGCACATGGGCATCAAACCCTTGCGCACGAAGGGCAGAAAGAAGATGTAAAACAACATGCTTTGAGTAGCAAAGCAGTGAAGTAATTGTCTTTTACGATCTCAGAAAAATGGCACCATGCAAAGTATGGTGCTATTTTTTTGGTCTACGTAAAGTGTAGTGTGAAATGTATAACAGATTGCAAGAGATATGTATTACTTGTTAGTATAAATGCACTGACCTTTATAGTGTAATCATTCAATTACAAACTATGGGCTGTATTTGTAAGCTAACCAGCAATTGCAAAAAGACGTCTGGGAGACAAATAAAGAATTCTACAAAATATAACAATCAAAAAAAGGACTGCCATGAGAATATTGATCATTTTAACGTCGCATAGCGAGTTAGGGAATACAGGAAATAAAACCGGTTTCTGGATTGAAGAGTTTGCCGCTCCTTACTATACTTTAAAGGATGCAGGTGCAACTATAACCCTGGCCTCGCCAAGAGGCGGACAACCTCCTGTGGATCCTAAAAGTGCTGAACCCGCCAACCAGACTGAGGCCACTCGTCGCTTTGACAAAGATGTTGAGCTGCAACATTTGCTGGCACACACAACCAAATTATCGGAGATATCAGCCGTTGGATTTGACGCAGTATTTTTCCCAGGTGGCCATGGCCCGATGTGGGATCTTACGGTTGATATTCATTCCATAAACCTGATTAAGGCTTTTTGGCAGAGCGATAAACCTATAGCCGCTGTATGTCATGCACCCGCAGTTCTGTTGAATGTTGATGACGAAAACGGAGCTCCTCTTATTATAGGCAAAAAGGTTACGGGCTTTTCAAATACGGAAGAGGATGCCCTTCAGTTAATGAATGTCGTCCCTTTCTTGTTGCAGGAAGAGCTGAAGAACAAGGGTGCTATCTACTCCAAAAAGGAAGATTGGGCTTGTAATGTAGTGGTAGATGGGCTGTTGATAACAGGTCAAAACCCGGCCTCGTCAGCAGAAGTTGCGAAACAACTACTTGTGCTGTTAAAGAGTAAATAGCCCATTCATTTAATCGTGCCAATGAATACCGCGGTAATTGTGAAAAAGATGGCATTGCACGGTTCATCTCAACAGTGCTGGCATGCGAAGTGTGGTTGCATGCCATTTGCTTACAGGTGATAGAGTGGGAAATAAAAATAAATGCTCCTAAATGAAAATCGACATGATCAAAACAATGGTTCTAATTACTTTAACCGCGGCCCTGTTCAGCACTGGGTGTAAGGAAAATGGAAAAGCTAGTGGAGCAACCAACTCACAACAACACAATGCTGTTACTGCGCGGCACCCGCCCATACCGCGTGATATTTCGATAAACAAAACAAATGCGTACAATGATATTTTCCTGGAGAACGCTGACTTGGAGAAATTCATTGTTTTAGAGAAGCTGGACGAAGACCTCGCCTCAGATATGCGAGATTTTTACAACACCAGGAATTTTGAATTTGCGTGGTTTTCAAGTAATGGCATAATTGAGCAGGCAATTAGCTTTCATAGCCTCTTTTCATCGGAAAATGATAGTGATCTATTTAGCAGGTCTTTAGAACGAAGATTGGATAAAGTAAGAGCATATGGCGATACGAGTATAGATTCAAGAGACCTAGGCACAATAAAAACAGAATTGCAAATAACGCAGCGGTTTATTAAATATAACAGGGGGAATTATAAGGGTATAGATATTGAAGCAACTATCCCGGGAACTTATATACCTGCTAAAAAAATAGCCGTAGCTGATTTGGCTGATTCTGTGTTGTCGAGCAATAAATATAAAAGCTATGCAAAACTAAACGGTGCATACGGCCTTATGGCTAGCCAATTACAGATTTACAATACTCTCGCTAAAAAAGGAGGCTGGCAAAGCATAAATGAAAGTTCAGCTAAATATTCGCTAGGGAAAAGTGCACCTGCAATTGCAAGTATCAAAAAGCGACTTCAGCTTACGGGGGAGTTAGCAATTATAGATGGTACTGATTTATTTACTCCGGAACTGGAGCAAGCAGTAAAAACATATCAATTAAATCACGGCTTTAAATCTACGGGTGCAATAACCCGCGACCTGGTTAAGGATCTAAATATTTCTGCAACAAGAAGGGTGCAACAACTTCTTGTGAATATGCAGCGATTGCGCTGGATGCCAACCAGTCCGAAAGGAAAACTGATCATTGTAAATATCCCGGAATTTGAAGTGTATGTAGATAGCGGGACAACTCATCTCTTTCACATGAATGCAGTGGTGGGAGCAGAGGCGCACAGCACCACTATGTTTTCAGGAAATATCAATCAAATCGTTTTTAGCCCCTACTGGAATATCCCGCCAAGCATTGTAAAAAAGGAAGTAGTCCCTGGCATGAAACGAGATAGAAATTACCTGGTGAAAAGGAATATGGAGGTTACCGGGCATGAAGGCGGATTGCCTGTTGTTCGCCAGCGTCCCGGAGCACACAATGCGTTGGGGAAAGTTAAGTTTCTATTTCCGAACAGCTATAGTATTTATCTTCATGACAGCCCGGAAAAGAAGTTTTTCAGCAGAAGCGAAAGAGATTTAAGCCATGGCTGCATTCGCCTGAGCGATGCATCAAAATTGGCCCATTACCTGTTACAGACTTCGCAAACCTGGTCATCAGGCAAAATAGACAGTGCTATGAACAGCGGTGTGCAACAAATTGTAAAACTAGCGCCCGTTGTTCCGGTAATTATCACCTACTATACTGCATGGATCGACGATAAAGGGGTGCTGCATTTTGCAGATGATATTTATGGGCACGACAAAACAATGGCATTGAAAATGTTTATTGACCCCGGAATACAGTAAATGATTTTAATGACAAACAATTATCTCTGGTCGCTATGGATTTTAAAGACTACTACAAAATATTAGGCATTGCCAAAACTGCTAGTGCGGAGGAGATAAAGAAATCTTACCGTAAGCTGGCCGTAAAATACCATCCCGATAAAAACCCTAATGATACCGCCGCAGAAGAAAAATTTAAAGAAATCAACGAGGCAAATGAAGTATTAGGTGATGCCGGGAAAAGGAAGAAATATGATGATCTGGGAGAAAATTGGGAATATCAACAAGCTGCCGGACGACAAGGTAATAACGGACACAGGCAAAGTGACAGAACTGCCGGGCCCTACCAATATGCAGCTGGTGAACAATTTAACGAGGGTGATTTTTCTGATTTCTTTGAAAATATTTTTGGAGCAAAATATGGAGGTGGCACTCAGGGGAAATCTTCGGCATTTAAAGGACAGGATTATAATGCTGAGGCCCAGATTACAATAGAAGAAGCTTACTCGGGAACTACGCGGCTACTTGACCTGGAGCAGCAAAAATTACAACTGAAAATAAAACCGGGCATTAAAGACGGACAGGTCCTTCGGCTTAAAGGAAAAGGCGGCAACGGAATAAACGGTGGCCAATATGGGGATCTAAATATTACTATTCACGTTGCAGAACATCCATACTACAAAAGGAAAGGAGATGATTTGCACTGCGATATTAACGTTGACTTGTACACAGCTATACTCGGAGGGCAAAGTATTGTCAAAACCCTGCGTAACCAGATTAAAGTAAACATAAGTAAGGAAACAGACAATGGAAAAGTGATACGGTTAAAGGGAATGGGCATGCCCAGATATGCTAAAGAGAACGAGTATGGCGACTTATACGCTAAGATAAATGTTACGATGCCTAAAAATCTTTCCCGGAAAGAAATAGAATTATTTAATGAATTGGCAACTACCAAAAATACTTCCCATGCTGAAGCAATATGAATACCCGGAAACTCTGGTGGCAGAGCAAAATACAGACCAATGGTTTTTTGAAGCCAGGCTAAACTATTTCGTTAGCGAAATTATGTCCACACTGGAAATAGAAGATGTTGATGAGATTGCCACATCCCTTAACCGGGCTTTTCAGGCTTGTGTAACACTGCAATTATCATTCAAACGTAATTTCAAAAAGGTGTATCGTTCTGACGGTGACAATATGATCATGGATTGGAAAATTTCGCCTCTAGCCTGCTACCTGGTTGTTATCAATTGCTGCCCCACCCATGAGCGCGTAGCAAAGGCGCAGTTATATTTTGCCATGACCAAGGCAACGTAACTGTATACTGTTCTAATACGCACGGATATGAACATAATGTGTCTCTCGGCAAGCGAGTTTCGCGCTAACGGAATTTGGGTTGTCGCGGATATTGCTGCTAGCTATATTCATTGATAGAGAAGAAAAGCCCCCTTCATACCTGATACTCAAAAATAATGTGAGAACTATTATGTCTATTCTGATCTTATTGCGGCATGGTCAAAGCATCTGGAATCTTGAAAATAGATTCAAAGGCGAGGAGGATATAGACCTTAGTTTTCAAGGTGAAACTGAAGCGAGACGTGCAGCCATGCTTTTGAAAAATTACAGAACGGAACCATCATTATCCCAAGCTTTGCGGTTGAGCGCACTCGGACGTTGATGTACTTGATATGGAAATTGAGAGAGAGAGAGAGAGGAACAATACCTGATATACCGGTATATATGGACAGCCCAATGGGAACAAATGTTTTGGAAGTGTTTCGAAATAACTTGTCGTGGCATAAGCTTACTACGGATGAATGTGTAGAAATGTGCAGGGAAATAAAGCTGATTCAAAGCATTTAGGAAACTTATACTTTAGCAAAGTCTGAAACACCCAAAAATCATCATTGCCGGCAGCGGTATGGCCTCAGGAGGCCGTGTATTGACTTACTTTCTTCAATATCTGGGCAATGCTACCGCAACAATATTGTTAGCGGAATACCAGGCAGCCGGAACGAGAGGAAGAGATTTGCTGGATGGCGCAAAAGAAATAAAGATTTTCGGAAAGTATTTTCCTGTAAAGGCTACTATTGAAAATATTACCGGACTTTCCTCCCATGCAGACCAGTGGGAGTTGATAGGCTGGCTGGCACAGTTAACGACAAAACCACCTAAAGTTTTTCTAGTGCATGGGGAAGAAGAAGCTTTGCAGGCAATGAAAGATAAAATAGAGGAGGTGTATCACTGGCCTGTGACTATCCCAGAATTGAATGAAGTTATCAGCGTTGAATGATTTAAGTAAACAGGAAAGCTCTATTTGGTCGGTGATCATGGCAACTAAAATGTAATTTATGAACTGGCATTTACTTCCTGTATCCGATGTTTCACAGTTGCTAAACACAACACCATCAGGCATTGATGATATTGTCGCTACTCAACGTTTAGCTGAGTATGGCAAAAATGTAATTGAAGCTAAAAGAAAAACTACTGTTTTACAGGTAGTTCTCCACCAGTTTGCCGATTTTATGATCGTCATCCTTATTGTGGCTGCAATAGTATCTGGTATTTTAGGCGATACTAAGGATGCGATCATTATTCTTGCTATCGTTTTTATTAATGCCCTTGTTGGATTTATACAAGAGTATCGGGTTGGTAAAGCAATGGAAGCATTAAATAGTTTGGCAGCTATTAAAGCACGAGTATTACGTGAAAACAATACTATTGATATTTCGGCTTCCGATCTGGTTCCGGGTGACGTAGTCTTACTTGAGGCAGGGAATATTATTCCGGCTGATGTGCGTTTTATCGAGACCCATCAAATAAAAGTTGACGAATCGAGCCTAACCGGCGAATCGCATAATTCGGAAAAGAATTGCGATCAGTTACCAGACGGGGAGTACTCACTTGGAGACAGAGCAAACATGGGGTTTAAAGGAACTGTTGTTTCAAATGGCAGAGGCGCAGCCTACGTGGTAACGACAGGTATGAATACAGAGTTGGCATTGATAGCGAAATTAGTGCAGACTGAGGAGTCCTTAACTCCGTTGCAAAAACGGTTATCTGACTTTGGTAAAAAATTATCGATAGTTATACTCATCCTTTGTGCATTGTATTTTGTTGTTGGCTGGTTGCGTGGCGAGGCTGCCTTAAATATGCTCATAACGTCTATCTCGCTGGCTGTTGCAGCCATCCCAGAGGCGTTGCCAATAGTTATTACTATTGCTTTGGCTTTTGGAGCAAAGAAATTGGTTAAAAGTAATGCATTGATCAGGAAACTTCCTGCGGTGGAAACACTGGGATCAATAACCTATATATGTTCTGATAAAACAGGAACATTGACCCGGAATAAAATGACGGTACAAGAGATATTCGAAGTTACAGTAGAGAATCTATCTTCAATTTTTCCGGAAGGCAATACGCTGCTATATGCAATGTCGTTAAATAGTGACGTTTCAAAAAGCGAAGATGGCAAATGGCTTGGTGATTCCACAGAGTTAGCTTCTGTTCAGTATGCGCTAAGCAAACAGGTTTTTCGCGATGATGCGGAAAATAAATTTCCCCGCATCGCAGAGTTGCCTTTTGATGCGCATAGAAAGTGCATGACTACAATTCATCAGGTAGGAGGAACAATCATCTCAATTACAAAGGGTGCTGTCGATGTACTTCTGAGAAAATTGGATGATAGTCAGCAACAACTTATTCCCGAATTTGAAGCCAAAGCCAATGAAATGGCAGGCAAGGGATATCGCGTATTAGGGTATGCTATTAAAGTCCTTAGTAGTCTCCCTGAAAAAGTCAATTCAGAGACAATTGAGTGCGCCCTGCTTTTTGTTGGATTTGTTGGCATGATTGACCCGCCCCGAGTAGAAGCAACAGAAGCTGTACGGCAGTGTAAAGAAGCCGGGATTATTCCTGTTATGATTACGGGAGATCATATTTTGACGGCGAAGGCAATTGCTAAAACTATCGGGATAATTGAATCCGATGATGATCTGGCATTAAATGGTTCCGATCTCGCTAAGTTAACGAAGGCCGAGTTCGAAAAAATAGTAGAAAAGGTTAGAGTGTATGCAAGAGTTAACCCTGAACAAAAGCTGAAGATCATTAAGGCATTGCAGGATAAGCAACAATTTGTTGCGATGACGGGGGATGGCGTAAACGATGCACCTGCATTAAAAAATGCTGATATTGGTATAGCAATGGGCATTAGCGGAACCGAAGTATCAAAAGAAGCCGCTCATATGATCTTGCTTGATGACAACTTTGCTACAATTGTTAGTGCGATCGGATTCGGCAGAAAAATATTTGATAATATTCTGAAATTCATCAAATACATCATGGCAGGAAACGCCGGCGAGTTATTAGCTATGGTTATTGCTCCCGTCTTTGGTTTGCCAATACCGTTTCAAGCAATACATATTTTGTGGATCAACCTCATAACTGATGGGTTACCAGGTCTGGCCCTTGCTTCGGAACCTGCGGAGGCAAACATTATGAAGCGTCCTCCCAGAAAGCCGGGCGAGGCGATTTTTACAAGGGGAATGATAATTCACATTCTACTTGTAGGACTATTGATAGGAGGCACTACGACTGCAATCCAGGCGTGGGCAATAAAGTCTGGAATCGGGCACTGGCAAACAATGACCTTTAATGTGTTGTGTCTTGTGCAAATGGGTCATATTATGGCAATTCGGTCGGAATGGCAATCCCTGTTCAAAATTGGTGTATTTAGCAACAAGCCAATGATAGGTGCATTATTAGTAACTTTTTTGCTGCAGTTATCAGTAATTTATGTGCCATTTTTAAATGGTGTATTTCATACCCAGCCGCTAAGTTTGTTCGAATTGGGTATAACAATAATAGTATCGAGTGTCGTTTTTTGGTTAATAGAATTGCAGAAGTGGATCGCAAGGAGACGAGCTCAATTATAGTTTTTATTAGTAGCCATTTATACATTTAATAACGATAGTTAAAAAGATTTACAATGCCAGTAACAATTAAGCTTACAAGAATTTTGGTTTTTATTTTTCTATTGTGCGGCGGCTTGTATATCGGAAAGGCATTTTTAGTTCCTTTGGCTTTCGGGTTTATGCTCGCCATGCTATTAATTCCTTTATCCAGATGGCTGGAGATGAAGGGAATAGGAAAGGCACTGTCTGCAATGGTCTGTACTTTGTCGCTCATTCTATTCGGATGTGGCGTTGTGGTGCTCTTATCCTGGCAGGTAGTGGGGATAGCTGATGATGCTGATCAGATCATGAGCCAGATAAATAAAATTCCTGCTATGGTTCAGGGATATGTCGATCATACGCTTGGTTTCCCGCTGGAAAAGCAAATTGTTTTTATTAAAGAGCAGAGTTCAAGTTTTACCTTAAAGGCGGGAAATAAAATAGTGTTAGCTGCAGGCTCTACAATTACGTTATTGGGCAACTCATTTTTGGTGCTTATCTATACGTTCCTTTTCATTTTTTATCGCATACATCTAAGCAGCTTTGTACTAAAAATGGTTGGTACGGCAAATAGGGAAGCGACAGAAAAGGTAATAGGTGCTATTGGCAGTGTAGCACAAAAGTATATATCGGGTATGGGTATAATGATTGGTGTACTGTGGATAATGTATAGCATAGGTTTTTCTATTATTGGGGTGAAGCACGCATTGTTCTTTGCTGCTTTATGTGCCTTGCTCGAAATTGTACCCTATGTGGGCAACCTGACCGGTTCGTCTATTACTGCTATTATGGCTTTCACGCAAGGTGGAGGAACAATGGCTTTGTGGGTTTTGGCGGTTTATGCAGTTGTGCAATTTACGCAAACCTACCTGTTAGAGCCGCTGGTAGTAGGCGCAAAAGTAAGTATCAATCCACTTTGTACCATTGTTGTAATAGTCGCGGGCGAAATGGTGTGGGGTATACCGGGTATGATATTAGCAATCCCATTGTTGGGAATAGTAAAGATCATCTGTGACAACGTACCCGAATTGCAACCGTATGGTTTTCTTATTGGCGAGGTTAAAGAGAAAAAAAAACCTGCAAAAAAGTAAGTACGAACGATGGTACGCCAACAAAATGGGTTGTGAATACTGAGCGTATTTGTATCTGGTAGGTAATCGTGGCCTATTCATTACGACTGACCAAACAATGCACTGCGGCCCCTCACTCTGCGGTTTACCTCCCAGGGAACCACTGAAGAATAGATACGAACAGTTTAAGCAATCATTAGTGGCAATATAAGCTTGGGGCAGTATTTCATTATGGAATCCGGATGAAAAATGTGTGGTTTATGCAACTCATTGTAATCTGTATGTAATACTAATCAGCTTTAATCGGCTGACATTTGCAGGATAGCAATCTGCTAGATTAATTCTCTTAAAAGCCCGAACCTGTCTGATTTAAAGATCGTATTAGGTCAAATTAATTTTTCATACTTCAATATACAAATCAAAAAAGCAACTAAAATATGAAAGCAGAAATTGGAATAAACGAACAAAATAGCCAATCAGTAGCGACTGAGCTATCAAGAATACTTGCAGATGAGTATGTGCTGTACACTAAAACGAGAAATGCACACTGGAACGTTCAAGGGGCAGATTTTATAGATAAACATAAGCTATTTGAAAGTCAGTTCGGGCAAATAGATGACTTCATTGATAAGGTGGCCGAACGGATACGTTCAATCGGACATTTTGCTCCGGCAACATTAAAGTCATTTTTAGAATTGACGCAACTCACAGAAATGACTCGTGAGAAAAACGACAGTCAGGGCTTTATTAAAGAGCTTTTGATGGATCATGAAAGCATTATTATAAAATTGAGGGAAGACATACACCTTTTTGCAAATAAATTTCACGATTTGGGTTCTAGTGATTTCGTAACCGGTCTCATGGAAGAACATGAGAAAATGGCTTGGTTCTTAAGGGCGCATTTGTAATTATGACTTAACCGGTGTTGTATTTGTAAACTATAAAAATCAATTTATGAAAGAAAGTACGAAAAAATTAGCTGTTGAAATTGCAGGAGAAATGACCGATGCGGTAAATGGCGTAGTTATAAAAAGAAAAATGAAACATAGCATATACCAAATTGCTAAAAAACTAGCCAGAAAGGTAGTACGGACCAGGAAAAGAGTGTTAAAGAACGAAGTCAAGATTGCCGATGGGGTAAAATCAAAAGAACTTATAGTTAACGATGCCAATGTGAAAGGTTTAAAAGCTGCTTCTTCAGCAAAAAAGAAAACTCCATTTAAATAATAGCTTTTACTATAAATTTTCCGTACAACAAAACGTTCTAAAACATGCTAAATTTCTCTAAATCATGCACAAAAAAGTTCGACATTTGTCCGCTCCACTCTACACCCCCACAAAACCCTTGCTTGGCAAGGGTTTTGTTTTTCTTATCATATTATAAAGTCGAACCTTCAGACTTTTTTTGCAAAATCGCACGATACTATCAAACTCAATTAGGAACTGTTTTTTTGACAATAGTTTTGTAAATTTGAGTTATGAATCATTATCAGTTTTCTGCACAAATAGAGCGCGATCGGGAAACCGGAATGTATGTAGCTTATGTTCCTGCTTTGCCTGGAGCCCACACACAGGCTAAAAGCCTTGATCAACTGCAGATAAACTTGAAGGAGGTTATTGAGTTATGCCTTGAAGAGCTGAGCGATGACGAAATTGCAGCTTTGCCTGAATTTGTTGGCTTTCAACAAATAGCAGTTGACGTATGAGCAAACTTCCAGTAATTGATGCAAAAACTCTTGAAAAAATACTTGTAAAACTTGGCTTCAGAATAATTAGACAGAAAGGAAGTCACAGATTTTACAGGCATGATGATGGCCGATATACAACTATCCCACACCATGGAAGCGATGACCTCGGAAGGCCTTTGATTCGTGAAATATTAAAGCAAGTAGAGCTTTCTAACGAAGAATATCTGCAAATCTTAAAATATATCTAAATTACTTCTTGAATACCGGCTGACCGCCAATTCATCCCATAAGCAAATATTTCATAGCCGATGCGTTATTGCCAGCTGATAACTTTCTATTAAATCCTCAAAGATCAGGTTCGAGATTTCCCCTATCGGGGCTACACCGCAAAGAAGCCAATCATAAAAATGCTGGCCGTTTTTTATATCCTAAAGCCAACGTAGCCAAGTTTCCGAAATTATATATTATATGTTTTGTGCAAAAAATTTATGCAGCTATCAATATTTTTTGTTTAATTATTTTGTAATTTTGTTAAACAGAAATTACCTCTTGAACTGATTCGTATAAAATCTAGCGAACAGCAAATGAGGGCTTTTGTTTTAACACTATTCCTATGTTGCAAGAAGATGAAAATTACTGCCATTATAGCGATCTGCCATCACCAATGGCGTATATGGAAATAGAAGAGCCGCTACCCCAGCCCTCGCTATCTGCATCGGATATTGACCGGATAATTGAAATGGCATGGGAAGACCGTACCACTTTCGATGCCATTCAATTTCAGTTTGGCTTAAACGAAAGTGACGTAAGGGCTTTAATGAAAAGTCAACTCAAATTCAGCTCTTACAAACTGTGGCGCAAACGGGTAGAAGCTTGCAAAACCAAGCATGCCAAAACCCGGCACCCTTCTATATCCCGTTTTAAAAGCAACTTACAACGCAACATTACCAACAACAAAATTTCCAAACGACGATAGGCACATACACCCGAATTTTAAGCAAGAAACATGCAAAAAGAATTTTCTTTAAATGATATTTTAGCTTTTGAACAGCGCTACCGTGCAACCTTCGTTAACTCGCTCGGTGGCTTCAAAAGTTTAGCACTTATCGGCACGGCAAACAAAGCCGGACAAACCAATCTGGCTATTTTCAATTCTCTTTTTCACCTTGGGGCAAACCCACCTTTGTTTGGCTTTATTATACGGCCTGATTCTGCCGAACGCCACACCCTCAACAATATAGTCAGCGCTAACGAATTTACCGTTAACCATGTCTCTGAAAATTTTTATAAACAAGCGCACCAAACGTCAGCTCGCTACCCTGCTGATCGCAGTGAGTTTGATGCAACGGGTATAACCCCGGAATATAAAACAGACTGCAAGGCCCCTTTTGTTAAAGAAAGTCAGATCCAGATTGCAGCCGAATTTTTACGCAAAGTAGATGTAATAGAAAATGGCACATTGCTCATTATTGCCAAGATCAAAGCGGTCTACATTCCAGAAAATTGTATTGCCGCCGACGGTTATATTGACCTTGAAAAAGCAGGCAGCATTACCTGTGCGGGTTTAGACAGCTATCACCGTACTACTCAAATCGCACGCCTGGCTTATGCAAAGCCCGATGCGCAGCCCAGCGAAATAAACTAACACAGTGTGGCAAAAGAACAAATAAATATAGTTTGGTTCAAACGCGACTTAAGGTTCACCGATCATGAACCACTATACTTGGCGCAACAGCAAAACATACCCCTGCTCTTAGTGTATTATTTTGAACCATCGCTGATGGCTTATGATGATAGTGATGTTCGCCACTGGCGTTTTGTGTACGAGTCGCTAAAGGAAATGCAGGAAAAACTAAGCAGCCTGCAAAGCCAGTTATATATTTTCCATAACGAAGTAATACCAGTATTCACAGCCATTGCCGAACGATATAATATTCACACTATATTTTCGCACCAGGAAATTGGTAATAAAATAAGTTACGACAGGGATATTGCAATGCAGGCATTTTGTAAACAACGTAACATTCACTGGCACGAATCGCAGCTCAATGGTATTATCAGGAAATTGAAAAACCGAAAAAATTGGGAGTCCCGTTGGCACCAAACCATGACCCAAGCACCCAAGCTGGTTGATGAAGCCAACTGGAATATACTGAAATTGGATGCGGAACTGTATAGTGTATGCAGCGGGCAACCCTTACCAGCAGCAATTACAACTCCCGACAAAAAATTTCAGCAAGGTGGCGAAACACTGGCCTGGAGGTATTTGGAAAGCTTCATGAAAGATCGATACGTTAATTATAGTAAGCACATTTCAAAACCGGCACTTAGCAGAAAAGGATGCAGCCGTATATCGCCTTATCTGGCCTATGGCAATATAAGCCTTAGGATGGTGTATTTATACGCTCAGCAACATTATGCAACTGCAGGCAGCAAGCGCGACCTGGCCAATTTCAAATCGCGCTTATTATGGCGCAGCCATTTTATGCAAAAGTTTGAGGATGAGTGCCGCATGGAATTTGAAAATGTAAACCGCGCGTATGACTCATTAATTAAGCCTAAGAACGAAGCGCACATCACTGCCTGGCAACTAGGCATTACGGGGGTGCCCTTAGTTGATGCCTGCCTGCGATGCCTGGTAGCAACGGGCTACATTAACTTTAGAATGCGGGCCATGGTGGTTTCTTTTTTTGTGTTCAATTTGTGGCAAGATTGGAGGGACCTCCATTTCTTAGCACGTCAGTTTTTAGATTATGAGCCAGGCATACACTACCCGCAGTTGCAAATGCAGAGTGGCGTTACCGGCATTAACACCATACGCATTTACAACCCCATAAAAAATTCGGAAGACCATGATAGCGATGGCGTATTTATAAAGCAATGGCTGCCTGAATTGATTAATATTCCGGTGCCATTAATTCATGAGCCCTGGAAGTTATCACTTATAGAACAGCAACTCTATAAATGCGAAATTGGTAAAGATTACCCTGCCCCTATTGTAAATATAGAGGATAGCAGAAAGCGCGCAAGCGATATTGTTTGGCAATACCGAAAAACAGACGGGGTAAAAACGGAAGGTGAGCGCATTCTTAAAAAGCATGTAAACAATAGCCCGGTGACACCAAAAAATAAAAAACGATGACCAATTTTCTACAAGCTAAGTGGCAGAATATAATTATGGCGAATTATGCAGTGCCCGTAAGTGTTTTGCAAGCTTATTTACCGAAGGGCATTGAGGTAGATACCTACCATGGTGAAGCCTACGTTAGCTTAGTCGGTTTTTTATTTAAAGATACCCGGCTATTTAAAATACCTATACCTAAATTGGGAACTTTTGAAGAAGTGAACTTACGTTTTTACGTATGCCGAAAAGAAGGTAACGAGATAAAACGTGGTGTTGTATTTATTAATGAAACAGTACCCTACAAAGCGGTGGCATGGCTAGCCAATAAATTGTACAAAGAACATTACACAGCAGTAAAAACCAGATACCACTGGGATATAGATGAGCACACAAAACAGATTACCTACCAATGGCTGGTTGGTGAAAAGTGGAACACCATTAGCATTAAGGCAAAAAATAAAGCCATAGCCATGGAAATGAATAGTTTCGAGGAATTTATTTTTGAACACTACTACGGTTATACCAAGGTTGATGAGCATACTACGGAAGAATACAAAATTAACCACCCCCGCTGGCACATAAACGCAGTTACAAATACCAAAATAGATTGCGATTTCGAGGCCAATTACGGTAGTGATTTTGCATTTTTAAACGGCGTATTGCCCGCATCAGTATTTATAGCAGAAGGTTCGGCAATAGAAGTAAAATGGAAGCGTGTAAAAATTTAGTGCATGAAAGGTGTAAAAAAACAACATTTACCCACAAAGGTTTGCCTGCAATGTAAAAGGCTGTTTACCTGGCGAAAAAAATGGGAGAAAAACTGGGATGAAGTAAAGTACTGCAGCGATAAATGCAGAAGCAATAAAAAATAACGAAACCCGCATACCCATAACGCCCCAAACGCTTATTTTTTGCCATTACTGCTACTAGCTGAAACTGATGGGTTTACTGGGCTGCAATGCTGGGTTGTAATACAAGATAAATGCGCTAATTCAAGATAAAAATTGAAGCATTAAGCACAGAGGCGAATGTTACCCAAAGCAGATAAGGTATCTGTAATAAACCAGCAGCCTTATTCAATTTGTAAAAGAATGCGATCATGGCAAGAATACAAGGCCATAAAAGAAGTATATCAGCCAAAGCGAGGCCCACATTATGGAATTTAAAGAAGAAAATACTCCATAAAAAATTCAGTACTAATTGTAGCGTAAAAGCAAGTAGTGCATTGCGCTTATTGGCATCTTTTGCACTTAATATTAGGTACAACGATATTCCCATAGCTAAATAAAGAGTGGTCCAAACCGGACCAAATAAGTAATTGGGCGGATTAAAGGATGGCTTTTGAAGCGTTGTGTACCAACCAGGTATTTCTGTAACTGTAACAAAACCCGAAATGCCACCAACTATCATTGGCAGCGCAATGCACAATATCAATTTTAATAACCTTGGCATTAGCATTTTTTTACGAGGAAACTATTTTTTATAAAGATAGCAATTACTAAGTAACGATATTCGGCCGTATATGTTTTTTAAAAAAACCGTCGTTTATTACTGCACAAATTGCGTTACGAGACGTTATTACAGCCGAAAAATATTACTCCTATTAATTATTGCAAAGCAACTCTGAAAATTATTTTTATAAAATCAACAATAGTATTACTACTATTTAAAGTAGTTTTATTACTTTTGCGGCATGATGTTCCACCAATGGGCAAACAGCATCAAAGACACTATGCAAAAAATAAAAATAGCTATCGCCAAAGGAGACGGGATAGGTCCCGAAATTATGGACGCAACCCTATCAGTTATTGCCGCCACTGGTGCCCCACTAGAATATGAAGTGGTAGATATGGGTAAAACCTGGTACGAAAAAGGACATTCATCAGGAATGACCCCGGAAGCGAAGGAAACAATTGAGCGCTTGGGGATATTACTAAAAGGCCCTATGGAGACCCCTAAAGGAAAGGGCATGAAAAGCATTAACGTAACGGCGCGTAAAATGTGGAGCACGTATGCCAACAAACGTGTTTTCAAATCGCTCAATGGCGTAGATACTGTATTTTCAAAAGCAGGCATACCCATAGATATTACCATGGTAAGGGAAAATATAGAAGATACGTACGGTGGGATAGAACATATGCTGACGCCAGATGTAGCACTTTGCCGCAGGTTTATTACCCGGCCAGGATCGCTGCAGGTGCATAGGTACACCTTTGACATGGCCCGCAAGAAGGGTGCAAAAAAGGTTACCTGCGGCCATAAGGCCAACATCATGAAGATCACTGACGGGCTATTTCTGGAATGCTTCTACGAGGTAGCTAAAGAATACCCTGAAATAATAGCAACCGATATTATAGTTGACGATCTGGCAATGAAACTTGTAGCCAAACCCAACGATTTCGAAGTCATTGTTCTGCCTAACCTTCAGGGCGATATATTGTCAGACCTGTGCGCAGGCCTTGTAGGCGGCTTGGGGTTTGCGCCGTCTGCAAACATTGGCGATAATGTTTGCATCTTCGAAGCCGTACACGGTTCAGCGCCAGATATAGCGGGCAAAAACATTGCTAACCCTACGGCCTTATTAATAAGCAGCTGCATGATGCTGCGGCATTTAGGGCTTGTTAATGAAGCGGTAGCAATTGAGCATTCGCTATACACTACATTACAACAAGGTTACCATACCAAAGACTTTGGTACCGGTGCCGAAAAACAACTGAATACCATTGAGTTTGCAGAACAGATCATCAGGAATCTTCAACTCAACAATAACACCGATATCACAGAGCAGAGCTTTATAAAACCACACGCCAAAAGGGAAGTGTACCAGATACTTCATACACAAACGAAAGGTGAGGCTATTATTAATGGTGCAGATTTCTTTATAGAAAGCACAGAACAACCTAAAGTTATAGCCCACCGGTTTAAAGACAAATTACCAGATAATATGGCACTGGTAATGATCAGCAACAGGGGCACACAAGTATATCCTGATGGATCTTTACTTACCGACTGTGTAGATCAGTTCCGGGTGCGGATAGAACGCGAACCAGGGGCACCATCGTTAACAACGGAGGAAATATTAGATTTTGCAAAAGCACTACCAAAGGCAATGAAAATCTGCTCTATTGAATGGCTGATGATGTATGGCGGTGTAAAATCATATTCTTTAGCGCAGGGACAATAATCAATACTATGATAAACAATCAAAAAGCCCGGATAGGCATTCTGGGTGGCGGCCAGCTCGGCGCCATGCTCATCAGGTCTGCAATTGACTATGGGTTGGATATTTCTGTATTAGATATGGACAAAGAAGCACCTGCTGCCCGATACACCAATTCTTTTGTTTGCGGAGACCCCAATAATTACGATGATGTGGTTGCATTTGGCCAACAATGCGACATAGTTACCATTGAAAAAGAATCGGTTAATACGGCAGCACTACAATACCTGAGCGATAACGGAGTGAAGGTTTATCCTTCGCCTGAACTGATTGCCATAGTGCAGGACAAGCAAGAGCAAAAGGAGTTTCTGCAACTTCACAATATCCCTATTGTGCCGTATGTGTCCATAGGAGACAAATCAGACTTACACCACCATATTTCAAAATTGCCGGCCTGCTTAAAAATGCGCAGAAACGGGTATGATGGCAAGGGCGTGATGATGCTCCATTCAGAAAACGACATTCAATACGCCTTTGATGGGCCTTCTATTCTTGAGGAAAAAGTAAAGATACAGCAAGAAATATCGGTAATAGTGGCAAGGGGCATAGACGGAGCAATAGCGTATTACGAACCCACTTTAATGATATTTGATGCCGAAAAACATTTGCTTGACTACCAGATTTGCCCCGCCAATATTGGCAGTAACATAGCTAACCAAGCCTATGAAATAGCCATTAAAATAGCTACTGCCATGTCGCTGGTGGGTATAATGGCAATAGAAATGTTCATTACCGATGATGGCCGGTTGCTGGTAAACGAAGTAGCGCCCAGGCCGCATAACAGTGGCCACCATACCATAGAAGCCTGCGCAACATCGCAATACGAGCAACAAATACGGGCAATTACTGGTTTGCCGCTGGGTGAAACCTCACTTAACGGCAATGCAGGCCTGATAAACCTGATAGAAACAGGCAAGCCACATCCCCTTTCAAAAATTATTGAAATGCCAGCAACGCACCTGCATTATTACGGCAAAAAAAATAGTAAGCCCGGCAGAAAAATAGGGCATATAACCATAACTGCGCCTGACGCAACCAGCGTAATTGCAAAAATAACAGCCATTAAAAAAACACTTAACTAAAAATATGAAACAGCCAATAATAGGAATAATAATGGGTAGCAGCTCCGATGCTGAGGTAATGAAACCCGCTGCCGACGTACTTGACAAATTTAATATTGCCTATGAATTTACAGTAGTATCGGCACACCGCAGCCCGCAAATCATGTTTGACTATGCTAGTTCCGCTTTACACCGAGGCATTAAGGTAATTATTGCTGGCGCGGGCGGGGCTGCTCACTTACCGGGTATGGTAGCCGCAATTACTACCCTGCCGGTAATAGGTGTGCCGGTAAAATCACGCAATTCTCTCGATGGCTGGGATTCGTTACTTTCTATAGTTCAAATGCCAAATGATATACCTGTAGCTACTGTGGCTGTAAATGGCGCGCACAATGCAGGGTTACTTGCCGTACAAATGCTAGCCATACACGATGAACGCCTTATGCAAGCACTAAAAGACCTGAAAAAAGCTAACGAGCAAAAAGTAAAAGAACAACAATTGACAGTGAGGCCCAATAACTAATACCGCTCCCTTACCTTTTAATATTAGCACATGCCAAACCAAAGTGAAATACTGATGTTGCAGGGCTGTTTTGATGCAGAACACGCCAAGGGACTCATCCTGAAGTTGATAAAGGATAAAATACAGGTAGAATTAAGAAGTATAAAGGGGAACGGCATTACCGAAGATTACCTGCAGTATGACGAGGAAAGGAGAAATACGGTAGAGGAAGAATTGAAAAAGGCGTTGGATAAAATAAGCCTAACCAGGGTAAACCTACACGCCATTATACTTGTAGAACCTGTGCAAGATTAGCCAGACTTGTTTTAGCGGCAAGACTGGCTAACCTTGCATGATTGTAATACTATTACCGGGAGAAATAAAATATTATTCATAAAACTGTTTCAATCTTAAATACTACCTTTGCTATAGCTAATATTACCGCCTTTATGGAAGTGCAATTACAAATAAAAATGAACACCAAGCTATATTTACGCGACCCTGAAACATCGGAGTTGGGCAAGAATATAGTATGGCATGGCATTGAAATGATTTACGAATTAGGATTTGAGGAGTTTACTTTCAAAAAATTAGCAGTTAAAGTAGGTACAACCGAGGCTAGTATATACAGGTATTTTGAAAACAAGCACAGGCTGCTAACCTATATAACTACCTGGTTCTGGACCTGGTTAGAATACCAGTTGATATTCCATACCAACAATGTAAAAGATGCAAAACAGAAGATAGACACCGTAATAAAGCTACTTACCTTTCAGGAAAAGGATGAATTTGCGCTGGAGCACATTAATAAAAGTGTTTTGCAGAAAATAGTCATATCCGAAGGCGACAAATCTTACCTTACCCGCCATGTAACTGAAGATAATAAGGACATGTTATTTAAACCCTACAAAGACCTATGTCACCGCATAGCCGAAATATTTCTGGAATACAAGCCGGGCTATCCCTATCCACACTCCCTTTCCAGCACATTAATAGAAACCGCTCACAGGCAGATATATTTTAAAGATCACCTGCCCCGCTTAACAGACTTTGGGAATGTAAAAGACACCAACATACTCGTGAACTACCTCAGCCACCTGGTGTATAGCGTGCTTGATGCTACCAAAAAAAAGTAGCCGGAACGGATGCATTATCTGCCATGGCACGATAGCGAGCGACATGCGAAGTCGCATTGTAACAGCCCCCTGTAACTACCCTGCTTTATAACATTATGGTAAGTAACTTTGCACTCAAATAGCAGCTGTGATAACTACATTTTATCCTAAGGACAAAGATCTTCAACGTTATGTAGATTTCTTCTACATTTTCAGATCAGCCCCGCAGGAGAAATGGAATCATATTGCATTTCCCCATATTAATACCGGGCTTTCATTTTTTAATGCAGTACTGGTAAACAGGGGCGACCACAGCATAGCCATAAAAGGGTGGCCGGCAGGCGGCCCCAGTATAGAAGTACTCGGGAAGTACACCCAGCCCATTTTTGTAAGTTGCGAGGGACTGATAGATGAGATCGCTGTGATTTTCAAACCCCTGGGCATGAACAGATTCATGCGCGAAGATCTGATGCAGGTAGCCCCTCTCTACTCGCAACCTTATTATAATGAACAGTGGCTTAACGCTGCCCATGAATTATTCCAAACCGATGACAGGATTGGATATCTGGAACGTTTCTTACGTTCTGTGCTATGTGAAGATGACCAATTCATTAAAATGGAAAGTGCACTTTCAATGCTGCACACGAACGCATATGATTATAGTGTAGCCGAGGTTGCCGGTAAGCTGAATGTAAACCTAAAAACCTTTCAGCGAAATTTCACGAAAATGATGTCGTGTTCACCATCCGACTATAAAAGAATTGCCCGGTTTCGTAATGCCCTGCAATCAAAACTCCGATCAGGAGATATCAAATCGCTTACCAGCATAACTTACGAAAACAACTATACCGATCAATCTTACTTTATCCGCGAATTCAGAAAAATGACGCACCAAAACCCGAAGCTATTCTTCAAAGAAGTAAGCATGGTAGACGGCGATAAAATTATTTGGGAAATTTTGTAAATGTCCTGAAAGTACAATTCCACGGTGGAAAAATTCTATTTTTTTGTATAAAAAAAGATATGAAAACACCAATGAACAAATTTTTGTACGGAGCTTTTCTGATTCTGGGTATGTACCAGGCCCTTCTGTTAAAAGATTATATGCAGGCTGCGGCTTCCTTCGGTATAGGGTTGGCGTTCGATCCTTTTAATGTTGATCAGAAGTGGAACGAAAGGCCCAATTGGCAAAAAGTTGTGCTGGTAACCAATTTGGCAATAATGGCCGCCATGTTCGGTTTCGGCATAGGTTTAAATGACCGGTAGCAAGGGCTTGCTGCGTTAGCTTACCCAAGTTGCCATCACGCCACAGTACAACAGTCTAATTCAGCGTGCCTGACGACCAAAGTAAGCTAACGTATGCCTTTTGCCATTTAGTTCTCAGCTCCACTAGTTTCTGAGCGGTTTCTAATACCTTACTCTGCCTTGTATTGAGCAGAAACAAAGAACTTTCTCCGTTTTCAAACTTCAATCGTTCACCATTGTACAGTTTCATGAAATTGTTGTTGGTGCTGCTCATAATATTCAATTGCCTTTGTAGCGCTAACAATTCGTTGTAATAGGCTCTGGTCTTGTTTTCAATCTGCAACCTGGTGTTCAATAACTCCATGTCCGTTTCTTGTATTTTTAATTTTGCCGCATTGTATGCACCTCTGGAATCTCTTAAAAGCAGCGGCATGGCAAAATTGAATCCTATTTTATGATTGTTCTCCAATAAAGGCATACTGAATTCATTGGGATACTTATAACCTTTACTCAAAAGATTGGCGCTTACACTTAGCTTGGGCAGTAAAGACTGCGCTTTCAACTTCTTTTCAATTTCAAGCACATTCATTTTATGGTCAATCACCTTTAATTTAGGATGCTCATAACCTGCTGATATCAACGCATTCAAGTCAGGAATTACAGCTCCGGCATTTTCAAAACCGGCTGTATCCGGCTGTATACCGGCTGACCAGTTAACAGGAGTATTATCCGCAGTCCATAGGTAATTCGATAATTCCAACCCGGCATTCTGATAGGCAAGCGACATTACACTTTCCTGAAAGTAGAATGTCTGTAACTGAGTAATCGCTTCTATGGTGTCAATTGCCGGCCGCAACCCTTGCTCAAATTCTTGCTTTATAAAATTCAACCTTTGCTCCCCAACAGCTACAGCACTCGAAGCTATGTTGTAATTGAAAAACTTTTCCACCCAGTTCCAATACGCTGCCAGCCCATCATAAAGCAGGTTGTTGATGGTCATTCGCCTTTCTTCTATAGTTTGCTGTTGCAATGCCTGTGCCTGCCGGAGTACCGCGCGTCGCTTATCAAATAACAATTGGCTTGCCGGAACTTTTATACCTATGTAGCTTGTTTGTCCCAGGGTTGCCTCCGGCGACACCCTGCTGCCCACTATTTCTTCAACCCCTGCCTTTATATCCACACCATACCAGGTGGGTATGCTTAACTCCGGCTTAAAGTAGCTGTAATAAAGTTTACCATCAAAGGTTTTTCTATCCAGTGTAGTGCTTATCTCCGGGTCAAATGCACCACGCGACTGCTGCACGTTAGCCGAGGAACGATCAACTTGTAAACCTGCCTGACTGACTATGGGATGGTAGGTCTTTACAATATTCATGAATGCTTCTTTCGACAATACATGCATAGTGCTATCAGCCGCCCGGCCAACAAACGATAAGCAGATAAATATAATAACGAGCAACGCTCTACTTCTTCTCTTTGTCATTGCTTTTCTCTTTTGTTTGGTAGTATTCGGGCGGGAAACCATTGATATTTCTCCATAGTTCATACCATATCGGCACATCTTTAAGTAATGCAATAGCGTTAGCGCCGGTACCCAGCTTTAATGTCTGCGGCCAGGGCCTGTATGATTTATCTTCTGCAACCAGAATTCTGAATTTCCCATTGCTGCTAACGGAACTTTCTATCACCGCAATTTCGCCACTAAACATACCATAAGAAGCCTGCGGCCACCCGCTGAAAACAATGGCCGGGTAACCATCGAACAAGAAGCGTACTTTTTGCTTTTTTGATAACAATGGCAGGTCAACAGGTTTTACAAATATTTCCACGGCATGGTCAATCTGCAAGGGTATGATCTCTGCAATTTTTTCACCCTCTTTCAGTATTTCATTAATACCCGATTTATTTGCTTGTACTACCTGGCCTGCCTGCGGGGCTATCAGGTAATACATACCATTCCTTATTCTGTAATTTTCATACTGATTGCTGAGTTTGGCAACATCGGCGCTACCATTTGACATTTCGCTCTGCGCTGCTGCCTTCTCCCCTTGTGCTTTAGATTTCTTTTCCAAAAACTCGGCCTGGGCTTGAATTAATTCTGTCTTTGTATTGAGAAATTTGATTTCTGCGCTCGTTTTTTTAGCCAACGCTGCCTGGTAATACTGGTTGCGCTGTTCTAACTGCACGAGAGATGATAAGCCACTATCCCGCATTACTTTCTGCCTGCGATATTGTGCTTCCGCAATCCGGAGGTCGTTATTGGCTGCCACCGCATCAAAACTATCCGCTATTACTTTCAGCGACAATTGTTTCACTTTTAGCTGCACTACCTGCTGCATGGCAGCTATCTGAGCCTCAGTTGCAGCCACCTTATCGCTATAGAAACCTATGCTCGATTTTTTAGCATTTATCTGGTCTTTGGTCCTGTTCAGTAATTCAGGGTCCAGATAGCTATCCTTTATTTCTGCCAATTGCGCTATGGTATCGCCTACGTTCACTATATCCCCTTCCTTTACATACCATTTTATAATTCGGCCTGGTATTACCGAATTCAATTCTTGCGGACGTTGTTCTTGCCTCAAGGTAGTAATGCTTCCTTTGGCCCGTATGTTCTGCGTCCAGGGTAAAAACAGCACAACCAGGAATGCTATTATGGCGCCCAGCAGCCAGTAACGTACATGGTTTTTTACGCCTATTCTATATACCAGATCAAATGAACGCAGCTTTCTGTCGGTAATTTCTTGTTCTATCTTCCGTTTTATTTCCCGCATGTCTTAATTTCTGTTTATCGATTTAATCACTCCTTTATCCATGGTTATTACCACATCACATCGCGAAGCGAAAGCCTCATCGTTCGTTACAATTAAAACAGTATTCTCTGCTAACCGGTCTAAAAGGTATTGTTGTATTTGTTGTGTGTATTGTTCTTCAAGGCCCAACCACGGCTCTTCCAGCAGCAACAATTGCGGTTCATGAATCAGGGCTCTTACGAGTAATATCTTCTTTACTATCCTATCTGGCAAATGGTTACCAATGGGCTTTATCTCCATTTCGTAGCCCTCATTGTGGCTATCTACAAATTGCTTTAGACCTGTTATTTTCGCAAGATGGTCCATGCGTTCGTAACTGATGGCATTATCGCCAATGCAAATATTTTCTTTGATAGTTCCCTGAAATATTTCCTGTATGCTGAGCAGCACGCCCACATTAGCACGAACGGAGCGGATATCATAATTGCCAATGGGTATTTCGTTAATCAATATGCTACCCTCAAACGTCTGGTAGGCTCCGCTCAGTAATCGTATCAGTGTCGATTTACCCGCGCTGTTAGCACCCGTTATGCATACTTTACTCCCGGCAGGTATGCTAAACGATAAGTGCTTCAAAATCAGCTTTTCGCTGCTGTAGCCAAACGATACATCCTTCGCTTCAATTGAAAATCCTTTTTTACTTTTTTGCAGGTGCAACTGCCCTACTCTTTCTTCAGGCTTCTCCAGTATTTTATTTATCTTTTCAACTGATGTAAGCACGTCGTAAATATTATCCATACTCACAATTAGCTTTTCAACGGAGCCAATTATCATAAGTATCACTATCTCCGATGCAATAAATTGGCCAACATTTATTTGCTGGTCAACAAGCAGCACCGCGCCCACAATCAGCATTGCTGAAATGATCAATAGTTTAAAAACGATCAGTGTCCAATATTGAAAAAGCAGTATTTTAAAGTGTGCTGTTCTTGATTGCAGATACCCCGACACATATTCATCGGTCTTATTGATGTGCAACGAACTATCGCGGGAGAATTTAAAAGTGGTGATAACTCTTGCTATTTCCTGTAAATACCCAGCAACCTTATATTTGTAGTTACTTTCTTCCAGGCTTGTTTGTAGCCCTTTATTTCCGGTAGTAATTAAAATGAGATACAATACAATTAGCAGCAGCAAACCAAAGAAGATAAATACCGGGTGGTAGAAGGAAAGAAGAATCAGCCCGAAAACAATTTGAATTGATGCGGCAGGTATATCCAGCAAAATTTTGGATATGCCTTTTTGTAAAGATACCGTATCAAAAAAGCGATTGACCATTTCCGGCAAGTAATAATTGTCTACATCTTGAAGATTTAATTTAGGGATGGTATCCGCATATCTGAAAGCGTACCTTACAAAGAGTTGTTGCTGTATTTTTTCAATCAGCTTCATTTGGTTTACCTGTAGCAAACCAGCCACCAATACCCCTGCTATAACTAGTGTTATCAGTATTATCATAGAGGTGGAAATAGCGCCACCAAGTACAAAACTGATAATAGATTGTATACCAAGCGGTAAAGATAGCTGCACCACCCCTGCTATTATTGCATAAAAATAGATGGATGATATTTCCGCTCTTTCAAACTTTAATACCTCCAAAAGTTTCACCAATGTGCTCGTTCGCTTTTCGCTCATTACAAATTGTTTTGTGCAAACCTACTAAAATGCTCTAATAAATAATAGCAATACTATCATTTATGTGTTAAAAATAATCTAATTAGTAGTAAGCGTATTTTTAATGACAAAATCAGGCTGCCTATTTTGGGCAGCTAGAAAATAAAAATTGTGGGATGGTTTAAGAGCATACATGCACCAAGGTTTTAAATTCTAACAAACCTGATAATAACAGCCTGCCCAATAATACATTATGCTATCATTACCCTATCTCACCACCACAAAAATTTATTTCCACACTTAAACTCGCTCGGCATAAAAAATACGTATGTATCTTATGAAACTGGTGCAGACTATAAAGTGAAATATTTTTTAACGATACTTATACCTTATTTATACTTACATTTGATCGAATAGATGAATCGTAATTACCATATCAAAGAACAGTTGCGGCAGTCCATTTGGATGCTTATGGCTGTTTTTTGTGTGCTATTTACTGGCGCTATTAAAAAAGGTATCCAGTTCAGGGCCGATCATGATGCTACTGGTAAAACCGCACTGAAGCGGGATGCTCAGCTTATACGTACTGGCTACCGGGAAAAGCATGAACAACAAACACTAGTTGTCACGCAAAAAAAGCATAAGGCTACACCAGCATTTATTCATCCCGAGCTGCCGCAGTATTATTCTTTTCAGCAGCCCCCCGTTAATTACCCACCTTCTCATAATACACGGGCAACCGTTATTCCGGTATATGATCAGGTACCGGTATATCTTCAATACCGCAACATCAGGGTATAGAATTTCCCGGCTCACGTAAGCCTTCTTCATCTTTTGTTTATTCTTTTTAGGTAGCCATCTGTTTGCACAGGTGTGTTGCTCTTTTGCAGATTCCCTGCCCATTCCGGCGTTCCATCTCATGGATATGCTCTCCGGAATTTATATCACCATAAAATACAACAAATGAGCCTGCCGTCCCTTTCGTTACGTCGCCCGGTATTAGCAATTGTAATGAATATCATTATCGTTGTTTTCGGCTGTATAGGATTTAAGTCTCTTGGTATACGAGACTATCCTTCCATCGACCCACCAATAATCAACGTTAAAACAAGTTATGCCGGCGCCAACCCGGAAGTAATAGAATCGCAGATCACCGAACCGTTGGAAAAGTCCATTAACGGTATTGACGGTATCAAAAATGTATCGTCATCAAGCGCACAGGGTGCCAGCAGCATAAGCGTAGAGTTCAACCTCGGTGTGGACCTGGAAGCGGCGGCCAATGACGTGCGCGATAAAGTTTCGCAATCCATAAAAAGCCTGCCACAAAATATTGACGCCCCGCCAGTAGTTACCAAGGCAGATGCAAGCGCAGTGCCCATCATATCGATGACCGTGCAAAGCATGACCAAAAACCCGATGGAACTGACCGACTATGCCGAAAATGTACTGGTAGAACGCCTGCAAACCATACCGGGCGTAAGCAGCATACAAGTATGGGGCGAAAAATTATATTCCATGCGCTTGTGGCTCGACCCGCTAAAAATGGCAGGATATGGTATTACTTTCCAGGATGTGCAGGATGCTCTCGCGCGCCAGAATGTAGAACTGCCCGCGGGTAAAATTGCAGGCAACAGGACTGAACTTTCCGTGCGCACACTAGGCCGGCTGAATACCGAAAGTGATTTCAGCAACATGATCATTAAAAATGTGGACAGCACCGATATACACCTGAAGGATGTAGGCGAGGCGATATTAGGTCCGGCGAACGAGGAAACACAACTTAAAGAAAGCAGTGTACCTATGGTGGCACTGGCCATTATACCCCAGCCCGGATCGAACTATGTAGCAATTGCCGATGAATTTTACCGTCGCTTCGAACAACTTAAAAAAGACGTGCCTAAAGATTTTAAGGTGGCTATTGCCATGGACACCACGTCCTTTATTAAAAAATCAATTTCGGAAGTAGAAGAAACACTTCTTATTGCCTTCCTGCTGGTTATTGTTATCATATATCTGTTCTTCCGCGACTGGCTTATTGCCTTCCGGCCCCTTATTGATATTCCGGTAAGCCTTATCGGGGCGTTTTTCATTATGTACATCATGGGCTTTACCATTAACATACTGAGCCTGCTGGCCATTGTACTGGCAACGGGGCTGGTAGTTGATGATGGCATTGTGGTAACCGAAAATATCTTTAAAAAGATAGAAAAAGGAATGAATAAGCACAAAGCTGCCAAAGAAGGGAGTGAAGAAATCTATTTCGCGGTCATATCAACTTCCATAACGCTGGCAGTCGTGTTTTTACCTATCATCTTCCTGCAGGGTTTTACGGGCAGGTTGTTTCGGGAGTTTGGTATTGTTGTTGCCGGTGCCGTGCTGATATCTGCTTTCGTATCGCTTACATTAACGCCGGTGCTCAACGTTTTAATGACCCGCGATGTACACAAACCATCCAGGTTCTACACGGCTACCGAACCATTTTTCACGGGCATGGAAAATAGCTACCGTAAGGCCTTGACATGGATAATGAAACACCGCTGGATAGCATTAAGCGGTGTGGTGGTTTCCTTCCTGCTCATATTTTTTATAGGCAGGGGCATGCAAAGCGAACTGGCCCCCATGGAGGACCGGAGCCGCTTCCGCTTACAAGTAACAGCACCCGAGGGCACTTCGTATGATGCTATGGACCATTACATGGAACAAATTGCAGGGTTGGTAATAGATAGCGTGCCAGAAAAACAAATTGTATTAACCATTACTGCACCGGGATCGGGCGGTTCTGTAAACACAGGAAATGCTAACATACGGCTCAGCGACCCTGGAGACCGTAACCGCAGCCAAGCCGAGATAGTACAAAGCCTTGGGCAGGAACTTAAAAAGCTCAACTTCGGCAAAGCATTTGCAATACAGGAACAAACCATTGCCGTGCAACGTGGCGGGAGTGCTTTTCCAGTTGTATTTGTATTGCAAAATATTGATTTTGACAAACTGAAAAAAGTATTGCCCCGCTTTCTGGAAGAAGCTAACAACGACAAAACGTTTCAGGGTGTAGATGTAGACCTCAAATTCAATAAGCCCGAACTATCCATAACCATGGATAGAGACAAAGCCTCTGATATGGGTATTTCCATAGCCGATGTTTCACAAACCCTCCAATTTGCCCTGAGTAACACAAGGCTAGGGTTCTTTATAGTGAGCGGCAAGCAATACCAAGTTATAGGCCAGGTGCAACGCGAAAACCGTGACGCACCCGTGGATCTGACACAATACTACGTAAGGGCTAAGAATGGCCAACTGGTGTCTATTGATAATGTTGTTCAAATCAAAGAATCGACCAGTCCGTCGCAGATATTCCACTTCAACCGGTATAAATCGGCAACGATTTCGGCCAACCTCGCCGCCGGAAAAACTATCGGTGATGGTATTAACGCAATGCAAGGCATATACACAAAACTAAAGAACGAAAAACTCATTGACGAAAGTTTCAGTTCATCACTTGCCGGTTCCTCGCTCGATTACAAGGAGAGTTCTTCCAATGCGTCATTTGCTTTTATACTGGCGCTGGGGCTCATCTACCTCATTCTGGCGGCACAGTTCGAAAGCTTCATCGATCCGCTTACTATTATGCTCACGGTGCCACTGGCACTTGCGGGCGCACTCCTGTCGTTATGGTGTTTTGACCAGACGCTGAATATATTTTCAGAGATAGGCATGATCATGCTTATAGGCCTGGTTACGAAGAATGGTATCCTGATAGTGGAATATGCCAACCATATAAGAGACAGAGGAATTGACAAGGCAGAAGCAGCCATCGAATCGGCCACCATGCGTTTGCGCCCCATCTTAATGACGAGTCTTGCGATGGTTTTTGGCGCATTGCCCATAGCCCTTTCGCTCGGTGCTGCTTCCACCAGCCGTAAGCCCCTGGGTATAGTAATTGTAGGGGGCGTCATGTTTTCACTTATCCTGTCCTTATTTATAATACCGGTTATCTATTCTTATCTGTCAAGAAGGAAAGTAGTCAAAAATTCAGCTATCGACAAACTAGGTGAGTAAAACGCTGCCGATAGCAATATGTGTTTTTTGCCCACAAAATTAAAACCGTAAAAATGATCATTACCATTCTTAAATTATATAACATACAGCATAACTATCCACCTTCGAAGGGAAGAGGAGGGATGTTTAAACAACAGTATGCTGTACCAATATTACTGACGCTTCTGTTACTGAATGTGGCTGTTGCAAATGCGCAGCAGCGGCTTACATTGCAAGACGCTATAGCCAAAACACTGAAGCACAATTTCGATATCAACATTGCCGATATTACAGCACAACAGGCCGCCAGAAACAATACTTATGGCTATGCCGGCTTTTCGCCCAATGTGTTTCTCGGTGCGTCAGCAACCGAAAGCAGAAGCAATGTAAAGAGCGACCTTTCCAGTGGTGCCCAGCAGAATAACGCTCATGCCAAAAGTGTTAACTACAATCCATTTATTCAGGTGAGCTGGACCATATTTGATGGTGGCAAAATGTTTCTGGTAAAAAAGCAGCTGAGCGAGGTGCAGGCCATGACGCAGCAGCAGTTAAAGGCCCAGGTAAACATAATGGTATCGCGCACCATACAAATGTATGCACAGGTGGTACAGCAGCAAAAACAACTGCTGGCCGCAAGCACTGCACTCAACCTGGCAAAAACCCGAATGGGTATTACCAGCCTCAAATATGAAACCGGCGCTGGTGCGAAGATCGATTACCTGCAGGCAAGGGTTGATTATAATGCCCGCCAGTCAGACTCGCTTACGTTTGTAGCCAGCCTGGTACAAGCCGCTGATTCACTGAGCGTTTTGATGGGGGAAAATGAAGATTTTATTTACCAGGCCGATGACAGCATGGCTGTTGATACGGGTATGCAACCCATGGATAAAGCCAGGCTTAAAGATGTAAACCTTTCGCTTGCGGTGTTAAAATATAACGCATCAATTTCTCACCTCAATGCCAAAATAGCGCGCAGTTATTTCCTCCCAACCCTGGCCCTGAACGGCGGCTATAACTATTCGCAAACCACCAATGCCACCGGCTTTACGCTCTACTCACAATCGTACGGGCCAAGTGGCACTTTAACGCTCAGTGTTCCTGTATTTGAGGGTGGCAACCTTCGCCGCCAGTCGCGGGTGGCAACATTGCAAACCATGCGGGACGAACTATTATACGAAAAGCAAAACACCGTAGTAGGCAGGCAATACCGCACCGCATGGAAGAACTACGAAGTAGCAGTAACATCATACAATCTGGAACACGAAAGCATACAATATGCCAAAGAAAACCTGGACGTTCAGCTGGCGCGCTTTAAGCTGGGGGTAGGAACAACACTGGAATCGAGGCAGGCTGAAAATGACTATGTAACAGCCCTCCAGCGGTTATATACCGCTGCATATAATCTTAAAGTAGCCCAGACGATAGTACTTGAATTGGAAAATAAGCTGATCAAGTAGGAAGTACTTAAAAGTTCGTTTACAGCACACTGCATTCACTAATTTTAACTTAGACCATTTAGTATATGAACAATACAGGCAAAAACAACAGCACTACCTGCCAATTTAAAATACCATTCCTGAGCAGCCTTTATGTATTAGGGCTGTCCGTTCTATGCCTCCTTTCCTTTTCTTCGTGCGACGACAAAAAGAAGGATGTAGATAAGAATAAACCAACCGGGCCCGTTGTACTTTCGGCCGATGGGTTCCTGGTAAAAACCGAACCCTTTCAGAGCGATTATACCGCCAGCGGTTCGTTGGTACCCAATGAAGAGATACAGATATTGTCAGAAGTTCCGGGTCGCGTAACAAGCATTTCATTTACGGAGGGCGCGCAGGTGAAAAAGGGCCAGGTATTGGTGCGCTTATATAACGAAGACATAAAAGCACAAATACTGAAGTCGAAGGCACAGCGCGAACTGCAAGAGAAAATTAAAGCGCGCCAGTCGGAATTGCTTAGAATTGGCGGCATCAGCCAGCAGGATTTTGAGACCACAACTGCACAAATAGCCAGCATTGATGCCGATATTGCCTATACAGAAGCTATGCTGAGACGAACCACGATAGTGGCACCGTTCAATGGCACAATTGGCATCCGTAACATAAGCATGGGTGCCGTTGTTACAGCAGCTACACCTATTGCGAGTTTGCAACAAACACAGATGCTTAAAATGGATTTCAACCTGCCTGACCAATATCGCGATGAGATAACGATGGGTAAAAAGATATCCTTCAACATAGCTGGAAAACTGGATACATTTTCTGCAACGATAACCGCTATTGAACCTTCAGCGAACGCAGTAACCCGCACACTTAAAGTGCGCGCAATGGTAAAGAACGACAACCATAAACTGATACCCGGCGCATTTACACACATCATTATTCCATTCGAAAATAATAAAAGCGCGATACTTATTCCGTCGCAGGCCATCATCCCTACCAACCGGGATAAACAAGTTGCTGTAGTGAAAAACGGTAAAGCAAAACTCGTTGTTGTAAAAATAGGCATGCGCACTAACGACAAAGTAGAGATCATTCAGGGCCTTGCTGCGGGCGACACCATAATTACAACAGGCACTATGCAGGTAAAACCCAATATGGCAGTAAAGGTGAAAATGAATACCGCGAAATAACTATTACACGCATCATCGATCATTCTAAACAAAGAAAATTATTATTTCTTGGTAAAATAATGATAAAAATAGGAATGTTGTATAACACCTGCGCCGCCGCCCCGGCGCAGACATTAGAGTAACAAGCTTCAGCCGGACACGCCGCAGGGCTCCTTTTTTGCGCGGAGCGTTGCAAAAAAGCGGCGCTTTCTTTGGTTCTTTCTTTGCGCCGCGGCAAAGAAAGAACTCAAGCGGGGATGACAGCTGGTTGAACAGAGTTACCATAAACGTAGGCTATTAAACGGTAAATTTTATGAAACCCTTGCTGCAACTGTGTTTCAGAGGGAAGGTGATATTTTTGTCGGACAACAATGAAAGCAAATCATAACTTATATTCTACAGCCGGAAGTCATTGCCATCCATCAAATCATACCTGAGATACCGTAAGCAACTCACGGTAAATCCGACAAGGAAAATTGTCAGCTAGATTAAGAATGCCTAAATTTACAATTTCTTCAATAGGTCCATAGCTTTAGCATTTCCCAAATTCGCCGCCTTTTTTAGCCAGTATTGAGCCAATTCTTCATCCTTCTTCACCCCACCAAAACCATTAACATAGTTATAGCCAATTTTAAACATAGCGTCGCTTTTCCCTTCCTCAGCCATTTTTAAATACCATATTTTATCATACATAAAATTGGGTTCCGGACCAAAACCAATACCAGGAGTGCAGCTAGCACCATGATCTATCGCCATTTGATACCATTTGATTACCGTATCAGTATCAATCTGAAAAACCGACCTTTGGTCCCTTCTATACATGTCGCCTATCCTAATCATGGCATAGCCGTTTCCTAGATCTGCAGATTTGCGAAACCATTCATAAGCCGAATAATAATCTTGCCAGGAGCCCAACCCTTTTAGGTGCGACATTCCCATATTGTACATTGCATTCGAGTCCCCCAATTCTGAAGCCTTTTTGAACAAGCTTACCGCTTCATTGTAATCCACTGAAACTCCATAACCTTCAAAATAACATTCCCCCAGGCAATTCATTTGCTTAGCACTTAGAAATTTTCTATGGTATAACAACATGGTCGCCGCATCTGCCTTGGTTTCATTTTGCGCAAACAATGCTTCCGCCCTATACCGTTCCTGTTGATTATCAAACTGGCTAGGGTTACTAATTGCATCATTTACCAGATCAATTTTCATGGTTAATCTATTTTTAAAGCATTGTTCTCCGCATCAAGTTCTGTAAAAAAGGTGCCGTCTATCATTCCTAGCAACATTTCCTTTAACTCAATTTCTATATAGGTCTTAGCGACAGCATTTGCAATTACGGGACTCAATTTCTTCAATTTTTCCATACAAGCGGCATAAATTACTTTTCTTTCACCAGTTTTCTGTATGGTCATTTCGTCCTTCATAAATCTACAAAAAGAGAGTTCTATAAGTAAATCGAAGATGAATTTTCGGTCAACAGTATATTCTCTTGCCAGCAAATTAACAATTAAATCTATCGCATAAAACGAAGAATCATACATGTGATTCCCATCAAAAATGACTCCTTCAAGATTAAATTGAGCTTCGTGCCGTTGTTCATGAAATGGAGCTGACAATCTCTCAATAGTCTCTGGTATGTGAGTGGCTGTTGATCCTGCTGTTTTTAATATCGTCCAATCTACACTTGTTGTCATATCAAATTATTTCATACCAATTTAACATTATGGCGTATTCCTGCTCATGGCAGCAAGTCCCATCATTCTGCATTGCGCCAATGCCTTTTAAGTACTTTATCCAGTTTTTCGAGGTTGTTTTGAAAAACGGCTTCGCATTGCTTGTAGATTGGGTCATTTTTCAGGGTGTTAGTTAGCTGAATATATTTTTCTATATCCTTATTGCCATTGTCATCGCTAAAAATAGAATCTCTTCGCTGTCTGGCAAGGCGTATTGCCTGCGCCACATTAAACAAGTCAGGTAAATGGTTGAGCATGGTTGTAACGGCATCAAATTCAAAAGTGATAGCAATATGGAAACCCTCATAGTTTTCGCATTTTATCCACTGCTCCAGTATAGCCAGACTTGTGTGGTTAATCAATGGCAATTTTATATAGCCACGGTCGTACTCCTTTTCTCGCAGGGCGGTAATCGCTTTGGCAACATCGAATTTCATTTGCCGGAATACCATCTCCGCTTCTGAAACAGTGAACCCTGTTTGCTCTGCAATTACAGCTACATTGCACGTTACGAAATCACTTTCAATCTTTGAAAGAATGCTATTGCGATCACTCGCTGCTAACTCGTCGCCATGTGCATGCTCATGCAATAGCGTCAGCGCCTCTGTAATCGGTATCGGTATCCTAAGGCGTAGCTCGGCTATTTCGCTGGCAAATTTCATAGTTGCTCGAATATGTTCATCATGTTCTAAATTACAACTTTTCCCGATTAGCAACCATAATACTCACCTTTAAATGTTATAATTTTTGCGGCTGTTTCTGTAACAATCCTCCTGCCTACCGGTGCGAACTTTGTGTAACTAATCGTTGCTTACCTGTTTAAGGTTGCAACAATTGCTCACACAAAAAATCACTAGTTATGACCACAAAAAATACACTATTTACCGCAGCAGTCTGTGCTTGTTTTTTCACCGTATCCATCGCACCTAACCTTGCAATGGCCGAGTCAAAGAAACTCAAAAAATCGCAAAAGACCGTAGCTCAATTACAAAAGGAAAATGATATTTGCCACGATACTTCGGCGGCAAGGCTTGCTTATATCCGGGCACTAAACGACCAGATAATGACGCTGAAAAACAGCAATCAGCAACTGGCATCACAACTCGCCGATCAAAAGGCACACATTAAAGACCTTTCCGCCATCTCTGGCACACAGGCCGAAAGTATCCGTAACTCTACGGCATCTATTGGCGAAAAAGATGCTTATATACGCGATCTGCAGGCTGAAATTTCCCGGAAAGATTCTATGTCAATGGCGTTGGTGAATAATTTAAAAAATGCCATCGGCAATCTTGATAAAAAAGACATCAATGTAAAAACGGACCGGGGTACTATCTACATTGATATCTCTGACAAAATGTTATTTAAAAGCGGACAATACCAGGTTACCGACCGCGCCAAAGAAGTATTGGGCAAGATAGCCACCGTATTGCTCGCGCACCCTGACATTGACTTCCTGGTTGAAGGGCATACTGATAATGTCCCCTTCCACGAAGGCTCGCTAACTGATAACTGGGACCTGAGTACCAAACGTGCAACTTCGGTTATACGCATACTACAGAACGAATACAGAATGCCAGCGGAAAGGATGACCGCAGCTGGCCGTGGCGAATACCTGCCGGTAGCAGATAACAACACAACAGAAGGCAAGGCCCTCAACCGCAGAACCCGTATAGTTATTCTACCACAGCTGTATAAATTCTTCCAGCTTGTTGACAATCAGAAAAAATAGCCGCCGATAAATAGAGGAACAGGGTTGCCACAAACGAGGTGACCCTGTTTTTTTACAGATTGACAACGCTGTCTATTTTAGATGCAAGCCGAAATAAACGTGCCCGCAACGCACACCATCAAAGCTGGCGATATCAGGCAAATGCCCCCATTGCGAAAAACCAAACTTCTTCATGAGCTCGATGCTTTGCTCATTCTTATCGAGTATGATAGTAATGATGCTATAGTAATTCAGTTCCCGGCAAATTTCCAGAGCTTTTGTCAGCAAACTGCTACCTATACCTTGCCGCAAAAACAACTCATCAACATAGTAGCTTACCTCCACGCAATCTTGTAATGCCTTCCGGCCGGGGCGGTAGGCGCTTATACTCAGCCAGCCTCTCACTACACCCTCTTGCTCTGCTACTATTATGGGGTATTGGTTGTCAGCATGGGCGCTGAACCAATCCGCCTTTTCCGCTGTTGTAACAGGCTCAGTATCGGCGGTCTGAAATTTTGCATGAATTGCCTGATTGTATATTTCAACTATCTTTTCGAGGTCAGTAGCTACGGCGTGCCTTATCATTCTTCAAACAGCTAAAACATTTTAAAACGTAAATATACGTGCTACTTACTTACTCTGGCTGCCCGCGAAAAATAGTATGGTTTTAACCAGCCCGGAGCGAAGTATATTATGGTGGTAAAAAACAATGCGCCATACACGTCATAAGAATAATGTACGCGCATACTCAGTATCATAAAACTCATGAGCACAGTAGCAAAGGCCAGATATATTTTAAGGTACTTTTTTGTAGCACATAAAAAGTATATCCAGATGCTGGCCACATGGCCACTGAAGAAGAGATCTTTGGTTAAAGGGGCGTGCGGATAGACCGTGTTTTCCAGGAAGATGTCGCGCAGCACAATAATACCCACCGGTGGCTCCAGGGCTACCAGCAATATGCATATCTGCCTTATTACCGCTACCAGAAAGTGCATTTCAATAACCCTGAGTATGATACGCGGCTTATGCAGATGCGTAATTATTAACGCGATAAGTGAGGTATAAAGTACAGAAAAAACAAGCGTAGAAAAATCGAACGTAGGCAGTATAGTAAGCAATTTATCATTTAGCCTTACCCCTTTACGCAACTCAATATAGTTACCTACGTTCTGTGTAATAGCAGAATAGGCAAAAAATAAACCGGGCATGAGTAACAACGTAAACCGGAAACGTTTATCCTTCAGTGCGACCTTCCAGGCATCTATAATTTGAGAAAAATGATTACGTAAAAATAACATTATGGTAATTTTCAGTGCCTACCTTTGCGTATAGCTATGCTATACTCGTGAGCTAAAGTAAGTATTTTTATTGTGCACGTAGGTAAGCTACCGCCAAAAACGATATTTTAACAAAGCAATAAAAAATATTACCCTGTTTAAAGCATTCATTATTCGCACATAGCAGGCCTAATCTACCTTTTTTACATTGTCATCGGGCACCCGGTCAATAAGGTAATTATAGGGATCGATACCCACCTCGTATGGCTTTTCTTTTACCCTGTAAGTATAGGCATTGTCCTTTTTATTCACTTTTATCCTGTTCAGCACCAATGCTTTCCCCAGGTTGCCCTTATGTTCCGGTTTACTGAAAACACCCACATCAATGTAATCATTCACCGGAATCGCCGTTTCACGACCCAGGGAGTCAGACCTGTATTTTTCGGAGGTTGTCTTGATGGTTATCTCATATTCATTGCCCACTTTTTTTGTTTCTGCCGACATAACCCTGTTTGAAAACAAGGTAATATTTTCAAACATATCGGTAATCATATACTGTAAACTATCCGGAGTAACCTTCCTGAATGCCCGCAATGCGGCCAAAGATGTGGTGTAGGGCGGCTGCCTGTAAGCAAAAGAATCTATCAGCGAACGGAGCGCACTATTCACCTTATCCTCACCAATCATTTCTTTAAGATAATACAACACGACACTCGCCTTCTGGTAGTGTATGTATTGCTGGTGCTCTGTGCGTATCAATGGGCGTTCAGCTTCAAATTCATTACTTCTGCCCCGCAGGTAATCATCCATTTCATACTTCAGGAACTTCTTCATCTTATCCTTACCATATTCCTTTTCCATTACCATGAGTGAAGCATACTGCGCGAAACCCTCGCTCATCATTTCACTGCCCTGCATGCCGGCACCTATTAACTGGTGCGCCCAATACTGGTGGCCCATTTCATGCGCGACTATGTAGTAAACGAAATCGATATCATCTTTAGTTACGTCGCGCAGGTCGGTAATAAAGCCAACACTTTCGCTGTAGGGCATTGTGCCGGGGAAGGCCTGTGCAAAACCCGCATACCTCGGGAACTCAATAATGCGACATTGTTTATGGTAGTACGGCCCGAAGTTGGCTGTATAATACTGTAACGATTTCTGCACACTGTTCAGCATATTAGGTACGTTCGCGGCATGCGCCTTATCATAATACACTTCAATATCAATACTATTCCATTTGCGCCGGGCCACCTCATACCTCGCCGAAAGGAAGGAATAGAAGTTGAGCGAGGCTTTATCCAGCGCATAGTTGAAGTACTTTCTGCCGTTCTCAGTCCATGTTTTTCGCAGGCTTCCGGGCGCGATGGCTATCTGGTCGGCTTCGGTGCTGATAACGGTATTCACATTCACCCAGTCCGCATCACCTGAAATATAGGTGTTGCTGCGTGCCGCCATATTATTTTCATCGAGGCGGGGCATGCGGTTCCGCAAAGGCAATTTAAACTTGGCCCTTTTGTTTTTATCTTCCATCTCCTGGTCGCTGCTATAACCCATCACCGGCAAAATATCGAAGCTGTTGAAGAACGAACCGTTTTGGGTTATCTGGCTAAAACTCACCTCATTTTCAAAGCCCTTTGTTTCCCGCATAAAGCTAATTTTCAGTTGCAGGGAATCGCCCGGCTCCAGTGGTTGCTTCAATTCCATTATCCTGAATTTGTGGCGGGTATCGCGCAGTACTTCTGTGGCATTGGCTACCTGTATGGTAATGCTATCGCGCCACGATGGCATGGTAAAATACAGTTGCTTTATGGGCTGGTTGCTTATGTTGCGCGCCCAGGCGGTAACTTGTACACTAAGGTTACGTTGCTGTGGGTAGAGGTCTATTTTGTAGTTCAGGTCGTAATAGCGGGGTTGCGGTTTACCTTCATATTTCTTGTACATTTTTTCGTACTCGATGCTGATTTGTTCCGATTCCTTTTCGCCATGATAGGTATTCAAAATAAAAGTATTGTAGTACACGAAACCCGAACAGGCAATGAAGGCCACCAACGCCAGCACAGTAACCGCCATATTCTTTTGGAGCCGTAAGCGGGCCTCTGCCCAGCGGTGCGGGAAAGCATATTCCTTGCCCCTTGTATAGAAAGCATATACAACAATGGCCAGCAGCAGGGCAAACAATGACCAGTAAACGCTGAACCAGATACCACCCTTTACAAATGGACCGAAGCCGTTCATGTCAGAATAAGTCATGGTAGGCAAAGCGCCATATTGCACCATTAACGTACTCACCTCCATGGCTCCCCACACAAAACTATTCGCTATAATAAATGCGATGAAAGCGACGTAGGCGATATACCGGTTATTGATGAGGTAGTGAAAGAACAACGCAATAATAATGAGGTACGAAAACTTAAGCATATCAATAACCAGCAACGACTGTGCATATACCCCCAATTCATAACGGTGGTAGCCAAAGCACATTTGGGTAATTACCCCGGTTACTATAGTGAGCAGCATAATAAGCCCCACGGTAAGCATCATAGCTACCAGTTTAGAGGTGAACAGGATGCCGGTCTTTATTGCGGAAGCGTCCTGTATCTCGTTAATACGCGCATCGCGTTCCTTCCATACCAGCACTCCGGAATAAAAAGTAATAATGGCAATAAGGAACAGGTTGAAGCCCCCCTGTATGGCTTCCACCACATGGTAGGTTACGGGGTATTGCGCGGCGCCGTAAGCACCGGTAAAGCTGGTGAGGTTAGTGACCAGGTTAATGAAACCTATGGTAGCAATAATTATAAAGGTAGGGTTGCGCACCACGGCCTTAAATTCAAAAACAATGAGGTTCAGCAGCAGCTTAAAAGAAAATTTATTGGCGGCATCGGGTATTGCAATTTTTGCTGTGCCGGGCAATGCGGGCACAAACGGTACTTCGGGACTGGCCTTCTTCTTTGATGCCGCAGTTGCGTTGCGTGTACTAAAAGAAAAGCGGTAATACATTACCACCAGCAGCACGGCACTAATAGCTATCCAAATAATACGGTTGGTTAAAAACGGCCCGGTTACCGGCGTAGCATGCAGGTTCTTTTCACTTACCGTTACATACTTGGCCAGTATACTTTCCGGCCTGAAGCCAAACGGGTCGAGCAAATTAGCCAGCCATTCCTTTTGTATATCGCGGGTAAAGCCGCTGGACACCAGGTAGAGCACCAGCATCAGCATAGCCCCTACAAATGATACAATATTGCTGCGGAAAATAATGGCCAGTGTAAAGAGTATTACTCCCGAAATAAAAATATTGGGCAAAGCAAAACCAACCAGTCCCAGCACATGGCCGTTCAGCATAGCCGGGCCATAACGCTCGGGTTGCAGCCCCGGCATGAGTGGCGCAATTAAACTACCCACCGATACCCCCAGTATAGGGATGATGGCCATGGTATATGCGCCGATAAACTTCCCAAAGAAGTATTCCCACTTTTTAATAGGTGCCGAAAAAACGAGCTGGTACATATTGTACTGAAAGTCGCGATTAGCGGTTGCATTCATAAAGGCGGTGGTCATGAGCAAGCCAAGCAGCGACATAACACCATAATAAGCCTGTATAGAATGCGGAGAATTTTTGTGCACGCTGCCTACCCCACCACCAATAGTGATGTTATCGGAATATACTGCGCCAAATATCAGCAATGCATTGATGCTGAAAAGTATCCACGTCATGGGCGACTTTAGCCAGTATTTCCACTCGGCTACTATAAATTTCCACATAATTGTACGGGTTTAGGGTTTAGGCTAATTCATTAATTTTTGCAAAAAATACATCTTCCAGGTTTTCTTCGGCCATTGCGAATTGCTCCGCCGGCTGGTCATCAGAAAAAACATGTATCAACGGCTTGCCACCCACTAATTTGTTCGAAATCACTTTGTAGTTTTTCTGGTAGTCGGGCAGTTCGCTTTTAGCAATGCTGCGCTCCCATACTTTGCCTTTTATGGCATAGAGGGCATCATCAGTATCGCCACTGAAAAGCACCTTGCCATTGTTCATTATAGCCATTTGCGTGCACAACTCGCGCACATCCTGCACTATGTGGGTACTGAGTATCACTATCACCTGCTCGCCTATTTCGCTGAGGATATTATAGAAACGATTGCGTTCACCTGGGTCCAGGCCGGCTGTTGGTTCATCAACAATAACCAGCTTGGGGTTACCAATAAGGCATTGCGCAATACCAAAACGCTGGCGCATACCGCCGCTAAAGCTACTTACCGCTTTCTTCCTTACATCGTAAAGGTTCACTTTGTTCAGCAGATTGTTCACTATTTCGTTGCGCTCTGCTTTATTACTGAAGCCCTTTATCATGGCCATATAATCGAGCAATTCGGTTGCCGAGGTGCGGGGGTATACACCAAATTCCTGCGGCAGGTAGCCGAGTACCTCGCGTACCTTTTCCTTATTGTTCAGCACATCAATATCCCCCAGCATTACGGTGCCACTATCGGCATCCTGCAAGGTTGCCAGTGTGCGCATCAGCGACGATTTACCTGCACCATTAGGCCCCAGCAAACCGAACATGCCGGTTTTTATGGTGAGCGAAACATCGTTCAATGCGTAAACGCCATTGCCATATTTTTTGTGGAGATTATTGATTTGCAGATCCATAGTTGCTGTGCGGTTGAATGTATAAGACGTACAAGGTGGTAAAAATGTTACAAAAGCATCGAATATTTTTATTTTTTATGAAACCAATCTCTACTGAATCTTTGAAATTAGCTATAGAAAGTAACGAAGTGTAGTGGTTGTGGTAGCCCCATTCAATTAGCCGCCTTTTCATTACCTTGCTGGTATGCATTACTTAAAGCCTACCATTCTATGCCTTTTAGCAGTTGTCTGCAGCACGACTGCGATTGCCCGGCACAAACTAAAACCGCGCAAGTACTACGTTGTAAAAGCTGATACGATGAATGCCCGCGCCGAAGAAGGTTTTAACGGCGAGATACTGAAAACCTTTAAAAAGGGAGACAAAGTAATGGTTTTAAAGCTTGGCACCATGACCACCATAAAGGGCAAAAGAGCCCCCTGGTGCGACATTGGCTACCGCGTAGGTAACAGCGAGCACCGAGGCGTTGTATGGAGCGGGTATTTTGAATGATTTGTACATTATAAATGGTGGGTTTTGAATGGTGAATTGTGTTGTTGTTACGGTGGGCGCTGCCCACCGCTGACGTATTTCAGGGCGTTGCCCTGGTACAGTTTATGCGGTTAAAAAATGGAGCACTCTTGCTTTCTTATACTGGAAGCATCTTTTAATAAAATGGACAATTGTTGTCTGAACTGTGATTTTTGGGGGGCCTCTTGCTTGTCATGCTGACGCAGGAAGCATCTTTTAATCAAACGGACAATTATTGTCTGAACTGTGATTCATTTGATGGAATGATAGGCTATGATTTTAATGGCACACTCTTGCTTTGTCATGCTGACGCAGGAAGCATCTTTTAATAAAATGGGCAATTAATGTCTGAACTATGATTCATTTGATGGAATGATGGGCTATGAATGTTTTGGGACTGGTCGAAGTATTCACTTCGTCCTAACATTCTGGAAGTATTTACTTCCGAAAACACAATTAATGTCTGAACTGTGATTCATTTGATGGAATGATGGGCTATGATTTTAATGGCACACTCTTGCTTTGTCATGCTGACGCAGGAAGCATCTACTTCCGAAAAGATAAACTGCTGATAATTAAGTAATTTGCTACTAAAAATATTCGACATAAAATAGAGTAGAAAAGCTCTATTTTAAAATAAAAGGAAAGCTTAATTTGAGGGCATAAAAAAAGCGACTTGCGCCGCTTTAAATGTTTTCACAACGGAATAATCCTTATTGTGATTTGCTTTCAGTTACAAATATAAACTAAAATGTTAGAAATGAAAAAAATACTTGGATTAGATTTAGGAACCAATTCTATCGGTTGGGCTTTAGTAGAAAAAGATGATAGTGAAAACACAGGCCGAATAATTGCCGCAGGAACACGAATTATACCTATGAGTCAGGATATACTTGGTAAATTTGATAGTGGGGTCTCCATTTCACAAACAGCAGAGAGAACAGATTTTAGAGGCATTAGGAGGCTGAGGGAAAGGCAGCTTTTGCGCAGGGAAAGATTACACCGTGTATTGAATATTCTTGATTTTCTGCCGACACACTATGCACAACAAATAGATTTTGAGACGCGTTTGGGACAATTCATACCTGAAAGCGAACCCAAATTAGCCTACATAATCAACGAAGAAACAAAAAAAGGTGACTTTATTTTTAAGAAATCATTTAAGGAAATGCTTGCAGATTTTGCGGCACATCACCCTAAACTTATTGAAAACGAAAAAAAAATCCCTTACGACTGGACAATTTACTACTTGAGAAAAAAGGCCCTAACGCAAAAAATAGAAAAGGAAGAATTGGCTTGGCTTTTACTCAACTTTAATCAAAAAAGAGGGTATTATCAGTTAAGAGGGGAAGATGAAGAAACAGCAAATAATAAAGTAGAAGAATTTCACGCTTTAAAAGTAGTTAGAGTAGAAGCAACTGATAGCAAAAAAGGCAATGATGAAGTTTGGTATAATGTCCATTTGGAAAATGGGCTAATATATAGAAGAACTAGTAAAGCACCGCTTGACTGGACAGGTAAGACGAAAGAATTTATTATTACTACTGAATTGAATGACGATGGCACGATAAAAAAAGATAAAGAAGGAAAAGAAAAACGTTCATTCAGAGCTCCCGCAGAAAATGACTGGACATTGGTTAAAAAGAAAACGGAGGAGTTTATCAACAAGAGCAACAAAACAGTTGGCGCGTATATTTATGACACACTACTTGAAAATCCAAAGCAAAAAATAAATGGCAAATTAGTTCGGGTTATTGAACGTAAATTTTATAAAGCAGAGTTAGATACAATTTTAAAGACCCAGCAAGAGTTTCATAGCGAACTACAAAACCCGGAATTATACATTGCATGCCTGGAAGAACTTTACGAAAATAACGAAGCCCATAAAAATAGTATTAGGCAGAAAGATTTTACACACTTATTCTTAAATGACATTCTATTTTACCAACGTCCACTTAAAAGTAATAAGTCTCTAATAAGCAATTGTAAATTTGAAAGCAGGGTATTTATTAGAGATGGCAAAAAGGAAATTGAACCACTCAAATGTATTGCTAAATCACACCCACATTTTCAGGAATTCAGGCTATGGCAATTTATCCAAAACCTGCGGATTTATCAGAAAGAACAAACGATTTTCGGGGGAATAGAAACAGATGTAAATGTTACAAATGAGTTATTGAAAACGGAAGAGGATTGGGTTAATTTATTTGACTGGTTGAATAAAAGAAAAGAAATTGACCAGAAAGCATTTTTGAAATATCCGCCTTTCAATTTTAAAAAAAATGCAGATAATTATAGATGGAACTATGTTGACGACAAAACATATCCGTGCAATGAAACTGGTTCGCAAATAAAAAGCAGGTTAGAAAAAGTAGCGAACGTTCCCGACAACTTTCTAAATTTAGAAAATGAGATTGCGCTTTGGCATATCTTATATTCGGTGGATGACAAAGAGGATATTAAAAAGGCACTCACCACTTTTGCAACAAAAAAAGGCTTAGGAGATGATTTTGTAACCCATTTTGCAAAATTTCCCCCTTTTAAAAATGAGTATGGCTCCTATTCCGCTAAAGCAATAAAGAAATTATTGCCACTTATGCGTACAGGTAAATATTGGAACGAAAGTAACATTGATCAGAAAACACTACTACGCATCAATAACATCATCACCGGCGAATACAACCCATTAATACAAGATAGGGTTAGGGAAAAAGCAATAGACCTAAATGATATAAATGATTTTAAGGGCTTACCCACATGGCTTGTCTCCTATATTGTTTATGACAGGCACTCAGAAGATGGAGATGCAAAAAAATGGAAAACGGCTAATGACATCAAATGTTTAGAGCAACATAGCTTGCGCAACCCCATCGTGGAGCAAATAATAAACGAGACATTGCAAGTTGTGAGGGATATCTGGAAGCAAAATGGTAATGGCGCGGAGAACTATTTTGATGAGATACACATTGAGTTAGGAAGGGAAATGAAAAACCCTAAGGCCGATAGGGAAAAAATGTCAAAACAAATAACTGAAAATGAAAATACCAACCTGCGAATAAAGGCTCTATTAGTAGAATTGTTAAACGATACTGATATTGAAAATGTGCGCCCTTACTCCCCTACGCAACAAGAAATTTTGAAAATATATGAAGAGGGTGTATTAAATGCTGAAGAAAATATACCTGATGAGATCTTAAAAATCACCAAGCTTGCACAACCCACTTCATCTGAACTTACCCGCTATAAACTATGGCTACAGCAAAAATACCGCTCACCATATACAGGGGAAGTTATACCATTGAATAAACTTTTCACAAGGTCATTCGATATAGAACACATTATCCCGCAATCCAGATATTTTGATGATTCTTTCAGCAACAAAGTGATTTGTGAAGTTGAGGTAAATAAAGACAAAGACAACAGCACAGCTTATGAATATCTAAAAAATAATGGTGGCAAAAAAATCGAATTAAGCTACGGTAAGGAAGTAACGTTACATACAATTGCCGAGTATGAAGAATTTGTAAAGGCGCATTATAGTAAGAGCCGTAGCAAAATGAAAAAATTACTTATGGAGGATATACCCGAAACATTCATACAAAGGCAACTTAATGATACAAGATATATTAGTAAGGTAGTAAAAAGCCTCCTATCAAATATTGTTAGGGAGGCAAATGAACAAGAGGCCATATCAAAAAACGTAATTGCCTGCACCGGCGGTGTTACTTCAATTTTAAAACAAAATTGGGGACTTAATAATATTTGGAATGATGTGATAACACCCCGATTTGAGCGGCTAAATGAATTGACCAGAAGCACAAATTTTGGTGAGTGGACAAATAAAGATGGAAAAAGAGTATTCCAGGCACAAGTACCTATTGAATTGTCCAAGGGCTTCAGCAAAAAAAGGATTGACCACCGCCACCATGCACTTGATGCTATTGTAATTGCATGTGCTTCTCGTAGCCACATCAATTATCTAAACAATGAAAGTGGACTTGGTAAAGCGAAAAAAGAGGACAAAGAGAAGAAACGCTTCGACTTAAAACATCAGTTGTGCTTCAAAAAGTATAATGACGATACTAAACAAAACTACAAATGGGTTTTCCATAAACCATGGGAAACTTTTACCCAGGATACAAAAGATAAAATATTGGGCATGGTAGTGAGTTTCAAACAAAACCTGCGTGTAATTAATAAAACTAAAAACCAATCTCTTGCATGGGTGAAAGATGAAAATGGTAATCTTAAAAAGGAAATTCAACCCCAAACTAAGGGGCAAAACTGGGCAATCAGGAAACCGATGCACAAAGATACTGTGTCGGGGCTTGTGGAGTTAAGGCTAAAGAAAATAGCATCTCTTTCATCTGCCCTCGATAACTGGGAAGATATTGTTGACAGGAGGCTAAGAATTAAGATTAAAGAACTGATCAGTAAAGGGAAAAACAAGAAAACAATACTCCAACTTTTCAAAGATTTACAAAATAAGTGGAACAATATTGACGTTTCAAAAGTAGAAGTTTACTATTGGGATAAAGAAAATGTAGCATCCCGAGTTAGTATTGATGACAGCTTCAATTCTTCAAAAATAGAAACCATTACCGATTCTGGTATCCAGACCATCATGCTTAATCATTTATCTCAATTTAATACTGAAAAAGACGGCAAAATTATTGAACATCCTGAATTGGCATTTTCTGCCGATGGATTAGATGAAATGAATAAAAATATTGCCAAACTAAACAACAGCAAACCCCATCAGCCCATTTTGAAAGTGCGTACCTATGAGCCAAAGGGCAACAAATTCAATGTTGGTTATACTGGCAATAAGAAGCATAAATATGTAGAAGCGGCGAAGGGAACTAACCTTTATTTTGCTATTTATATAGATGATAAGGGCAAACGAAATTATGATACTATCCCATTAAATATTGTTATTGAGCGTCAAAAACAAATATTAATGCCAGTTCCTGATTTAAATGACATTGGAAATCGGTTGTCATTCTATGTTTCGCCAAATGACTTGGTTTACGTACCAACTGTAGAAGAACAGAACAATATTAGTCTTATCAATTTTAAAAACTTAAATAAAGAGCAAGTAAATCAGGTATATAAAATGGTAAGCTCTTCCGGGCCGCAATGTTTTTTTGTAAGACACGATATTAGCACACCAATAATTAATAAAGTTGAATTCTCTGCCTTAAATAAAACAGAAAAGTCTATTGACGGCATTATGATAAAAGAACATTGCATTAAACTAAAAGTTGACCGCCTTGGCAATATAAAACCAGCGTCATGATAAAACGCACCCTCTATTTCGGCAATCCTGCCTACCTGCATACCGCTAATGAGCAATTGGTGGTGGAGTTTCCTGTGCCGGAGGGGACGGAAGAAATAGTAAAGCCCAAGCCCCATATCGCCCCGCTTGAAGACATTGGTGTGCTAATATTGGACCATCCGCAAATCACAATTTCGCAGGCAGTACTTACGAAACTACTGAATAATAATGCCGCTGTTATTACCTGCGACAATACCCATCACCCCACAGGAATGATGCTGAACCTTAATGGCAATACATTGCAGAGCAAATTTTTTGCGGCGCAGATAGATGCTTCAGAGCCATTGAAGAAACAGCTCTGGCAGCAAACTATTGTGGCGAAAATACAAAATCAGGCAGCCATGCTCGGCTCTGTAAGAAGCGCTGGCAGTCTGTTTGGCGAAGCGGATAAATTTCTGCTTAACCTAGCCCGCGATGTAAAAAGCGGCGACAGCGATAATATGGAAGCCCAGGCAGCCAGTTACTACTGGAAGCGCATTTTTCCTTTTGTGCCTCAATTTACACGCGAACGGGATGGCGAGGCACCCAATAACCTGCTCAACTACGGCTACGCAATACTAAGGGCTGTGGTGGCCCGTTGCCTTACGGGCAGTGGGTTATTACCTACCCTGGGCATACACCACCGCAATCAATACAACGCTTATTGCCTTGCCGATGATATTATGGAACCTTACAGGCCTTATGTAGACAAAGTTGTATTTGACATAGCTGAAAAAAATAGTCGGATAAACGGCACGAGCCAGCCGCTTGAGCTGACCAAAGAAATTAAAGCGCTGTTGCTATCCATACCCGCCATTGATGTGAACATTGCTCGTTCAGTAACTGCAAAAGATACCGAACGCAGTCCGCTAATGGTTGCAGTGGAGAAAACTACTGCCAGCCTGGCCAAATGTTATGATGGCAATATACGAAGGTTGCTGTACCCTGTGCTTTAATAGCTCAATGGCTCAAAGTCGGCGTCTTGCTACTATGTACTAACGACTATGTACTGAAGAAAAATGTTTGAACGCTTAAACGCATATCGAATCATGTGGGTACTTGTATTCTTCGACCTTCCTACCGAAACGAAGCAGGATAAAAAGGCGTATACTGTGTTTCGGAAAAAAATGCTGGCCGATGGCTTCCAGATGTTCCAGTTCAGTATCTATATGCGGCATTGCAGCAGTCGTGAAAATGCGGAAGTTCATATAATACGCACTAAAAAAAACCTGCCACCCAGAGGGAATGTAGGCATAATGTGCATTACCGACAAACAATTTGGCATGATGGAGATCTTTCACGGGCACGACCCAACCCCGCTTGTTGCACCACCTCAGCAATTGGAATTGTTTTAAAACAGGAATAAAAAAACGAGTTTGAACTCGTTTTTTTATTCCTGAAAATGGGCTGAAACCCTTACTGGACAACACTTTCATCGAAAGGTGTTGTTGATTACCCTAAGGTAACAAAAGTTTGAAAGCAAATCACAACTACCTGTGTTTATTCACCCGGCAAAGTGTGTTGTTGATTACCCTAAGGTAACAAAAGTTTGAAAGCAAATCACAACAGCATTGCGTCAAGATCATTATTAGCCATAGTTGTTGATTACCCTAAGGTAACAAAAGTTTGAAAGCAAATCACAACTGCACTTAGTCCGGTGCGTATTTTTCCTTTGTTGTTGATTACCCTAAGGTAACAAAAGTTTGAAAGCAAATCACAACTAATGAGTGTTGTTAACAGGCTCGCCATGTTGTTGTTGATTACCCTAAGGTAACAAAAGTTTGAAAGCAAATCACAACTGTAAGTGACACACAATACATACAGAGCCAGTTGTTGATTACCCTAAGGTAACAATAGTTTGAAAGCAAATCACAACCCTCACGCACAGGTAGAGTAAATATTGTGTGTTGTTGTTAACACTAAGG